>NZ_JBFTPT010000001.1:0-635346 GCF_056398625.1 Paenibacillus sp. 01T431
GGCACAGCAATGTGTGTAGCTGACGAATACTAATCGGTCGAGGGCTTATCCTAAACACGTTTACTGTGACCCATACATCCAGTAGACAGCAGCTAAAAAGGCTTCAGCAAGCCTAATCTTTCGTATCCAGTTTTCAGGGCGCAACTTGCTAATGCGTGCATTAGCAGATGACCCACAAAAGTGGGTTTTCTTTTTTGTCCAGCACCTGATTTTATTTATGGCGGTCGTGGCGAAGTGGTTAACGCATCGGTTTGTGGATCCGACACTCGGGGGTTCAATTCCCCTCGATCGCCCCATTTTTTAATAAGTAGTATGGCATTTTTTGTTGGGGATTAGCCAAGCGGTAAGGCAACGGACTTTGACTCCGTCATTCTCAGGTTCGATCCCTGAATCCCCAGCCATTTAGTTGCGGAAGTGGCTCAGCGGTAGAGCATCGCCTTGCCAAGGCGAGGGTCGCGGGTTCGATTCCCGTCTTCCGCTCCATTTAAGTTGGCGCCATAGCCAAGTGGTAAGGCAGAGCTCTGCAAAAGCTCTACCCCTAGTTCGAGTCTAGGTGGCGCCTCCATTACAATTTTATAAAATGTGCCCTTAGCTCAGCTGGATAGAGCGTTTGACTACGAATCAAAAGGCCAGGAGTTCGAATCTCTTAGGGCACGCCATCTTTACTCAAATGCCGATGTGGCGGAATGGCAGACGCGCGCGACTCAAAATCGTGAGGGAAACCGTGGAGGTTCGAGTCCTCTCATCGGCACCATATTGCATAAACGATAGTTCATTAGATATTTTATCTAATGAGCTTTTTTTGTATTGCTTTAAAACCTCCTTCATAGCATTAGCCGATGCTAGCTTCGAAATGTACTCCAAATGAGAATTAACGTTGGTCGGAGATCATGATATCCGCTGGAGTGCACATCTCACTGAACGGAAACGTATATGAAAAAGTTGTTTTGGGTGAAAAGTAGGTTGCGGTATCGGCAGTAAAAGTAAACATCGCTTAAACGTCAGCAGGATGGATCAGCGATAGTGGTATTAAAACGTCAGTGATGGTAAAATTTGAGGAAAAGCATACAAACATTCATATCGACTTGAAGGAATACAAAGTATCGCAGGAAACGGGAGAAGGCGGCATGAGCATGGAATCCATCTCGCTGGCAGACGTGGAGAAGTACGTTCAGTCGGTAGACGGATTTTCGAAGATTTAGCGATATGAAGGTGCTAATGATCGCCATGGAGGAGTTCAATTGCTTCATGAGCGGGCAGAAATCTGCGGAAGAAGTGAGCAAGCTGATCCAGAACCGGGTGACGACGTATTTGAATGAGTAGATTGATGGGTTTAAAAAATGCTAAAGGTTCAGAATATGCATTAATCTGATAGTGAGTCATACTAAAATCCCTCTATTGAAGAAATGTCCAGGCACCTACTTCGATAAGAGAATTTTAGCTGTGGCTCTTTTTTTTGCTCAGAAGAATGCTTGCCCTTGACGCAATATCATAGTCGTAGGTAAAAATGATCGTAGGGATGATTGCATTTTACAGTTAATATCTGTAAGTTAATACATAACTGAACTTTTCTGTTCTTTAAAATAAATACATAAGGGGGATATGAGGTAATGGACGGTATGTCATCAGGTATTATTTTCGGAATATTTCCAATAGTATTGTTTATTGTGTATGGTGTCGTTGCGCTTATGGGTATTTATTGTCTATATTTACTCATTAAAGTTTTAATAAGAACGATCAAAGCTTTAGATATTCATTTAGATGAAAAAGGCAGACGATTATAATATTCGGCTGAAAGGAAGCCATTCTTGGAGGTGCGTTAGGATGAGCCATTATAATAACAACCCGTTGCTGTTATCCATTCCAGAGAGTTTTGAAAGCAGCCGTCTTCTTATCCGCGCGCCCCAATGGGGGGACGGAGCGAAGCTGAATGAGGCCGTTATAGAAAGTGAAAATGAGCTCAAACCTTGGATGCCATGGGCTCAAGCGATGCCTACGATCGAAGAATCTGAAGTTGTCATCAGGAAGTCTCGGTCCAAGTATATGGATCGTTCAGACCTCATGCTGCTGCTTTTTTTAAAGGATACAGGTCAGTTGATAGGAAGCAGCGGTCTTCATCGCATAAATTGGCAAGCGCGAAAATTTGAAATCGGGTATTGGGCTCGTACAGCTTACAGCGGCCATGGGTATATAACGGAAGCGACGAATGCAATTTCAACATTTGCAATAAATGAGCTAGAAGCCAATCGTATTGAAATACGTTGTGATGCTAGGAATTATCGAAGCGCGCGAGTTGCAGAGCGACTGAGCTTCACCTTAGAAGGCATACTCCGAAATGAAAAATGTGATGTCAACGGTATTCTGCGGGATACGATGGTGTTTGCGAAAGTAAGAGGAAAAGAATTTTGAAGAAAAAGAACAGTACTATATAGGCTTATTTTTCAACCATGAATAGGTATCTGTGATCGTTCGAGGGAAGACAGGACCTTGCTCTTTCGTCAAAAGAGGAGCAGATTCCAACTCTTCTCTAGAACCCATTCCTTTACGGAGCTTGAAAGAGAGTGTAGGATACTTATTATGGAATGTAATAAATGATTATCATCAGATAGGGAGTGTTTACGGGATGGGGAACAAAACCTTCACGCTGAGCGAAGCGAACGAGATGCTGCCGCAGTTGCAAGAGGATTTACGGAAGCTTCAACACATTACGGCGCAATTTGAAGATTTATATATAAGTTATCAGAAAGAGAAGGCTGCTTATGAACAAGTTTTTGCTGCTATTGAAGGCAGTGAGGACCCTTTCTTTGAGAGGGAAAGCCAGCTGGAATTTATGAAGATGGAGGTAGACCTGCTAATTGAAAACTTCTCGCGAAAAGGCGTGCAGTTGAAAATGATTACTCCTGGTTTAATTGACTTTCCAGCGGTGCTCGATAATGAGGATATTCTGATTTGCTGGAAGGAAGGCGAAGCTGAGGTTAGCCATTATCATGGTTTACATGATGGGTTTATGGGCAGAAAACCGTTTCCGCAGGATGAATAGTATTCATATTTAATGACCAGCAGGGATTTATCCTTGACTGGTCTTTTTAGTGTGAAGACAACACGGATTGATTAGAAACATTTTACAATTATTATACGTTATGTAAGTTGGGTGATGAAAATTGGAGATAAGAAGGTGTGAAATGAGAAACTGGAAAACAGCTTTTTCGCGAGGCGTTATGATGGCATGCTGTTCTCTACTATTAATGAGTTCTGTTGTATCTGCATCATTTGATTCACGCACTTCCTATGTGGGAGATAACAAGGAAACGGAGATAGCTGCTCCTATTATTAAACCGCAATGGTCATTGAACTACGAAGGTATAGCAGCAACAGGTGAAGGTAAAGCCTTTTATTTGCTAAAGGGAAAAGTGATAGCTGTTAATATTCAGAATGGGAAAAAACTTTGGGAGTATGGCAGTCAGCTCAAAGCTCCTGTCGTATATAAGGAAGGCCAACTGTACGTCAATTCGAGCGGAGGCCGTGTTCACGCTATTAAGGCGTCCTCAGGCAAGAAAGTATGGGTGGCTTCCGTGAGCGCTAATAACATTCATGATATTATTCCGGATGGCGATCAGCTATTTACCTTTAATGGAGACATTCAAGCTTACAGCATAAAGGATGGGAAATTTCAGTGGCGTGACAATTACAAAGAGCCGCTGCGCAAAAAGATACTGTTTCATGGCGATTTTATAATAGGAGAAAATGAGTTATCGGGTGCTTACACATACTCGCTCCTTCATGCTTTTAATCGCAAGACAGGAAAAAGGGTTTGGGAAGCTGCACATTACAACTTTCCTATTGGTGCAAAGGATGGAACTATAACTGCGCAGAAGCTCGTTAACCTGTTCGAGCCTGCTCCATTAACTACACTTGATAYCCTAGATATCAAGACGGGCAAAGTACTTAACAGCGTACAATATAATCCTTTAAAGATTGACTTAAATAAAGGAGAATCCGGAAATGAAGGAGACGCTTGGATTAACGGGGACAACGTTTTAGTCAATTTCAATTCTGAGGTGTATAGTTACCCTCTAAATGCTGATCCGAGCAAAATAGAGCCCAAGGTGTATAAGCCTGTTGTTTACGCGCCAGGATTCAAATATGCGGCTGGGCCATATGAGGGAAAATTGATTTATACGAATGGCCGCGGGATATATGGGGTTAAATTAATTAATAAGACAACCGTGGATTATAATGCTGGTGTAACAGGCCTCATCGCACGTTTTGATTTAATTGGTAAAGGGATATATGTGGCGCAAACGGATGGAACGATATCAGCTATCCATTTAGATACAGCAGCGCCAATTGTACAATTAAAAACAAATGAAAGAGAGTTTGGAGAGACGCTGCTTGAGAGCGGAATGATTGTGGTTCAGGCAAAAGGCAAGCTGCTCGCATTTAAACAACCTGCCAGCTTGAAATCTAGCGTCAAATAAATAATATGCATTGAAGCAACAACAGCTCAATGTGCGTTAATTACAAAAGAGCCCCGATTACGAAAAATCGGGGCTCTTTGCTTTATCGTAAAATAAACTCAGCAGTTACCGGATTATGGTCGCTGTGTTCAAATGCTGAATCTGTACTTTGCAGCCGAATTTTATCTACGTTTGAAGAAACGAGAAAACCATCAATTATGGCTCTGAAATTAACGCCTTCCGTGTATGCAATATCTAATGTACGTACAGTAGCGATGCTGTCGTCGACCATCCACTTGAAGCCGCTTGGTTTGAAATCCTCAGGAAACTGCTGAAGCCATTCTGGCCATGCCTGTGTCGTTTCGAATCGATCAGGGGCAGTGCCGGGCAGGGCATGGTTCCAATCTCCGCCTACAATAATATAATTGCCCTTGCCATTCTCCTTCTCTAAAAAAGCGGCTAAATAATCCAATTGCTGCTTGCGGATTTTGCCGCCCTCATCAAAGGCAGATAAATGAAGATTGATAACAATAAGCTCTTTGCCGTTATTGACCTCAAATCTGCTTTCTATAAAGGCACGATCCAATTCAAGCTGCTGTATCGGCCAGCTCTCTTTGCCTGGAAGATCGTATCGCTGATTGCTTTTGTTTTTGAATGTTGAGAAGGTTAGAAGGCCGCTCTGAACGGAGCCCATTGGATTAAAAATCGGAACGGGAACCCATGCCACTTTATAGTTATAAGCAAATGCATAGCTGTAATCTTCCAAAGGTTTTGCCAAATAGTCTATTTCATTAATATGGTAGCTTCTTGATGAGCGGGCATCGACTTCCTGAAGCAAATAAAAGTTGGATTGGTTTGTTTTCATAAAGGACGAAATGGAGTCTAGATTGGAAATCGTTTGATTTTTGCTGCTGGAACGTGATTTTTTACCTCCATCCATAAAAAAATCTTGTTTTTTGTCCAAGCCAGCATAGCCGATATTGAAGGTCGTAACTGTAAATGGAACGCCTTGCTCGATGAGTTGTTCTTTATTATTTTCTGACGTAATCTCGATAACTTCTGCGGGTTTATAATCGGATAAAGTAATATACAGTAAAAACCCTCCTGCAATCGCAACTGCGAGTAGGATAAGCGTACCAATTGTTTTTAATATCTTTTTCCCCATATGATCCATCCTTTCATTACGTATTGCGTTACTCACATTTAAGATTATAAGTATGCTATTGGAAATGTACCATGATATGGGTTAGGGAACTAGTTGTTTTTTATTGATGTCTTCTCACTATTCAGGAAAGTGATATTAACGATACTAAATAATGAGACTATAATTAAGCTCATTACAGGTCATATGCGAGCAAGGATGGGGAATGAATGATGAATATCATAGCTTTTAAACACTTCGCTTTTGATGATGATTATGCATTTCGTTCATGGGCCAGCTTTGGAGGACATCGCTTGGATGTTAAGAATCCTGCTCTTGAGATTGATGTCAAATGGCTTGACGATATGGATTTGCTTGTTATATGCGGCGGGCCAATGAGCGTCTATGAAGAGGAGAAATATCCTTGGCTTACGGCAGAGAAGCAGTTCGTACGGCAAGCCATTCAGCTTGGCAAAAAAGTGCTGGGCATCTGCTTTGGTGCTCAAATGATAGCTGAACTGCTGGGAAGCCGAGTATACCGAAATACGCATAAAGAAATAGGCTGGCATTCGATTAACCGTACGCAGGAGCAGCATCCTTGGCTCTGCGGCATGCCTGAGCAATTTGTTTCGTTTCAGTGGCATGGCGATACCTTCGACTTGCCGCAGGACACGCGGCTCCTCGCTTCTTCAGAGGCGTGCAAGGTGCAGGCATTCGCTTATCGCGAGCATGTCATGGGACTGCAATTTCATTTGGAGACGACAGCTGCATGCATGGAATCCATGTTTGCACACTGGTCTTCAGAGCTAGTTCAGGCGCCATACATTCAAACAGCTGAACAGATTCGCAGTCAATTCGCGCGCACTGAGCAGTCTCTAACGCTACTACATGGCATATTGGATCAGATTTCCTTAAAGTGTTAATAGTGGAACCATTTTTGTTGCTCCCTTAGTCCAAAAGTAATATCATAAATGAATAATGAAGCGGCTAGATTATCGGTTAAGGAAAAGGAGATTTCAAGCATGAAGCACAATCGTCTCGGGAAATCAGAGCTCTACATAAGTGAGATCGGCCTTGGCTGCATGTCACTAGGGACAGATAAAGTAAAAGCGACAGCCTTAGTACATGAAGCGATCGAGAAGGGCATTAATTTTCTAGATACGGCTGATCTTTATGATGAGGGTCTTAATGAGGAAATAATCGGCGAGGCAATAAAGGGAAAACGGGCAGATATTGTACTTGCGACGAAGGTCGGCAATCGTTGGGAGAAGGGAAAAGCGGGCTGGTCGTGGGACCCGTCCAAAGCTTATATTAAGTCGGCTGTAAAAGACAGCTTGCGAAGGCTCCAAACGGACTATATCGATTTGTATCAGCTGCATGGAGGTACACTGGATGATCCCATATCGGAGACGATTGAAGCATTTGAGGAGCTTAAGCAAGAGGGACTCATTCGCTATTACGGCATTTCTTCCATTCGTCCAAATGTTATTCGAGAATATGTGGAGCGTTCAAATATCGTCAGTGTGATGAGCCAATATAGTATTTTGGACAGAAGGCCTGAAGAGCAAATATTGCCTTTATTAGAAGAGAAGGGCATTAGTTTAATCGCTCGAGGTCCGGTGGCAAAAGGGATTTTAACCGATAATGGAGCTGCCAAGGCGGATAAGGGTTATTTGGATTATGACAAAGAGGAGCTGTCATCTTTGCGAGACGTTTTGCTAGAGATGCGAGAAGGCTCTCGTGATTTGGCGCATACAGCAATCCGGTATGCTTTGGCCAATCCAGCTGTAGCTGCTGTCATTCCTGGCGCGAGCTCGTTAGAACAGCTGCAGCACAATATCGCGGCAAGTGAAGTTCTTCAGCTATCTCCCGCTGAGCTGGAGACCATCAAGAGGTTAAGTAAAGAAAACCGTTTTGAACAGCACCGTTAGAGAGTAGGAGAGGCTGCCTGATAGGCAGCTTCTTTTTGATTATAAAATAAAAAAGTTTTGATCCATTGATAGATATTTGGCGTAAGTGGCATCTGTCTAGTAAGGGGGATGAATGATGGAGGTTTGGGCGCCCGATTTGCCATCTCTGTTAAGCAGTGGAGCAGGGGCAGAAGCACAAGAGCAGTCGTTAGTTGAACGAACAAGGTCCGGCGATGAGGAAGCTTTCGGGGAGCTGGTGCGTCGTCATCGAGCTAAGGCGCTTGGACTCGCTGGCAGCTTGACGAAGGATGCGTTTATGGTAGAGGACATTGTGCAGGAAGCGCTGATTCGTGCATTTATGCACCTCGGTACGCTTACAGACGCAAGCAGGTTTATTCCTTGGCTGCACCGGATCGTGCGAAATCAAGCCTATATGAAGCTGAGGAGAGGCGGACCCTATAGCAAGGAACGGCCATTCGTTAGCTTCATGAGCCAATCAGGGCTGCCAGCAGAGGCAGGTAAAAGCGGGCAGTTGGTTGATTGGAGCGATATCGATAGCATCCTGTTTCATTTAACAGATCAAGCCATGAATGAGCCGAGTGAAGGACAAAATCCGGAGCATGCTGTCATCCGCCAAGAAACGCTCCAGAGCATTCATACGCTGATCCGATGCTTGAACAAGCGGGAGCGGGACATTTTTGAAGCACGATTTTTTGGCGAGCTGCCGCCGGCTGAGATTGCTGAGCTGTTCGATACGACGACTTCAAACGTATACAATATGCTGTCGAGATCAAGGGTTAAGCTTCAGAAGGAGCGTATTCGCATATCGATTAGTTTATATGTGGAGCAACGGGCGTTGCTCGGTTTGCCCAGAAGGAAAATTCTCACTCCGCCCCCTATGTAGGTTCAGAACGTTTATGACAAATCTTGAATGGAGCTGAAAATAATGACGCTGGATAGGGATTGGTCCAAAACATGGACCTCGGCCGCTGCTGCTATACATGGCGCGGTGAGCTACACGGATAAAAAACATTTTACGCTAACAGATGTGATGGGATTTACCGGTCATGCCTTTCGCATGAATATTGATCCCGTCAGTATTAACGCGGCAGGGCCAACCTCATTCCCAGGTGGATATATATTGAGGAGGAATATAGGAAATCTCGGCTTTACGAGCTGTTTGGCTGATCCTATGCTCCCGTTAACGCCGGATAAAGTAGAGCGAACTATCGCTCTCGTTCAGCAGTCAATCGACCGTGGCATCCCTGCCATTTCATTTGATTTGTTTATACCTGAATTCGGTTTGATCTATGGTTATGATGATGATAAGCAGCTCTTTCATGCAAAAGATGTATCGAAGGACGGCACGATAAGTTATGCCGATTTTGCCGATTCCAAGATTGATTTGTTGTTCGTGACGACGATTAGCGAAAGCCTGCCTCACTCGAAATACGAAATATTGCGCATGGCGTTATCGATGATCGTGGATCATGGGCGAGGCAAGGAATGGACGCATGTGTTCGAGGATAAATTTGTACAGGGCTTAGCGGGTTATGAGGCATGGATTGGTGTGATGGAGCGGCGAAATGCGGATGAGCATGGTCATGCCTATAACATTGCTGTCATTTCTGATGCGCGTGAGTTCGCTGCTCGTTTTTTACGCGAATTGGCATTCCGCTGGGATGGGACAAATGTTGTGGAGAGAACGGTTCGCAAGCATGCGGGTGAAGCAGCGCTGCATTACGAGGTAGTTGCTGAGGCGCTGGGCAAGCTGAGAGAGCTATTCCCCTTCCCAGAAGGCGGCAAGTCGAAGGACCCTGAAACCGCGGATCGTGCAATCGTACTGCTTCGGCAAGCACAGGCGGCGGAGTCGAAGGGATTGGAGCAGTTGGAGCAGCTGTTTCATTTTATGAAGGAATATTATTCGGAGATCTGGGTGAACTGAGTCATCATTGTGTAACGGTTGGGCAAGTGTATGATGAAGGACAATGGGGAAAGTTTTTAAAGATATAAGCAGCGATAGCCTCAAATAAAGCTGCTCAAAAAAGTTTGACAGGGAGAAAGCCTATACCAAGGCTTTCTCTCTGTGCTATTCTTAGGGTGGAAGGTTTGACATTATCAACTGTATGAAATAACATTACAGTATCCTTCTTGAGAGGGAGTTGTGAAAATGAATAGTGAATTTACGGTTGCGGTTCACAGCTTAGTGCTGTTAGCTTATTTGCCTGATCATATGGCGAGCAGCGAGACCATTGCTCGCAACGTTTCGACGAATCCGACACGTATTCGCAAAATTATGAGTTCCTTACGGAAGCATGGCTTTGTGAAGACAAAGGAAGGAATCGGCGGGGGATATATTTTGAATTGTGAGCCGAATGAGGTTACGCTGGCCCAAATATATCGAGCACTATCAGGCGGTACGCTAAAGCCGCATTGGTGTTCAGGAAATCCAGAGGAGGACTGTCTGGTATCCGCGAATATTCAAGTGGTGATGGATCATTTTTTTTACGAGGCAGAGCTTCATTACGTGGCCTATTTGGAGCAAAATACGCTTCAAACTGCTTTGGACAAGATTCGAAAATGTCAGCAGCAGCTTAAAGAAAAGCAGGTTTGATGCTTTTCAATGCTTGCCAGTTTATGCAGGCATCATGTCTGTTTCACGATAGAGCGGTAAATATGGTTGAATACTGTATATTACCGCTCCTGTCATGAAGCTGATGCATTTGCAGCGGCTCTTTTTTACGTGTAAAATGTATCTAATAATAGTACAGTTGATTTGCCAATAATAATATTGATAGAAGCTGCAGCTTCTATTCGTAAAGAAAAGAGTGAATGTCATGTCAGAACAAACGATAAACAATTCAGCTTTTAATATTCCGTTATCCGTTCTTGATGTATCTCCCATTGTAGAAGGCGGCACTGTTGCCGAATCACTTAGCAATACATTAGATCTTGCACAGCATGCGGAAAAATGGGGCTATAACCGTTACTGGCTTGCGGAGCACCACAATGCGCCAAGCATCGCCAGCTCAGCGACATCCATCGTTATTGGCCATGTTGCGGCAGGTACATCCACGATTCGTGTAGGCGCTGGGGGGATTATGCTGCCGAACCATGCACCGCTCGTTATTGCTGAGCAATTCGGTACATTGGAATCGTTGTTTCCAGGCCGTATTGATTTAGGACTTGGCCGCGCTCCTGGAACGGATGGTCTTACAGCAGCTGCCCTTCGTGGAAACAGAAGAAGCAATGGGCATGATTTCCCCGAGCAGCTGGCTGAGCTGCGCGCGTTTCTAGATCCGTCGAGTGCTGAGGTGGGCATGCCAGTGCGAGCGATTCCGGGCGAAGGTCTAGAAATTCCGATTTGGCTGCTGGGCTCGAGCGATTTTAGCGCCTTGCTCGCTGCACAGCTGGGCCTGCCATTTGCTTTTGCAGGACATTTCTCGCCCAATTTCACAGTTCCAGCAATGAATCTTTATCGAAGCAGCTTTAAGCCATCAGCGATTCTCGATAAGCCAAAAGGAATGGTAGCGGTCAATGTCATTGCGGCAGATACGGATGAAGAGGCTGAATATTTAGCGACATCGATGCAGCAGCTGTTCCTATCCTTTATTCGCAACACGCGTGGAGCTTTGCCTGCACCTGTTCGCAATATGGATGACGTCTGGACAGCGCAGGAGAAGATTGCTTTGATGCAGCAACTAGGCTCTTCCATTGTTGGCGGGCCAGAGACGGTACGCACGAAGCTGAAGCAATATATTGAGGCGACGAAGGCGGATGAGATTATGGTCGCCGCACATATTTATGATCACCAAGCTAGATTGCGCTCATATGAAATTATAGCGGGTCTGTAATATACCGAATTAGCTAATAAAATTGAAGCAGAATAGAAAAGAGTGAAGACTTAATAACCAAGTCTTCACTCTCTTTTTTTGCTTTAAATGGGCTGATTTACTCGATAGGCGGATAGTGCCCTTTGCGCAGCTTATTAATGGAATAACCAAAGTCCATTTGAAGATGAGGATAGTCAGGGAAGTTTTTCCAATCCCCTCCCCAAGAGAAGCCAAGGCGCTTGGCGATTTCAACAACTTCCATCCAGTCGGACCGCCCATTTTTATTGCCGTCATACTCCATGTCCCATATGACCTCGCCCTTCTTCGTTCGCAGGGCAAAATCGACAGCGAGGCCGTAATTGTGATAGGAGTGTCCGCCTTGAACTTGCGTAACGACTTTACCCTCCGTTGTGCGTCCTTTTGCATAAATCGCATTTTGCTCCTCGCTTGAACGGAAGCCGTCTGTGACGAGAATGGTGATGCCGGCCTTGCTCGTTTCGGCAATCAGCTCGGTCTGCTTAATGAATACGATCGGATGCAGTGCCGTTACGGGTGGAGCTTCAATAGGATCATTGTTCGGCAAGTATGGATCAAAGGAAAGAATAACTTTCCATAAAAGAGCAGCGGTTAGCGCTAAAATAATAAACAGCAGTATTCGGTTTCGCTTGCGCTTACTTCTTGCTGCCAGGCTCAGCTGAGCCGGTAATGTAGGATGAGAAACTTGATTTCGCTCCAGCATGCTGAATCTCCTTACGTTTTATATCCGCTTATTTTATCATATTGTTTATTTTGACACCCTAGTCTGTGGTAGGGGATTAGGCTTAATTACTATTGATTATGCTTTCTACCAATATTTTAGTAATGAGTTATAGAGTAGATTTTGGTATGCTTCGAGGATTGATCGCATGAGGAGGGTCTTTCGTGAAGCATACTTATACTAGATTTGCTCTAGCAGCATTTACTTTACTATATATCATAACACTTGTTGCTCATCCCATTGCGGCTCAAAGCACGCTGCCTTTTGATGATATATCAAGCAGCTATGCCAAACAGGAAATAATCGATTTGTATAATAAAAAGATTATAACGGGCACATCGGAGCGAAGCTTCTCACCGAAGCAATCGATCTCGAGAGCGGAGTTTGTCACTGTGCTGGATCGGCTGCTCGGGCTTGAGCCTGTACCGACGCCAGTATCGCCATATACTGATGTACCTATGAAGGCTTGGTATTACGGATGGATTCAGGCTGCTGTGCAGCTTGGCTTAGCAGACGGCGTCAGCGCCTCTTTGTTTGCACCTGCGAAGGCAGTTACAAGGCAGGAAGCAGCCGTATTATTAACGAGAGCATTGAAGAAGCTGGATCATAAATCGGCAGTAAAGCTAAGCTTTGGCGATGACAGCCGCATTGCTGCTTGGGCAAGTTCTTCTGTAGCGGCGATGAACGCTCTTGGCCTTATGAAAGGTGACGATAAGGGGAATTTCCGTCCAGGCAATCCGATAAGCAGACAAGAAACCGCAGTAATGATTCATCGGGTGCTGCAAAATGTGAACTGGGCAGCTGAGCTTGCAGCTAAGCCCAAGGAAACGATAAAGCTAGGCTGGCAGTATGGCCAGACGACGCAGCAGTATGAACAAACGGTTTTGAATGCTAATGTAAACACCTTGTCTCCGCGTTGGTATTTTACAGGGGAAGCGGGAGAAATATCGGATAACACGGATCCTTCTCTTGTGACATGGGCGAAGCAGCATAATAAAAAAATATGGGCAATGGTCGGCAATCGCTCGGATCAAGCGGCTACACATAAGCTGCTATCTAGTTCCGCAGCACGCACCAAAGCAATCACGCAGCTGACAGGGTTTGTTACAAAATACAAGCTGGATGGTCTTAATATCGATTTTGAAAATGTAGCCCCGCAGGACCGAGCAGCTCTGACTGCATTCATAACGGAGCTATCTAAAAAAATGAAGCTCTTGAACGTTACGCTCTCGCTAGATGTATCTCCTGACCGTGATACGGACTGGACCGACGCCTTCGATTTTGCTGCACTTGGAAAGCTTGCAGATTATATCGTATTGATGGGCTATGATGAACACTGGGGAGACGGCTCGGAAGCGGGCTCCAACGCTTCTATAGGTTTTGATGAAGCCGCTGTAAATAAGCTTCTTAAATTGGTGCCAAGCCAAAAGGTAATATTGGGCGTGCCCTTTTATAACCGTGATTGGGATTTAAAGAAGGACGGCAGTGTTGAGTCCTCTGCATTTATATCATTTGGTGAGCAGAATGCGCTCATTAGTAAATATGGAATCAGGCCTTTATGGGACGCCAAAATCGGGCAGTACACAGCTGTATATATGAAGAATGGTATACAGCATAAAATATGGGTCGAGGACGGGCGCTCGTTAACCGAAAAATATAAGCTGGCTGTAAAAAGCAAGCTTGCTGGACTAGCTTACTGGTACGTAGGCGGCGAAAGTCCGGATATATGGATAAGTCTAAAAAATGCGGATCGATTTTTGGGTTATTCCTTCTCCTAATAGTTATTTACCAAAACCGCTGAATTGATTCGCAAAAGCAAATGACATGGGCACCCCTCTAATCAAGAGGGGTGCCTTTTTTTAAGGCTGCTGCTAACCTATGAGATGAGGCATTATATGTTATGAATATGCTGTAAAGCAACGAAAACTAGATTCGTATTTTCCGAACTAGCTATTGCGTGGTGGAAATGTGTAAAATATGTTAGGCAGAGCGGTAATTATTGGTTATATGTAGATGAAATGAAGCCGCTAAGATGAGAGGGAGAGGGTCTATTCGTGAAAAAGTTTGCAGCATTATTTCTATCATTAGCTCTACTATTTTCTTTCGTAACGAACATCCAAGCAGAGGCTAAGCCTATTTCAGTTTGGATTGACGGCGAGCAGGTACAGCTTGGCAAGAATCAACCTACGATGGAAAAGGGAACGATTCTTGTTCCTGCGAAGACGGTTCTTCAAAAGCTTGATTTCCAAGTAACTTGGGATCAGAAAAATAAAGTCATTTCAGGCAAGAAGCAAGGACTAACCCTTTTATTCCAAATCGACAACTTAGGGGCAATGGCTAACGAGACGGAAATTGGATTGCTTGCTGCGCCTAAGATCGTTAAAGGAACTGTTTATATTCCTTTGCGTACGGTAAGTGAAGCAGCAGGTTATGAAATTACTTGGAATAAAGAGCAGCGCTCTGTTTCTCTTAAGGAGAATGAGCCAAGTAAAGGTTTCCTTTGGAAAGTAGAAAAGGACGGCAGCACCGTATATTTGCTGGGGTCGATACATATTGCGAACAAAGCGATGTACCCTTTGCGCTCTGAAATTCAAAAAGCTTATGATGCATCCGACTATTTGGTTGTAGAGGCTGATATTTCGAAGATGAATGATGAGAAGGTGCAAAAGCAAGTGCTTGATTTAAGCGTATTGAAGGATAATACAACGCTTAAAGATCATATCTCAGCTGATTCTTACAAGAAGCTTGGCGAGATTTTGAAGGAGAACGGCTTACCGGAAAATACGCTGGATACCTATAAGCCTTGGAGCGTTTCGTCTACTGTGGATTATCTTAGCTCAGCAAAAGAAGGTTATGATTCAGGCATAGGGATTGATGCCCATTTCTTGCAGCAGTCGCTGGAGAACAAGAAGCCAATTCTAGAGCTGGAATCGATCGAATACCAGCTTAATATGTTCAATAATTTTTCAGACAAACTGCAAGAAGAAATGCTGAAAGGTTCTATTGAGAACTATTTTGCAGAAGTATCAGGGATTGAAGATCTTACGAAAATGTGGGTTACCGGAAATGAGGAGCAGCTGCTCGAGCTGACGAAATCAGCTTCGTCGAATGCGGAGCTTAATAAAGCGCTGCTTACTGACCGCAATGCTCCAATGGTTGAGAAAATAACGGGTTACTTGAATGACACGACAAAAAAATCATATTTCGTAGTCGTAGGAGCTGCACATATGCTCGGCGAGAACGGACTCGTTCCACTGCTGGAGAAGAAAGGTTTTACTGTAGTTCGTCAATAACCGCATGTAAGAGAGAAGGCAATCACGCAGTGAGCGTGCTTGCCTTCTTTTTGTTCTTTGTATGATCAGCCGATATGCTGCTGCTGTTTGAGCTTAAGCTCAACAAGCAGCGCGTGCAGCTGCTCTGTCGCTAGGCCATGCAGTACGAGTCGAAAGCCTGCTTTAAGCGTCGTGAGCGGCACCATGGGATGTTTGTTGTTTATAAGCGCCAGTCGGTCGTTGCTGCCGATAATTTTGGAAGCAAGGATGCCAATCGTTTCATCCAGCTGAAGGGAGTTCGTCGCACGCCAGAAGTCATTATCGGTTAGAAACATTTGATAGACAGGGGTGAAGCATTCAATGGCGGTCGTCAAATCCATAAAATTGGTCCAGCGATTAGGCATTTGCTCAATAGGCAGAGGTTCCGATGTGATGGCGTTAAAGTTAAGCCGGTCCTGCTTTGTAACCTCAATTCCTTTGTGACGCATCTCGCGATTAAGATTGATGACGAAGTTGTATAAATTGAGATCGTGAATGAGAAAAAGATCATCTTTTACCGGCTCCAGATTGGTTGGTTTGAGCGGGTTCATCTCGATCTGAACGTCAGGCACATTATCACGAATGAAGCCAAGCACCTCAGAGCCAAGATAGAAGTGGCGCAAAATCATATAATTAGCATCTGGGCTTACGAAGGTTTTCATTCCGAAATGCAGGACGCGGTGCAGCAGCCGGGATGAGGTGAGTGCTTTAGGTACGATTATTTTGTAAACCTGAAGAACAATAATCATTAATCTCGCAAAAGGACGCAGTACGGGCAGCAGAAACTGCCGTGATCTGCTAGAGCAATCCTTGAGGTAAGCAGCCTTGGCCTCCTCATTGAAGGGAATGCTCTGATCCATAAAGATGGCTAAAAACGGATTGGGATCGTTTTTGTCATGCGGCATTTGATGAAAATAATCAGTTTTGCTCATACATTGCCCAGCTCCTCTAATTGCAGCAAGTATAAGCGCGCCGTCGTTTTAGCTGTTTTCACTATTCGTCCTGCAATCTCCGCAGTGAGCATCGGATGCTGGACGACTGCCTCGAGCCTCTCAAAGTGCTTCTCATCAGAGTCGCTATGATAAAGCAGGAACGACACTTCTTCATCGCTAAGCCCAAGCTGATCGCGAATCATTTCGCCCCAGTAGCGCGCCATACGGCATCCAAGTCCCTCTATAATCCACATAGCGCCAATGAGATCAACGGGATTCTCGCGGCTAGCACGCTGGAACAAATAAGCCGACAATGCTTCACTGCCAATATTTTTTTCGCCTGATTGTATGTGTGCTAGGTCCCCGCCGATGGCGACGTAGTTGCGTTCTAGAATTTGAAAGTCACGATGCTCGTCACGCGCATGGGCAATGAACGTCGAACGAAGATCGATATGCTCAATCGCGATATACGAGGCGGCACGAGCAATCCACTGCGAACCGTCAATGACCTGTTGGCGGATGTTTTCCATTAGCAGCTTGTAGTCATGAAGGGTAAATTTGTTGTTGTACAGCTTATGAATAACCGGGACATGAGCCAGCTTTTGCTCAAAATCAATCCAAACCTGTACGAGCTGCCTAACGAGCTGCGCTTGAACGTGGTCTGCTTCGTTATATTCGAGATGAGGTGCCTCAGGCTGCCTCTCTTCAAACAACGGATCTGCGATATGTCGCACATCAGCTGTGTCGCCAACAACCGTCAACAGCATATAGGAGGTTTGGAATCGGCCGCTTTCCGGCACCATGCATAACACCTGCTCACCTGGCTTCAAATGGCCTTCGTTAAGCAGCTCCTCCAGCATGATGTAGATTGAAGCAGCACCGGTGTTGCCCTTCGTATATAAATTCGTAAACCATTTCTCCTCAGGAATGGTGAGTCCGCCAAGCTGCAGCAGCTTAAATATTTCGTCGCGGAAAAAATGAGATGAATAGTGGCATACCATCCAATCGATAGCGCTCGGTTCGATTTTGCCCTCATCTACCAGCTCGAAAAATCGATTAACCCCGACCTTAGGCATTTCATTAACGAGCCGAATATCTTGTTTGAGATTAAGAGCCCCGTCGTCAGCAGCTTCATGAATGGTGGCATAGTCAAGCCAGCTTTGCTGCTCGGCATTATCCTTGTTGGTTCCTGCATACATGCAGACATCGTATAGAGTAGCGTAGGATTTGTTGTCGATCCATTCGATGCGCAGGGATAAACCGCTGGCGGCAGGTTGATGCTGAAGAACCGCTGCACCTGCTCCATCGGACAGCATAAACCGAAGAAAGTCAGTGTCGAAAGGAATGGGATGATCGGCGACACCCTTTTGCGCTTCGAACCTCGTATTTTTGAACACGCGGCTCGGAAATTCACTGGCGCAGGAAATGGCGGTTTGCTGCTCTCCTGACTGCACATGCAGGAATGCGTTTTTCATCGCCTGCATACCGCTGGCGCAAACGCCGTGATGTGTCGCAACCTCCATGACAGGCAGCTTCGTTTCGGCATGCACCATACTTGCGAAGCCGGGAACAAGCAAATCACCTTGGGTCGTACCGACAGCGAGAAATGCGATTTGATCGCTCAGTGCCGCATGGTTGCGGGAGAGCGCATCTTGTA
The DNA here is from genome assembly GCF_056398625.1 of Paenibacillus sp. 01T431. Taxonomy (NCBI): domain Bacteria; kingdom Bacillati; phylum Bacillota; class Bacilli; order Caryophanales; family Paenibacillaceae; genus Paenibacillus; species Paenibacillus sp. 01T431. Next base: position 17,999 of record NZ_JBFTPT010000001.1, read on the forward strand.
TCGCAAGTCCTGCCATTTCTGCATTTGAATATAGGCTCTCTTGTTCTTTGTTTATCGCATAATGCCGAAAGCGTATTTTGTTTTGATCAAGAATGCGCCGCATCGACTTGGAGCTTTTACCGTTTATTTTGCCGAGATAATCCTCGATTTCATCATTACCGATAGGGGAGCCGGGAAGAAATTTACCAATGCTGGTTATATAGACGGGATTCATCAAGCACCTCCAAATAAGAAATATTTATAAGTCTTATGATCGGTTATGCAGCGTTTCAAGCCTAGTACTAACTTTATTTGGTACCGCAATTAAAGTAGGGCTTGAATATATGCATGATCGTCTTATATAATAAACGCATATCAAAACTGATGACTGACGGAGGTAACCCAGCCGATGAAGTAAGTACACGATTCCTGTAAACAACTTGTTTAAGTACAAGCGGCGTTCTCATAGCGAGAACCGGTCAGGGATACGTGCGTCGATTTGGGGACTTATGGATAGTCAATCAGCAGCGATAGATACGAGATGTTTACCCGCTAACTAGCGGTGTGACTCATCGTTATTTTCGTTTACCTGATATTCCCCTGCGTATTCGACCGTGTGCCGCTGGCCACGGTTTTTTATTATGTTTTTTTGAAATGGGGAATGTTCAATGATGCTATTAAAAGTTAAACATGTGAACAAGGAATGGGACGGCAATATCCTGTTCGAGAATATAAATTTTGAAGTCAGAGAAGGCGAAAGGCTGGCTCTGTTTGGACGAAATGGCGTGGGCAAAACGACGCTGCTGCAAGGACTGACTGGCAGAATCTCATTCGATGACGGTGAGGTGCAGCGGCTGCTTCCTCTTGCAGAGTGGGGCTGGCTCGACCAGCAGGCACAGATGAATTCCTCACTCACGCTGCTTGAATTCGTGCATGCAGGCACAGAAGAATTGTTCCGATTAAAACGGTCGATGGTGGAGTTAACAAGGCGAATGCAAGAGGATGCAAATGAGTCGCTGTTAAGCGAGTACAGTGAACTGTACGAACGTTATGCGCAGCTTGATGGCTATAGCTGGGAGATGAAGGTGGAGAGATGCTTAACGCAGTTAAGCTTTGATCCCTCGCTGTGGCACTTATCATTTTCGCAGCTAAGCGGAGGTCAAAAGACGAAAGCACAATTAGCCGCGCTGATGGTAAGAGAGCCGAAGCTAGTTGTGCTGGATGAGCCGACGAATCACTTGGATTCTTCGGCTCTGGATTGGCTGGAAAAATGGGTGCAGGATTACCCGGGAACGGTTATTTATGTGTCGCATGATCGTACGTTTATCGACCGGACAGCAACGACTGTTCTTGAGTTTGAGCGAGATGGGTGCCGGCGCTATTCGGGCGGATATACGCAGTATAAGACGCAGAAAGAGCTGGAGCTAAGGACGCAGGAGGCGCTGCATAAGAAGCAGGAGCTGGAGCGTGAGAAGCTGCTTGAGAGCATACGCATGTATGCCGAATGGTTTCAGCAGGCGCATAAGGCGGCGGGTCAAAATGATTTTCTTAGATCAAAATCTAAGAAAAACGTGTCGCGTCTGCATGCGAAGGAGTCTGCGCTTGAGCGGTTGCACAAGGATAAGGTGCAGAAGCCGCGCGAGGACTCACAGCTGAAGATGCAGCTGGAGTCCGACGGTTTTGCAGCGGCTACGCTGCTTCGGATGGAGGACGTTAGTTTTGCCTATGAGGGGCATAGGAGTGTTATAAGCAGGTTAAACCTCACCTTAGGTAGAGGTGATCGATTAGCTGTGCTTGGTCCGAATGGTGTAGGCAAGTCGACATTGTTAAAGCTTGCGACAGGGAGCTTGCTGCCTAGCTTGGGCAAGGTTAGCATTCATCCGCAGGTGAAAATCGGATATTTTGAGCAGGAGCTTGATAAGCTCGACAATGAGATGACCATCCTTGACAGCTTATTGCTGCTGCCAGAGATGACGCAGTCGCATGCAAGGACGATTTTGGGCTGCTTCCTGTTTACGAAGGAGGACGTATTTAAGCGAATCGGGGACTTAAGCATGGGTGAGCGATGCCGAGTAGCATTCTTGAAGCTTTATTTTGGCAAAGCGAATCTGCTCGTGCTTGATGAACCGACGAACTATTTGGATATTAGCACGCGAGAGCAGGTCGAACAGGCGCTTCAGCATTATCCGGGTGCCGTTCTGCTTGTCACGCATGATCGCTATTTAATTCGCCAAGCCGCTAATCGACTGCTCGTACTCGATGGAAAAAGTGAACCGAGCTTGTTCCACGGATCGTATGAGGAGTATGTATCTAAGGATCGAAGCCGGCTGCTTTCAGCGGATGAACAGGTAAGCCAAAACGAGCGGGAGATGCTGCAGCTGCGTTTAACGCAGCTTATGAGCTGCGCTGAGCCGGAAGATCCAGCGGAGCAGAAGCAATTGATGAATGAAATTCGCCAGCTGCGCGCGCAAATAAATAGCTGATGGGTAAGCTGGAGGAAGGTGGATTTACAACATGGTTAGGAGAAACATGGCGTTTATAGTCTTAGCGATGCTCATGCTGGCTGGATGTGCTGGTCAGGAGCAGGATAAAGTGCCGAAGCAAACTTCAGCTTCAGATGAACCCTATGACTATACGATTAATGAGACGGAGGATGTTATTGCAAAGTCCGGTGAAGTAACGAATAGCGAGAGATTAGATGCTTTTGTGAGCGGAGCTATAGATCAGGTGCGAGTTGTACGTTTTATAACGGAAGGAAACCCGATTTTTTATAATCTTGCGTGGGCGGAGGATCAGATCGAGGTGCGTTACGATACATCACAGGATCAGTATGGATCATCAAGCGTAAAAACCTATTCATGTGACGGTTTGAAAAAAGAAGAAACGGGACGCGCTTACGCCTATAAGCTAAGTGGCTGTGGCGCAGCCAATAAGCCGATAGATTTGTTGGACGTTCCGATTTAGGCAGTAGATATAAGGGAGGGGCTCTCCTTAAAGCAATCTCCGAATATACAGCCCCCACTTTTCATTTAATAATCTGAAAAAAAGAACCTTCAAATTCACTTTCATAGTGGTTTTGAAGGTTCTTTTGCAAATACTATGGCATTCTCTTACTCAGATTTACCCTTTTAGCATATCCCCTCTTTTTGTTGCTATGAAATTGTGAAGAGTAGTATGACTGGAATTTGAAAGTTTGAAATACAATATATGGTTTACATCTACATGGATATAAATTACAGTATTTACAATATGAATGATAGCAGATGTTGTGAATACGAATGTGTGAACATGAAAATGTGAAATTAAAGCTGGTAAGAGTGGAGAACGATATGTCATAGGAGCAGCTGGCTGACGCGTTTGGAGCTACTAGGTAGACGGTCGGACTCATTGAAGCTGGCAATTACAATCCGAGTATTCGTCTGTTTATCGCTATTTACAAGACATTCGGCAAAACGTTAAACGATTAATTTTGGGAGGCATCTTGATGAAGGTTTAGAAGCTCGTAGATGAACGGATCACGTCAGAGGTGCAAAAGTAGGGGCATCACGCGTTCGGCATTTTAGCTAACGAACTACAGTGGCCTTATTTGCTTCATAGCGTTCTGTTTTTGAATCTAACGAACACAGCGAGCCTTATTTCTTGTAATTTCGATCGTTTGGTCTCCATTAAGGGCAGATAACGACTCCTGAGTTCGTTAGATATTAATATAGCCCTGAAATTCAAGAATAACGACACCTGAGTTCGTTAGGATAAAGCATGAAACACAGATGGTTGAGGTAAGCCACTATACTAGAATGCTTTTGGACTAAAGTATTGAAAGATTTTAGTAGAGATTGATAATTGAGTGTTGAGTGAATAAAAAAATTCACAATTAACGGAAGTATCTATAACGTTAATGATTCAACCATTACTCGGAGGTGAGTACCATCTTAAAGAAGAAAAAGGCAATATTTATCGTTGTAGCTATTGTAGTTGTTTTTACATGGATTCTTACCTTTCTATCTCCCGAGTGGACGATCCGCAGACATATACTAATGAGCTTGCAGCCTATCAATAGCTTGGAAGCGGATATTTCCACAACGGGCAGAGTAGATGAAAAGTACGGTCATTTATACAATGTGAACGGGTATATGCATTACCCTACGGGAGATGAGCTGGGAGCCGTTTATTTGAAGAAGCTGGGGCCGTTATGGTATGTAGCGAGTGTAGGGACGGGTCCGTGATGAAGAGGAAAGGGGTTGTCCTATAAGCAATGACATCTGCTTATGGGACAACCCCTATTTTTAAAAGCACTGCATCCAACGTACGAGGCAATTGAAGCGTGGGATTATCGATTCACATCGACTTGAAGATTATGTTTTTTGAAAATGTGAATCATGGCGGTTTTGGCTTCCTCTTCATCTGGACCATGTATTTCAAGGTGGTAGGCATGGGTTTGGTACAAGATGATGCTAAGTCCAAGGATGCTTTTGACATCGATAAATTTGGAATCACTGGTGCGGAGAACGATGCTTGATTTAAAATCGGCCGCCATTTGATTAATATCAACGATAGCTCTGATACCAGCTGTCATTGGATAACCTCCGTTCCACTTTTCTTGTTTATCTGTACTCCCGCGGTATTCTGCGTGCTACTCCTGTCTTGATAGCTGCTCTAATGACGAGATCGCGAATGGCTTTCACAACGGCCTGATTGAAAACGCTCGGAATAATGTAGTGCTTGCTTCGTTCTTCATCCGAGATTGCGGATGCGATCGCCTCTGATGCCGCCAGCTTCATTTCCTCGTTAATCGTAGTTGCTCTGCAGTCCAGTGCCCCGCGGAAAATACCAGGGAAACATAGCACATTGTTAATTTGGTTCGGATAATCCGAACGTCCGGTGGCGATTACCCCTACAATATCCTCAACTTCCTCAGGCTTGATCTCAGGTGTTGGATTCGCCATTGCAAAGACGATAGGGTTTTCGGCCATCGCCATAACATCTTCGCGTCGCAGCAGTCCTCCAGCAGAAAGTCCAATGAATACATCAGCGCCTTGGATCACGTCTCGTAAAGAGCCTTCAACGCGGTTCGGATTGGTATGCTCGGCATACCAGTTCCACATGCGGTTATCATAGTCAGTTCCAGCGGTTATCGCGCCGTTCCGATCTACACCAATGATGTTTGTAACGCCGGCGGATAAAAGAATTTTTGTGCAAGCGACGCCTGCTGCACCGATTCCGCAAACAACGACCTTAATGTCATGAATGGGCTTATTCACAATTTTTAAAGCATTGATTAGTGCCGCATACAATACAACTGCTGTACCATGCTGGTCATCATGAAATACTGGAATATCGAGTTCTTCACGCAATCTTTCTTCAATCTCAAAGCACCTCGGCGATGAAATATCCTCAAGGTTAATTCCGCCGAAGCCGGGAGCAATCGCCTTAATAGTTGCGATAATTTGCTCGGTATCTTGCGTATCAAGGCAGATAGGGAAGGAGTCTACGTCTGCCAGCTGCTTGAATAGCATGGATTTTCCTTCCATAACAGGCATAGCTGCATAGGGGCCAATATTGCCAAGCCCTAAGACAGCGCTGCCGTCCGAAATGACAGCAACCGTATTTCTCTTAATCGTTAACGTAAATGCTTTTCTTTGTTCTTCATGAATGGCTAAGCAGACGCGAGCAACATCGGGCGTATAAACACGAGAGAGATCGTCGCGGTTCTGAATAGGCGATTTCAGTTTAGTTTCGATTTTACCGCCAAGATGCAGCAGAAATGTTCTATCCGAAATATTCACTAGCTTGACTCCGTGCAAGTTCTTAATCATTTCGGTAATAATGTTAATATCGACTGTATCCGTGACGGTAATGGTAATATCTCTTATCGTCATATGCTGACTGGTCTGAATGACGTCAATGGCCACGATATCTCCACCGGCTTCGAAAATAGAGGATGCAACCTGTCCGAAATGTACCTCTTTCGTATTCATTTCGAGACGCAGTATTACACTTTTCCCACCTAGTTTGTTGTTATCCATGGCTACCCCCATCAAATCTGTATTTTTTATCGTTCGTAATTAACCTTCTTCGTTAATGACAACCTCTTTCCCTCTCTTCTTTAGCAAAATAGGTATAATTAACCAGAGTGCTGCGATAATTAAGAAAACAAGCGACATCGGTTTTTGCAAGAAAATCATAAAATCTCCATTAGATGTCGTTAATGCTCTCCGCATATTGTTTTCAATCATTGGCCCGAGTACTAAACCAAGCACGAGTGGAGCTAGCGGATAATCATTTCGTACAAGAAAGAACCCTGCAATTCCACAGCCGAGCAGCAGCATTAAATCAAAGACTTGTGCCTGAACCGCATAAACACCAAATATAGAAATGGCAATAATGATTGGAATCAAATATTTCGGAGGCGTCTGAATGATTTTTGCAAATACCTTAACTAACGGCATATTGAGTACGAGCAAAATGAGATTTCCGATTAACATACTGGCAATTAATCCCCAAGCTACTTGAGGATGTTCCTCAAATAACAAAGGACCTGGCTGAATGTTATACATAATCAAAGCGCCCATTAATATAGCGGTTGTACCTGAGCCTGGAATACCAAGTGTAAGTAAAGGGATCATAGCCCCGCCTGATGCTGCATTATTAGCGGATTCAGGGGCAGCTACACCGGCAATGTTGCCTTTGCCAAAAGTTTCTGGATTTTTGCTTATTTTTTTCTCCAAAATATAACTGAAAAAAGAAGCTAAAGTCGCACCGGCACCAGGCAAAATACCAATAAAAAAGCCTAAAACCGAACCTCGGGCAATCGGTCCTGCACTATCCTTCAAGTCCTTTTTTGTCGGCAGGATACGTTCAATTTTTGCTGCTTTACCGGCGGTGTAGTCTCTCTCCAAAATGGTTTTGAATACTTCTCCCAATGCAAATAGACCAACTGCTACTGTTAAAAACTCAAGGCCGGAATAAAGCAACGGCATGCCGAAAGTAAACCTTGCAACACCCGATACGGTGTCCATTCCTATGGTTGCGAGCAGCAGTCCGAATACGGTCATAATGAGAGCTTTCGTAATGGACTTTCCAGCCAAGCCGCTTACGGCGCATAGACCAAGAAGCATTAAGGAAAAATAATCTGCAGGACCAAACTTTATCGCAACCTCTGATAGTGGTTCTGCTAATACGATGAGCGCGATGACAGCAAATACTCCTGCAACGAAAGAACCGATTGCAGAGATGGATAAGGCAGCACCAGCTCTACCCTGTCTAGCCATTTGATAGCCGTCTAATGTTGTCACGACAGAGGAGGATTCCCCAGGTGTATTAAGCAGAATAGAGGTCGTTGATCCTCCGTACATCGCACCGTAATAAACGCCGGCCAAAAGTATGATAGAGCTTGTGGCCGCTGCTTCAGGAGCTAATCCGCCCGTCATTGATGCAGTTACAGGTATAAGCAAGGCGACACCGCTCATGGGTCCTATACCAGGCAATACCCCTACAGCCGTACCTATCAACACGCCGATGAAAGCAAAGAGCAAGTTATGCCATTGAAAGGCGGTCGCAAAGCCGTCTGCGAGAAATTGTAGTGTATCCATTCATATGCCTCCTTTAGTTACGATAGCCATGACGGAAAACCAGGCATTGAACCTTCCAGAATGACAACAAAGATGACGTAAACGCCGACTGCAAACAATCCGGAGATCAAGATCGATTTTAGCCATTTTCCTCTTTCCAAAACTTGAAAGCTAATGAGAAGGAAGAGGAATGTCCCGATGATATAGCCGATCGTTTCTAAGAAGAAGGCGTATAAAAAAGCAGAAGCGAAAATAATGAGAAACTTCTTGTAATCAAGCTTTCCCGCTTTGCTGCTAGAGCCTTTAAACTTTAACACTTCGTAAAATAGGCGTAAGCTTAAAATGACAAGCAGCGCCCCCAGACCAAAGGGAACGATATTAGGACCAACCTTGCTGCCGTAGGATGAAGCGCTAATTAATGTGCTCTGCCACATGAATCCAACACCGAGAAGGAAAAATATAATGCTGGCGTATCGATCAAATGTTTTGTTCAAGGCCTTCACCTCCGATGAATGATGAAAGGAGAGGAGAGAGACTAGCTCTCTCCCATCCAATCACTCATGCTTATGCTTTTATCAAGCGTTTGCTCTTCGTTCAGTCATTTACTTCTGCATACCGAGCGCTGTCAACAGCTCTTGTACCGCAACTTCTTGCTCAGCAAGGAAGGCAGTGAAATCTTCGGAGTTTTTGTATTCGCTGACCCAATCGTTTGCTTTCAATTCTTTCGCCCATGCTTCGTGTTCAGAGAGAGATTTTAACGTTTTATCCCAGTAAGCGATTTGCTCTTTTGTCATGCCTTTTGGACCTAATACGCCGCGCCAGATCGTGAACTCTGCATCTATGCCCAGCTCTTTTAACGTTGGCACATCCTTGAAGTCACCTTCAATCCGTTCATCAGAAGTTACGGCCAAAATTTTGATTTTTCCTGCTTTTAAATAGCTGCCAAGAGAAGAGATGTCTGTTCCAATCGCATCAGCATTGTTGCCGAGCAGCGCAGCAATGGCTTCGCCTCCGCCATCATAGGACAAGTACTTGACTGTTTTAGGGTCAACGCCTGCTCTAAATGCGGGCAGTACGCTAATTAAATGATCCATAGAACCTGGCGCTGATCCTCCGGCAAGCGTAACTTTAGAAGGGTCTGCCTTAATGTCGTTAATTAGAGAATGAAGATCGTTGTATTTGGAATTTGCAGCAACCGCGATTGCACCGTAGTCCTTCGTTATTTGTGCGAGCGGGGTAACATCCTTGTAGCCGTAAGGGCTGTTTCCTTCTTTTTTGAGATTGTTAATAAGAATAGGCGGGGAGCTGACAAACAGCTTGTATGGGTCATTCTTGTCTTTGGTTACATATTCGGCTAAAAATACAGTGCCGCCGCCGCCGGGCTTGTTCTCAACAGTCATCGTTTGATCAACGAGCTTTGTTTCACCTAGCACTTTGGCCAAGGACCTTGCTGTTTTATCCCATCCGCCGCCAGCTCCCGATGGGGCTGTCACAATGAAAGGTTTCTCAGGATAATTAGCCGATCCGCCTTTTGATGCTGTTCCGCCGCAGGCCGTCAAACTAACAGCAACAAAAGCAGCAGCTACTATAGTTTTCCAATTTTTTGTTTGGTATCCCATACGAATAATCCCCCTTTAGTTTCATTCAAGTAAATGTATGAATGATTGCTGTAAGCGCTTACCTGTTTGATATGCTTCATACTACCATCGCGAATTGGGGTTGAATACAATAACCACATAAGTTGAAAAGTAGTCATACTGTTTATTTTGTTCATAAAATTTACGGCCATTATCGACTCAAGGGACTATGTTCAGGGAAGCATGTAGAATACAATAAAATCAGCGTCCCGCGGATGAGAAGTTTTTGCATGGAGGTAATTGAATGCGATTACAAACGAGATTGATTTTGTTAATTGGAACTTTGCTATTTATTATTATCATTGCACTTACTTTCAGCTTTGAGAGAATACTAGTGACGACGCTGCAGAAAAATGTAGGTGCATCAGCTCTGAAAATTGCGAAGACAGTAGCGTTGATGGACGTCATTAGGCATGCCTTTGAAGAGGAGAATCCTTCAGCCATCATTCAACCCATCGTTGAGAAAATTAGAATGGAAACGGACGCTGAGTACATCGTCATTGGGAATAAAGCGGGAATTCGTTATGCGCATCCGCTGCCGGACCGAATCGGGAAAGAAATGGTCGGCGGTGACAATGGGCCTGTGCTCAATGGAGAATCGATCATTTCAGAGGCCGTTGGTTCGATGGGCCCCTCCTTGCGGGGAAAAACTCCCATTTATAATGATCAGAATGAAGTTATAGGCATTGTATCGGTGGGTATTTTATTAAAAGACATTGAACAATCGGCAGTGACATACCGTAATGCGATGATTATTTTTGCAGCCATTGCGCTGATGGTTGGATCTGGCGGAGCCATTGTTATTGCCAATAGCGTAAAACGATCGATCCATGGTCTAGAGCCTGAGGAAATCGGCTTGTTGTATCAGGAGAAGAGAGCTATTTTGGAAACGATCCATGAAGGCATTATTGCCGTTGATACAGAGGGAACGATTACCCTTGTCAATCAAACGGCTTTGAAGCTGATCGATCCGCTCGAGCAAATGGAGATTACCGGGCAGCATGTGCGGGATGTCATTCCAGAATCGCGGCTAATGGAGGTTATTAAATCAGGGCAATCGGAAATCGATCAAGAAATGACCATTAACGAAAGCAGTGTCGTCGTCAATCGCTTGCCGATATTTGATCATCAGCACCGGGTCGTAGGGGCGGTTTCCAGCTTTCGCAACAAATCCGAGCTGCTTCGATTAACAGAGGAGCTGACGCAGGTGAAGCGATATACCGAAGCGCTGCGTTCACAAACGCATGAATACTCCAATAAGCTGTATACGATTTATGGGTTAATCCAGCTGGAGTCGTATCAAGAAGCGATGGATATTATTACACATGAAACCGATGTTCATCAAAATCTGATCCATTTCCTCCTGCAGGAAATTCCCGATCCTATTATTGGCGGCATACTAATTGGCAAGTTCAATCGTGCGAATGAGCTTAAGGTGAAGCTTGAGATTGATTCCAAGAGCACCTTCAAAACGATACCTGATGATCTAAACCGCAATCACCTGGTAACGATTATCGGCAATTTAATTGACAATGCGCTGGATGCTGTTCTCGAGAAAAATGATGAGAATCGAACCGTTAAGGTGTTTCTGTCTGACGTAGGCAAAAGTTTTACGATCATTATCGAAGATAATGGGAGCGGCATTAAGGAGGATGTCGCAGAGCGGCTGTTTGAGCTCGGTTTCTCCACGAAAAATGAGGATCATCGGGGTTATGGGCTAGTGATTGTTACGCAGGCGATACAACAGTTAAGGGGTCATATCCGTTTTGAATCGCGTCCGCAGGAAGGGACGATCTTTACCGTTGTGATTCCAAAAGAAAAGGGGAAAGATATATGATACGAGTGGTCATAATCGAGGACGACCTTCGAATTGCACAAATCAATCGACGCTTTCTAGAGAAGATAGAAGGTTTCGAAGTCGTTGGAATTGCAACAGATAAGCAGCTGGCGCATGAGCATTTAGATATTTTGGCCCCGGATTTAGTGCTGCTTGATTTATATTTTCCCGATATGAGCGGACTTGACCTGCTTCACTACATACAGAAAAACAACCCGTTAACAGATGTCATTATTATTACGGCCGCCAAGGAATTTGAAACGGTTCGTGAAGCCATTCGCGGCGGGGTATATGATTTTATGATCAAGCCGGTTGTATTTGAACGTTTTCAAGAGAAGCTGAAGTCTTATCAAAAATATCATAACCAAATGGCACTGCTCGGCGGCTCAAATAAACAAGTGGATCAAGAGGGGATTGATCAGCTGCTGTGGGGGGTAAATGATCGTACGGATAAGGATTCTTATTTGCCAAAAGGCATCGATAAGATAACGAATGAGAAAATACTCTCCTTCATTCAGGCAGGTCCTGAAGTATTAACGGCGGAGGAGCTTGGGAAAAAGGCTGGTTTCAGCCGTACGACCGCTCGGCGTTACTTGGAGTATTATGTGGCCAAGGGTGAATTAATAGCTGATATTTCTTATGGAACCGTTGGAAGGCCGGAGCGGGTTTACAAAAGAAAAGAGCAAATATGAGGCTGCCATACTTAGTTTTTCGAGAGGACAATGGATAATAAAAATAGCCCGTTAATGAGGAGCAGCGCACCAAAGATAAGGCCGGTTTTATTCTTTTTTATAAATTCCATTCGAACACCTCGCCACTTTTTTTTACTACATATAATTATCTCGTTTTTGGGCTTATTTTTCCACCTTTTTTTTGGTAAAAATGAAGTGAATATTAAGTTTGTGACGGAAAAAATGCACGCTTTTGTGCCTAAGCCTATGTTTATTCCGCTTTAAGGTTCATTATTTGTAGAAATTTGTATTTGGAGCAGCAATTGTTATAAAATTGATTGGGAGAGGCGATAAGGAACTGCCTGCTGCCAATGCACTTTTTTCTATGTAAAATTGCCGTAAAGAAGAGGTAATATTCAGGTTTTGTAGAATAATGTATGGATCATACATTTTTTTTGGAACTTGCATGTCGAATAGGCGTATTGTTGGTTAGTAGGTTCAGAATCGCTGTATTTGGATATTTTTTTAGTAGTGAACCTTATGGAAAGGGGGTGCAAATACAATGGCTATCTCTCTCGTAAAAGGTCAAAAGGTAGATTTAACGAAAGGCAATGCTGGTCTCAGCAAAGTTATCGTTGGTTTAGGCTGGGACCCGGCTCAAACCAAAGGCGGTTTTTTCGGAATGAAAAAAGCGGCTAACGTTGACTGTGACGCATCGGCATTATTGCTTGATGAAAACGGCAAGCTAAGTGGCGAGAAAAATCTCGTTTGTTTCTACAACAAGCAAAGCGGATGCAGCTCGGTCGTTCATACGGGTGATAATATTACAGGTGAGGGCGATGGCGATGATGAGCAAATCATCGTGCAGCTTGATCGTGTTCCTGCTAATATTCACAAAATCCTTTGCGTAGTTAACATTTACGAATGTGAATCCAGACGACAAGATTTTGGCATGATCAAATCTGCCTTTATTCGTATCGTCAACCCTGCGAACAATCAAGAACTGATTCGCTTCAACTTGACGGATGATTATTCAGGCAAAACCGCTCTAGTCGTAGGTGAGCTTTACAGACACAATGGTGAATGGAAGTTTAATGCAATTGGGGAAGGCACTCATGCTGCCCATGTTGATATCCTTGCACGTCAATACCAATAAATTCATGTGAGAAAAGAGGGCTTTTAAAATGGCAATCAGCTTATCCAAAGGACAAAAAATCGATCTCACGAAAACAAACCCAGGTCTTACAAAAATTACAGTAGGTCTAGGCTGGGATACTAATAAATATGACGGCGGAAAAGATTTTGACCTTGATGCTTCTGTATTTTGCTTGAATGCACAAGGCAAAGCGGGTTCTGAATCTGATTTTATTTTCTACAACAACCCAAAAAACACTAACAGCTCCGTTGTTCACACAGGTGACAACCGCACAGGCGCAGGCGATGGCGATGATGAGCAAGTAAACGTTGATCTTTCTGCCGTTCCAGCTGAAACAGACAAAATCGCATTTTGCATCACGATTCATGATGGCGCAGAGCGCAGCCAAAACTTTGGACAAGTATCCAACGCATTCGTTCGTATCGTGGACGAGCAAAGCGGCACAGAGCTTATCCGTTATGATCTTGGAGAAGATTTCTCTGTAGAAACAGCAGTAATCGTTGGTGAACTATATCGTCATTCCGGAGAGTGGAAATTCAGCGCAATCGGAAGCGGCTTCCAAGACGGCCTAGGCGGTCTTGCTCGCAACTTTGGTCTTTCTGCTAGCTAGTCATACTTATCTACCCGTAAAGGGTCGCCAGTGGCGGCCCTTTTTTAAAATATAAGAATTAATAAGTAAGTGAACAGCGGAAAGTCGCAGCAGGTATCAAAACGGTCTAGTAGGCCTTTGCACTGACTTTGGCGTTCAAACCTAGTCAATTCAAGGAGGAATAGAACGATGTCTATAAATCTTTCCAAAGGTCAACGCATTGATCTTACAAAAACAAACCCAGGCCTTACGAAGGTTGTTCTCGGTCTAGGCTGGGATACGAACAAATATTCAGGCGGCGGAGAAATTGACCTTGATGCAAGCGCGTTTTTGCTTCATCAGGACGGCAAAGCCAAGGACGAGAAGGACTTTGTATTCTACAATGCGCTGATTGCTTATAACGGCGCGGTAGAGCATACGGGCGATAATCGTACCGGTGAGGGTGAAGGTGACGACGAGCAAATCAAAATTGATTTCCAAAAAGTCCCTCCGCACATTCAGCGAATCGGAATTAGCGTTACGATTCATGATGCCGAGTCCAGGCTGCAAAACTTTGGTCAAGTATCCAATGCCTTTGTTCGTCTAGTAGACGAGTCTTCTGGAAGAGAAGTGCTGCGCTATGATCTAGGAGAAGATTTCTCCGTTGAAACAGCGATTGTCTTCTGCGAGTTGTACCGACATGATGCCGATTGGAAGTTCCAAGCGGTAGGTTCAGGTTTCTCGGGCGGACTAGCAGCGCTTTGTCGTAATTACGGGCTTACGGTTTAATTCATCTGGCGTATAGGGTGGCAGTTTGAGGGTTTGTCACCCTATTCTATTATTACCGAAGGGCGGTTTAAGCATGGAGCTGGCATTAATGAAAGGTCAAAAAGCGGATATTACCAAAAATAATCCTTCCATAAAAAACCTTCTAGTTGGCATGGGATGGAACACTGCAGCAGGTGTAGATGTCGATTTTTCGGCTTTTCTATTACGAGCGAATGGAAAAACAGCTGGAGACCAAGATTTGATTTTTTACAGCAATCCTAAGGATGTCAGCGGTTCTATTCAACTGGCAAGCGGCAATAAACGAAGTTTTGCAGGGAAAACGGATACCGAACAAGTATTGATCGCGATTAGCGATGTGCCTCAAACGATTGAACGTATTTCATTTACTTTAACCATTTATGATGGGGAAGCGAAGAGACAAAATTTTTCTAGCGTGAATGATGCCTACATCCGGGTTATTGACGAAGGAACAGGACGCGAAATTTTGCGGTATGATCTTGGAAAAAATTTCTCTATTGAGACTGCGATAGTCGTAGGAGATTTATATAGATATAATGGCGAATGGAAATTCAATGCCATTGGGTCTGGATATTCAGGCGGTCTTGCTGCACTCTGCAATAGCTTTGGTATTGAAGTAAAGGCAGACGCTCCTGCTGAGGCGCCAACTCCAGCACCAGCACCAGTGAAAGCTCCACTTATTCCACCTAAACCTCCCGCACCAATCGTACCAGAACCAAGCAGTCCGCCAATAAGCCTCAGCAAAATCTCGCTTACCAAACGCGGTGATGTCATCAATTTACAAAAAGGTGCCGGATCACTTGGTGAGATTGTCGTTAATTTGAACTGGAATCAGAAAAAAGCCTCCACTGGTTTTTTTGGCCGTTCAAGCAGCGGTGTAGATCTAGATGTCGGATGTTTGTATGAATTGAAAAATGGTATGAAAGGTTCTGTTCAAGCGCTAGGCAACAGCTTCGGAGATTTTTCGCGAGCGCCGTACGTTTCGCTTGACGGGGATGACCGAACCGGCTCTATTACAACGGGTGAAAATCTTAGAATCAACGGTAATAAAGTTTCTGAGATTAAGAGAATCGTCATATACGCATACATCTATGAAGGAGCTACGAACTGGGCGGAGGCTGCTGGTATTGTAACCATCACACAAACAGGCGGGCCTGATATAGAGGTGCGGATGGACGAGCATAATAATCGCAAGGGTATGTGTGCGATTGCGATGATCGAGAATGTAAATGATCAAACCTTCAGCATTCAGCGGCTCGTGCAATATTTCTCAGGCCATAAAGAGCTTGACGAGGCTTATCGCTGGGGTCTCAGATGGGTACAAGGAAGCAAATAAAGAAAAATGCGGAGGTTTAAGAGATGGTCGACTTTTTTCAAAATGTAATAGCCAACTTCGGGAGCTTCTTTCACTGGGACAACTTGTCACAAGTTCTCACCAACCCGACAAACTGGGGAATAATTGCAACACTCGTTCTTTTGGAAGGCTTGTTATCGGCAGATAATGCGCTAGTACTAGCGGTTATGGTAAAGCATTTGCCGAAAGACCAGCAGAAAAAAGCGTTGTTCTACGGTATTATTGGTGCCTATATCTTCCGATTTATCGCCATCGGAGTAGGTGTCTATCTCGTACAAATTACATGGATTAAAGTAGCGGGCGGATTGTATCTGTTATGGATTGCGTTAAGCAATCTATTCCATCTGGAATTCAAGCTTGCTCGTGTTGGCAACATTCCATTAATTCCTTACATCGGCAAGAAGGGTAACGACGATGATGCTGAAGTTCAAAATAAAGGCTACGGCTTCTGGCGTACGGTACTTGCTGTTGAAATTATGGATATCGCGTTCAGTATCGACAGCGTTCTAGCTGCATTCGGCGTGAGTGAAGAGGTATGGGTTCTGTTCCTCGGCGGTATTCTCGGCGTTCTAATGATGCGTGGCGTTGCTCAAGTATTCCTCAAGTTGATTGACAAGTTCCCTGAGCTTGAGAAAGCGGCATTTATTCTAATCATCGTTATCGCAGCAAAAATGATTGGCGGAGCGTATGGCTTGCATGTGCCGCACGCTTTGTTCTTCGGTTTAATTATAGCTGTATTCGGTGGTACCCTTCTTTACAGCGCAGCACGTAAGAAAAGAGAATCAAAAGCGGTTTAGATTCGATAATACTCTGTTTATGAAAAATATCCCTCAATGGATCGCGAGGGATATTTTTTCACTCTCAGATTGCTTTACACAACTTTTAGGAGGGATCACTTTGAGGTATTTTAACTATCTTACCAATGAAGAAGAGCAAAATTTCTTTTACTCCCTTCCAACTCAGTTCAATAATTATGCTGACAAAGAAGTTATTGCTCACGCGATTGGTGCGGCGCTCTATATGCCTGCCACCAAGGATAACATAGCAGATGATTTGGTAACCGGAAAACACGAAGGACTCGTGTCTATGGTGATAGACCTTGAAGATGCAGTAGGTGATAATCAAATCGAATTTGCCGAAGAGACGTTGAAGGCAACGTTGATTAAGATTGGCCGTTACATTTCGATTGGTTTGCTCCATGCCGACGATATTCCGCTTATGTTTATAAGAGTGCGCTCTGTTGAACAGCTTAAACGACTGCTCTCGTTTTTCGGTGAAGAGATTGAATATATTACAGGAATCGTGTTTCCGAAGTTCAACGTGGAGACTGGCGGTGAGTATTTAAAGCTGCTGCATGAATACAACAAGAACAAACGCTCAACAAGCTCCACGTTATACGGCATGCCTATTTTGGAAAGCTCTGACGTCATTTATCGCGAGAAAAGAATGGAAACGCTAATGGGCATTTCCCAGCTGCTGAATGAATACAAGGCCTATGTGCTGAATGTTCGTATTGGAGCAACAGATTTTTCGAGTTTATTTGGGCTTCGAAGAAGTCCGGATCATACGATCTACGACATCGGCGTCATTCGTGATTGTATTGCGGATATCGTAAATGTTTTTGGACGGATGGATAATCATTATGTGATCTCCGGTCCCGTATGGGAGTACTTTAAGAGTGATCGCGTGTTTAAGCCCCAGCTCAGGCAAACGCCTTTTGAGGAAAGCATGGGAAGACATGGACGGATTTTGCGTATGGATTATATTAACAAGTATGTGGACGGGCTTATTCGCGAGGTCGCAATGGACAAGGAAAATGGGATAATTGGCAAAACCATTATCCATCCTACCCACATTAAGCCGGTACAGTCGATGCTTGTGGTGACGCATGAGGAGTATATGGATGCCCTGCACATTATGGAAAATGAACAAGGCGATTTGGGTGTGATGAAGAGCCGTTATTCGAACAAAATGAATGAGTTTAAGCCGCATATGACATGGGCCAAACGAATATTGTTCAGATCAGACATTTATGGGGTGCTAAATGAAAACCAAAACTTCACCTGCTTGCTCGCAGAAGAACGAGAATCAGCAATCGTTTAATATTATTGGAGATTTAGAGATTACCATTGAGGTTACGAGTAATTCGTTTCATATACCGCTTGAGCAGCTTTTTCAAATGGCAGCCCGAATTAATAAAAAACGCAGTTTTTTATTCGTAAGCAAGGTGCTTGGCAAGCATATTCCTGTTCGCCCGCATGTGTCCTTATTATCGGGTGCGGCACTTGGGCTTTTGTATCAGCAGTTTAAAGGTGAGAAGCTTCCTATCCAGATGGAGCAGCTGCTGCATGCCTTTGAATCTCCTGAGGCAGCAGGTAAAATCTATGGACAGATGAAGCAAAATAAAATGGTCATAGATGAGAAAACGCTGTTTATCGGTTTTGCGGAAACGGCAACAGCGCTTGGACACAGCATGTTCGATATGTTCGAGGGTAATGCGTCTTTCTTGCACACCACGCGGGAAAAAATTGACTATATGACGTCCTGCATCGATTTTGAGGAAGAGCATTCCCATGCGACTACACATCGCTGCTATGCTGACAATCCAGCTGTATTCGAGAATGCAGAAACAATTGTGCTGGTCGATGATGAGATGACGACCGGGAAAACAGCCATCAATATAATACACGATTTGAATGCCAGGTATGGGAAGAAAAAATATATTGTTGCTAGTTTGCTTGATTGGCGTTCAAACGAGGATATGGAACGTTTTGATGAGCTGGAGCAAGAGCTTGGCATATCGGTGAACTGCTTATCGCTTGTAGCGGGGCGGATATCTGTTAAGGGTAGCCCTATTCAAAATGCTGACAAAACAGCAGAGTTGCAAGCAAACGAGTTGGAGCCTGCCATTAATGTTCTCTATGTGGGCAATCGGTTTGCTAGCCTTCCCTCATTGAATCGAGAAGTTTCCTACCTGAATCATACTGGCCGCTTTGGATTGACGGCTGAAGAAAGCTTGGTGCTTGACGCGGAAGTAGGACAGGCGGCTGCATTCCTCCGAGAACATAGAACGGGCAGCAAGGTGCTTTGCATGGGAACCGGCGAATTCATGTTCATTCCTATGCGCATAGCAGCAGAACTAGGCGATGATGTATGGTATCAATCGAGTACAAGAAGCCCCATTCATCCGGATTCCAGTTCACAATATGCGGTGAATACAGCTTATCCCTTTATTTCCCCTGAGCATGCTGACGTCATGAATTTTATGTACAACATACCGAATGGCTATTATGATGAGATGTTTTTGTTTATGGAGCGCGAGGTTGCAGGAGCACAAATGGAGGAGCTTAATAAGGTGCTTCTCTCCTTAGGAATCCAGCATGTTCATATCGTTTATTTCAGTCGGAAAAAGCTTGCTGATCCGGCTCCTATCGGGAGCTATAAGCAGGAGGATGTTACTTTTCTGCTAAAAGACCTTAGCGATATTTCGTTAGAGCAGCGAACGGAGGACCGGGAAGCGGCCATGCAAACAGGCGGCCACTATTCGGAAAGCTTGCCGATTGAATATCAGCCTACTGATGAGTATATACAATTGTTTCAAAATACGCTCAGTGATTCGGCCATTCGAATCGCAAGAGCGGTTGGAACGGTTTCCGAGCGAATCATTCAAAAAAATGGATTTGATGTTGTGCTTGCATCCTTAGCGCGAGGCGGTACGCCAATTGGCGTATTAATTAAGCGATATATCAAGCACATGTATGGTATTGAGGTTCCGCATTATAGCCTTTCAATTATTAGAGGCAAAGGCATTGATGAGAATGCGCTGCTGTATATCAATCAGAACCATCCGCATAAACGCGTGCAATTTGTAGATGGCTGGACGGGCAAAGGTGCAATTGCCAAAGTGCTCATAGCAGCTTGCAGCCAGATGAAGCAAAAATATGGCATTGAGCTGAACGATGAGCTTGCGGTGCTCGCAGACCCCGGCTATTGTGCAAGTACGTTCGGGACAAGAGAGGATTTCCTCATTCCAAGCGCTTGCCTTAATTCAACGGTGTCAGGATTAGTCAGCCGGACTGTATTGCGCAGCGATCTTATTGGCGCCGATGATTTTCATGGTGCAAAGTATTATAAGGAGTGGGAGAGCTCTGATCTGTCTCAATTATTTGTGGACACGATTTCTGCTTATTTTGATCAGACAGCGGATGACTCCAAAGCGGAAGCCCTTCAAATGGAAGAAAATCCTGAGGAAAATGAAATGACTTGGCAAGGGATGCAGGATATTGCTCGTATCCAAACTGATTTTGCAATCACTGATATTAATTTCATCAAGCCTGGCGTAGGTGAAACGACTCGTGTTCTTCTGCGCAGAGTCCCTTGGAAAATCCTCGTTGATCGTCTTGATAATCCTAACTTGAAGCATATACTGCTGCTGGCTAAGGACCGTGGTGTACCTGTGGAGGAATATCCAAACATGACCTATTCCTGCTGCGGAATTATTAAGGCGTTGAAGGGGGAGACGGAATGATTTTTGCGAGCGATTTGGACCAAACTTTAATTTATTCCGTAAGATCCAAAGGCGAGATAGAACTTGAAGAAATGATTCCCGTTGAGCGTTATGAGGAAAGATATATTTCTTATATGACCAAGCCGGCGATTCAGAAGCTGCAAGAGCTTGTCGGCATTATGCGATTTGTTCCTGTGACGACGCGAATTCCGGAGCAATACAACCGCATCTTCGCGATAAGAGAACAGTTCCGTCCGGAATATGTGATCGTCAGCAACGGCGGTACCGTTCTCCGTAACGGAGAAATTGATCAGGAGTGGCATAGCTTCGTTCGTGAAGCTGTGAGGGAGCATTGTGCTGAGCATACGGAAATTGCGAGCCTGTTTGCGGAAATTGCTTCTACCCACTGGGTGAAGTCGACGGATCTTTGTGATGAGCTATTTTATTCCATTAAGGTAGAGAGAGATCAGCTGCCGCATGAAACGTTGGAGGAGCTAAAGCCGAAGCTTGCTTCGCTTGGCTGGAGCTACTCACTTCAAGGCCGTAAAATATATTTGGTTCCAGAGAAGGTAAGCAAGGGAGCGGCCATCCAGTATGTGAAAGAGAAGCTCGCTTCAAATTTCGTATATGCAGCCGGCGACAGCCTGCTCGATGAGAGTCTGCTGCTGGCAGCTGATTATGCCATATCGCCTGTACATGGTGAATTAGGACGATCCTATTCGGCACATCCACATATTCAATTTACACAAGCAAGAGGCGCGCTTGCCTCGGAAGAACTGCTAGACTCCATCTTAGAGCATGCACGAAGATTATAAATGCAATCGCAAAAATATATCTAATCAGATGGAAGAAGGTTTTTATACATGACACGAGTTTATATGAATCGTTGGTTTTCGGTAGCTTACCATTACATTAATATGATTCGGAACAATCCAGACGGCGAGTCGTTTGAGTTTTTTGGCACGCACCCGGATATTAATCATATGTCCTTGCTTGCATCCGATCATATCGGAACAGAGCCTGCTGTTTTTGGACGCGAATACGTAGATTTTTGTGTGGATTTCTGCAAAAGAAACCAAATTGATATTTTCATTCCTCGTTTGCATATGGAGGAAATATCAAGATATGTTCATTTATTTGATGAGATCGGCACGAAGGTTATGGTATGCCGTGATATCGAATTGCTGGACTCCATGATTGAGAAGGATAAATTTTATGAAGCGCTGCAAGGAAAAGATCTCGTGACGATTCCAGACTATCGTGTCGTAAATACAGCAGAACAGTTTAAGCAAGCTTATGAGGAGCTCACAGCTGCTGGTCATAAGGTGTGCTTTAAGCCAACGAAGTCAGAAGGCGGCATGGGTTTCCGGATTATTGATAATGAACGGGACCCGCTGCGTGACCTTTATGGCTATGTAACCCTTTCTACAACATTTGAGCAAGCTTATGAAACGTTGTCATTAACGGAGCATTTTGACACGCTGATGGTGATGGAGCTGCTCGACGGTACGGAGTATAGTATCGATTGTGTGGCATCTGCTGAGGGTGAACTCATTACAGCTATTCCTCGCCGCAAATCAACGGGCAGGACTTATCTATTGGAGGACACGCCGGAGCTGCTGGCGATTGCAGATCGTATTGCGACAAGCCTTCGCATTCCTTATGCCTTTAATATTCAGGTGCGTTACAACCATGGCATACCGAAATTGCTGGAGATCAACCCGCGGATGTCTGGCGGCCTTTATATTACCTGCTTGTCTGGCGTAAATATGCCTTATTTGGCCGTTCAAGCGCTGCAAGGAAAAACGATTGATCCGCCTGATCCGAAGTTTGGTATACAAGCGGGTTATGTAGAGCAGCCTTTGATCATGGAAATGAACAGAGTAGAATAACCGAAGAAAGGGGCGAGAGCCCCTTTTTTTTCATATTGTGCTCATTAATTTGGCACAACATCCTTTTTTTATTTTTTAAAATTGACTTCTATGTACCAATAACGAGATAATTGTAGGAAGAAGACGAGCATAAAGATTAGGTTCAGAAAGCTCATATGGAGGTGCAGCAATGAATGCATTGAAAAAAAACGCAGCCATCGCGATTGGCGTTTATGCAGTCGCATTAGTTGTTAATGGGATTACCTCCCCATATATAGCTATGGCGGTTCCCGTGTTCGGTTTGTTAATCGCATTATCATGGAAGCAGCGTCCAAGGAAAGAAATTAATCAGCCAACACGCGAGCCAGAGCTGCAGCAAAATACGCAAAACCCGCCCATACAACAACCCAATGCAGCTTCAACTGCTCAAGCATCATTGGCCTCAAAGCCAGCTCCTGCAGCTGTCATTCCGCCGCAGGTTCTAGATCCTGAGCTTGCTTCTGCATTAGAATACATCGGAATCATTGAAGATATGATTTTACTCGAAGGCGAGAAAAATAATTTAGACGATGAAATTGTTCAAAAGACGCTGGCATTGCTGTCGCGGCTAAACCGACTAATTCCGGATTTAATGGCGTTAGGAGACTCGAGCATTAATCACAATATTTTGCGATTGGTGCGAAAGGATTTGAATTCGACCATTAATCCATTTCTTCGGCTCAGCGGCGAAGCGAAACGCCAGAATAGGCGGCTTTTGCTTGATGGCATTAAGGATGTAGATTCCAAGCTTACTTTTTATACGAAGACGCTTGAGCAAAAGGATCTTATGGAGCTTCATACAAAGGCTGAGTTAATTCAGCAGCGTTATCGACTTACTGACTAATGAAGGGGGAAATGAACAATGGCGCAACAACTCGTACAATTAAAAAATGAAGATATTCAGAAGCTGGAGCAAGAAGTGCAAAGCACGATGCAGAAGGTAGCGACAACCGATGCTATGCATCTGGATACACTAATGGATGAGATTACGAAAAAAGGCCAGAAGACGCTTGAGCGCTCAAGCCAGACGCTTACGATGCTCGAGAGACCGCTGTCGGATCTCATGTCAGGCAAACGGTCTGAGGTAGCAAACAACATGCTTAAGCTTCGCAGCGAGGTTGAGGATTTGAGCAAAAGCAAGCAGCTCTCACTCGTTCAGAAGCTGCTTCGGAAAGCACCGATGAAGGCTTATATTTATAAATATCAATCTGCCAAGTCTAACGTGCAGGTGATCGTCAAATCGCTCAGAGATGGTCGCGACAACTTGGAAGAGAACGTCATTCACATGAGAAATTTGAAGCGCAGCAGTCTAGACAATGTATATGACCTGCAGCTGCTTGTCGAATATGGCAATCGTCTCAAAAAAATGTTCGAAGAGGAAATTGCTAAGCCCGAGAACGAACACCGGAAAACTTATTTGGAGCGCGGACTTCGCAAGGTTGTAACGAAGCTCCAAACGTATACGGAAATGATCATGCTTTATCAGCAAGCGATTGCCGCAACGGATATTATTAATGATACAAATGATAAGCTGATGGATGCGCTGGACAGCTCAATAGATAAAACCCAGCATCTCATGTCGGTTTCAGTCTTGATTGCGAGTGCGATTGATGACCAGATGAAGGCTATAGAAGCAGTCAATTCAACGAATGAAATGTTAGGCAATCAATTTGCTGAGAACGCGCGTCTTTTGAATGAAACGAGCGAGCGAGCTAATCAAGCATTAACGAAGCCGGCTATGAGCATGGAGCTTGTGGAGCGGGCAATGTCGGATCTCTTCTCCGCGATGGACAAGTACGAGAACTCCAATCGACAAATTATTCAAACGGTATCCCAGCAAACGGAAAAAATGACGCAAATTAATCAAAAGGTTGGACAACGCTTAGGCATTCAAGCGGGTTCTGGAGCTAGTCAAGCGGAGCTTCCTTCTTCAGCAGCCACAGGATTTTTGGAGTAAATCAAAAAAAATAATTAGCAGGACGAGCTCTCCAAGGGCTCGTTTTTTTGCGTTTTTTGAGAAGAAATGACGGATGTCCTACAAGTAATGGCTCATAAAGCATAAAGAAACAGCATAGTCTTAAAGAAAAAACGAGGTGATCATGCTATGATTGGCGAAATTGCCATAGCTGCACTCATTGTCGTCTTAATTGTTGTTGCCAGCTTTGAACGGGCGGAGGATATTTTGAAAGATTTTTAAGCATCGCTGTTTGTGTTCACCTCTGATTTGGTATAATAGGATGAATTATACTGGCTGATCGGAGGTGTTCCAATTGGAGTTTACCTATGAAATTATTTCGGAGTCAAATATTAATGTACGGTTCATCTATGGCGGTGAGTGGTTTACTTTTAATCTGTTCAATCGAGACCAGCAATGGGTCCTTCATCCTTTTGATTCCTCTTTGATTCGCAATAAAGATATGAGCAGGCTTGTCATAGCAGATTTGATCCAGCATAAACCTTTTCAAGTGATGTTGGCGAAAGAAGGCATTCTTCTTTCCGAGCTGAATACGTCCATTCCGCTTGGACAGCAGCAGGAGACAGAGGTGGAGTACGAAGCGCTTCCTCGTATAGGGCGCGGTTCGGACCTGATCTTTGACGAAGAGCGTTCTTCCAAGCCAGAAGAAATCAATATCGAACAGTTAATTGAAGAAAATGACCTGGAGGATCTTATTCGGCTCGAATTACAAATGATTGAATCGCGTCAAAATCTTTATAATCAAATATTGCACCGAATGTTCATGGCTGATCTAGGTCCAACCGACCCGGAATTCCAGAAAATTCAACAAATTGTCAAAACATATGGGGAAGCGAAAACAAGGCTCCAAACGATACAATAACGGAGTCACTTCCTGTATAATAGAAGCACTGAATGGTTCTGGAGGAGATTAGGTTGGCACAGCTTTATTACAAATATGGAACAATGAATAGCGGTAAATCTTTCGAAATCATTAAAGTGGCTCACAATTATGAAGAGCAGGGCAAGCAGGTTCTTATTTATTCACCATCGGTAAGTGCAAGAGGCGGGGTGGATCGTGTAGGTTCTCGTGTAGGGTTCGAGCGGGAGTCCATTCCGGTTCAAGAGGATACGAACCTTTTTGAAAGTGTGAAAAGCTTCGTTGCAGGAGATGCACCATCCAAAATTTATTGCGTACTCGTGGATGAGGCGCAGTTTTTGAAGAAACATCATATTTTGGAGCTTACACAAGTTGTGGATGAGCTTAACATCCCGGTAATGGCGTTTGGACTCAAAAATGATTTTCAAAATCAATTATTTGAGGGCAGCTACAACTTGCTCGTGCAGGCGGATAAAATTGAAGAGATTAAAACCATTTGCTGGTTCTGTGATCGGAAAGCAACGATGGTTATACGCTATAATGACGGACAGCCGATGAATGCAGGTGCGCAAATCCAGATTGGCGGCAACGAGGATTATAAGCCTGTATGCAGACGCTGCTATAATGAAGCTTTTCGCAATGCGTAAGCAGGGGTAATAACAATACAAAAGAACCTCCAGATCCACTGTTGCAGTGGCTTTGGAGGTTCTTTTGTTTGGTTTGCTATTAAAGACTGAATTCACTTGGATTAAGTCCAAGGGTATTGCAGATGTCACGCACAGCAGCTTGTTCCTTCATATCGAAATCGCCGTCTGCTGCTCCGATTGCGCTGCACACACCAACGATTACACGAGCAACGTCTGGTTTGCTGCGGAATTTGGCAATCGCTTTAAGCGCCTCTTGCTTGCCAATCATCGCGTCAAACTCCATATTGCCTACAAAGTGATTGAAACGGTTAATCACATCACTCATATCAAAAACTTTTAATTCTTCGCTGCGGCCTATGTAGCCGGCCATTTTTTGTTTTTCATTGGAGTCGACGGAACCGTCTGCTGCTGCTACAATCGCACAGCCAGCTACTACCGCATCTAGGAATTCTTTATTTTTAAATTTTTTGACCTGATCGGTTAGTCCTTGCTTACTTGTTTGCAGCCATGATTTGAAAGAGCTCATTTAGCTCAGCCTCCTAGAGTGAATTTAAATCTTATTATTCTATTGTAGATTTAATTGGGGTCATTTAGCAAATTTTGCGGTAAATTGTCTGTTTATGCTATTGGGTTAGATCGTTGAATGAAAAGGAAATAGGATGAACTATAGAATGAGAGACGATGTATTTTTGAAATCGATTATATTATACAAAAAACAACGCACATCATCTTAAAAATGACTCATATTATGAAATCGTTTTCAATTTTATACTTGTAAGTAATCTCGTCTACAGCTGTCCATTTCAATAAAGAAGGGATATGCCGTGAGACGACAATTATAGTTATGGGGAGGGTTTGGTTTGAAAAGAAAAATGTCGATGATGACGGCGATGCTGCTGGTCATATCGCTAATGACGAGCTTGCTTTCAGTAGGAGCAGCACCTTTGACGCAGTCAAATGGGGGATTGCCGACGTACTTGGACCCATCAAAAAGCGTGGATGCAAGGGCGGCGGATTTGCTTGCCCAGATGACACTAGAAGAGCGGGCAGGACAAATGATACAGCCAGAGAAATCGAATATTACGCCTGAGGAAGTGAAGCAATATTTTATCGGCTCGGTGCTTAGCGGCGGCGGTTCGTTCCCGAACGGCAAGCAGCAGGACAGCACGCGTGAAAATTGGCAGACGCTTATAGACGGCTATCAGGATGGCGCGCTTTCTACGCGTCTTGGGATTCCGCTGCTGTATGGCGTGGACGGAGTACACGGACATAACAATGTGAAGGGAGCAACCTTGTTCCCGCATAATATCGGTTTGGGTGCAGCGAATAATGCTGAGCTGGTGAAACAAATCGGCGCCGCGACAGCAAAGGAAATACGCGCAACCGGAGCAAATTGGGATTTTGCGCCGACGATTGCAGCCCCGCAGGATATTCGATGGGGCCGGACCTATGAAGGATACAGCGGCAATCAAGCGATATCCAAAGTGCTTGGTGCAGCGTACATTCAAGGGCTGCAAGGAGAAACAGCTGCGGAGCGCAGTCAGACGAAACATGTCGTTGGCGCTGCGAAGCATTTTTTAGGTGAAGGCTATACGGATAACGGCGTTAACCAAGGGAATATAACGAAGTACACAGAGGATCAGCTCATTGCAAGTGATTTAGAGATGTACAAAGCTGCCGTTGATGCAGGTGTACAAACGGTAATGGCATCTTACCACAGCATTCAAGGCCTCAAGATGCATGCGAATAAGCGGCTTCTTACGGATGTGCTGAAGGGTGAGCTTGGATTTAAAGGTTTTGTTATTTCGGATTATAACGCGATTCAGCAAATCACGCGTGATCAAGACGGCAAAGCAGTCAGCGGCTTGAAAGATCAGCTGAAAGCGTCCGTTAATGCAGGCGTAGATATGTTCATGCTGACGGGTGACTGGAGAGCCAGCCTTGAGCATTTAATTAGTCTTGTTAAGGATGGCAGCATTACGGAAGAGCGTATCAATGATGCAGTCCTCCGTATTTTGAAGGTAAAAATTTCATCTGGTCTATTTGAGAATCCAAAGACAGATACGGACTTGGCAGGCTACTTCGGTGCATCTGAGCATCGTGCGCTTGCGCGTCAAGCTGCGGCGGAGTCGCTCGTTCTTCTGAAGAACGATGAGGTGAACGGTTCACCGATTATGTCTCAGCTGAAGGATATGGACAAAATCTTCGTAGCAGGTAAAAATGCGAACGATATCGGCAACCAATCTGGCGGCTGGTCGATTACTTGGCAGGGAGCATCCGGGGCGATTACGACCGGAACGACAATCTATGAAGGACTTAAAGAGGTTGCAGGAGCCGCGAAGACGGTAACGTACAACAAGCATGGCCGCGGCGCTGCTGGTTATGACGTAGCTATTGCTGTTGTAGGCGAAACGCCTTATGCAGAAACGAATGGAGATCGTACGAGCCTGAATCTCGACGAAGAGGATCTCGCAACGATTGCAAATATTCGTGCAGCTGATCCGAACATTCCACTCGTTGTTGTTCTTGTATCCGGACGCCCGCTTACGATAGCGGATCAACTGGGTGACTGGGATGCGCTTGTCGCAGCATGGCTTCCAGGTACGGAAGGTCAAGGCGTGGCTGATGTACTGATTGGGGGCAAACCGTTTAAAGGGAAAAACCCGATTAAATGGCCATTTTATGTAACGAATAATTATCCAATTATGACCGATGTCAGTCCGAATTTGCTGTTTCCTATCGGTTACGGCTTGATGAGCGGGCAGGCTACGCCTGATCTGCCGAGCAAACCTGTAGAACCAGAGAAGCCTTCACTGCCTATCCCGGGCAAGGTCGAGGCGGAAGCGTTCGATGCGAAGAGCAGCGGATTGAATACAGAGGACACGCAGGACATTGGCGGCGGCAAAAATATTGGTTGGACGTCCGGCGGCGCATGGCTGGATTATAGGGTGAAAGTGAGCGAACCCGGTACCTATAAAGCCGATTTCCGCTATGCTGGCAACGGCGGTGCAACGGGGATTAAGATTAAGAGCGAAGCGGGAGCGACGCTTGGTACGTTGAGCGTAGGCTCCACAGGAGGCTGGCAAAGCTGGCAAACGGCCACCGTCGAGAATATCGTGCTAAGCCAAGCAGGCATTCAAAAGCTGAGGCTTGAGTTTATTGCCGGAGACATTAATTTTAACTGGGTAGAGTTTACGCGTACAGGCGATGTTCCAGCTGGCGGCGGTGGCGGCACTGATCCAGGTAATGGAGGCGGCGAACAGCCAGCCCTTATTAGCGGAGCTGTTGAGGCATGGATCTCCAGTGAACGTGATGCGGGTGACCGCAAATGGTATTATGCGGATCGTTATCAAGCTGGCGATAAGAAGCTGGAGCAGCAGACGAATTTAGATATTACCCTTCCAGATAACAGCAAAGCGACAACGATTACGATAAATCCGGATAAAAAATATCAAACGATGCTAGGAATCGGTTCGTCCATGGAAGAAGCGACGATTCATAATCTTGTGAAAATGTCTCCGGAGAAGCAGACAGAGCTGCTTCGCCAATTGATCGACAAGGATAACGGCATCGGCATGAGCTTGATTCGCCTAACAATCGGAACCTCCGATTTTACAGCGCAAAAGTTTTATTCGTACGATGATTTGCCTGCCGGTGAAACGGACGTTGAGCTTAAGAAATTTTCCATTCAGAAGGATATTGATTTTGGCATTATTCCAACCGTCAAAAAGATACAAGCGATTAATCCCGATGTACAGTTTTTTGCATCGCCTTGGAGCCCTCCAGGCTGGATGAAAACAACGGGCAGCATGGTAAGAGGTCAAGTGAAGGAAGAATATCTTCCTGTGCTTGCAGATTATTATGTGAAATTTTTAGAGGCATACGCT
Organism: Paenibacillus sp. 01T431; assembly: GCF_056398625.1. NCBI lineage: Bacteria > Bacillati > Bacillota > Bacilli > Caryophanales > Paenibacillaceae > Paenibacillus > Paenibacillus sp. 01T431. The sequence goes on from NZ_JBFTPT010000001.1 coordinate 47,361, forward strand.
GAGCATGGCATCTACTTTGAAGGCATGACGCTGCAAAATGAGCCGCTGCTCGAAATTGATTATCCAAGTACAGCGATGTCATGGCAGCAAGCGTCACGTCTAGCCAAGCTGCTGCGGGCAAAGCTAGATCAGAATAGCAATGCAAAAATCAAAAGTGTAAAGCTATGGATGTTCGACCACAATCCTGGCGATACGATGGCTTATCCAGCACAAATTCTGGGTAATTCCGTAGAAGGGGCTTACGATGCCATAGAAGGGACGGCGTTCCACGATTATGGCGGCGAGCTGTCCATGATGACGGAGCTTCAAAAGCTGTTCCCGCAGAAAAGCGTGTATTTAACGGAGCGTGCGGTATGGGGGACAACGGGCGCTGACCGAATCGCACAATATTTCCGCAACTATGCTAAAAGCTATAACAGCTGGGTTACGATGCTGGACAGCGATATTTCATCCCATCAATGGGTAGGTATTCCTGATCCGACCCCAGTCGTTCAGGATTCCTCGAATCCAGATCACTACTGGCTTCTGCCGGAGTATTATTTGATGGGGCAGTTTACGAAATTCGTGAAGCCTGGTTATGTGCGAATCGATAGCAATTACGGCTCGGCTGCGACAGTAACCAACGTTGCATTTGCAAGCCCAGACGGCAAAGAAATTGTAACGGTTGTCATCAACCAAACGAGTGACCCGCAGCCATTTAAAATTATAGTTGATGGACTTCAAATTGAACCGGTCATTCCAGCCAAATCAGCAGCAACCTATCGCTGGAATCGTACGCAAATAACAAACGTTCCAGCAACGATTGACGCTACGCGCTTCGCTTCAGCAGAAGGCGAGTTCCAGGTTAATCCGAACGGATACTTAGGTTCTTTTGCACCAAATGGAACAGCTTCGTTCGATTATGTTGTAAATGTAGCAGAAGCAGGCGAGTATGAACTCGATCTGGCGATTGCAGGTTTCCAAACGGATGGTCTGGTTAGCTTTGAACTGGATGGCCAGCCGCTTGTGTCACTGCCGATCAATCAGACGACGTACCAGTGGGAGTACTTCGCTAATCGCCGCGAGCGCGTTATGCTTCCAGAGGGTGCGCATAAATTAACGATGAAAGTGAGTAAAAACGACTTCAATGTTAGAAGTATTGCGTTCACGAAGGCGGATAAGGCAGCTATTTCACTTCCCGCATCTATAGAGGCGAGTAAATTCACATCTGCCTTTAATGTACTCGTAAACGGCTCAGCGGTCAGCTATGCCGATCCGAATGATTGGATGGAATATGAGGTGCAGGTTCCAGCGGATGGAAACTACGGTATAACGTATCAATATTCCACGACCTATGACGGAGCGAAAGCAGAGCTTTCACTAGGAGGAAATGTACTGAAAATGACTGAGCTACCAAACAGCGAGAGCTGGGATGCTTGGGCAATGGCTTCAGATACAGTTGCTCTGACTGAAGGTGTTCATACGCTAAGAGTTCGAATCGTTGATCAAGGCTTCAACTTGAATGCCATTGCGGTTGGGCCTGCTATTATCGCAGATGCCTCAGCCGTAACAGAAGGTGCAGAGGCTGGAAGCCATATTTTTGTCCAGCTGCTTAACGACACGTATAAAGAGGAGCTGACTTCCTCCAATTGGTCCATCGACGGGTATGTCGGAACGGTTGTAGATAGCGTTTATCGTGTTGATGACCATATGGCTAAGCTTACCTTAGGAGGAGGGGCGACTAGAGACTATGACTCTGATCGTACCGTCACAGTAACAGCCAGCACATATGAAGCTGCTTCTGGAAGCACCGGTAAGACGATGAGCTCTAAAGTTATCATTAAGGCTATTGATGATGCGGAGTCGTTATCCTTGTCAGAGAGTCAGATTGCTTATGACGTAAATGGCAAGGAGTTAATCGTTACCCTTGCTGGCGGTACTTTCGTGCAGAGTCAGCTTGGAGCGATAACCGTATCGGGAGCGGCGACCTCGCAAGGAGGCGTAACACTGCGCTCGGCGGAGCTTCTCAGCCCTAATCGAGTGAAGCTTACGCTGAACTGGAGCGGAACCGTTTACTATAATGAATTGGAATTGCAGGTTAACGTTCCACTGCAAGCCTACGATGATTCAACAGGAGGTACGGCGTTAAACGCTAAGGCAGTGCTGCTTGGAACCGAAAATGTGAAGGAGCCAGTAAATCTTTTGTCCCTTGATTCATTGGATCAGTTCAATCGATTAAAAGGATTCGCAGTGTCTGGAACAGGAAGCGCGAGCAGGCTAACCCAAATTGATGCGGGCGATTATGCCGATTATTTGGTACATGTTCCAGCTACTGGTTCCTATGTTGCAACCTTTAAGGCTACATCTGGCGGCCAAGCTGTGAATGGCATCGTGCTGGAGGCGCAAGATGGCGCTGTTCGGAAAACGATTAACGTACCAAACCTTTACAACCAGGTCGTTGAAATGCGGATTGTCATTGATCTCATTGAAGGTGATCAAAAGCTTCGTATTCTGGCTGGAGCATCCGGCTACGAGCTTAGAGGCATTAAATTTGAGCCGTATGTTGTACAGGTAATGGATCAGAGCGGTGTTATGAAAATTGAAGCGGAAAGCTACACCCATGCGGATGCGGCTGCTGTTCAAAGCAATATGGACGGACAAACGCTATTCTTCAAAAACGTAGGTTTTATCGCGGCAGCAGGCTCGCTTTATTTTGACGTAAGTATCGCAAAATCGAGCTTCTACAAAGTGACCTACCGTTATGCAACGCCGCAAGCAGGCGTGAGTGGAACGTTGTCCGTGAATGGGCAAAAGTTGTCTACTACGCCGCTAGGAGCAAGTGGTGGATGGGATAAATATGTGGAGGCTTCTGGCATTGTAGAGCTTGCAGAAGGCGTGCAAACGATTCAGTTTACTAGCAATAATGATGGGGCAAACCTTGATTGGATCACGCTTGAGCAGACTGAAGCGGTTACGCAAATTACAGGTACCACAGCGCTTCCGACTGCTTCGCTGAAAGCTGGAGCCTACAAAGAAACCAAAACGGTTGCTTTAACGACTGCTACAGAAGGGGCTGCCATTTACTATACAACAGATGGATCGCTGCCTAGCAGTACAAACGGGCAATTGTACAAAGGAGAGCTTAAGCTCTCGGAGCTGACAGTGCTCCGCACGATCGCGATTAAAGCAGGAATGAAGGACAGCTTTGTTGCACCATTTACGTATATCATTACGCCAGGGGGAGAGCCAACACCAACACCAACGCCAACACCGACGCCAACGGAGCCAACACCAACACCGACGTCACCGACGGGGCCAGCTGTAACGCCAGCTCCTACGACGCCTCCGAGTGGAAAGGGCACAATACCTGCACCAACTCCGGTCATGGACACGGCTAGCGGACTTGGTAAAACTGCGATAAGCCAAACGCTTATCGACGAAGCTTTGAAATCAGTAGAAGGAAATAATAGTACCGTTCAAACCATTACAATTAAAGTACCGAGTGTAAATGGAGCTAATGGCTACGAGGTGCAATTGCCTAAAGGGACTATTAGCGAGGCTAAGCTGTCGGTACAGTATGAAATTCAGACAGGTACGGGTACGATTGTTGTACCAAGCCATATGTTGAAATCACTGCCTTCGGATGCGAAAAACGTATCCATTGTGATTGCGAACATCGATAAAACAAAGCTTAGCGAAGAAACGAGAGCAGCAATCGGCAGCCGTCCTGCGGTTGAGCTGAATCTCTACGTTGATGGCGTTAAAGTGGAATGGAGCAATCCAGAAGCTGCTGTAAACGTATCGCTTAGTTATACTCCAACAGCTGATGAGCTGGCGAGCAGTGAGCAAATTACAGTGTGGTATTTCGATGCAGCAGGTAAAGTGATTGCAGTGCCAAGCGGCAAGTATGATAAATCGCAAGGTGCTGTGCTTTTCACAGTAAATCATTTCAGTACGTATGGCGTAGTATTCGTAAGCAAAACGTTTGACGATCTTGGCAAATATCCTTGGGCGCAACAAGCGATTAAGGTTATGACGGCAAAAGGCGTCATCAACGGCATATCGGATAAAGCATACGCTCCAGCTCAAAATGTGAAGCGGGCAGATTTTATTACCTTGCTCGTGAAAACTTTAGGTCTTAATGCTGCGTATGATAGTCAGTTTACCGATGTGGCAAAAGGTTCTTATTATTATGATGCGGTTGCCATTGCGAAGAAGCTTGGCGTAGTAACTGGCCGTGCGGACGGTACGTTTGATCCGAATGCCTCCATTACAAGGCAAGAAATGATCGCGATGACAGCAAGAGCGTTAAATATTTCTGGCAAGAAGCTGCAAGCAGGAAGCTCGGAGCAATTGAAATCGTTCACCGATTTGAAGCAGTTAGCAGCTTATGCAACGGACAGTGCTGCTCTTCTCGTAGCGAACGGCATTGTGAAGGGCGACGGCGCTAAGCTTAACCCGCTTGGTTATACAACCCGTGCGGAAGCAGCAGTTATTATGTATGCCATTTACAACAAGTAATAAGATTGGAATGAGCGATGCGGCTCATTGAATGACAAGGAAGAAGCCTTCGAACTCACTGTTAAAGTGGGAAAGAGGGCTTCTCTTTTTTTTTGCCTATTCTATGAAAATTTTTTCAAAATAGTCGTATGCCGTTCTCACTATTAATCTAGCGAATAGGATGAGGGTATCAAACGGTAGGAGTTGATTATGTGTCATTTTATTTTAAGCTGCGCACGTACCTAGGGAGAGATGTAGAAGTTATTCTCTCTAATGGGGATGTGGTTGCGGGTGTGCTGCTGACGGTAGGCTTCTCATACATTGTGGTTCGAACCTTGAGTGTACCTGGATACGGTGGGACGGAAGATGTGTTGATACGTTTGCGGGTCATCGAATATGTCCGGATTTTATAGGAATGGCTGTACGGATGATGGAAGAAGGCGTGACTATGTCGAGCGATTGATCGCAGATAAGGATGTGCTGCCTCCTTTACGAAAAGGAAGAGATTTCTCCCAAGCAGGCAATCGGCGCGGGGTTCACCAGCGCTTGTCAGTGATTATACCCGTTCAAAACGAGGAACGGACAATAGGGCGTGTCATTCAAGAGGCTATATTGCTGTCGCCAGCTGAAATTATCGTAGTTGTTAATGGCTGCAATGATCGTACAGAGAGTATTGCTAGAGAGCTTGATGCGTCGATCATTGTTTTCGAGGAGCCGCTCGGAACGGATGTAGGCAGAGCTATTGGCGCATATGCAGCCACTGGCGATGCGCTGCTGTTTGTGGATAGTGATTTTCATATCCCTTGGAAGGAGCTTGCTCCTTTTCCTAATGCGCTGCTAAGCGAATGTGATCTGGCTGTTAATAAGCTGGATCACCACCTCAGCATGCGCATGCCTTGGAGTGCCGTGACAACGCTGAAAATAGCACTGAATATGGCAGTTGGGCGCGAGGATTTGGCGAATGCTTCACTCGTACATGTTCCATTTGCGCTGAATAGGCGGGGGCTTAATGTTATTCAGTGGTCCAATTTATTATGTCCGCCGAAAGCTTATGCGCTGGGACTACTCGGAGGCTTATCCGTCAAACCGGTTCACTGCGTAGAGGTTGACCGCTTGAATCGTTATCGTCCGAGCAAACACAACAATGCCGGAGGAGACCATTCCATTGCAACGATGCAAATAATAGGGGATCATTTTGAAGCTCTGCATGCCATTCATAGGAGAGAGGGCAAGAAAGGAGAGATAGGGTGCAGCGGGAATTTGGAAAAGTAAGTATCGTTATTGCAAATTATAATCGTGCAGCATATCTCATTGAATGTTTGGACAGCTTGATGAGCCAAACGTATTTGAATAAAGAAATCATCATTGTAGATGACGCATCGACCGATAGGTCGCTGGATGTTATCGAGGCTTGGTGCGAAGCGAACGGAGTAGCGGGTACAGAATCTATCGTACTCGTTAGACTTCCTAGAAATATTGGGTTTTCTGGAGCTGTTACGGCGGGTTTCTTCCACGCTCGCGGACAATATATCGCGGTACAGGATGCGGATGATTTCTCCCATCCGCAGCGTTTAGAGAAACAAGTAGCTTATCTTCAAAGCCATGCAGAGGTTGCACTGGTAGGAACGAGCTACGCTAGCTTTGATGAAGCCGAGAAGAGGCAGTATGTTCAGGAAAAATGGCTGCGTTTCGGTGATGATATTCATGATGTTTATCGTAACGGCGGTCACTGTGTTTGCCATGGGACGATCATGTTTCGCGGCGATGCTTTTGACCAGATTGGCGGATTGAGCCGCCGAATTGTCGGGGCGGAGGATTATGAGTTCATCGTTAAATTTTTGAATAATAAAGCTCGTATTGCAAATATTCCTGAAATTCTTTATTACTATCGTCTGCATGCGAGCCAACGATCATTGGCTTTTTATGCAAAAAAGGAGTGAGGTGAAATGGCAGGCTCGCCGTTATCCGTCTTAATGGCTCTGGACAGTATGGATGCCGGTGGTACGGAAACACATGTATTAAGTCTAGCAAAAGCACTAATAAAAATAGGTCAAAGAGTGAGTATCATTGCCGCGGACGGCCCTATGCGGTTTCGGTTTGAGGATGCCGGGTGCCATGTATATTTGTTTGAATTCCAGCCAGCTGGAGCGTCAGTTCAAACGGAGCGAATCGTTAGGCTGCAGGAAATTATGCGAAGCGAGAAAGTGGATTGCGTTCATGTGCATCAGACTCCATCAGGTTTATTTACGGCAAAGGCAGCTAATCTATTAGGAATTCCGTCTATATTTACCGTTCATGGCACCTATTATCCGCAGACTGCTCTAAAATCGCTGCTTGTTTACTCGGAATCGGTCATATGTGTAAGTGCTCCTCTTCAAAGCTATATCACGCGGCTTGGCTTTCCGTCTATCGTTGTCCCGAATGGCATTGATCTAGCGGAGTTTTATCCATCCAGCGGCGCAAAGCTTCGCTCAGACTTAGGTATTTCTGAAGATGCAATTGTACTTATGTATGCTAGCCGCTTGGCTTGGGGAAAGGCAACAGCATGTGATGTCCTGCTGCGGGCGATGAAGGATCTTTATCGTTATGGGTGGGATAAGCTTGAGCTTGTTGTTGTCGGGGATGGCCCTAAATATAATGCAATTTCAGAACTTGCGGAATTTATTCAGGCAGAAAGCGGAAGACGCTTCATTCATATGGTTGGGAAACAATCTCAAATGCGAGAGTATTACAATGCTTCAGATATCGTTGTCGGTACAGGACGCGTTGCGCTGGAGGCAATGGCTTGCGAGAAGCCAGTGCTTGCCATTGGCAACCATGGCTATTTTGGCTGGGTGGAGCGGGGTAATTATGAGCAGGCTTGGCTTAACTATTTTGGAGACCACGGTTCGTCTGCTGCTTATTCCCGTTATTTGTTTGCAAGCGAGATTGCAGATGGATGCCGCAGGCTGGAGGGGCTGCGCGCTAATGGAATAGAGGGAAGACGGTGGGTGGAACGTGAGTTTCATATCGATCAATCCATTGATCAAATGATGAGCGTGTATCGTTCAGCAATTGGGGAGATTTAATGAAGGGCGGTACGGAATGAAAAGAATTTTGTATGTAGGCTGGTTAGGGTTTAACAATGTTGGTGATGAGTTAATGTGGCTATTGTTTCGCGACTTGTGTAGAGCTTATCTGCCTGAGAAAAAATATGATGTCATTCCGTCAATACCGGGCGTAGATATTCGGAATTCGGGTCCGTATGATGTTGTCGTGCTCGGCGGCGGCTCGCTGCTCATTCCAGGTTATATCGATGTTGCTTACCAAGCGGCTCGGAACCATAAAAAAGTAATGATTTGGGGCAGCGGTCATGATAGACAGGAGTTTCCTGTAATTGATGCCTCGGGAAAGGTCGCAGCCCATTTGGCCTACACCGGTGAGAACCTAGCAACGAATGAGAAATTAGCTGAGCTAGTGAAGATGTCAAAATATTGCGGTGTCCGAGGTCCGTTGTCCTATCAGTTTCTCGAGGATTCTGGCGTCCGAATGGAGCAGGCGATCATAAGCGGTGACCCGGCATTTCTGCTGCCTGCACCGTCGCCACGCAAGAATGGGCAGGCTAGCAGAACGATTGGTGTGAACTGGGGAACAGCTTATAATCGAATATTCGGTGGCAACGAGGAAAAGGTAGAGCAGCAATTGGTAGAGGCGCTGCGTATATTAATATCGCAGGGTTATCGCGTTAATATTTTCTCCGTTTGGGGTCCTGATAGAGAAGCTTGCAAGCGTCTATATTCGAAGCTGGGAAACCAGACGAATGTGGATCTTGATTTGGAGCTGTACCATCATGAGGATTTGATGGAGAAGCTTAAGTCCTATGCGCTGACGATCAATTTCAAATTGCATGCTAGCTACCTGTCAGCAGCGGCAGGGGTGCCGTTCGTAAGCCTTGGATATCGATTCAAATGCATAGACTTTGGCTGTTCGGTGGATCTTCAGGATTATGTGCTCTCCACCGGCGATACGGCACTTGGAGAAAGCATTCTGGACAGAGTAGCCAAAATTGAAAAAGAAACGGATATGATTCGCGAAAAGTTTTATTCGCATCAGAGCCGTTATCGTGAGCTGCTGAAAAAGCCATTTCAAGAAGAACTGTTTTAAGGAAATAGCTGCAACAGTGATATAGGAGCTGCCCGGAGGTTTATTAACCTTTGGGCAGCTCTTTTTTTAATAGACAAAGGATGGATATTATAGGAAGAAGGTTGACATCGAAAAATAGTTTATGATATATAAAAAGAAGGATTGGCACTCAAAGAGTTTGAGTGCTAAAATATAAGGTAGCGGTTTAATAAACGTTGAACAAGCCTTCCTGTTGCGTTACCTTTAGGCTTACTAATTATTGATGAATGGAAAGGGGATCTATCCATGTCCAAAAAACAGTTCAAAGCAGAATCGAAACGATTGCTGGAAATGATGATTAATTCCATTTATACGCAGCGCGAGATTTTTTTGAGAGAACTTATCTCGAATGCCAGCGATGCGATCGACAAGCTATATTACAGAGCGCTAACTGATGAGCAAATGGTATTCAACAAAGAGGATTATTATGTTAAAGTCGTTGCCGACAAGGCAAACCGAACATTAACGATCACCGATACAGGGATTGGCATGACGAAGGAAGAGCTGGAGAATAACCTTGGCGTTATTGCGAAGAGCGGCTCTTTTGCCTTTAAGAAGGAAAATGAGCTTAAGGATGGACATAACATTATCGGCCAATTCGGCGTAGGCTTCTACTCTGCATTTATGGTGGCGGATGTGGTTACCGTTGTGACCAAAGCTCTTGGCAGCGATGAGGCGTTCAAATGGGAATCAACTGGCGCCGACGGCTACACGGTTGAGTCATGCGAGAAGGACTCCGTTGGTACGGAAATTGTACTTAATATTAAGGAAAATACCGAAGATGATCAATATGATGAGTACTTGGAAGAGTACCGTTTGAAGTCGATCATCAAAAAATATTCTGATTTCATTCGCTACCCAATTAAGATGGATGTGAAAGGCCAACGTCCTAAAGCAGATGCAGAAAACGAGTTTGAGGAATATGAAGAAGAGCAAACCGTTAACAGCATGGTGCCGATCTGGCGTAAAAATAAAAATGAGCTGACATCGGAAGATTATGATCAGTTTTATTTTGAAAAACGTTATGGCTTTGACAAACCGATCAAGCATCTTCATATTAGTGCGGATGGCGCTGTTGTGTACAATGCGATTTTGTATATTCCAGAGAGCACACCTTTCGATTATTATACGAAGGAATATGAGAAGGGGTTGGAGCTTTATTCAAATGGCGTTCTAATTATGGATAAATGCTCAGACCTGCTGCCTGATTATTTCAGCTTCGTTAAAGGTATGGTTGATTCGGAGGATCTATCGCTCAACATTTCTCGTGAAATGCTGCAGCATGACCGTCAGCTGAAGCTGATTGCGAAGAACATCAACAGCAAGATCAAGAGCGCGCTGCTTGGCATATTGAAGGATGACAGAGAGAAGTATGAGTCGTTCTATAAAGCATTCGGCAGACAGCTGAAATTCGGCGTATATAATGATTACGGCGTGAACAAAGAAGTGCTGCAAGACCTGCTTATGTTCCACTCCTCGAAGGAGAAGAAGCTAGTTACACTGGACGAGTATGTTTCAAGAATGAGCGAGGATCAAAAGTACATTTATTATGCTTCCGGTGAATCGATTGAGCGGATTGATAGACTTCCGCAAACCGAGCTGGTAACGGATAAAGGCTTTGAAATCTTGTACTTCACGGACGATATTGATGAATTTGCCATTAAGATGGTTGCGAAGTATAAGGATAAAGAATTCAAGTCGGTATCAAGCGGCGATCTTGGTATTGAAGAGGACGAGAAGGACAAGGAAACGGCCGAAGAGCAGGATGCCAATAAAGAGCTTTTCGAGCAGATGAAAGAAATTCTTAACAATAAAGTAAAAAGCGTAAAAGCTTCAAAACGCCTTAAAACACACCCTGTGTGCTTATCCACTGAAGGTGAAGTAACGATTGAAATGGAAAAAATATTGAATTCGATGCCGAACAACCAAGATGTAAAAGCAGACAAGGTGCTCGAAATTAACGTGAACCATGAAATCTTCCAATCGTTGAAGGATGCTGCTGGGCAGGATAAAGTGAAGCTGGCTCTTTATACAAGCCTGCTTTACAACCAAGCGCTTCTCATCGAAGGTTTGCCAATTCAAGATCCAGTTGCGTTTACGAACGATATTTGCAAAGTAATGGTTTAATAGAGCAAGCGTAAAAAGCCCGTACGGGGTCATTCCCGTACGGGTTTTTTTTTCTATGACAGCACAATTATTTAACGAAATTTACATTCCGTCTATCGATTACACAAGGGAGACGAATTGAACAGGATTGCTTCCCCCTATGCTTTCATAAAATCGCCTTCTACGTATTGGAATTCCAGACTATTGATATAGTTGAGATAGCTACCGATAAAATTACACGAGGCGCGTGGTGTGCTTGCGCAAAATATAATAAATCATGGTATTGATTATTATTCCGGATATAATAGCACTACAAGATAAGAAATAATTGAATAAGAATGCAGAAACAAATAAATAAACAAATAAATAAACAATATTCATTGCATGAATCAATGTGAAGCCGCAGAGGAGGGTTTATAGATGATACGGATAAAACGCCGGCTAAACTTAATTACGCTTATTTTGCTGCTCATGTGTATTATTATTGTTCCGGTTCTTATCCAAGGTTATATGTTGGGCAAAGGAGCAGTTAAGCAAGTGGAAACGCTGTATGACAAATCGGTTTCGAGCAATATGGAGTCGCTCTCCATCAGCTTGGACTTTTATGTGAACCATATCGAGGATTATATTCGAACCTTGTCGCAGGATCAGGAATTACAGAGGCTGTTAAGTCGAAAAAATAACGCTCCCATAAATGAACAGGCGGTCAGAGACCGGCTGAAGTCGTTCACTGCTGCGTATCGGTTAAGAGTGCCCTTATACGTTCAAATTATTAACGATCAAGGGGAAGTATTCAGCAATAGCGTTTTGCATGACACAGAAGTTGAACGGTTAAAGCAAGTGGTGCAGCAGTTTAATTGGCCTTCCGAGAGGATACCTTATGATAATAACGTCATGTATCGCAATGTGGGCCCCAATTTTCACGACCTCTCGGAGGGGCAGAACGCATTTTATTTCACAAAAAATATTGTACATGGCAATTCGGCGCTAGGCCTCTTGAACGTAGAGGTCAACGAGAGCTTATTTCAGCGGCTGCTGCGCAAAATTCAACTGAACAGCTCAACCCTTGCATTCATAAGTCAGGAAGACGGCGAATTGCTCATTTCTAGCGAAGATGATGACGACCGCCTGCATGAGCTATCCAGACAGGCGATATCGAAGGCGAAGGTGGACGGTGGGGGATATGAAAGCTTTTTGATTCAGTGGAACGGCCAAAGCTACTTTTGCTCCATCCAGAACATTCCCTTCTTAAGATGGTATTTAATTGCGTTAACGCCGGAAGAGCTTTTGGCCAGTCCCACTAAGCAATTGTGGAGCCATACGCTCACGGTAACCGTGTCGTCCATTCTTTTGATTTCACTTATCCTGTATATATTCACAAGAAAAGCGATGATACCTGTGCTGAATTTATCGAGGATGGTTCGGAAAATACGCTTTAATGATGCTGGGCAGGGGCAGGATGTCATTGGAAATTTCCAATACAAAGGCTTGGAGGAAATCGAAATTTTATTCTCGGGCATTCAGCAAATGCTAAGCCGGATTAATGAACAGATTGAGCGAATTAAAACGGATGAACGGGAAAAGTCGAGCCTGGAGCTCAATCTCTTGCTGTCCCAGATCAAGCCTCATTTCCTGCATAATTCGATTAATTCGATCCGTTGGATGGCGGAAATGAAGGGCGAGAAGATGATTGCCCAGACTCTTGTTAATTTAAGCAGCATGCTGAACTATACACTAAGCAAATCACGAACCATATGGAGCACGGTCGGCGAGGAAATGGATTATGTCAGAAGCTATATTGCGTTTCAGGAAAAACGGATGTTCATCAAAATTGAAACGATATGGGATGTGCCGCATGAGGTGCAGGGTGCAAGAATATTGAAGCTGACGCTGCAGCCGATTGTCGAGAATGCAATCATGCATGGATTTACTAATCTTGATGGAATTACGCCACAGCTGACGATTACTTGCGCGATGGAAGGGGAGCAGATACGGGTGGAGGTTATAGATAACGGAGTCGGAATTGAAGAAGGCTCCATTGCCGGTATGCTGATAACGGATTCCAATGAGTACGAGGATGAGGAACGAACCTCGGGGATCGGGCTTAAAAATGTGCATCGTCGCTTGCAGCTGGAGTATGGCGAGAGGTATGGCATCGAAATTCGAAGTGTAGTGGGTAAAGGGACGAACGTAACGCTTACCTTTCCCTATATCGATCATAATGGAGGAGATTCGGAATGAAAGTGATGATTATTGAAGACGATATGCTAGTTAGAATGGGGATCAAATCATTAATTCCTTGGTCTGAAATGGGGCTCGAGGTCGTCTGCGAAGCCAGAGACGGAGTTGAAGCTGTTGAGCTGTACGAGAGATTTCTGCCGGACATCGCACTAGTGGATATTCTGCTTCCCAGAATGAATGGGCTTGATTTTATTGAGAAGGTAAAGCCCTTAAATCCGGACGGGGAATTTGTTATTTTGACCTGCAATCAAGATTTCGAAACGGTTCGCAAATCGCTGCGCCTGGGCGTTCATGACTTTATTGTAAAATCCACGATGGAAATTGAAGAGCTTCAGCTTATTTTGAAGCAGCTGACAGCGAAGATGAAAGCCAAGCTGCTGGAGCATCATTTTCAGGAAGAAGGGACGCCGGAAGCGGGTTCAAGATTCGTTCGTAAAGCCAGCTTATTAAGAGATTGGCTGCACGGCTTGTATAACAGTGAAGAGACAGAAGCGTTTGCCGAGAAGCTGGGAGAGTATAAATATTTTCTGCAAAAGGGAGAATATGAGGCATGGGTTGTGGCGTTAGATCCTTCTCAGGATGAACCCAAATTAACTTCCCAAGAAATCGTTAAAATAGGCCATTCGATTGACCATATGGCTGTTGAACTTTACCGCAGCAGGCTAATTGGGTTCGTGGAAAACATAAATGATAACCGATGGCATGTATTGGTAAGCAGCACGAATAGCTCGGATATCGACCCGAAGCTGTTGATCGACTCGGTTTCGCAGTATATGGGCCATACTCTATCCATTGCTGTGAGTAAAAGGTTTACAGACTGGCGGGAGTGGACCGTGTATGATCGTTTTGCTAGCGACCTGCTAAGCCTCAAATATTTTTGTGAAAATGACCACCTGTTTCAGGGCGAGCTGCCTGAAGCAACGCTTTCCGATGCCGTGTTTATTTGGAAAAAGGCGATAATGAACAAACTGTCCAGCTTTCAATACGAGCAGGCAGGAGATCTGCTTGCAAACCTCAAGCAGGTCGTCGGCCCGCCATATCCCAAACCAAACCTGCTGCACAATGTACTGGAGGATATTTTATTTCAACTGAAACAAATCTGCGAAATGTCGGGACGGCGTCCATCGGAGACTTATTTCCAAAGATCTGAGCTGCTGGACTGCGTTTCATTAACGCAAGCGGTGCATTTGTTATACAACGCTATCCATGTGCTGCAAGAACCGGCATTCAAAGAGAAGAACGGCCATGAAAGAAAGAAGTTTGTTGAAGCCACCGAAATGTTTATTCAAGAGCACAGGTTTGATGAAATTAGTTTAAATGCCATCGCGATGCATCTTAAAGTAAGCCCTGTATATCTCAGCAGAATATATAAGGAAGAGAAAGGGATTTCTTTCAGCACCGCTGTTTTGACAGCCAAGGTGGAGCAGGCCGAAACGATGATCCGCAGCGGAATGACCTTAACTGAGGTTTCGGACAAGCTGGGCTACCTAAACTTAAGCTCGTTTACCCGCATGTTTAAGAAAATTAAGGGGATTGCACCCTCACACTATGCAGATGCTGAAAAGAATTAAAAGATGTTAACTGCGGCTTGAAAAATGATAAATGGTATCCTCTTCGGATATAAAGTGATAAATCAAATGGTTGGCTTAGGAGATTCATCTGCTTATGGAAAGCTTCTATACTAGGAAGCAAGACATCAACTAACGAAAGAAGGAAGGTTTCCATGAGAATGAGAAGATGGTCTGTTTTAAGTATAGCTTTAATGATGCTGGTTACAATGTCGCTTTCTGCATGTTCCAAGAATAAAAATGAAAGCGCTTCTACAGGTGGAGAAGGACAGGAGAAAGTCAACATTGTTTTCTGGAATTCAGGGTTTGCGACCATTGATGAAAATAACAAAGCGAAGAAAAAAGAAGACTTCTACATTTCTCAGGCTGTTGCCCGATATGAGAAGGCCAATCCCAATGTGAAGATTGATGTGCAGGATGTTCCATCCGGAGATGAGCTGTTTGCTAAATTCCAAACGGCCAGCATTGCCAAGAACGGTCCTGATTTAACGGTACTCTGGTCAGGTTCCTATATGCTTCGGTTTAAGCAATTTTTAGAGCCGATGGATAGTTACTTTTCAGGTGAAGAAAGATCCAGAATCGTTGGATGGAGCGCAACAACGGAAGACTTTACGGCCGATGGCAAAGCCTATGGCGTTCCATTTGGGACAGACGGAACTTTTCTTCTAGCGTATAACAAGAAAATTTTTGCGGATGCCGGAATCGATCCCATTGCCCAGCGCCCGAAAAATTTTCAACAATTTGTAGCTATGCTGGAGAAAGTGAAGACGAAGGATATTACACCGCTTGGTTTATTTAAAGACAGCTTCCTTCATGTACCGGACTATTGGATTGCTCAAACGGTGGATATTCCGGGCCTGGACAGCTTGGTCAAAGGCACAACCAATTTCTCCGATCCTAAGCTGGTGAATGTCATGAAGGGCTGGCGCGAACTGTTCGAGAAAAACTTGGTCATTGCCGATGATTCAGTTCGACAACTGTTTATTCAAGAGCAGCTCGGCATGACGGTTGGAGCAAATGCGGACATCTTGAACTTCAGCAAGGAGATGGGCGACAAGGTCGGCTTTATGAAAATTCCAGACTTCAGCGAGGATGTCAAAATCCACGATGGCGGTCCTGGCGGGGTGGGCGCTGCGTTTGTGGTGACGAACTACTCAGAGCACAAGAAAGAAACGGCTGATTTCGTCAAATTCCTGATGAGCAAGGAAGAGCAAATCAACAAAATCAAATCGGGCGAAGCACGTATTACAGTCGTCAACGATGTGGATGTGAACGAGTACGTATCCGATCCGCTAGTGAAAACGATGCAGGATATGGCCAATGAACCAAGCACTATTTTCTGGCCGGACAATGTTTACCCAGCGGAGCTGACAAGCGAGATGATGTCGCTGCAATCCCTAGTTTCCAGCGGGAAAATGACGGCAGAGGAATTTATGAAAAAAATCGACCAGAAACGCGATTCGCTTCTAAAAAATAAATAGGCGGTTAAGGAGCGGCCTTCATAGGAAAGGAGGTCGCTTCTACCAAAAGGCAAGGAGGAATAGAAGGATGGGTCTCAAGCAAGAACGATGGGTAGGTTTGTTCTCCTTGCTGCCGGCTTTTCTGTTACTAGCTGTATTCGTAGGTTATCCCATGTTCAACACGTTTTTTCATAGCTTTACAGAATGGGATGGGGTCACTTCTACGTTTGTTGGCTGGGATAATTTTAAGACGATCCTCAGTAATGGCGATTTGCCGCTTATGCTGCGTAACAATCTGATCTTTTTATTATCGGTACCGGGCATCTTGTTCATATCGCTTACGGTGTCGGTTCTGCTGCATGAGGAGGTTCCGGGGTGGCGCTTGTTTCGTTCAGTGTATTACTTGCCGGCTATCCTCTCCTCGGTCGTTATCGGTTTTTTGGCAAAATCCATGTTTACGAATAAAGGGATCGTGAATACGCTTCTGGAAAATGCCGGACTTGGCGCGTTTACGACGGATTGGCTGAATACGGTGCCGACCGAATTTATGATCTTGATTCTATGTTTTTACTGGCAGACGCTAGGCCAAGGAACGCTCATTTTTTTATCGGGGCTATCTTCGATCTCCAATGAATTGTTTGATGCGGCCAAAATAGACGGAGCCAATTGGCGTCAGCGATTAATGTACATCGTCATACCGTCGTTATATCCAGCGATATTTTACTTTACGATCGTCAATGTTATTTACGTATTTGTCGGGCTGTTTGGCCTTGTTTATTCGATCACAGGCGGCGGGCCCGGTTACGAGACAACACCGATCGATTATATGATTTATATTCAAGCTTTCCGAAGCGGAAATATGGGCTATGCGAGCGCGCTTTCGGTATTCTTGTTCTTCATTGTTATGTTCATTACCTGGATTCAGTTGAAAATATCCAAGCGCTTGGAGCAATAGGAGGACATTATGAAAACAGCCTCTAGAAGAATGGTTAGATTTCTGATTTTTATCGTGCTCGCTGTCATTGCCTTCATGGCGATGTATCCGTTGTTCTACATGGCTATCAGCAGTATGAAGCCGACGATAGAATATATCAAACATCCGATGGGTCTTCCAAAAACGTGGTATTTTGATAACTTCATCGCACTGATTTATCGCTTCTCTCTCGTTCGGTTGTTTGGCAATACGCTCGTCTACGTGGGACTTAGCTTAGTTGCTTCCCTAGCCTTGTCTATTCCGGCAGCCTATGCTTTTGCCAAATTAAAATTCAAATACCGCAACGGGTTTTATATTATTATGATCGCTACGATGACCATACCTGGTATTACTTTTATCATTCCAAACTATTTGTTGATGTCAAAGATCGGCTGGACAGACCATATCATATCCGTGGTGACCATCTGGTCTGTCTCGGCTATTCCGAGCACGGTCTTCTTACTCACTTCATTAATGAGAGCTATGCCCGACGAAGTGCTCGAAGCGATAAAAATAGACGGCGCCAAATATCATCAGGCGATGTTCAAAGTGATTTTGCCCATGAGCTTGCCGGGCGTGGTCACGGTATCGATCTTTAATGCGACGAACTGGTGGAACGATTTGTTAACCCCGCTGATCTATTTGCAATCGGATGGCTTAAAGACCGTAACCGTTGCGGTAGCGACTGTGCTCAACCGGTTCAGCTCAGACTACCCGCTGTTATTGTCAGGGCTGTTGCTTGCTTCGCTGCCGCCCATTGCGATTTATATTATTTTTCAAAGCTATATTCGTAAAGGGCTGGTTATTGGAGCTGTTAAATAAACGATATCGAATGAGGATAGGAAAGGATGTCATCACATGAGTACGAAGCAAGGACGCCTCTTATCAAAAGTAGCGATTATTACAGGAGCGGCATCAGGAATCGGTAAAGGAACGGCGCTGCTCTTTGCTGAAGAAGGCGCGAGTCTTATCCTGGTTGACATCAACGAGGAGAAATTAAACGAGGTAGCTGCCGAAATTCGCCAAATGGGCGGAAGCTGCGAGATCGTATGCGGCAGCGTGGGCCTGATGAAGACGGCTGAAGATGCTGTGGCAAGCGCGGTCAACGCTTACGGCGGGCTTGATATCGTTTTTAACAATGCGGGCATTATGCCTGTTGGCGATATTTTGGATTATGAGGAAGAAACTTGGGATGAAGTGCTGCAAGTTAACCTGAAGTCGATGTTCTTAATGTGCAAAAAGGCGATCCCCGAAATGCTCAAGAGAAATGGCGGTTCCATCATTAATACATCTTCAGTTATGGCCTCCTTAACGGAGCCAGGCTATACCGCTTATTCTGCTTCCAAAGCAGGCATTATTGGTTTAACCAAAGAGATTGCCGTCTCCTATACCGAGAAGGGCATCCGCTGCAATTCGATTTCGCCAGGCTGGGTGGAGACGGATATGAACGTCCGTCTTGCCGAAAGCATGGGCGGAATGGATAAATTGTATCCCATCATCAAGCAGCAGCAGCCGCTCGGAAGAATGGCAACGACGCGCGAGGTTGCGTATGCCGTGTTATTCCTAGCCTCCGACGAATCTGTTGTCGTTAGCGGCTCTAATTTAAGTATTGACGGAGCAGCATCGGCTGCGATTTGATAACAAGCCCTCATTCAAAATCATTCACTCTCATATGGAGGTTATACCTATGGCTAAAATTAGTATTATCGGAGCAGGATCTGCCATGTTCTCCCTCAGCCTAATCAAGGACATCTGCTTGACGCCTTCTCTTGAAGGCAGTGTCGTCAGCTTTATGGATATCGATGAGCAGAGATTGGAAAGCGCATATTCCCTTTGCGAACGCTACGCCAAAGAAGCTAATATCCATCTGGTGCTGGAGAAGACGACGGATCGTAGAGAATCGCTACGCGGAGCCGACTTCGTCGTGCTTGCTGCACTGGTCGGAGGCCATCAGCGTTTGAAGGACGGATGGGATATTGCCCAGAAGCACGGTTATCGGTTTGGCGGGAGCCTGCATGTGATGCATGACGAAGGCTTCTGGATTAATTTCGATCAGCTGCGGCTGATGGAATCGGTCATGCTGGATATTTTGGAGATTTGTCCGGACGCTTGGTATATGCTCGTGTCCAATCCGGTCATGGCGGGCGTAACCTACTTGCAGCGCAAGTATCCACAGGCCAAGCTGGCAGGCTTCTGCCATGGTTCTAACGGGGTAAAAGCTGTGGCTGAGGTAATTGGACTCGACCCGAATCATATTACGTATGAGATTCCAGGCGTGAATCACTTTATTTGGCTGACCGAGTTCCGATACAAAGGGGAAAATGCATTTCCTATTTTGGATCGTTGGATCGAAGAAAAATCGGCTGCTTACATTGAGAACTGCGCTACCTGCGACTGGTTAGGTCCCAAAGCGCTTGATCTCTATAAGAAATTCGGCGTATTTCCAATTGGCGATACGGGAAATCCGGGCGGAGGCTCTTGGCCAGCTTGGCACCATGCGGATCAAGAAACGGAGCGTCTCTATAAGGAAGACCCACAGGCTTGGTGGCGGGATCTTTACTTTGCGGGAGGTGCAGCTGGCGTAGAGAGAATCCGGAAAGTTTCTGAAAATACGACAGAAGCAGTTATGGATCATTTCCCGCCGGTGCATTCGTCAGAACCGATGATTCCTTTTATTGAAGCGATAGCCTGTGATGTGCCTAGAGTGATGATCCTTAATATATTGAATGACAGCAACTACGTGCCGGGCATCCCGCTCGATTTTCAGGTGGAAATTCCTTGTTACGTCAGTGGAATCGGCGTTCAAGGCATTAAGACCAAAGGCTTGCCTAAGCCTCTGATTAACTTTGCGCTTCGCGATCGTGTCGCACCCGTAGAGATTGAGCTGCAGGCCTATGATAGCGGGAATCTTGAAGATCTTGTCCAGTTAATTATGATGGATCCGTGGACCCGTTCCGAGAAACAGGCTCGTGCGCTGCTGGATGATATTCTTGAACTGCCCAGCCTTGCTGCGATGAGACAGCACTTTAATTAAGGAGGCAGGCAGAATTGGCTATCGAACAGTTTGAGCTTTATGGGGAAACGGCAATAAGGGTAGGGAATGAGGAGCTGGCGTTCACGCTGGTACCGGCTTGGGGAAGCAACCTATTATCTTTGCGATTAAAAAATAAAGATCTTGAATTGCTGCGATTTCCAGAAAATCAGGAGATGTACAAGGCAGATCCTATCTTGTATGGCCTGCCGATCCTCTTCCCTCCCAATCGCATTGCGGATGGCAGGTTTGCATTTAATGGCAGGGACTATCAGTTTGATATTAATGATGCTGCTGAACACAATCACACCCATGGCTTATTATTTGATGCGCCATGGAAGATTTTACGGGCAGAGGCAGAAGGAGAGAGGATCGTACTGGAGACGATCATTCATTCCGATGAGCATGAAGCGATTTTAGCTCGGTTTCCACATTCATTTAGTGTTCAAATGAGTTACATCTTGGAGCGGGCAACGCTCACGATTAAAGCGACAATCAGCAGCCGGGATGCCGCGCCATTTCCTTGGGGACTCGGCTACCATACGACGTTTAATAATCCGTTTGATCCCTCAGGGGATCTGGCGCAGTGCCGATTTTCTCTGAATGCGGATAAGCAGTGGGTGCTGGACGAACGTTTCTTGCCAACTGGCGAACTAGTGGATATTCCTTATTTGGAGGAGCTGCGCGAGGGGAAAAGCTTAGTCGAGCACGCGCTGGACGATGCGTTTCAGACAGCGGGAACGGGAGCCAATGAAGCGGTGCTAACCGATCTGAATTCCGGCATTCGCGTTGTGTACAGCGCGGACGAGCAATTTAAGCATTGGGTGGTCTACAACCATGATGCACGGCAGGGTTATTTGTGCCCAGAGCCTTATACCTGGATAACGAATGCACCAAACTTGCAGCTTCCGCAGGAGCTGACGGGCTTCCGTGTTCTTCAGCCTGGCGAGCAAGTGACAACAACAACACGAATTCGGATTGAAGAGGTGATTTGAGCATGTCTTTGCGCAGTGACCGATGGTTTAAACACCCGTCAAAGGAAACGCGATTCCAGCATCTGTCGGCCATGAGGGCTAATGGGCATGTTCCCGAATCATTTGTAGGCAAGCCGATTATTGGCATCTTCAACTCATGGAGTGATTTGAATAGCTGTAATGCGCCCCATAAAGAATTAGTCGAATTTGTTAAACGTGGAGTGCTGCTTGCAGGAGGATACCCGCTTGAGATGCATACAATCACGACGCCTGCTGATTTTATGAAGCCTTCGGATCTGCCTTATCGCAATTTGATGGCGATGGACGTTGAGGAATCCATTCGAGCATTGCCAATTGACGGCGCAGTGCTGCTTTGCGAATGCGATAAGACAACACCCGCCCAGCTTATGGGTGCAGCGAGCAGCAATATTCCTTCGCTGCAGCTTGCTGCCGGTCACCGGGCATCGGGTTCCTTTCGCGGGAAGAAAGTGAATTATGGGACGGATCTTTGGAAGCTGATGGATGATTACAATGCGGGCCTTCTGACAGACGAGGAATGGAGCGAACTGGAAAAATGCATTTCATGCACGCAGGGCGGATGTCCCGTCATGGGCACCTCCTCTACCATGAAATGCTTGTCGGAGATTCTCGGCATGATGCTGCCGGGCACTTCCACGATTCCGGCCACACATGCCAGCCGTAAATGGGCAGCCGAAGAAACGGGCAAACGAATTGTTGCGATGGTTAGGGAAGAGTTGACTCCGGCTCGTCTAATGACGGAAGCTGCATTTGATAATGCCATCAAGCTGCTTGCAGCGCTTGGCGGCTCTACCAATGCCGTTATCCACTTAACTGCGATTGCAGGGCGGCTCGGGATCCATATTCCCTTAAAGAGATATGAAGAAAGATCAATTGAAATTCCGCTTTTGGTCAATCTTCAACCAAGTGGAGAGCACAGTATGGATGACTTTTTTGAAGCAGGCGGACTTGGCGCTGTGATCAGAAGGCTGCTGCCCCAGCTCGATGCGACCTGTCTGAGTGCACTGGGAACTACGCTTGAAGAATGTTATCGCGATTATCCCGCTTACCGGGATGATGTTATTTATTCTCTGGCCGAACCTTATAAAGTGGAAGCGGGCATTGCTGTACTAACAGGTAATTTGGCGCCTTCGGGAGCTATTCTGAAACGAGCAGCTAGTTCCTTAATTAATCATCAACATAGAGGCCAAGCGATTGTATTCGATAGCTATGAAGAGATGAATGAAACCATAGATAGCGAACAGCTGGAGGTTGATGGAACCTCGGTGTTAGTGCTGCGAAACTGCGGACCGGTGGGAGCAGGGATGCCCGAATGGGGAGCGCTGCCGATTCCGAAGAAGCTGCTAAAGCAGGGAATTCGGGATATGGTACGAATCAGCGACGCCCGAATGAGCGGAACTAGCTTCGGAACGAATATTTTGCATGTTTCACCGGAAGCCCAGCTTGGAGGGCCTATCGCTGCCATTCGAAGCGGAGATTGGATAGTGGTAGACCTCGATCACGGTACGCTTAGTGTAGAGCTTACGGACGCGGAAATACGCGAGCGTTTGCAGGATTGGTCGCCTATTCGTCCCCATAAGCGAGGGTTTATGAAGCTGCATGCGGATCATGTTTTGCAAGCCGACGAAGGCTGCGACCTTGCTTTTCTGCGTCCAAATTCCAAAGAGGAAGTTAGCTTTATAGAACCAATCGTCGGAAGAGGCTAGTGGGAGTTAGTCATTCACATACATGGAATGCTTCGAGGGGGAAACAACGATGAACAAAGCTCAAGCGTTTGCGGCTAGTCTTGGCCTGCCGGACAAAGAGCAGTATCAGCTCGCGACAAGTGCTAAAAGATTTGAAGATGGAGCCCATTACCGTGTGGAAATCCCTTCGGTAGAGGGTCCTGCAATAATGGAGAGCGTTATTGAAGAAGCCAAGCAATTTGGACTAACGGTCAACCGCGTCTCTCAGGGCAGCGGAATTATGCTGTTAAGCGATTCCGAAATTAGCGATATGGCCCAAATGGGCATAGCAGAAGGGATGGAGGTATGCCTCTTTGTTGGGCCGCGAATGAGCTTCGATATTGGAGCGATGTCTCTTAGCAGCAGCGGAAAGCTGCTAGGCGGGCGGCACGCCGGAATGGATCAACTGCTCTATGGATTGGAAGAAATATTTCGTGCGGCTGAATTAGGCATTCGAAGCGTTCTTGTGGCGGATGAAGGCTTATTATGGCTGATCAATCAAGCGAAAATCAAGGGACAGCTGCCAGCCAATTTAGTCGTTAAGATTTCAGCGCTGATGAGTCCGACCAATCCGGTAAATGCTCGGATTTTTACGGAGCTTGGCGGCACTACTTTGAATTTGCCTGGCGATATTACACTTCCACAGCTGTCATCGATTCGAACCGTGGTTGATGCTCCGATTGATCTCTATATTGAGTCGCCGGATGACTTGGGCGGTTTTATCCGCAACTATGAAATTCCGGAAATTGTAAGAATCGCTTCACCGGTTTATCTGAAATTCGGGCTTCGGAATGCTGTTAGCGTGTATCCGGCGGGGATTCACAACAAGGAGCTGGCCATCGCCCAGTGCAGGGAGAAAGTGCGCAGAGCTCATTTGGGTATTCAAGTTCTCGACAGGTATCATTCGTCTGCCATTCAATCCGACAGTTTTGCCGAGGGGTTGGGAATTCCTTCAGTGAGCTAAAGCGATAACCCAAGGGATGGAGTGAATAGAGAAATGACTATAGAGCAGACTTATTTGAATTTTATTGATGGAAAATGGAGCGTATCCGCAACCGGAAGGTTGACGGAAAGCATTAATCCTGCGAATTCGTCTGAGATCGTTGGATATGTGCAAGATTCCAACGAAGCGGATCTTGATCTTGCGGTGAATGCCGCTAATCGTGCCAAAGAAGCATGGCGCAGGCTCTCGGGCGCAGCCAGGGGCGAATATCTGTTCAAGGCAGCCAACCTTTTGGAGGCAAGACTGGAAGATATAGCTGGAACTATGATGCGCGAGATGGGCAAGACCCTTGCGGAATGTAAAGGTGAAACGGCTCGTGGAGTTGCCATTCTTCGTTATTATGCCGGGGAAGGCATGCGGAAGACAGGTGACGTTATTCCTTCAACTGATCATGAGGCGATCATGTTCACAACTCGAGTGCCTCTAGGTGTTGTAGGTGTCATAACGCCGTGGAATTTTCCGGTTGCGATCCCGATGTGGAAAATGGCACCGGCGCTTATTTATGGCAATACGATTGTCATAAAACCAGCCATTGAAACGTCGATTACGGCAGCAAAGCTGCTTGCATGTTTTGAGGAAGCAGGCTTTCCGCCTGGCGTTGTCAATATGGTCACAGGTGACGGTGCCTTAATTGGAGGCGGTATTGCCAATCATTCCAATATTCAAGGTATTACCTTTACGGGGTCCAATAAAGTAGGGAAGCAGATTGGCCAAGCGGCTCTTTCGCGTGGAGCCAAGTATCAATTGGAGATGGGCGGTAAAAATCCGCTTATCGTCGCTGAAGATGCTAACCTCGATCTTGCGGTAGAAGCAGCGATTAGCGGCGGTTTGAAATCCACGGGACAAAAATGTACGGCTACGAGCAGGGTCCTCGTGCAAGCCTCTATTTATGAAGCGTTCCGGGCTAAGCTGCTGGATCAAGTCAAACTATTGAAGCTGGGAAATGGGAAGGATTCCACCACATGGATGGGGCCTTGTGCCAATGAAAAGCAGCGTAATACCGTTCTTTCCTACATTAATAAGGGAATCGCGGAAGGAGCGAGCCTTCTCTATGGCGGAAGCATACCGGAGGATGAGGAATTGTCGAATGGCTATTACGTGCAGCCGACCGTCTTCGAAAAGGTAACCGTGGATATGACGATTGCCAAGGAGGAAATTTTTGGTCCGGTTCTGGCGCTCATACCTTTTGTGGACTTGAAGGAGGCTTTATCGCTGGCCAATGACGTGGAATATGGACTGAGTGCCTCTATTTATACACAAAATATTAGCCATATTCTGACCTTTATCTCGGACATGGATGCAGGCTTGGTACGCATAAATGCGGAAACGGCAGGTGTGGAGCTGCAGGCTCCATTTGGCGGAATGAAGCAATCCAGCTCGCATTCGAGAGAGCAGGGGCAAGCGGCAATCGAATTTTTCACCTCAATTAAAACTGTTTTTTTGAAAGCTTAATGTAAATAGGAAAACAAGAAAGTCCCAGTGAAGCAAGAGTTCACTGGGACTTTTCAACTCAACTTTCGCAGCTTGAAATCGGTAGTAGCGGAGAAGGTTGCTATAAGCTGCCGTCGTAGTTTTTTTGTTATGCGGCACACGGCTTGAGTCAGCCCGCATTGTAGTTTTTTTGATATTGCCGCGGCGTAAGTCCTGTCCACTTCTTAAAGGTTGAGCTAAAGTGACGTTCCTCCTGATAGCCGACCAGCTTGGAAACCGCATAAATTTTATAGCTTTGGCGCAGCAGCTCTTTCGATTGCTCTACGCGGTATTGATGCAAATAATCAAGAAAGTTAACGCCAAGCTCTTGCTTGAACAATGAACTTAAATAGGAATTGCTGACGAAGGTTTCCTTGGCAGCAAGCTCTAGTGTGAGATTTGTATTGTACTTTTGCTTAATCAGCTCGATGGTAGCATGCACGGTACGATGCAGTGACTTCTGGTTCGATACAGCCTCGACGATGCTTTGCACGATTTTTTGCAGAACGACGGAGCAGTCATCAAGCGTCTCCATGTTAGGGATTTGCTCGATCCAGTTCACGAAGCTGTCCTGCCATTCGATAGAGGCAACTTTGCGCTCTTGGGCGAATTTTTGCAGCTCTAAAATAAGACTTGTGGAGCGCAGATGAACCTCAGCTTTGGAATAGCTCGAATTGTTCCGAATATGCGACATGCTCGCTTCAATGGCATCGACTGCCTGCTCATAATGCTCGTTCTGCAAGGCGAGAAGCAGGTCTTTCTCGAGTCGATGCAAATAAGCATCGTCTAGAATGGAGCTTTTGGCAGCGGTTTGCTTACCAGCCTCGGCATGAAAAAATATACCGCCTCTTCCTTGATAGAATCTGGCTTCCATCGCTTCAATCGCTTGCTGGTAACCAATATGCGCATAATCAACCGAAGCAGCAGCAGAGCTGATTGATATGCTGATCGAGAGCTTCAGATAAGCTTCAAGATTAAGCTGGAGCTCCTTCATAGCACCTTCAATCGCCTCGTTGGTCGTGTTTTCTGGATAATTTCCGATCCATAACATCTCGTCGCCATGCCGAAATACCTCAAGCTTGCCATCGTACAACGGCCGAAGGGTTTCACCTGCAATATTCAGCAGCGCATAACGTATAAGCTCTAAATCACGTTTGGATGCGGTGACGTTCTGCGCCTTGTTGGAGTCAATGCGGATCAGACCGACTTGAATGGGGCCGCACGAGAGCGTCATGTCCACTTCACTCATTACGCTGAATCGATCCTCCAGAGGCATGAGCGGATGCTGAACCCATTGCGATAAAATCTGATTTTTGAGCAGATGAAGGTTGCGATTCCAGCTGCGGTTAAGGGCATTTAAAGCTTTATCTTCATTTTCGGATTGTTCAATTTTTTGCTTTAAGTCCATAATTACACGAATAATATCATGCGGC
The DNA here is from genome assembly GCF_056398625.1 of Paenibacillus sp. 01T431. Classification (NCBI taxonomy): domain Bacteria; kingdom Bacillati; phylum Bacillota; class Bacilli; order Caryophanales; family Paenibacillaceae; genus Paenibacillus; species Paenibacillus sp. 01T431. Next base: position 74,023 of record NZ_JBFTPT010000001.1, read on the forward strand.
ATACAAGGCTTTAAGAGGTAGTCGGAAACGCCAAGCTTGATCGCTTCCTTGGCATATTCAAACTCATTGTAGCCGGTCAGCAGCACAGAATGAAATTCATGGCCGGCTGCTTTGGCTTCACGAATAAGGTCAAGACCGTTTAGAAAAGGCATACGGATATCGGTCAGCAGCAAATCAGGGGGATTGTTATGAATCATTTCCAAAGCCTGTTTGCCATTCTCCGCTTCTCCGGCAATCTCAATGCCATACAGCTTCCAGTCGACAAGTGTAAGAATGCCTTCTCGGAACGATTGCTCATCCTCTGCAACGATCATTTTAAGCACCATTTCCATTGCCTCCTTGTTTAATTCGCAGTTGCACCCTCGTGCCTAAGCCTTCCTTGCTTACGATCTCGAATTCTGCCTGTTCATAAAATAAAGCGAGCCTTTCCTTGATGTTAGCCAGTGCCATCCCAGAGTGAGCGTCATCCGTTTGCAAGTTGCGCATTGGCTCCTCTACGGTTGGTTGATTAAGAAGGTATACCTGTTTCTCCGGCATGCCTGGTCCGTTATCGGTGACTTCTAGAATAATAAGAGAGTCCTCTGTATAAGCCTTGATGTGAATATGTCCATTTCCGCCTGAGGGCTCGATGGCATGGATAATCGCATTCTCGACGAGCGGCTGCAGGAGCAGCTTAGGCATACGAAAGTGCTCAATTGAGGGCTCCAAATCAATCTCAAAATTAAACCTCGTCGTAAATCGTTTCTTTTGCAAAAATAAATAGTTTCGTACCAGCTCGATCTCGTGCTTCAGCTCTACAAAATCGTTGCCGCTATTCAGGCTTAGTCGGAACACTTGGGAGAGTGAGAGGACCATCTCGGATATTTCTTTATCCCCCTTCTGCACGGCGCTCCAGTTTATCATATTTAAAGTGTTGTATAGAAAATGTGGATTAATTTGCGATTGCAGCGCCTTCAGCTCGGCTTCCTTCTGCTTCAGTCGCGAAGCATATACGTCATCAATTAAGGTTTTAATTCGTCCAACCATCGTATTGTACAAATGGCCGAGTCTGCCGATCTCATCGTTGCCGTTGAAGTGTACCCTCTGCGTAAAATCCCCCGTTTGGAGAGCCCTCATGGAGAACATCAGCTTTTTCATCGGATTCGTAATAATGCGGGCAATGACCCAAGAGACAATAATCGTGATGAGCGTTACGATCGCCATGATCGAGAAGGTGACGGAGCCGATATGCTTCAATTCGAGCACCAGCTTGCTGCGATCTTGGATAACGACAGTTCGCCAGCCGGTAATATCCGATAAGGAATCTGAAACGATATAATGTTCGTTTTCCTTAAGCAGCGCTAATCCTTCTGCAGGTTCGATGGCAGCTGTATCCATCTGATCGAATACAGGCAGCATTGTTATCGGTTTGCCAATCATGCGCAAATCAGTTGAGGCGAGTATGGTGCCTTGATCATTCATTACAAACTGTGTAGCTTCCTCATCGTCATGATATAAGGATTTGCTTAGCTTATCTGCGTCCATCCCTATAATTAAAAGGCCGCTTCGAACATAGTTGTAAAAGTTTTTGTACGGCTTCACTAAAACGATCTTATGATGGGTGTCACCAAGCAGAATGCCATCCGAAGGGTAAAACATATCCCAAATTTGTCCTGATTCTGTATTAGCGAGCCTCTCATAGTAACGTGTTTTCATAAAACGCTCAAGGCTGATAGCGCTTGCAATACCGGTCTGTGTAATCGCAAACGGCTGAGCGGGCACATCATCCTTCGTAGAGGGATAAAGCACTAGCGATTGGATCGTTTCACCGGTAACCATAAGCGGCAGCAAATTTTTGAACACTTGATCACGACGCTGCTGCGTGTCGCCATTCATAACCATGCTTTGAACGGTCGGATTTAGAAACAAGTAATTAGAGAAGCTTAACGTGTTTTTGGCAAAATAGTCGAGTTGATCCTTTGTCTTGATCGCCATGTTCATTTGAGATTGATGAAGCTTATCTACCACTTCTCCCGAGGCAATGTAATAAGAATACAGCCCGGTAATCCCAACGGTTGCAATCAGAAGGGGAATGACTAAGGTTAGCAGTTTCCGTTGCAGCGTAATATGTCGAAAGGGAGTAAAAAAGGATCGCATCATGTTCACCTGTAGCATTCAGATTTGTGACTTCAGTATACCAAGAAATAAATCCAGTTAGGCTGATTTTGGGAATGATCCAAAAAATGAGGCATCTATTCTTAAATTTGGCTCATATTTTGTCGCAGATATAACACGATATAATGGGGACAGAACAGGGAACGCCTGCTCAAATAAAAAAAGGTGGGGTAGCGATGAGAAAAATATGGATTTCGCTAGTAGCAATAATGATGGTTTTTACAGTAGCAGCGTGCAGCTCCGGCAATAATGGGAAAAACGGAAGCAGCGAAGCGACGAATAGTCCAACTAATGCAGCAAAAGAAACGGAGGCGCCGAAAGAGAAGGAGCCGGAGCAGGTAACACTTAAGTTTTTCACAGCGCTGGCTGACCGCTCTAATGGAGCAGGTAAAATCGAGCAAGCAATCATTGATAGTTATGTGGCAGAAAATCCAAATGTGAAAATAGAAGTAGAAGCGCTTCAAGATGAGCCTTACAAAGCGAAAATTAAAGTATATGCATCAACAGATGCAGTACCTGACATTATCCAGGCGTGGGGCCAAACATCTTTTATTAAACCTTTGATCGACAACAACATGCTGCTTGAGTTAAATGAAGCAGATTTTGAGAGCAGCAACTTTGTACCAGGTGCAAAAGATGGATTCTCCCAAGATGGCAAACTATACGGATTGCCGCGTGGTACAGATTTCTTGGTTATCTACTATAACAAGAAAATTTTTGACGACAATAACTTAACGGTTCCAACAACAACGGCAGAATTGCTTGAAGTATCCAAGCAGCTGAGAGCAAAAGGCATTAACCCGCTTGCAACAAACGCAATGGAAGGCTGGTCACTGCCAATCTGGTTTGAGTATGCAGCACAGCGCCACACAGGCAATTTTGACAAAATGGATGCGGTATTGAAGGGTGAAGCTAAATTCTCAGGCGACGCTGACTTCCTTGCAGCAGCACAAGACATCGCTGCACTGGCAGAGAACAAAGCACTTGCAGATGGATTCATGACAGCAGATTACGGCACTTCCCGCAACTTGTTCGGGCAAGGCCAAGCGGCAATGTTCGTGATGGGTAACTGGGAAGCAGGTCTTGCAACAGACGAGAACTTCCCTGAAGATTTCCGCAATAACGTAGGAGCGATCTCTTACCCGGCTTCTGATAAAGGTAAAGCAACAGATGTAGCTGCATGGTATGGCGGCGGTTACTCCGTATCGAAAACATCGAAGCACCCTGAAGCAGCAGTCGCTTTCTTGCAATATTTCTTCAAGCCTGAGAACTGGGCGAAGCAAGTATGGCAAACAGGATCAGGCACTCCAGCTCAGAAGTTTGATCAATTCCTGACTGGCAACGAAACAGCGCTTCAAAAACAATTGGTTGGCATTTTCAGCGCAATGACTTCTTCCAGCGGTACACCGGTACATGATAACGGTACGGATGAATTCAAGACAAAAGTAATGGAAGCTCACCAAAAGCTGTTTGGAAAACAAATTACACCTGAGCAGTTCTTAACAGAAATGGACGCAGCTGTCGGTGTTCTGAAGTAAACAAATGAGCTAGTTAGCTGATGGGGCAGCCGAATTCATTCGGTCTGCCCCGCCTTCTACCAAAGAGAGAGCGGGGAGAACCATGCACAAACTGATGAGCAATCGCATCACCATTTTTTGGCTAGTCGCACCGGGTTTTATGCTGTTTCTCTTCATGGTTTGCTTTCCTATCATTATGAGTGCATATTACGGTACGACGAATTGGACAGGAATCGGTGCTTACGAGTTCGTTGGACTCGAGAATTACCAAAAGATTTTGTTTCATGACAGCGTTTTTTGGCGTTCATTGCTTAATGCCCTACTGCTGCTTGCAGCTACGCTTCTGATTCAACACCCGATTGCGCTTTTGTTCTCCATATTTGTGATGCATGCAGGAAAGCTAGAGAAATGGTTTCGGGCTATCTTTTTTATACCAGCAGTGATTTCAATCGTTGTTACTTCGAAAATGTGGGTAAGCGTATTTCATCCGAACTTTGGGATGTTAAATAAATTGCTTGAAGGCGTTGGTCTAAGCACCTGGAAACAGGATTGGCTGGGCGATTCAAATATTGCCATTTGGTGCATTATCGTTGTGGTCATGTGGCAAGGCTTTGGTTATGCGCTTCTGCTTTATTACGCCGGACTTCAAGGCATACCAAAGGATCTTTATGAGGCGGCAGAGCTTGATGGAGCTGGAAGAGTGAAGCTGTATACGCGTGTTATCATTCCACTTCTCTCGCCAATGGTTCGAGTTGCAGTCGTCATCGCGGTTACGGCTTGCTTGAAGCAGATGGAAACCGTATTCCTCATGACGAACGGAGGACCTGCCAATACGACACAATTTATTGGTAATTACCTTTATAAAACGGCGTTTTCCTCGTCTCTGTACGGCTATGGAAACGCAATATCCGTTGTGTTCGTTATCATTTGTCTCATTATTACGGTAGCGATGAACAAAGCGTTCAAAAAAGATGTTGGTGAGTTTTAATACTCATCCTTGTATATGCACATTTGGTATATGAATTATTTTAGGAGGCATGCCCGTGGAAGCTCTTGCAGCTAAGACCAATCGCCAAGCGAAAAACGGCAAGAAGAAGGACGCCGCATCGCCCGCATTAAAGGTCATTCTTCATCTCGTTTTATGGGTCGTAGCGCTTCTGCAAATTTTTCCACTCATTTGGCTCATCAATTATTCCTTTCTGAAGAGCGGAGATTTTTTTGGCAGCGGCATATTAAAATGGCCCAAAACATTTGAATGGAATAACTATGTGAATGCATTCAATTACGGGAGCGTTCCAAAGTTTCTATTAAACAGTGTTTTTATTACGACTGTAACGATCTTGGTTGCTGCTTTTCTAGCGCTTATGCTCGGCTATGCGTTCACTCGGATGGAATGGAAGCTGCGCGGTCCTGCGATGGCGTTCATTATGCTCGGTATGATCGTACCGATTCATGCGACCTTGCTGCCAAACTTTATTTTGTTCGACAAGCTGAATCTCATTGACAACCCTTTGTCCTTGATCCTTCCTTACATTGCTTTTTCGCTGCCAATAAGCTTGCTCATTATTTCGGGTTTTCTTGAAACCATTCCGAAGAGCATAGAGGAGTCGGCGGTTATGGACGGCTGTTCGGTCTATGGCGTTATTTTCCGCATTATTATGCCGATGACGAAACCTGCCATTGCGACGGTTTGTATTATGAACTTCATCAGCTGGTGGAATGAATTCATTATGGCCAATACATTTCTAACATCCGAAACCTTCAAGACGCTGCCTTTTTCCATTATGAAATTTACCGGTCAGTACTCATCCAATTATGGCGCACAGTTCGCGGTAATGACCATCATCGCTTTGCCGACAGTGATTATCTATTTATTGTTTACAGAGCAAATGTCACGCGGAATTACGGCTGGTGCAGTTAAGGGTTAAATAAGGAGAGTATAAGGAGGCTGAGGTAGCGTGCAAACACCTGTTACGGCAAATGCAGCAGTAAAGAGCTCGCGAAGAGAGAAACCGCTGTGGCGGCGGTTTCTGGCGCAATGGCAAGTACAGCTCATGATATTTCCAGCACTGATCTTTATACTCGTTTTTAATTATTTTCCGATGTACGGTGTCTTGATGGCATTTCAGGACTACAGCTTATTTAAAGGTTTTTTTGGCAGCACATGGGCGGGTTTTAAACATTTCGAAATGTTTTTTAACTCGCCGGATTTTTATAGAGTCATTCGGAATACGATTGTGATCAGTTTGCTTAAGCTGGTCATTAACTTTCCGGCTCCGATTCTGCTTGCCCTGATGTTAAACGAAGTAAGAAATATGGCTTTCAAAAGAATCATTCAAACGATCAGTTATTTGCCTCACTTCTTATCATGGGTTATCGTGTCTGGTTTTACGATCTCCATTTTGTCCGTGGATAACGGCAGCTTAAATATTTCACTGCAAGCGCTTGGGCTCATTGATAAGCCGATTAATTTCTTGTCGTTGCCCGAATATTTCTGGGGAATTATCGTGACGACGAATTTGTGGAAGGAAATCGGATTTGCAACGATTGTTTATCTAGCAGCTATCGCAGGCGTGAATCCCAGCTTGTATGAAGCGGCTTCTATTGATGGTGCCAACAAATTCAAACAAATATTTTTGATAACGCTTCCATCAATTACTCCTGTTATTATTATTTTTCTAATTCTGAACATCGGAAGCTTATTGAATGCAGGGTTTGATGATTTGCTCTTGCTCGGCAGGAGTGCAATGCTCCGAGACGTGGCGGACGTCATCGATACGTATGCTTACCGGGTAGGCATTATTAATAACCGCTTCTCGTATGCGGCGGCAGTTGGTCTGTTTAAAGCGATTATAAGTGTAGGCTTGCTGACGATGGCAAACTACATGGCTAGGAGAGCAGGTTCAAGCCTATGGTAATACAGCGAACTTATATTAATATTCAGAAAAGTGGTGAAGCCTAGTGAAGCTGAGCAGCAGCGATAAAGTATTGCAGGTTTGGATTTATATTTTACTAGTGCTACTTGGACTCGCTACGCTGTACCCGTTCTGGAACTCCGCGGTGATCTCCTTTAACGAAGGGCTGGACACGGCAAAAGGCGGAATAACGTTATGGCCAAGGGTGTTCACGATTGATAATTATAGAATCGTATTTCAAAATAACCGGATTATTGATGCGTTCCTAATCTCGGTGTCCCGTACCGTTGTCGGCACGTTGATCTCTATTTTCTTAACGGCCATCTTCGCTTATGGCTTGTCCGTTAAAGGCGTTATCGGCAAAAAGTATTATATGATCTTTGCGATTATTACGATGTATTTCAGCGGGGGACTTATTCCCTTTTACCTGCTGAACCGCGAGCTTGGCTTAATGGATACGTTCTGGGTTATGGTCATTCCGACAGCGGTAAGCGTGTGGAATATGATTATATTCCGTACCTTTTTTATGGGGCTGCCTGATGGACTAGAGGAATCTGCGAAGATCGATGGAGCCAGTACGTTTGGGATCTTTTTCAAAATCGTTTTGCCTTTATCTGGCCCTGTTTTGGCAACGCTTTCACTATTTACAGCTGTCTATCACTGGAATGACTGGTTTACAGCTACGATTTTTATTAATGACGCTAAGCTATATCCGATTCAAACTTTACTGCAGCAAATTATGAACTCCAACACGATGAGCGAGCAGCTCTCGATCGCTTCACAAGGAAGCGGTGCTGCCTCAGATGCGTTAAGCAGAATGCAGAGTGTGACGAGCAAATCCTTAACGATGGCTACGATGATGGTAGCGACGATTCCTATCGTTTTGGTGTATCCGTTCGTACAGCGTTTTTTCGTAAAAGGCGTTATGATCGGCTCCTTAAAGGAGTAATGTGGGTATTCGACCTTAGCGCTTCGGTGAAGGGTATGAGTATATATATTAAAAATTGGGAGGTTTACGAACATGAAAGGAAAAAAGCTGTTAACTGTGCTTATGACCGCTGGTCTTGCCGGTACTGTGCTTCTAGCTGGCTGCTCCAGTAACGACGGCGGAAAATCAAGCAATTCGGGCAATACAGGTAAGGAAGGCACGAATAAAACAGAGACTAGCAATGGATTTGTTTTGGGAGAAACACCGGTTAACTTTTCTTATTATGTTCATTATGATTGGTGGACTACGGAGCCGTGGGGTGCTAATCCGAATAGTAAATGGGTACAAGATAATCTAAAAGTAACAGTAGAGCCTATACAATCCGGCGGCGCTGCAGCGCAAAAGTTGAGCACGATGATTGCGTCGAAGGAGCTTCCGGGTGCAATTATGATGGACCGGGGACCTGAAGTAGAACGATTGAGAGCTGCGGGAGCACTTGTTCCGCTGGATGATTATATCGACAAATATCCGAACCTGAAGAAATGGGCAGGCGAAGAGACGCTAAACATGCTCCGCTCGAGCGACGGCAAAATCTATCAATTCCCGAACTGGTATACAGCAGCGCCTACGGGCAACGGCGGCTGGTTTGTGAACAAGAAAATTTACGCAGACCTTGGCTCACCGAAGCTTGAAACAATCGATGATTTGTATGCTTACTTAAAGCAGGTCAAAGATAAATATCCGGACGTGATTCCATTAGAGGTAGGCGGAAATGGCTCGGGTGTTGAGGTAATGTTCCCTAGCTTCCAGGAGGGTGCAAACGGTGCGTTCCACTCGATGAAAGCATATCCTAATGGGGATAAGTTTGATACGATTTACAACAACGAAGCTTGGAAAGAAACGATGCTGTTCGCAAGCAAGTTATTTAGAGAAGGCCTTATGACACAGGATGCAATGACTCAAAAGGATGATCAGGTAAAAGAGAAGCTTGCAACGGGCAGAGTAGCTGTATTTGTAGGCGGTAATGCGACTAATGTGGGACGCGAAGGCCATAACGCATTAAAGGCAAAAGATCCAAATGCAGGTTATGAATTTATTTGGCCAATTGCTAAATCAGGATTGGATAAAAACAAAATTTATCCAAACGGTTATAACGCACTAGGTTGGAACGTTAACGTCATTACAACAAGCGCTAAAAATCCAGAAGGTATTTTTGCGTATTTGGATTGGATGACGGGCGAGGAAGGCACTCGTATCATGTTCTTCGGGCCAAAAGGCTTGTACTGGGATGAATTTGATGCGGATGGCGCACCGATACCGAACGACAAATGGTTCAGCACGCCGCAAGAAGAGAAGGACAAAGATAAGCTGGAAGCCTATGTATGGGCAGGAAACGCAACCTTTGTAGATACGAGCAAGCAAAAGATCGAGCAAACGCTGCCGGAAGAACAGCGCAACTGGGGTTCGTTGGCACAGCTTAACATTGCATGGAAAACGTCAATGAATATGACGCAATTCAACAACATCGATCCGGCGCCAGAGACGGATGAAGGAATCATTAATCAGCAAGTGACGGAAACAGCAAACGAGTATTTCGGTAAAATTCTGTTCGCGAAAAGCGATGCAGAGGTGCTTAGCTTGATCGAGGAAGCGAAAAAGACAACAACCTCGCTTGGCTTCGATAAAGTTAACGATTATCGTACTGCAAGATGGCAAGAAAACCTTGCTTTGATTAACGGCAAGTAATTGTTGTAAATGAGCGTGCTCCGGTGGGCTGCTCCTAGGTAGGATTCTACCTAGGAGCGGCCTTCTTTTTGTTGTTGTAAGAACGAATGGGTTTCTACAACAGTATTTCACACGTTCGCCTCCACCGAAATGAAGCTGTAAGCACGTATACGTTCTTACACCGGACAAACTGAGGTTACTTTGTGACTGTAAGCACACATAGGTTCCTATAGCAGTGTTTCGCACGTTCGCCAACGCCGAAAAGAAGCTGTAAGCACGTATACGGTCTTACACCGGACAAACTGAGGTTACTTTGCAGCTGTAAGCGCAAATAGGTTCTTACAGCAGTGTTTCGCACGTTCGCCGACGCCGAAAAGAAGCTGTAAGCACGTATATGTTCTTACAGCGGACAAACTGAGGTTACTTTGTGACTGTAAGCGCAAATAGGTTCTTACAGCAGTGGTTTGCACGTTCGCCGACGCCGGAATGAAGCTGTAAGCACGCATACGTTCTTACACCGGACAAACTAAGGTTACTTTGCAGCTGTATGCGCAAATAGGTTCCTATAGCAGTGTTTCGCACGTTCGCCTACGCCGGAATGAAGCTGTAAGCACGCATACGTTCTTAAACTAGACAAACTAAGGTTACTTTGTGACTGTAAGCACAAATAGGTTCTTACAGCAGTGTTTCGCACGTTCGCTAACGCCGAAAAGAAGCTGAAAGCACGCATACGTTCTTACAGCGGACAAACTGAGGTTACTTTGTGGCTGTAAGCACAAATAGGTTCTTACAGCAGTGGCTCGCACGTTCGCCTACGCCGAAAAGAAGCAGTAAGCACGTATACGTTCTTACACCGGACAAACTGAGGTTACTTTGCAGCTGTAAGCGCAAATAGGTTCTTACAGCAATGGTTCGCACGTTCGCCTACGCCGAAATGAAGCTGTAAGCACGTATACGTTCTTACACCGGGCAAACTGAGGTTACTTTGCAGCTGTAAGCGCAAATAGGTTCTTACAGCAGTGGTTTGCATGTTCGCCAACGCCGAAAAGAAGCTGTAAGCACGTATACGTTCTTACAGCGGACAAACTGAGGTTACTTTGTGACTGTAAGCACACATAGGTTCTTACAGCAGTGTTTCGCACGTTCGCCGACGCCGAAAAGAAGCTGTAAGCACGTATATGTTCTTACAGCGGACAAACTGAGGTTACTTTGTGGCTGTAAGCACACACAGGTTCTTACAGCAGTGGTTTGCACGTTCGCCGACGCCGAAATGAAGCTGTAAGCACGTATACGTTCTTACACCGGACAAACTGAGGTTACTTTGCAGCTGTAAGCACACATAGGTTCTTACAGCAATGGTTCGCACGTTCGCCGACACCGAAAAGAAGCTGTAAGCACGCATTGATGCTTACAATTCACAAATATAATTCACATGCAATAGCCCTTTCGAGTCATGTTTTTACCCTCCCTATCGAGGGAGAATAGGAGATAGAAAAAAAGTAATATAACCTATGGAAGCCGAGGCGAATGATGTGGAAGAGGATTTGGCTAAGAAAAAATCATTTTGGTTGTTTGTGGCTTGGGCTACAGCAGTTTTGGCGACGGCGGGAAGCTTGTATTTGAGTGAGGTTATGCATTTTGCACCATGCAGCTTATGCTGGTTCCAGCGAATATTCATGTATCCATTGGCACTCATACTAGGCATAGCCTACTCTAAGGGAGATGAAGGCATCGTATCGTACGCACTGCCTTTAGTTGTAATTGGTGGGGGCTTCTCGCTTTATCATACGGTGCTGCAAAAGCTGCCGCATGATTCTCCGCTTGCCGCATGCGGCCCCGTTTCTTGTCAGGGAGACTATTTGAACTGGTTTGGATTTATTACCATTCCAATGCTGGCTCTCGTGGCGTTTTTGATCATTTTGACGGCGCTGCTTCGCTTGAAGAAGCTTAATAAACAGTCATAATTTCATGGAAAAGGCAGCTGAGCAGCTCAAAAAAATTGAGTGCACAGCTGCCTTTATTGCCATTGTTTATAAAGCTAAGCGCATATCGTCGCAGGATCATTTCTCTAACGAACTGTATTATGCTTATTATGATGAAAACTACTTTTCTTTCATTTTAACGAACCGTATTAACACTATAGGCTGATTTATAGGGTGTCATGAGTCAATTTTCTCAAAATAAAGATTCTGGTATTCGTTACAATTTTAATTCATAACAAATGGTTTAATTAAGACCTACTAGGTTCGTTAGCTATACGGATGATAAGGGGAGAACATCGTTCTGCCCAAGCTCCATCAGAAAAAAAGCAGGAGCTGTTCCAAGCGTAGATCAATCTACGCCTAGAACAGCTCCGTTTATGCCTCGGCTTAAAGTTGTTTCAAAAACTCAACAATCGTCAGAAGTCCCTTGTCAAAGTTCTCAAGGTTGAAATGCTCATTAGGAGCATGCAGATTTTCGTCTGGAAGTCCGAAGCCCATCATGACGACAGGAGCGCCTAATACACGGGAGAATGTCTCGACAATTGGAATCGAGCCGCCATCCTTCGTGAAGAGCGCGCGAGTGCCATATACTTTTTCGTAAGCATCGGCTGCCTTTTGGAGCATTGGATTTGATGGGTCCATGTCGAAGGCACGAGCTTTTTCGCCGCGTTTTATAATTAGCTTTGCACCGGACTGAACATGCGATTCCAGATGAGTTACAATACGCTCTAGTATTTGAGCCGGGTCCTGATCGCCAACTAGACGACAAGTGATTTTGGCGTGAGCTTCTTTTGGAATGACCGTTTTCGAACCTTCGCCTTGAAACCCGCCATAAACGCCATTTAGTTCAAGAGTTGGCCTTGCACCTGTTCGCTCAACAAAGGAATATCCTTCTTCCCCGTATAAGGCGTCAAGTTCGAGATTTTTTCTTAATTCTTCTTCATTATGATTTTGCTTTAGGAACTCTTCACGCATAGCAGCGGAAAGCTCTGGCACACCTTCATAGAAACCTTCGATTGAAACTCTGCCTTGATCATCATGCAATGAGCTCAGCAAGGAAATCATGGCGTGAAGGGCGTTCGGAACACCGCCGCCGAATGAACCCGAATGCAGATCGGTATTGGCAGTAAGTATCGTTACTTCAAGGGAGCACAGTCCGCGCAGCCCAGTAGAAATAGCAGGTTTTCCTTTTTCAAGAAGCGATGTATCTGAGATGACAATGACGTCAGCCTTCAGCTTATCTGCATTCGTCTCCATAAAGGTCGGCAGATTAGGGCTTGAAATTTCTTCCTCGCCTTCAATACAAAACTTAACGTTGACTGGAAGCGCATTTTCTTGGTTCAGAAGCGCCTCAACCGCCTTTACATGCAGGAAAAGCTGGCCTTTATCATCGGTTGCACCACGAGCATATAATTTGCCATCGCGGATGGTTGGCTCAAAAGGAGGAGTCTCCCAAAGGTTAAGCGGATCTACAGGCTGCACGTCATAATGGCCATAGATAAGTACTGTCGGTTTGCCTGGTGCATGGATATGCTCGGCGTACACGATGGGATGCCCAGCTGTAGGATGGATCTCCACATTCTCAAGACCAGCCTTCTCTAATTTGGCTGCAACCCATTTGGCTGCTTCGTTCATGTTGTTTTTATGAGTGGATAAAGCTGAAATACTCGGGATCGTCAAAAACTGCTTCAGCTCATCCAAATGTTGTTCTCTTAGGTTCTGAAAATAGGATTCATAGCTCATTGGATAGTTGCTCCTTACATTTGGTATAGACTAAGTATACGTCTACAAGTGAATAAGTAAAACAGCTGCAAAATTTAATTCGTGTATTGCGGGCAGCAATCTGCAGAAATAGTGGAAAGCAATCCGATATCTGCGTTTATAAATAATTAGTATCCAGCAAAGAAATAAATTGTTTGGCCGCAGGGGAAAGATGCTTATTCCTATGATAGACATAACTAATTCCTCTATTGAATTTTACTCCTTTAATGTTCACCTTCACCAATAAGCCGCTTTTGATCTCCTGTTGAATAGCAAAGCTAGAAACAATAGATACCCCAAGCTCATGAATAACCCCTTGTTTAATTCCTTCTAAATTGCTAATTTCCATTTGTGTAGGAAACTCAAGCCCGTACTCAGCAAATTTTTTCTCTAAGTAAATGCGTGTTGCTGATTTATCGGGTTTAATAATTAACGTTTCGTTGACCAAATCTTCGAGTGTGCACTCTTGTTTATGGGCAAGCGGGTGCAAGGGGTTCACAATTAAGACAAGCTCATCCTCGTAAAAGGTTTTACGCTGAAAACGGGATTCATCGATTTCAATACGATCAGAAATAATTAAAAACTCTACTTTATTGGATTCCAACATATGAACAAGGTGATTTGAAGCTGTAATGTTCATGTTTATTTTAATCTGCGGAAATTTTTTGGTATAACCTCTAAGGATCATAGGAAGCAAATAAACGCCTACAAAATTGCTCGCACCAAACGATAAAGTTCCGTATGACAAGTCTTCCAGCTGCTTAATATGGTCTTTGGCTGTATGAAGCAGGTTAATAATTTGCTCTGCGTATGGCTTGAAATTTTCTCCCTGTTTCGTTAAATAAAGCTTCTTGCCAATTCGATCAAATAGAGGAACGCCAAGCTCTTCTTCTATAATTTGAATTTGCATGCTTACCGATGGTTGTGAGCAGTAGAGAAGTTCCGCTGCTTCTGTAAAGTTTAAGCATTCTGTTAGCGTAATAAAGGTCTGAAGTTTATTGATATTCATTTCCACGACACCTTTCGACTTATCATTTAAAAATAATCTATAACGAAACGTTATGGTTATTCAAAGTTAATCAAATTGTATTATATTTTCTGGTTTTATAAAATGAAAACGGTAACATTATTAGTTTGAGGAGGATGCAAGATGAGTGAAGTCTCGCGAGATGTAGAGAATGAGACTAAAAAGCCGCCTATGAAGAAAAAAGGGAAGCTTGAAGAAGGGATGCAAAGATTTGGTATTCCACTTGCACTTATTGTGGGGCTGCTTTTGTTCTTTATGCCTACACCGGAAGGCATGAGCTTAGAAGCCCAAAGAGCAATTGCAATATTTACAGGAGCATTGATTTTATGGATTACGACTCCGCTGCCTATTTACTTAACATCTATCATCGCTATTTTGCTTCTTCCATTAGTAGGAGCAGTTGAAGATCAAGAAGTGGCATTCGGTACGTTAGGATTTGATGTGATCTGGCTGATGGTTTCCGCATTCATCCTCACTTCCGCCATGATAAAATCAAATTTGGGTAGACGCTTATCCTTATGGATGGTCACGCAGTTTGGTAAAACGCCAAAAAAGACATTGTTTTTATTAATCGTTATTAATTTTATTTTAGCTTTTTTTGTTCCTTCAACTACAGCAAGAGCTACGCTCATGGTGCCAATATGCTTGATTTTATTAGAGGTGTATAAAGCGCTGCCGGGTGAGAGCAATCTTGGAAAAGTAATGATGCTTCAAGGCGTGCAAGCAGATGCACTTGCTACCTCAGGTGTTATGACAGCTACTTCTGGCAATATCATAGCTGTTGGTTTCATTAATGAACAAGCGGGCGGCGATATTGGTTATATGGATTGGCTTCTCGCCTCTATGCCAACTGCAATTATTACGATGATGATTACTTTCTTCATTGGTTTAAAGCTCTTCTCCATCAAAAGTGAATCCCACTTCGATCATGCGAGGGATACGTTAAAAAATGAGTTGTTAAAATTAGGTTCCTTCTCTTTAGATGAGAAAAAGGCAGTAACGATATTCCTCCTTACGGTGGCATTATGGGCTACAGGAGATTACCATAGCGCTTGGTTTGGCTTTGAACTCAGTACGGAACAGACAGCTGTACTCGCTGCACTTCTCTGTTTGCTTCCAAGGGTAGGTTTGTTGACCTGGAAAGAAACGAACATCAAATGGGAGCTCATGATTTTTGCAGCAGGCGCTTATGCAGTAGGGAATGCATTGGATAAATCCGGCGGCGCAGAATGGATTATTGGAAAAGTAGTCGCTGCGCTCGGATTGGAGAGCATGAATCATGTTTGGGTATATGTCGTTGTCGTATTCCTTAGCATGTACAGTCATCTTATATTTACGAGTAAAACAGTGAGGGTCACTATATTAATACCAGCATTCATCGCTTTAGCGAAAACGCTCGGCATGGACCCTGTGCCTCTTGCATTAGCAGCAGCTATGACCATGACCTATACCATTACACTTCCGCCGCATTCGAAGGTAAATACGATCTATTTTGGAACAGGGTACTTCTCCGTGTTGGATCAAGTGAAATATGCGGTAGTTACTTGTTTTGTCGGAGCATGCGTAATTAGCTTGGCGATCTTTACTTGGTTTAAAGTAATCGGAATATAGAGAGAGCAGGAGGGAGCCATATTGAACAGAAAAGTTATTTTAGCTATTGCAGATGGAATAGGGGATCTTCCACATCCTTTGCTTGAAAACAAAACGCCATTGGAATATGCAGATACACCTAATCTAGATAGATTAGCTTCTACGGGGGTTACAGGCATCATGGATTTGATTAGCCCTGGCATTCCAGTAGGCACCGATATGGGGCATCTAATTTTGTTTGGCTATCAGCCTCATCATTATCCGGGACGCGGGCCAATTGAGGCTTTAGGAATTAACATGAATGTTCTTCCGGGCGATATCGTGCTGAGGTGCAACTTTGCTGCAGTGGATGAGAATGGGATTGTCGTTGATCGCAGGGCAGGACGGATACGCAATGGAACAGAAGAGCTTGCTGACGCGATTAACGGGTTAGAAATAATGGGAGTGAGCATATATTTCAAACCGGCTACAGAGCATCGTGCTGTACTTATATTAAGAGGAACTGGGCTCAGTGATCAAATCAGCGATTCAGATCCGAAAGCGCCAAACGATGGCTGCCCATATCATACTATAGTCTCTCTTGATTCCTCGGCGGAGTCCAAACGAACAGCTATGGTTCTAAATTTGTTTCTTCATAAAGCGCATGTCATCTTATCCAATCATCCTGTTAATGTAGAGCGTATGAAACAAGGGGAATTAGCAGCTAATTTTATTCTCACGCGTGGAGCTGGACAGATGATTCAGCTTGATCCCATAACCGATGCTCTTCATATGAAGGGAAGCTGTATTGCTGGAGAGAGTACCGTACTTGGCGTTGCCAAATTGGCTGGCTTTAAACCGGTAACAGATAGTAGAATGACAGGAAATATGGATACGGACGTTGTACTAAAAGCTAAGCTGGCACTTGAAGAAATTTCTGAAAATGATTTTGTATTAGTGCATCTAAAAGCACCCGACGTTAAGGGGCATGATAATAAACCGTTTGAAAAAGCAAAAGCGATTGAATTGTTTGATCAAATGGTAGGAATTATAGCGCAGGGAATATCTGAAGATGTATATTTGGCTGTGGCGGCTGATCATTCTACCCCTTGTGAAATCGGTGAGCATACCGGCGATCCCGTGCCTATTTTAATCAATGGCCCTAGTATTCGAATAGATCGAACCAAACAATATAATGAATTAGATTGTGCGTATGGAGGATTAGGGCGTCTAACTGGACATGGGTTTATTCAAACATTGCACGGATTAATTGGACGAGTGAAAAAGCAGGGTAATTAGGGTAGGAAGAGAAGATCAATCTTGTTCACAAAAGCAAGGCGAAGCGATAGTTATAATTTAATCATAAAGGTCAAGCCACGTTTCCGAAACGTGGCTTTCTTTTTCTTTTAATGGGTTGATGTCGATATTTGACAAATGAAAGACGATTTTGTCACTACATGGTAATATTAGGCTTAAGAACGATAAGGAGGTAACTATTCGTAATATAGCAACTTATTTTTTTGAGATTTCGGACTTGTTAAGGGGTGAGTGGTATGTATATACTGCGCAAAATTACAGAGAAAAAGAAAAATAAAATCAGTTTGGCTACGCTTTTAATCGGATTAGTATCGATTTCAGTTCTACTTACGTTATCGATATTGCTTTTTGTATCTTATGAATACAAGAAACAATCATTATATGAAACAACGCTAACTCTAAATCTTTCAACCGCTTCTAAGATGAGTCAAACGATGGATTCTCTCTTTATATCCATGCGCAGCAGCCTCAAAAATGCTGCTTCTTTTTATTCAGTGGTTAATGCGGCAGATGCGGACTATCTTGATCTCATCCGTAAAAGCAGCAACTATTTTAACTCGATTATGGTCGTAGATGAATCAGGCGTGATTAGGAATATTTCTCCTTCTTCTATTGGGGCTAAAGGGGAGAACATTGTTACGGATGCAGCGATTGAGGCATTTAAAGGTAAAAAACCATATATATCAAAACCATTCATGAGCCCATCTACGAAACAGCTTATCGTATTTATCAGTGAGCCTTTATATGACGAAAAAGGAATCTATCGCGGTTTTATTGGCGGGAGCATCTATTTGCAAAAAGATAATGTCCTAAACATGATTTTTGGAAATTACGGTCTTAATGAAAGCGGATCGAGCTTATATGTTGTAGGCTCTGATGGAAGTCTTCTTTACGATCCTAATATCATTCAAATTGGCAAAAATATTAGCTCCTATCCGATTGTTCAGCAGCTCAAGCAAGGAAAAAGCGGGTATACACTTACGAAAACAGATGGGATTTCTTTATTGGCTGGGTATTCCTATGTGCCGGAAAATGAATGGGGAATTGTAGTATATTCCGAAATGAGTACGATTAAAGCACAACTTAATATCCAAATCCGACAGATTTTGCTTTATTCGCTTTTACCATTTATTCTATTAATGCTCGCTACGATTTGGTTTGCTCACCGACTAGCAAGGCCATTTGTTATGCTTGCCAATATCGTGGGCAACATGGGGAACAAGGAACAAAAGCTCCTTACGATGGATCAGCACTGGAATCGCGAAGCGGATGTGCTAACCAAAACGGTAGTGCTTGCTTTGAATGGCATACAATTGAAAACAGATCAGCTAACCCAGGCGGCAATGACGGATGCATTAACGGGCTTAAGCAACCGAAGAAGCTTAGAAAAAACGATGAAGCAATGGATAGAGGAGCAAAAAAACTATTCCATCATCGTACTGGATATTGATCGATTCAAGCTGGTTAATGATACGTACGGACATCAAGAAGGGGACAGAGTACTTCAGCATTTGTCGAAAATCGTCATGGCTACGATAAGGCCAGGAGACTTATGCAGTCGCTATGGAGGCGAGGAGTTTGTTGTTCTGCTGCCCTATACTAATGTGCATGATGCTTATGAGGTTGCTGAACGCATTCGGGAATCGATGGAAAACAGTGAGAATCACTTAAAGCATAGGATTACCATTTCACTTGGCATTGCTCATTTTCCATCACAATCAAGAAACGCGGATGAGCTGTTTGTACTGGCAGATCAAGCCTTGTATAAGGCTAAGAATACGGGAAGAAACCGGACGATGATCGCGGAAGTGAAAAATGAGTATTTGTGTTCATTTAATAGAAATAATTAGATTAAGAGCACGCCATGAATGAATGTATTTAAGAGGGTGAAGATATGATTTCAATAGGCCTTGCAGGATGGGGCGATCATGACCAGCTGTATGTTCCAGTTAGCAAAGCGGGCAGCAAGCTGCGGCAGTATGCAAAACATTTTCCTGTTGTAGAGGTAGACAGCACTTTTTATGCCATACAATCTAAAGAGCGATTCAGCAAATGGCTGGCGGATACGCCGGAATCCCTTCACTTCGTCATTAAAGCTTATCAAGGGATGACCGGACATCAGCGCGGACCTACCGTGCCGGCTTCGGAGACAAATGAAATGTTCGGTGCATTTCGGCAAATGCTGGAGCCCGTAATGGAGACAGGCCGATTGACGGCAGTCTTGTTCCAGTATCCGCCGTGGTTTGATTGTACAGCAGCCAATGTGCGAATTCTGCGGGAGACAAAAGCAAGGATGAATGGCATTCCTTGCGCGCTGGAATTCCGTCATCAAAGCTGGTTTACACAGGAGTACTGTGAGAAAACGCTGGATTTTATGAGGCAGGAGCAGTGGATGCACAGTGTTTGTGATGAGCCGCAGGCAGGAATAGGCTCCATACCGATCGTTCTCACAGCAACCGATGCACAATCAACTATTGTGAGGTTCCATGGACGCAATGTGTCTGGCTGGAATCAAGCCAGTGCACCGAATTGGCGCGAAGTTCGGTATTTATATCGCTATAGCGAGGAAGAGCTGCAAGATTGGGCGAATAAGCTGCGGCTGCTGGAACAGCAGAGCGAGCATATTTACGTCATTTTTAATAACAATTCCGGAGGGGACGCAGCAGACAACGCGAAGCGGATGATGGAGATACTGGGACTGACTCGCCCGAACGGCGAAAGTCCGAATGAGCCGCCGCCCCCGATTATCGAGCAGTTGGATTTATTTTAGATTGACGAATATAATTTAGTAAATACAAAATCATCCAATTAATGTAATGGGAGGCTTGATATGAACCAGAGATGGAGCGTGAAGAGAACAGTTGTAAGTTTCAGCTTGTTCATTCTTATCGCATTGGTTTTATCCGTAATTATTTGGTATCGAATAACGGACCCGTTAGTAAATAACGGACTTCAACGAATCAATAATCATGATGGAAAGGTAGTAGAGTATGTCGTTGAGCTCAGCAATGAAGGGTTTCAGAAAATCGACATTAATAAGGTCAGCGTGAATGGTGAAGATCGCTCGAATGACGTCCAACTAGGCATCTCTTATGATTCTACTCATATGGTGCAGGTCCTTCCGAATTCAGATCCGGCTACTCAGTTTATGAAACTATCGGCCTCTTCTATTTATCCAGCGCTTTCTCGAGGTGAGATTCAAGCAGCACTAGAGAAAAAAGAACATACACCAATGCAATACGGCCTCCGAATTCGCTATGAACATCAACCCATACAGAATGTAACGATCACGTACAAATATTTAGGTTTTACGAAAACGAAAAGTATAACCAATTGGTTTGAGTCCGATTCTCTACAATAAGTGAGTACAACTTTATTCTCCACTTTAATAAAAATTGAATACGCTGAGTAGGCGGGGGGACTGTTTATGAGAACGATCAATGTGTATCACTATGACGCATTCAGCAATATTCCAAACATGGGAAACCCTGCAGGAGTCGTATTTAATGGTGATGATCTCTCCGAAGAGCAAATGCTGACCATCGCAGAAAAAGTAGGCTTCAATGAGACGGCATTTCCGCTGAAATCGGATATGGCTGATCTTCGAATTCGTTATTTTACGCCAGGTCATGAAATAAATCTTTGTGGACATGCAACGATGGCAACCATTTATGCGCTGCAAACGAAAGGGCTGCTGGAACATCCGTCAGCATTCACGATTGAAACAAAAGCTGGAGTA
Organism: Paenibacillus sp. 01T431; assembly: GCF_056398625.1. Lineage (NCBI taxonomy): Bacteria > Bacillati > Bacillota > Bacilli > Caryophanales > Paenibacillaceae > Paenibacillus > Paenibacillus sp. 01T431. Next base: position 94,657 of record NZ_JBFTPT010000001.1, read on the forward strand.
TTGCCGATAAAAATCGATTTTGATGCAAATGGTGAACCTCTTATTACGATGCGGCAAGCCGCTCCTCAATTTCAGCCATTCCATGGTTCTTTATTGGAGCTGGCTCATTCTATGGGCATCGAAGAAAGTGAGATCGAGACGGAGCTCCCCACTGTGTATGGAAGTACCGGTGCGTGGACCTTATTAATTCCTATAAAAAGCCTGAGTACTTTCAGTAAAATGAAGCCAAACAATTCGTTGTTTCCGCATATTTTAAAAGAAATGCCAAGGGCGTCCATCCATCCGTTTTGTTTAGAAACATACGATGTGAATGCACAGATGCATGCCCGTCATTTCTCATCGCCATTTTCAGGAACGATTGAAGATCCCGTAACAGGTACGGCTTCTGGTGTAATGGGTGCATACTACGCGAAGTACATAGATAACAACTCGGAAAAATCAATTCATCTTGTCGTTGAACAAGGGCAAGAGATTGGCCGCAATGGCAGAGTTGGTGTATCTGTAACAAGGAATAATGATCAGCTCGATATCGAGATTACTGGCAACGCTATTTATGTTCATGAATTTGAGATATAACTACCTAACGCAGCAGTGATAGATTGAGGGTGCATTTAATAGATGTATAAACATATAATATTTGATTTTGACGGCACACTAGTAGATTCAACGTCGGAAATAATGATGGTTTATAACGAATTAGCAGTAAAATATAATTTTAAAAAAGTAAATCATGAAGAATACAAATTATTAAACCATCTATCATTAAAAGAACGGTTTAAAGCTTTAAACGTTCCGATGTACAAGTTCCTTTTGATTAGAAAAATAGGAAAGGAATTTAAGGAGCGCTATAAACAGCATCTTAACTCGATATTATTTATTGATCAGATGAGAGAAGTGGTAAATGCACTTCAAAGTGAAGGTTATAAAATCGCAATCATTACATCGAACTCTGCAGCGAATGTCTCTGATTTTTTACATACTCAAAATTTCAAGGGTATCCATGAAGTTCGATCGTCAAATGGACTATTTGGAAAACATCAAACGCTAAAAAAATATTTGAAATATAATCAATTAAATTGTGAAGATGTAATTTATATCGGTGATGAAACAAGAGATATTATTGCATGCAAGAAATGCGAAATCGATGTCATTGCAGTGTCTTGGGGATTGGATACAAAAGAATCATTGCTGGCACAGAGTCCGAATTATTTAGTCGATCAACCGCATGAAATTAGGGAGATCTTAATAAAATAGAAGAAAAAATTATTGAATATTTTAAACAAGATAAGGAAATTCAAGTATGAGAATCGTCCAATCCATAACGATATTATAAATTTAAATTCGAGGTGAAGCGATGTTTAATCCAGCGGTCTTCTTCTATTAGTTGTGCCGGCATTTATGGCTTAAGAGCCAAAATCTAACCCGTCACAACGGGGATGAAGATGTTTGATGAGAAGGAAATGACAGCTTGGGGAAATGAACAAAGTTACGCTAGAGAACATGTGAAAATTCACAAAAACCCTAGAAGAGCGAAGTTAAGAGACTTCCGCAAAGGAATAAAGGGCGTTCACTATAACAAAGAGGTCAAAGAAGTAAGGAAATCAGACTATCGTAAGTATAGAATACAAATGAAATGCCTTCTTCGAGGCGAGCATTACGAATTGCTGCGAGGCTATCAACGAACAGGTGGACGGATTACTTGGTAGGTCGATAAATAACAGACATTAAACTAGGAGGAGATGAGAATCTCCTCTGATTTGCATGCTTACTGCCATGTATATCCATAGGTTACTTATAGGTTACTAAGTAAAAAGAAATTGCGTACTTCATATTTGTATATCGTTGTACTATTATTAGACATGAAAGGCTTAAGCAGATGAATAAACAAATGATTCAGATATTTGTGGAAGCGTTATCATGATAGTAACCAACCAAGCTATACCATTTTAAATTACGATAAAACTGACGAGGTGAACGAAATGAGAGTTGTTGTGACAGGGGCTGCGGGCAATGGAGGTCAGGCCGTATGCAAAGCATTGGCCCAAGCTGGTTATACCGTTCGGATGGCAGACGTTATGCCCCCTCAGTCTGATGATTTGAAGCAGCTTGAGTTTGTTAGATGTGACATTAGGACGCCAGGCGATGTACAGCGTGCGGTGGAGGGCATGGATGCCGTTGTTCACCTGGCAGCATGGCACTGTGCACACAATCCGCCAGTTAGTGATGAAACTATTTTTTCTGTTAATGTCGATGGTACTTTTTATCTATTAGAAGCATGCAAGCAAGCGGGTATAAAAGCGATTGTCTATGCCTCCTCGATGGCATTCGGATGGGGCTCGGTTTATGGAGTAAGCAAAGTCATCGGGGAAGACCTCTGCAAGGCTTATCATGAAATGACAGGCGCATCGATTGCAATGCTGCGTTATCATGAATTTATTCCTCGGCCATATTTAGAGTTTGGGGAACGATTGCTTCGCAATGGGGTAGATAGACGAGATGTGGCGGCAGCTACAGTGGCATCGGTCAAAGCAGCTTTGGAAAAGAAGATTGGGCTATTTCGCACAATTGTACATACCAATCATCATATGCCGCAAGAGGTTGTTCAAAACTTCAGCGAGCTTGGCGCAGAATGGTGTGAGACACAAGTGCCGGGCGCAAGCCGCCTGTTGAAGAAGTATGAGTTGACGCTGCCAAAACAAGTTGAGCAGCATGATCTATCAGAGGCAGAGGAGATGCTTGGATGGAAACCGGCATATGGTTTTCTTGAGTTTTTGAGAGACTTAAAGAGCAGAGATGAAAAAGGGATCGACGTTGCTAATCTATGGGTTCCTTCGGAAATTCCAGCGTTAAATGAATAGGTTGAATAGTGAAAAGCAGCGCTGTCTGAGGATAGCGCTTGAATAAGCAAATGCCATATTTAGGCGTACAAGAGGTGGTCCCTGCAAGCACGGGCCATCTTTTTTTATGATTTTTTTAATTTCATGACATTTTCATTTATTTGGCGTATTATAATGAGCGTGCTTAACCATAGCGAAAAAAAGGAGTTGAGTTCTGTAATGGATAGTCGAAGTAGCGCCGAACCCGAGCCAAGCTTGTTGCAGGGGGAAGTCATGAACAAACCAATCTTCAGAAGATTGATTACTGAACTGAAGGTCAACTCTTTTGTATGGCAGGGGCATTTCTGGCTTCCTCATTAATCTGAGGAGGTTGTAACCATGTTGAATATTTATATTACTGACGAGCACGGAATACTGAAAGAAACGGATGAGATTACTTCAGGATGCTGGGTCAATCTTGTAGCACCAACGGAGCAAGAAATGAATCTAACAGCTGCTAAAGCACAAATTCCTTTGGATTTTATAAAGGATCCATTAGATGAAGAAGAACGGTCAAGGATTGAAAATGATAATAGCAATGTGCTTATCGTTGTAAATCTGCCATTGGTTTCGACGGATGACAAGGGTATTCCCATGTATGATACGATTCCACTAGGGATGATTATTGCGGACGATTGTTTTATTACAGTGTGTCTAAAAGACAATCCGATTTTTCACGTTTTTGCACAAAATAAAATAAAACAATTTTACACGTACAAAAAAACTAGGTTTTCATTTCAAATTTTATATTTAATAGCGACTTCATATTTGAAGTACCTTAAGCAAATTATTAAAATGACAGACGAAATAGAGAAAAAATTGCATCAGTCGATGAAAAATAAAGAACTATTTTCCTTATTGAATATGGAGAAAAGCTTGGTCTATTTTACAACCTCATTAAAGTCCAACAACATCGTCATGCAGAAAATGTTGAAAAGCAAATACATGAAAATGTATGAGGATGACCAAGAATTGCTAGAGGATGTCATTGTAGAAAACCAACAGGCTATTGAAATGTCTGAAACGCATACGACGATATTAAGCGGTATGATGGATGCTTTCGCTTCGGTCATTTCCAACAATCTGAATATTGTTATGAAGTTTTTGACATCGATTACGATTATTTTATCGCTGCCTACGATGGTCGCAAGCTTCTATGGGATGAACGTTAAAATTCCGTTTCAGGATTACCCTCATGCCTTTTTTATCGCGATGACCATTTCCGTTATTTTATCGAGTGTCACTGCCGTTATCTTCTGGAAGAAGAGGTTCTTCTAAACTATAGCTGCTTTAAATGAAGTAGAGGCTGTTCTAAACGTAGATTTATCTACTTTTAGAACAGCCTCTTTTGGGGTTAGATGAGCTTATTTAATGAACTGGAAGCAGCGAATCAATGAATTCACTAATCTGCTGGTGATATTCATCCCAGAGATAGTCTTTATTCTCAATGATTAGTTTTGGGATGTCCCACGCATTAACAGTTGCACGGACAAAGGACTGACTCCGTGACCACACCTCTGCAGCTTGTTTGAAATCCTCATCTGTATGCAGGGAGACAGGACCCCATTCATTTCCTCTTACGCTGCAAATAAACCGCCATTGTTTCTCAACATCCACTTGATAATAGTAAATAAGGCTAGGTGCCAGTGGTGCCAGTATCTGCTGTAGGGAAGAAGAGAAAACGAGAAGCTTCTGTTTATCCATGCCCATGAGATGAGCGACACTAATGGTGTCTTGAAGAAACACACTTTCAATAATAATGACTTCATGGGCACTGTGTAGCTCAGCTTGAACAAAGTCAAGATAACGAGTGGTGAGAAGCTGTATGAACTGATCTGCTTCTGCTTCATTTGTGAAAGAACTGAACTCCGGTCCTTGTAAGAGCAGGGGATGTAGTGCTTCCTCTTCTAAAAAACACCTTGCTGCTACTTGTTTTGAATTTAGTTTATCTAAAATGGATTTAGCTGTTGTCGTTTTTCCAGAGCCAGGAATACCGTCAATAATAATTAATCTTTTTTGTTTACTCATGTATAGATCCTCCCTAAATTTAAAATGAATAAGGACGGATCATTCTTGGTTTCAGACAGCAAAAATTGAAATTAGCGTTCATTTTCACTTGTTATACCTCCAAACGTTTGGATTCTAACATTAGATTCGCTTCGTTTAATTCATTTCCCTTTTTCTGGTGAGGCTCATTTCACTAGGAATGTTAATTCAACCTTGCTTTGAGTGTATGAGACCAAAGCTTGTGAATTTCTGCTGCAGAACAGTTGAATGCATCTTCAAAATCGAGTGGATTTCTGATGATTTTATTAAGGGCGTCAATGCCATAGTGTTGTAAAACAAATTCAGAGAGCGTATAAGAAAACTGAAACCCCTTTTTTTCATCAAATTCCCATGTGTTATCTTCTAAATCCTCAAAAGTAGGAATTTGGCTGTGTTTCACAAGCTCTGCTATTGAAGAATCGATGTATTCCTTTGTCATGAGACCAGCTTCGTATCCGCCTAGTCCTTGGTATAACCATTTTGGAGCGGCAGGGTTAATATCTGTCACCAACCAAATCGTATAGAGATGGAGTGTTGATTTAAGAATGGATTGATACGTATGTTCTGGACCTGGATGGAGCGGAGAAGCAATTTTTATCGTATTATTCTCAATTACACCCATAAACCAATTGGGCGCATCTGGCTCACCAACCGCATGATGGAAGGATTGAAGATCTGGATAAATTTCTATTGATATTTTTTTTGAAGGTTGATGTCTTAATTGCGTACAAATACGATCAACGCTGGTTTTCAGATGATTGATGATATCTTGATACACCTTGCTATCCTGCTCGGATGCACCCTTAAGCTCATTTTTACTAATAACAGTAATATAGTCGATTACAGACATAAAGCTTCGAACCTCCTCGTCATTGTGCAATTCTTTTCTTAACTTTTCTAAAGCTCTGTACAGGCGATTTTTGACTGCGCTTAATTTCATCTGAGTAATCTCGGACACCTCTTTCAAAGTGCAGCCGACATCATAATGGAGCGAAATGATTTCACGATCAATCTCGCTTAATTGTTCTAAAGCTAAGGTGATATCGATTCGTATCTCTACATTTTTGGTGAATTCAAAAGATATAAAACGATTTTCTAAGTGGTTTAAGTCTACATAGGTTTCGCAATTACGATCTTTTCTTCGGAATTCATTTTTTAAATTGTTGTTCGCAATATGGCATATCCAAGTGAATAGACTAGAATCACCACGAAAACTATTGATGTGCTCCATAGCCTTCATAAATGTTAGCTGTGTTAAATCCTCTGCAGTCTGAATGTCGACCTTCAGCGAGAGAAATCTTCTAATTCTATCGTAATATAGCGTGAAAATGTCCTCGAATTTGTCGTGGGCCCCTGACATCAAGTGAACCTCCCCCTGTCTTCACGTTTATTAGACACCAGGGAGATGGAAAAAGCCACAGCAAAATGTATTATTTATGGATTGAATTTTTTGTTAGTGCTTAAAGGAAAACCTCCCGTTAATTCGATAAATAAATGGCTTTTTGCCCCATTAGCAGGAAATTCTCCTGCTATATTCGTCAAATAGGCCCATTTGGTGAGGATATGCTGAAAATAACAGGAGTTTTTCCATCTAGTGGCTTTGAGAGCAAATAATCGTTTTAATTAGCGGGAGTATTTCCTGTTAAACGGCTTAGCAGCTGCTAAGTTACCTCAGATAGGAACGCCAAAAAACAAAGGAGCAGCCATCTCGGCTGCTCCTTTGTTTTGCGAATCCATTGTTTGAACTTCCACCCACCATCAATACTTCAGCTTCAATAAATTGCGTTCCGCAATGAAGGTCGTTGTATTAAACAGCAGCAGGACATCCTCAATCCCGTTGGCTTCCATGTAGTCACTAATATTGCCGTTATTGTAGCGAATGTCGATCACATGGATATCCTCGACATGTTGCGTCAGGAAAGGGAGGAAGCTGTGCGCATATGAATCTTTAATGACAAGCAGCTTCTTCTTATCGGCTTGCTTCGGAGGAAGCTCGCTGTGAAGCGTCATTAAAGCGTGCACGCCGCCAAGAAAATACGAGTATTTATCCTTCTTTTCCAAATAGCTCGAATCATACATGGTCGTAAAGGTTTTGTCCGTATCAGCCACGTACATGTCTGTTTTCATTCCGTTTTTAGCTTTGTAGGCTTCAATGGAATCAGGTGTTAAACCGCTGAACTGACCGCGAGTATGATAGCTGCCTAGAAAAGAGTTGGTAACGGTCTCGATGTCGAAATCCTTCTCGGCCATTGGCGTCCAGCCCATCTTCTCCGCGTAAGTAACATAGGCTAGATAGGCGCCATAAGTCGTCCAGTGGTGGTCTGTTTTGTAATAAAGCGGTCTGCTGCTGCCGGCTTCAGGCTTCAGAAATTCGAATCCGTCGATAAACGACAAGCTCCCTTTAACCTGATCGGCAATAAAGCTGTTTACCTTCGTTTGCGGGTAAGCATCAGCCAGCCATGGCAGCCGTTCTGGATACAGGCCAATGGAGGTCGGAGCAAGCATAAAGGTGATGTTGGCGTTAGGATGGTTTTGTACAAACTTCTCCACCGCAGCAGTGTATTCTTCTATATCTTTATCGTTCGGTTTATTAAATTTCTCGAACAAATAGCCGTCAGAGCCTTTGTAGATGCCGTTATTTTCCTGCTGCAGGCGAAGCTGCTCAAATACAGACTTCGTCCATACCCAGTTGGTTCGGAAAGGAAAATGATCGGTTACGTAGTTTTCCGTATTATCGGCAAACTTCTTAGACCAAAGATTATCCCAAGTCAGCTCAGGTGACTTCTGGAGCGTGCGATTCTCAACGTCCGAGAATGCTTGTACGGGCAGTAAAAAAAATAATAACGACATAGCAAATAGGACACCGACGAAACCCCACACAAAAACGTGGTCCGTCTTCTTGCTCAAAACCGCCAGCCTCCTTTTACATTAAAAACGGAAGTAAAGAAATGGGTTAAACGTCGCATCAACCAAGTAAGCAACGGACATAAAGAACAACAAAGCATGCCAGCCAAGCTGTAAAACGGGTCGCGTACTTCTGTTTTCCTTGAGCTTGCGCTTAGGCAAGGATGCGAGCACTAATAATACGAGTAAAATTGCATTTGTGTACAACAAATAGAAAGTTTCATTGTTCCATAATGGCTGGTCATTGGCGCCAAACATAGCAGCAAAGTAAGTACCCATATTTCCTAAATCGTCAAAGGCAAAGAATACCCAGCCGATCAAAATAAGCAGCAGCGCATACATATGCCTAACCCAAGCTGGCATTCGCTGCAGCAGCTTTAGTCCAAACCATTTCTCGAACACAAGAACAACGCCGAAGTATAAGCCCCAAAGTAAAAAGTTCCAGCTGGCTCCATGCCAAATACCGGTCAGCAGCCATACGATCATAATGTTGCGAAGCTGTATCCACGGACCTTTGCGGTTGCCGCCAAGCGGTATGTACACATAGTCGCGGAACCAGGTGCTGAGCGATATATGCCAGCGGCGCCAAAAATCAGTAATGCTTTGTGCCGTATAAGGACGATTGAAGTTTTCGTTAAACCGGAAACCAAACATCATGCCTAGCCCAATGGCCATATCGGAGTAACCGCTGAAATCAAAATAAATTTGGAAAGCAAAGGCGATAATGCCGAGCCAAGCGGTCAAGGCAGGCATCGTATCTGCTCCTGTGCTTGATATCGTATTCCATAACAGTCCGATATTGTTTGCGAGCAGCACCTTTTTCGCTAAACCGATAATAAATCGTCTAACGCCTTCAGCGAACAGCTCGATGTTCACTGTGCGATGGCGCAATTGCTCCGCAATTGTAGAATATTGCACGATTGGTCCTGCGACCAATTGAGGGAACAAAGCGACAAACGTACCGAAATCAATCCAGTTGCGTTGTGCCTTTGCTGTACCTCTATAAACATCAATAATGTAGGACATCGATTGAAAAGTATAAAAGGAGATACCGATTGGCAACGCCAGTTCAGTTAATGGTATTTGTGTACCTAATAGTGCATTCACATTGTTAATGAGAAAATCAGCGTATTTAAAATAACCAAGCAAGGTTAAGTTTACGACGACAGAGGCGACGACAATCCATTTCCGCTGCAGGCTGCTCCGCTTCGGGTTGCTAAGAGCAAGTCCGAAGCTATAGTCAGTAACCGTCGAGAGCAGCATAATTGCGATGTACACGGGCTCGCCCCATGCGTAGAATACGAGGCTTGTGGCGAATAAAACAAAGTTTTTAATTCGCCACGGAGACACGAAATACAGCAGCAATACAGCAGGCAGAAATAGAAATAGGAAAAGTAGACTGCTGAATACCATATTGCTTATTTTTTAGCGAAGAAGGAATCGAATTCAGTTACAAATTTATCCGCTTGTTCAGAAATGACGAAAAAGACGTGATTGCCTTTCGCTACAAGCTTGTAGTTTTTGGCGTTTTCGTACTGATCCGGCAAATAAGTTTCAAACGATTTTTGAACATCCGCAGCACGTTTCTTGATTCCGTCCTCAACAGCAGCAATATCTTTAGCATCCTTCACTTTGAAAACAGCTATTTCATTTGTTTTGACATTCATTAACGGTGACATAATTGTATATTCTTCCAGCATAGATGGGTCGAAGTAATACATTTGTTTCACCATGTCGCCTGTCATTTCTGCTAGCGCGGGTTGTTCAATTTTGGCCAACATGCCGTCAACCATCTCTTTTGTCGTTTTTGTTGTTACGAACTGCTCTTCTTTGTTGCCTGATGTATTGGAGTTAGCTCCTGAATTTGAGTTTGAACCTGAGCATGCCGTCAGCACCAAACCTAAAGCAATGACAAGCATAAATGCAAAATATCTTTTTTTCATCGTAATCAATCTCCTCGGTGTCATTTTTGTTATCAAGTTTAAAAACGGAAAATATTAAGTTTATGTTGCAGTTTTAATTATTATGGTAAAATATGACGTTAATAATTCATGAGAATTTGATTATTTCATTCGAGAGAAAAATGAGTGATTACGCGGAGTTTTTGCCATAGAGGAGAGGCTTGACCATGAAGCAGCAATGCTTTTCGATATATCGATGGTCAAGCTCTCACAATAAAACGAGGTCGATAGAGTGGACTCAAAAATAGAAATTCGATTTGGAAAGAAAGCTGGATGAACGCACGGCACAAAAAGCAATTACGAAGTCTTCGAATTCGAATAAACGCGATCCTCGGAATTGCCGAGCACGAGCTCACATTGGCCTGCAGCTGAAAGCTTGTCCAAATAGGCTGCCACTGCAATGTAGATGCCAGGTTTTCCGGTAGACATTCTTATATCTTGTACAAGCTTCTGTTCAATTAAGAAGTTAGAGATCGCTAATGTGCTGATACGTCCGTACTTGAGAGCATCATCAACGACGCGTTGAGCCGGCTGTGACAAATAAAAGGGACTTGAAGTTTTGGCATTCGAGCTGCTTAGCTCAGATTCTCGCATTGCGGCAGCGCCTAATTTTTTGCCAGCCTCCTCGAATGCAAACGCATCTTGGTTCACCGGAGGCTCATCGAACACAAACGCGCCTTGGCTCTCCTCAATCTCATCAAAGACGAATGCGCCTTGACTGTTTTCGATTTCATCAAATACAAACGCACCTTGGCCATTATCGGAATTGTCAAAGCTGAGTACGCCTTGCGTTACTTCGTTATCTCCAAAATCGAAGGAGCCTTGCGAATGTTTTGGAGGGTCAATAGGCTGATTACTGTTCTCCATGATGTCCTTGTCGGAACGGTAGTCGCTATGCAGGTTCGGGGTCTCCGGTATTTGCTGTTCATCGTCTTCTGAAGACGATTGATCATAGAAGGTTAAAGCGGCTGCTATTCGCTTCTTCCTGCTCGCTAGGTCCAGTTCATGCAGTCTTCTGCGGATACGGGACAGCTGTCTCTCCAGCAGCGGAAGATTGGCATCGATATGTGCTTGAATGTCGGCAGGTACTTCAAGCTCAGATGGCAGCGGCAAAAAAAGATGCTGATCGAGCTGCCAGCCATCTCTATATTTGCATAACATTTCATTCATCTCGCCATCGAGGATGTCGAAGCCTTTCATAATATCCGATATAGCTTTCGCATCAATTCCGGTATGCAGCTGTAAATGCTCGATACCGAAGTAGCGAATCGTATTGGTAGGGAGATGAAGCACCTGATGCTGGTAGCGCAAGGAACGGCCGCATTCACATTTTGTATGAGGAGACACTTCGCCGCTATCGGTGAACCCGATATAGTCCCATTCTTCAATAAACGATTCAATATCCTCGAATTCAGCATCCTCAGGAATGAACTGGCATTTTTTTCGGGCAAGCTGTCGTGCGAATAACGTTCTTCTGCCTCTAACGAGCTCATGGTGCAAAAAATGACGTTGCTCCTCCGTGAGCGTTCCCATTATGTTATCGCGCTGCTCCAGCGACATCTCGTATTTCATAACACACCTCTATTCCGTCTAAAAAGGGAGTGAAGTCCCCCTTTATTGCATACTTTATTTATTCACATTATAGATGGGGGAGCACAAGAAGTCATTAGCGATGCCAAACTATACAACTCATTACCCGTTTTTTCATAATGTTCAATCCGCATCATTAAGATTTGTTGCTAAAAAAACGAATTCGTCCTATCAGGAATTGAAAGTGTATAATATAAAGAAGCTGAGGTTGTATAGATTTTATTTCATAATAAAGGCAGGTCCTCATACTTATGTCCAGCAAAAAAGAGAAAATTGAAGCACCTAAAATATCAAGCGAATTGCAATCTTTAGACGTTCCTGATTACGAATGGGCGGATGAGATTGAGATTAGCGACAGCATCATTCAAGACAGCGGTGTTCATAATCAATCGGCTTATAAGCCTTGTTTTGATCGCGTGGTGTTTAATAACGTATCGTTTCGGGCGACAAGCCTGCGAAAAGCGGAATTTACCGATGTTCGTTTTGACAACTGCGATTTATCAAATATCGATCTAAGTGAAGCGGTATTTCATAGGGTCACATTCCTTAATTGCAAGCTGCTTGGCATGGATTTGACAGGCTCAATGCTGCGCAACGTAAGGTTCGAGCAATGTGTGGCGGATTATGCCGTACTGCGCTTCACCAATGCCAAAGGCGTTAAATTCGACAAAAGCTCGTTAGCCAAAGCGGACATGTCCAATATGACATTAGCTAATTTCTTTCTGCATGAAACAAATATCGATCAAGCGCAGCTTTCACAGACGAAGCTTGGCGGCATCGATATTAGCAGCTGTGAATTTAACAGCTTAGGCGCTTCGCTAGAGGATTTGCGGCGCTGCATCATCTCGCCTGCACAGGCGATTACAATGGCGACGATTTTTGGGCTTGTTGTGAATGATGGAACATAATGGCGAGCAGTATACCAACGCCTAAATGGTAACAAAGAAGACCACTGCGTACGAGCAGTGGTCTTCTTTTTGCATGGGAATGATTTACTTATATATCGTGTCGTGATACAATCACATCATGATATATCGAAATGCGATATAACGTAGGGTGATATACACTTTCAGTAGTTCCACACAAAAGGAGCCGAGTCACAATGGAGAAATTACTTCGCAATTATTTGCCTATGTCGGAAACGGCTTTTTATATTTTGCTGTCGCTTATAGAGACTCGTCATGGTTACGGGATCATGCAGCATGTAGATGAACTAACGAACAACAGAATTCATTTAGGCGCTGGGACTTTGTACGGAAGCCTGTCGCGCATGGAAAAAGACAGCTTGATTGAAGTTGTGCTTGAAGAGGATAGGCGTAAATTTTATCGCATCACGGATGACGGTAAAACCTTGCTCCAACTAGAGATGAACCGGATCGGGGAGCTGTATCATAATAGTTTAAAAGTGGAGGGGAAACTTCATGAATAACGAGAAACGGGTGACGAAATGGTGGGTAAGTTGGGATTCGGAAAAAATAGAGCGCTGGCTTGAGCAAGAGGAAGCTGAAGGATGGCATCTGAGGAAAGTAAGCGGCAATGTCGTTCGTTTCCATTTCCAGAAGGGTGAGACTAGAAAGCTAAGATATTGCCTCGACTATCAGATGAACAAAGACCCAAACTATGTGCAGCTGTTTAAAGAAGCAGGCTGGGAGCTCGTATATTCCGGCGCAGGCTGGTATATTTGGCGAATGCCCTACAGTGAGGTGCGGCCTGAAATCTACTCCGATCTGGATTCTCTAATTGATCGCAACAAAAGAATTTTGTCCCTGCTTTCAGTCGTATTATTCGCACAGTTTCCCATTATATTGATTAACATTTTTCCGTTACAAATGTTCAATCCATGGTCATTAATCATTTTAGGCTTGTATATGATCGTTGTTGGGTTGTTTGTTTATGGTATTATTCGTATCGTTTCCAATAATCGAATGCTTATCAAGAGACGAGATTTGCATAAATAGCACAGAAGTAGAGGCTGCCCGCGGGCAGTCTTTTTTCTTTTTTCACATGTGTGCACACCGTTTTGAGCAGGTGAAAAAATCAAACCTGAGTGAACATAAACGCTTCATTTTCGGGAGAATTAGGCGGTCTAATGGAAGTTCATTGCTGTCTAAATTGTTCAGTTGAAGAGACGGTACACCTAGGCTAACATTCATGGAGACGTTCTAAGCAGCATGATCTGCAAACGCATACATAAAGAGCGGATACCCAAACTAAAGGAGGAATTCAATTGTTGAAAAGAAAGAAATGGCTGTCTTTGGCGCTATGCTTCTCTCTATTAGCAAGTTTTCTAACCTCGCTTGCCCCTGTAAACGCAGCAAGTGAAGGGCTAGAGGAAGCTTTAGCTGTCACCGACGATTTTACAGAGCAGGAGCTGAAGGATAACGATTATATTTTATATTTCGTTAATGCAGGCGATTCAACCCCAAAGACGGTTGAAGGGAACGACAAGCTGGGCTTGTATAGCTCGGTTACGGAGCAGGTATATGGAATGGATCCCCTAACATCTAAATCATGGGGCTTGTTGACGACAACGAGCGGCACAAACGTCTGGGATGCAGCGACCAAATTCGGATCGTTAAGATATTATAACGGTACGCAGGTTAGAGATAAGGCACTGGCTTATGACTTTGAGCTGCCAGCAGGCGAATATGACGTGACCTTTGGCTTCAATAATCCATGGAGCGGAAGAAGCGTGAACTTGCTGCTGGAAGGGAATAACGTTTCTGGCGGTGATTTTGCCATTGGCGGTGAAGGGGCTGAGAAATCGGTTACTTATCGCAAAATCGGCGTTACCGATGGGATGTTAAACGTAAGGATACAAGGGCCGGCAACAGCTGCGCTCTCAAACTATAACGATCCACTCGTTAATTATCTCATCATTAGACAGAACAGAACGGTTCCACTTTCTGATTTAGATGACAAGATTGCAGCAGCAAGAGCTGAAGCAGCAAACACGAAATATACGCCATTCAGTCTCGCAGTACTGAACGAGGTCATTCAAGAGAGTGATTCCATTCTGCAATCGCTAGTGGGCAGCGGTGCGGATATTACGGATCTCGCAATTCAGGAGCAGATTATTTCGGCTATCGCAGCATTATCAAAGGCGATATCAGAGCTGGCGGTTAAAGAGACATACAATTCTTTTAAGCCCGGTGCGGTTTGGAGAGATACGAACGGAGCGCTCATTCAAGCGCACGGCGCTGGCATGATGTTTGATGAGAATACACAAACCTATTACTGGTATGGCGAGGATAAAACCTATGGTTATTTGCCTGCCAGAGGGGTAAGGGTTTACGCGTCCAAGGATTTGTACAACTGGGAGGATCATGGACTCGCCCTGACAGCGATCGGTTCCATAGATGACTTTGAGAATGATCCGCTTATTTCAGAGCTATATGCAGGTCGGACAGATCAAGCTGATATTTTGAACGACATCGGTACGGATCGCATCATTGAACGTCCTAAAGTCATTTATAACGATCATACAAAAAAATATGTGATGTGGATGCATACGGATGGCCCAAGTGCGACATCGACAGCCAACTATGCGAAAGCAGAAGCCGGCTATGCGCTTAGTGACTCTCCGCTCGGACCTTTTGTCTATCAAGAGAGCCACCGCATGGACCAAGCGCCTAAGGGAGCAACTGATAACGGCCAGCCAAATCAGCCAGGCATGGCGCGGGATATGACGTTATTTAAGGATGACGACGGCACCGGTTATTTGATTTATTCGAGTGAAGAAAATTTAACGATGTACATCTCCAAGCTCAATGATTCGTATACAGATGTTGTTGGTTGGCATAAAGACGGCAACGAAGAGCGAGATACGGAGTACAAGGGAGTGCATGGCGAGGACTATGTGCGCGTATTCCCGCTCGCTCAGCGCGAGGCACCAGCACTATTTAAGTACCAAGGGAAATATTACATGATTTCATCCGGTGCGACGGGCTGGGCTCCGAACGTGGGCAAATATACGGTTGCCGACAGTATGATGGGACCGTGGAAAACGATGCGCGATGTTGCGCCTGGAAGCTCAACGACCTTTGGCTCGCAGAGCACTCAAGTGATTACAGTAGACGCGGCTGCGGGGAAATTCATCTATATGGGTGACCGCTGGAATCAAAACGATCTTGCGAATTCCCGCTATATTTGGCTGCCGATTGAATTTGGTCAAAATGATGAAATTGCCCTTCAATGGCATGATGAGTGGTCGCTTGATTTGCTCGACAGCATGGGGAAGGTGACATTGAATACTCCGCTTCCTGCAAGTACAACAATTGGCAAAGCGCCAGCACTTCCGACTACTGTGCAAGTGACCTTATCGGATGGAACGGTGAAGGATACGCCGATGAGCTGGAGCATAAATGAAGCGTCATTCAAAATTCCGGGAACGGTGCGCGTCAGCGGCAAGCTGACAGAGATCTCCAATAAGGTAATCGAACATCAGATGTATGTCATTCCAGAGGGCAGCACTTATTTTGTTCATGCAGGCGGTGCGGAAACGTCAGATTATAAAGATATTACTCAATTGATTGGCGAAGATCATTTGCTAAACGGAAACGTTATCGATCAGAAATATGATCCGGCGAACAATCAAACTTGGGGTTATATCGGTGACAATACGCTGACATCCGGTACGAACAGCGGCAATATCTTTGATGGATTGCGTTATTTGAAAAGCAATGCAGGCAATGATCTCTCGTACCGCTTCGACATCGATAATGGAAGCTACGATGTTTATGTAGGCTTGTACGACCCGTGGTCCCAGTATTCAAATGGCAAACGGATAGCTGATATTTTGCTGAACGGAACGGTAAAAACAAGCGGGTATGTTTTCTCCTCAGCAAAAGATGTGCTTAGCTATGGCAATGTAGCCGTTGATAACGGAAAGCTGGAGCTGACGGTGCATAGAGCAGCGAATGCAGGTGCAACAAGCTCTGATCCGCAAATTAGCTGGATTATGATAACGGATAGCAAAGGCGATGTTGTTGAGACTCCTACAGAGCTGATTGTCCATTATGACATGAGCAAGCTGGAAGGTACTTCGGTCATTGACCAGACTGGCAATTATAATGGCAAATGGATTAACCCTGCCAACGCGGAGTGGATTAAGACAGATGCAGCCGGAGCCATCAGCTTTGCAGGAGGCAATACAAGCTCTTATATTGAAATGCCGCAGGGTGTTTTGGATGGGCTGACGGATGTCACGGTATCTGCCCTTGTCAATTGGAAAGGCAAGAACAGTGCAGAATGGCTGTTTGCGCTTGGACAAGGCGATACACATTATTTGTATATGACGCCAAAATATAATGCAGACAGCACGGCGCGATTCGGTATCGCAACGAATGGCTGGCGCAATGAAGTGGCGACGAAAGCGCCGCTGCTCCAATCAGATGATTGGAAGCTCGTTACGGCAGTAATGTCGGGTACAGAAAACAAGCTGTTGCTGTATGTAGACGGCCAGCTAGTCTCGTCTGGTAATGCTGGCGGCTTTACTCTCGATCAAATTAACAATAAAAACGGCATCAGCGGTTTTATTGGAAAATCCTTTTATGCGGGAGATGCTTATTTTGGCGGTATGATCGCAGACTTCCAAATCTATAGTGGCGCACTTCTTGCCTCTGAAGTGAGCGAGCTTAATGTGGCGGCAAATGAGAAGCTGGCAAGCATGGAGGTGCTGTTGCTTCAACATGCGGCCGATCAATTAGACGACCTGAGCTTCCTTGGGGAGAATAGCAGCAAGGATGCAGTGATGACGGATCTTGAGCTGCCAACAACTGGGTTGCATGGAGCAACCATTACATGGCAATCAGATAATGAGTCAATCATTAGTAATAGCGGTACTGTTGCACGGCCTGTTTTTGAAAATGGAGATCAGAATGTAACACTGACCGCTGTTCTATCAGATGAAAAATCGACTGTAACAAGAACTTTTACGTTCACTGTGTTGAAGCAGCCGGATACGGCTGTTCATGTAACAGGAATTACGGTGAACAAGGATGCGGTTACGTTGAAGGAAGAAGAGCAGCTGCAATTGACTGCAGAAGTTGCACCGCTGAACGCGGATAATAAAGCCGTGTTATGGTCCAGCGATGCAGCAGCCATTGCATCGGTCGATACAAACGGCATTGTTACAGCTCTAAAAGAAGGAACAGCTACCCTTACGGTTGTGACGGTAGACGGTGGATTTACAGCTAAGGTTGCCGTTACGGTGGAGAAAAAGAAGGACACTGGCGTAGAGCCTAGCCCAACTCCAGATCCAACACCGAGCCCTAGCCCGGACCCAACACCAAGTCCGAGTCCTGATCCAACGCCCAGTCCGACGCCAAACCCTGGAACGAACCCAACACCAAGTCCGGTTCCAACACCGAGCCCAGATCCAGAGCCGCATTTCAAGGATACAGCAGGGCACTGGGCAGCAGCATCGATTAACAAGCTGTCGGACAAAAACATTTTGGGCGGTTTTCCAGATGGCAGCTTTAAGCCTAATCAGGAAATGAGCAGAGCGGAATTTTCAGCGGTTATTTACAGATTGTTAGGCCTCAAAGCAGAAAGCAGTGAATCTGGCTTCGGAGATATTACGCCGACTGCTTGGTATAGTAAATATGTGAATGGCTTGTATGCCGCTGGAATTATAACTGGTTTTGATGATGGCAGCTTCAAGCCGAATCAGGAAATGACGAGAGAGGAAGCATTCGTTATTTTGTATAGAGCAGTTAAAGATCAAATGATCGTTGCCTCCGGAGCGGCCAAACCATCCTTTGCGGATGAGCAAGGCGTGTCCAGCTGGGCCAAAGAAGCGATAGCAGCATTAACGGAAGCGGGTATCATTAAAGGTTATGAGGATGGTTCAATCAGGCCAAAGGAAAAGATTACACGCGCCGAGATTGCATCGATTGTAGCAAACTTCGTCAAATAGCAGGTTTAACGCGAGACATCCCAAAATAAGGGATGTCTTTCGTTTATTTAAATATAAGGCAGTATATTTTTTTCTAAAGAACGCCGAATGCGTTTTAGCTTGTTAGACGATAAAAATGATATACTGTTGTGAAAACAATCGATTATTATGGAAAACGATGATATGATTTAAATAACGAAATTTGACGATAATTGTGCGCATGTAGGAGGCTATTTACAGATGGAGTACATTAGTACAAGAGGAAATGTTGGCAAAATAGGGTTTATCGATGCGTTTATGATGGGCTTAGGCAACGATGGAGGACTGCTTGTTCCGAGCGAAATTCCAGTTATTTCAGCTGAAACATTGAAGGAATGGCAGAATCTTAGCTATCAAGAGCTTGTACTTGCTATATTCTCACATTTTACGAATGATGAGATTCCAGCACAGGATTTGAAGGATATGGTGTACGCGAGCTATGCTACTTTCCGTGACCCGGAAGTAACGCCTGTCCGCAAGCTGAAGGATGATCTTTATTTGCTGGAGCTGTTCCACGGGCCTACCTTTGCATTTAAAGATATCGCGCTTCAGTTCATGGGCCAGCTTTATACGTATGTTGCAGCGAAGCAAAATAAAAAAATTCATATACTCGGTGCTACTTCCGGCGATACAGGAGCTTCGGCAATCGAGGGCGTTAAAGGCAAAGACGGCATCAAGATTTGTATTCTACATCCACATGGCAAAGTAAGTAAAGTACAAGAGCTGCAAATGACGACGGTTCAGGACGACAATGTGCTCAATCTATCCGTAGATGGCAACTTCGACGATTGCCAGCGCATGATTAAGGATTTGTTCGCTGACCTTGATTTTAAAGCTAACAATCAGCTTGCGGCGATCAACTCCATCAACTTTGTTCGAATCTTGGCGCAGACGGTTTACTATTTCTATGCCTACTTCCAAGTGGCGAAGCAGACGGATGCGAAGCAGGTTAACTTTAGCGTACCGACAGGCAACTTCGGTGATATTTTTGCAGGTTACCTAGCGAAGCGTATGGGACTTCCTGTAGGTAAGCTCATTCTAGCTACGAATGAGAACAATATTTTGGAGCGCTTTATTCTTGAGGGCGTGTACAAGCCGGGCGACTTCCGCAGCACGTACAGCCCATCGATGGACATTCAAGTAGCCAGCAACTTTGAGCGTTACTTGTATTATGTGCTTGGCGAGGATGCTGCTCAAATTCGCAGTCTGATGGATCAGTTCAAAGCCGAAGGACAAATCGTCATTGCCGGCGATGCGCTGAGCAGAGTGCAAGCCGAGTTTGGCGCGCATGGCGTACAAGGCCAAGAGTGCCTGAGCACGATTAAGAAATATGAAGCGGAAAACGGCTACCTGCTTGATCCGCATTCAGCTTGCGGCGTCGCTGCGGCTGACAAATACAGCAATGAACAAGGAATCACGATCTCGCTTGCGACGGCTCATCCGGCTAAGTTCAACGAAGCCATCGAGCTTTGCGGCATCGAGCAGCAATTCCCTGAGCAAATTGCTTCACTGTTCAGCAAAGAACAGCGTCAGACTCGCGTAGACGGATCGCTTGCAGCGGTCGTTAGCGAATTAGAAGCATTTTATAACGCATAATCATGAATGCTTGGATACGATGGAAAAGGCAGCAGCTAGAGGAGAAATCCTTTCGCTGCTGCCTTTTTTCTATTGGAACCTACATTTAGGCTCGTTTAAGTATATTTCGGAGCACAGAAGTGATCAGCTTATGATCTTGATCATCGGGCAATCCGGATACAGCAATGGTTCCGATTACCCCGAACCCTCGAGCGTGGATGGGATACGCTCCGTTATAAGGAGCATAGAGCGAAGGGGATAACGAATAACGCTCGGCAAGCGTTGTACCGGCAGCGCGCAACCCGATTTCCATACGATAAGAGCTGACTCCGAAACGATTGACGACGCGTGCTTTTCGCATGACCCAGTCATCATTGTCTGCCGAGGTGCAGGGAAAAGCATAGTGAAACAGCTGTTGTTCGCCTTTTCGAATATCAATCGTTACCGACTTGTTCTCCAATTTGGCCTGTTCAATGAGCCCAAGCCCGATTTGCAGGGCGGTTTCGTTCGTGAAGGAGTCGAATTGCAGCTCCTCTTCCTCACGCTTCAATTCCTATAGGAGTTGTTCGTGATTCATTATGCCGATCTCCTTTACAGCGATATATTAAGCTCTGAAGCCGTCTTGCATATGTACTCTCGAGCTTGCTGATACTGCTCATTGGTGGATAGGTGCTCGATAATGAGCGTCGTATCCGGGTGCAGCTTGTTCAGCTCGGTAAGAAATGTACGGTAATCAAGCAAGCCTTGGCCTGGGATGACCTCATCCATATGAACGGTCAATTGACCGCGCAGCAAAATATCCTTCGCATGGCAATTCCGAATATATGGCCCAAGCTTCGCAAAAAAATCACGGATGATCTCGCCATTTTGGTAATAGGCCCGAGGGCTGCTAATGATATTGACGGGATCGAAGTGTACGCCAAAGCCTTTGCGATCGATCGCTTTGATCAAGGCAAGATAGGAGTCGGCTGAATCTGGGAACACCCACGGCATCATTTCCAAGGCAAATACGGTTCTCTCTGGTTTAACCGCATCGATAATTTCACGCGTCGTCTCTACAATGAGCTCAAAGGTTTCATCGCTGAAATTTTCGGGATCGGGTCCGTCCCATTGTTCGCCGCGTGAGCCAGCAATGTTTACGCAGCACTGCGCAGCCATCCGTTCTGCGAGTTCCAGACGCTGCGTGCAGTAGGCAATCGCTTTGCGCCTTGTTTCCTCATTTCGGCTAATAGGGTTGCTCCATGCGCCGACCTCTGAAATCAGAATATCATGTTTTGCTGCTGCGGCTAAGTAATCATCCAGCTCGCTAATATCTTCATTGCCGTCTATGGGGCAGGTTGTTGCGCGGAAGCCCGCTTGTATAAGTGCATTTGACCAACTTTCAGGATTTTTATTTTCTAGAAAAACCTGACCTCCAAGCCTCATCGAAACCCCGTCCTTTGTTCGAATATTTTCTCGCTAGCAGGAATAACTTATGTTGAGCAAAGTATAACATAAACACGTGTTTATACAAGATCAATCTATTTGATAAGGATGAGCACATTGAAAAAATAAAATTTTGTTGCTGCAAAGGGATTAACAGCCAATTTATGAAATGTATATGATAATAGCATAAACGCGCATTCATGAAAGAGGCTAGCAACAATTGAAAAAGGCAGAAATAAATAGTGTAGAGGTCGCCCGACAATATCAGTATAGAGAAGAATGCTTAGTTACTGACTAGGAACTTTCTGAAGAAATTCTGAATATTACCAAGCTTTTTTTAAAGAAAGAAATGCTCGCCTAATTCAAAGGCGAGCATTTCTTTTAGATTATTTAATTAAGGTACCTTTAGAATTCCTGTAAATTGATTAGGTGCAACTCTATTTTTCAATTATAAGACTAATTGAAAAATGTATATGTTCAACTGGTGGATTAACTTCATGTCACAATATATTAGAATTTATCATCTGCAAACGTATTAAAGATAACCATGTCATTTAATAAAATAATCTAGTGTCCCGTGGTTTATGGAAATTGAACCAATGGACGTAATCATGGGGTTCGATGTCAAACTGTTCTTCCGCGAGGAAATGCGCATGGTTAGCGAAATCCGTCTTAAAGATACAGCGAGCTACTCGTTCTATGGATCTGTTCATCCTCCATGTCTCATAGGTTCATGACGAGCCCCAGCCGTTTAATCCTTCTTGCCCAGAGAGATGTACTGATCCTCGGAAGTGCCGAAAGGAGTGTTTAGTAGCGCGCTCATCAAGCCGAAAGCGACCTCGGACTTGGAACGAGTGAAAACGAACTTTGTGACCTGCTCGGGAAGGAGTTCCGGGCATTCCGAGGTGCAGACGACGACAAGGTTCTCCGGGCTCAGGTACTTCAGTACCTGCAAGGCCAAAAATTCGTTGAAGACGACGAGAGGCTTGTTCTCGTGCTGCTGGATAAATTGCTTGAGCGACTCTTCGTCGCTGGTGGCCGCAAATACGAGCGATTCGTCCAATCCCGAAGCGGATCGAATGATTTCGTGATACCGCTCGTTCGACATGTGTTCGTGAATGAGAGCATAAGGCTGTCCGGCCGGCAATGACGAGTTCAGATCACTGAACAATCGTTGGAAATCAGGATTGACTTGCCGGAACAAGGAATCGTCGATCAAGCTGTCCACGATAACCAGCGGCGAGCCGTATTGCAGATTCCTCGATATCGCATGGAAGGATTGGGCCATAGCGTCAATCAGAAAGACGCCATCCAGCTTGCGCTCGGCAATGATCTCGAAATTGGGTTTGGCCGGATCAATTTGGGATACAAGGAGATGATAGCTCTTCTCCCGACATCGGCGCTCTAATCCGTCAAGGAAAGCTCCGTAGCTGACCGGCTTTGGAATGCGGGCGTCTCCGGTGCTGACGAACAGCACGCCGAGAACGTTGGTTTTACCCAGTGAGAGCGACTTCGCCGTCAAATTTTGAACGTAATGAAGCTTGCTCGCTGCCGTAAAGACCCGCTGCCGCGTCTCTTCTGGAATCGTCTGGGTGCTCACGTAATTAAGGACATAGCTTACCGTGGCGACGGAGACGCCGGCTTCTTTGGCTACGTCGCGAAGTGTCGTTTTTTTCATCGTATCAGTAACCGCCTCGTTAGGATCAAAAGTTTAGATAATCATAAGTCCGAACTTGGAAGGATGTCAAACTTGCCGTTGACAAGCCACGGGAAACGCCCTATACTGAAGCCACTTAACCGGTTAAGTTAAAACTTGAAGAATGAAGTTCTCAGGAGGGGCTATGCAATATGGAAAATTCGGCTCAATCGAAGCTGATCGTATTACCCGGGGTGCACGCATCCCGGCTGGGGAACGAAAGAGACATCTACATTTATTTGCCTGCGGGCTATGACGATGATCCGTCCGTAAGGTATCCCGTGTTGTACATGCACGTAGGCCAGCACGTATTCGAGCCGAGCAAGCCATCCGGAGAGTCCTGGGGTATGCACCGCGTAGCGGACCGACTATTGGCGGAAGGGCTGATTCGGCCAATTATTATCGTAGCGGTCGAACATAAGTACGAGGACGGAACCAGTGAATATTTCCACGACCTGTGCGCGTATCCTATTCGCTGCGTCGGCGAGCTTTACGAGCATTTTCTAATCGAAGAGCTGAAGCCAATCGTAGATCGCGCATTCAGGACACTGCCGGATGCGGAGCATACGGCGTTAATGGGCTCCTCGGCGGCCGGCATTGCAACGTACAACATCGGGCTCCGCCGTCCGGACGTATTCGGCATGCTGGGCATCCTGTCGCCTTTTTTCGTCCAGGTAGATCCCGGCACGCTGGAAGAAACGCCGCAGTATCGGCTGTATCCTTATAACGATGGGCAGAAAATATGGATGGACATAGGTGGGGCGGAGGGGTTCTTCATGCCATCCCACGTGCGGAGCGTCGCGGAGAATATGCAGCAAGCTGGCTGGAAGCAAGGTGAGGAGCTTTATTATTATCTGGACATGGAAGCCGCGCATTCCGAATGGGACTGGGGCCGCCGGGCGCACATGCCGCTGCTGCACTTCTTTGGCGAAGCCGCCGATGTGTCGGTTCTCGCGCTTGAAGGGGACGGTATCGTCGGTGTCGACGGGCCTGTAGTGGTCGTTAATGCGGTTGCCGCTCTTCACAACGGCATACGCTTCAGTTTGCTCAGAGCCGATTACCAGACGGATAATCCGGATGTCCTCGGGATTTCGCCAGACGGAAGGCTGCTTCCACGGAAACCCGGCACTGCGACGATCGTCTGCCACTATGGTGGCCAAGAAGCGGCCAGAATGTATACTGTCGTGGAACGGCTATCTGAGACCGTCGTCGTCGAGCTTGAAATTCGCGTGCCGGATACAACGCCGGAAGATGCCGAGATTTATGCGACGTTCGGCGTTCCGAAGCTCGGCAAAGGATTGTATGGCGGAACGGTCAGTTTGCCTAGAGGATTAACGTTCGATTTTCTCATCACCCGGGGCTACGATAAGGAAGAGGTCGATCGGGATTTCGGGCGGATGCGTTACAGAAGGCTTGTCACGGACGAGGACAAGAGAGTCGTTTACACGGTTCATAATTGGATAGACTTAAGGCCAGTTACGGGAAGAGAGGAGGAGATTTGAATGACGCAGCCTTCGCGAGTGGAAACCATCGCGAATTTCCGATCGGAAATTATGCGCAACGAAAGGGACATTTTCGTTTATTTGCCGCCCGGCTACGGGCAGGAAGCGGACAGGACGTATCCGGTGCTTTACGTCCATGACGGGCAGAACGTATTCCATGAAGCATTTAACGGGCAGTCATGGAACCTGCACCGCGTATGCGACCGTCTGATTGCGGAAGGACGCATCGAAAAATTGATCGTCGTGGCGGTTTCGAATATGGGGCTGGAGCGAAACAGCGAGTTCGCGCATCAAGGCTCGTTCGCGGAGGAGCTCGACTACCCTTGCCGGGGAGAGTTCTATGAACGTTTCCTGACGGAGGAAGTTAAACCCTACATCGACCGTACTTACCGGACGAAGCATGAGAGCCGCCACACCGCACTGATGGGTTCGTCCAGAGGCGGGCTCGCGACTTACCATATCGGGTTCCGCCGTTCCGACGTTTTTGGCAAGCTGGCCATGGTTTCGCCTTATTTTGCCCAATACAATGAGGAGACGATGACGCATCTGCCCATCGTTCAGACTTTCGATGGAAAAGGACCGTTTCAATTATGGATAGATGCTGGCGGCATGGAAGGCATGACTGTGCGTGTCGATCACGTCAGGCACATGGTGGAGCATTTCTTGAAGCTAGGCTACCGGTCTGGAGACGACCTCGTGTTCTGCTACGAACCGATGGCAGAGCATAACGAGGCAGCTTGGGAGCAGAGGGTATACGCGCCGCTTGTCTTCTTCTTCGGAGACAAAGGATCGCCCGTCTCAGCCGAGTTGACCGGTGATCCTATCGCCGGGATCGAGGGAGCCGAGGCATGGGTATACCCGCTTGTCTCATATGAAAGCGGTTTAGTTTCGGTCGACCTGGACGCAAGCTTTCGCGTAACGCCCGAAGGCGCAGCGGCGGTCGATCCGACAGGCTTGATCCGGGCAGTCAAGACGGGGGATTGTGAGATCGCATACAGCGGACATGGGCTGAACGCATTGACAATAATCAGGATCGTGCCGGAATTATCCGAAAAGGTCGAAGTGGAGCTGGAAGTTGTCGTACCAGACGATACCTCGGCAACGGCGAGAGTATATGCGGGGGCGGAACTGGAGAAGTCCGGACCTCGCTCCTACCGAAGGCGGCTTTTCCTGCCGAGAAATACGGGATTTGCTTTTCACGTCTCAGAGCATTCTGGTCTAAGGGAAGCAGGCCCGGAGGGGGCGGACGTCCCGAAGCGGCGGTTCGTCGCCGACAGCAACAAGACGTTGCATTATGAAGTCCAAAGTTGGATGCTAAGTCAATCGATATGAATACGGGGTAAAACACTGACTCGCGGCGCGTTCTTAACGCTATCGCTGCTCGCCGCAGCCGCGTCTCCAACGGCACAACCGAGTCCGGAGCGGGCGTAACTCCCGTGCAAAGCCAGTTCGATCTGGCGTTCGAGAAGATCGATACGGAGCTTGTACCGGAGACTGGCGCGAGCTTGCTGGTATAGGAGAGCAAAGAAGCCCGGCCTTTTGTGGATGCCATCATCAAGGAATTTACGGAACTATACGGCGTCGAAGTGAAGATGCAGGAGCTTGGAACGATGGATCAAATCGGAAAATTCGAGCTGGACGGTCCAGCTGGCATTGCGGCAGACGTCATTACGACTTCCTAGGACCATCTGGGCAAGGCGGCAAGCGCCGGGCTGATTCTGCCTAACGATGAGTTTGCGGACGCGACGCGCAGCGAGCACGAGGACGTGGCGGTCGCCGCGGCTTCGTATAATAACAAGCTGTTCGGCTATCCCATCAAGGTCATGACTTATGCCATGTTCTACAATAAGGATTTGATTTCTGAGCCTCCGAAGACGATGGAAGAAGTCATCGAGTTCGGGCGATCGTTTAACGATCCCGAAAGCAACAAATACGCGTTTATGTTCGATGTGCCGTTTTTCTATTACAGCTATCCGTTCATCGGATCTACTGGTGGTTATATCTTCGGGAGCGGAGGCACGGATTCTGCTGACATTGGACTAAACAACGAGGGCGCGGTTAAGGGAATGCAAACTTTTGCGGAGTTGCGTAAAGAAATATTGCCGATCTCCGCGGGAGCAGTATTCATTGCCATACCGATTACGCTGCTGTTCATGTATTTGCAGAGGCACTTTGTTGACGGTCTGGCGGCAGGCGCGACTAAAGGATAGAAGAGACAGAGGGAACGACTTCATTGTATTAACGTAGTGTGCAAATCTATAAGGTGTGGACTCACTTTCAGCTATCTTATCACCTTAATAAGCTTACTGCTAAGCCGACGATCTTCAGTTAACCATAAACTGATTTCGCTCGGCTTTCTTTAATGGTTGCGGCTCTTTGATCATTTTTATTAAATGTTCAGAGCAGGTGGTTAATTTGATGAACGGTATAGAAAGATCCTGTAGAAAAAAATCACATGACTTATGCAGTTCATACCAACAGATGGAAAACCACTCGTCTGTGAACCAAATGGCTTTGTTAACCAGTAAGGACGCTCTACTTGCGACCATGTTCAAACCCTATAAGCTTGCGCAGTATACACTTAGTCGATTTTTCACAACTTCGTTTGCATGGAGAACGTTTGGTCATAAACGTGCGGCAAGGCTTCAAGAAGTTAGCGTTACGGCACTAAAACCAGGTGACGTCATAAACTTGGATGATACGCTTATTGCCCATCCCTACGCCAAAAAATTGCCTTTCTTATGCTGGTTGTTCGACTCTTTATCCAAAACGTATCGCTGGTGTATGAATCTGGTTGTCCTTCAAGAAAGGGCAAGCGATCTCGAAAGATAAGCGTGTCCCTATTGCCGCGGTCGTCACTGTTCGCTTGAAAGAAGTTGGCATAGAGGACTATGAATACAGCCCTGCAACGTACAAGGGAGCCTATCTCATCATTAGCAACCGCGCATATGGAATTCGTGTTCGCTACGGAGGCATTAGTAGCCTATGCGTTATGGCAAGCAAACAAAGAAAAAAGGAGTAATGAGAGCTGCACCCACGGCGAAATGGTTCGCGGACTCTTCAAAACTCGTTGTCATGTTCGTAAAAGAAACCAAAAGGGATCTGAACGAATCGTTATCGATTTTGACACAGAAGTACGAATTTTCGCAAGCATTATTTCTGCCTATTGGCCCAAGCGTCTGCTCATGACCAGGTGGCCGGTTTATTCAAGCATAGATTCTCACAATTCCCACTTAATTCATCGAACTGTATAAGTGATGTCTATATGATATAATAAACATAGTTTGCTAGATGTGGTTTTCGTTAGGAAAAAATAAGTGAATAGCAAAGGGGAATTCATTTAATGTTAAGAAAAATAGGCCTAATCTTGTTAGTAGTTAGCATGCTGCTTCCAGCATCTTTGAGTCATTATGTTAGGGCGGCTGGGAGCAATAATGTGGATGTGGACAGGGTTGAATTTACATATCCGCATACCCCCTCTCTTTCGAACACGATTAACGAGTATGATGTTTACATTCCGAGAAGTTCGATTTCTACGTACTATTTCGCTATCAAGACCGTCGATGAAAATGCAACGATACAATATCAAATGAATGGAGATAATTGGAAAAATCTTGGACAATGGACATCTACAGGCCATCTTCCTCTAAATCCGGCTAATAACCTCATAGAAATAAAAATTACTTCTTCCGATGGCACAGTCACTCGACTGATCAATTTCCATGTGCATCGGCCGATGGCCAACGATGCTGCTCTAAAGAAGCTGGAAACTTCAGCCGGGACGATTGCATTCGATGCCAATACGCTTAATTACACCGTTCATGTTCCTTATTCGACAGTCTCTACGAAGGTCACTCCTACTCTAAACGATGCCGATGGTAGCTTGTCCATAAATGGAATAGGGGGCACAGATGGCGAAGCTAGCTCCGCTATCCAGCTTGGAGTGGGCAGCACGGCCATTCCAGTTGAAACGATTTCTGCGGATGGCTCCCAAACTAGAAAATATACTATCGAAGTTATTCGTTCTGAGCCAAGCACGAATGCAACTTTGGAGCAGCTAAGCTTATCCGGAAGTGCTTTGCTGCAGCCGGATTTCGCCAGCGGACGCTTCAGCTATGAGGCTGTTGTAGCAAATAGTCAAGATTCCATCATGGTAACGCCTACAGCATCAGAAGAGAATGCTTTAATCGCCTACAGTGCTAATGGGGGATCATTCACTAGCATATTCAGCGGTTCGGCAAGCATTCCTCTGCCGCTGGAGGTAGGCCTGAATACGATTGCGATACGCGTCACCGCCGAGGACAGAGCGACGGTGAATCAATATGTGCTGACAGTTTATAGGCAGAGCAACGATGCGAATTTAAGCAGCTTGTCTCTCTCTGCTGGTACGCTCAGCCCATTATTCGAAGCTGGAATTTATAGCTATTCAGCCGAAGTGGGGAGTAATCAGAGTGCGATTACGTTGACGCCTTCGGCAGCGGGAACGAATGTGTCTATAGCGGTAAGTGTCAATGGCAGTTCCTATCAAAGCGTGACCAGCGGTTCGGCAAGCGCTCCCCTGCCGCTGGAGGCAGGCCTGAATACGATTGCGATACGCGTCACCGCCGAGGACAGAGCGACGGTGAATCAATATGTGCTGACAGTTTATAGGCAGAGCAACGATGCGAATTTAAGCAGCTTATCTCTCTCTTCTGGTACGCTCAGCCCATTATTCGATGCTGGAATTTATAGCTATTCAGCCGAAGTGGGGAGTAATCAGAGTGCGATTACGCTGACGCCTTGGGCAGCGGGAACGAATGCGTCTATAGCGGTAAGTGTCAATGGAGGTTCCTATCAAAGCTTGACCAACAGTACGGCAAGCGCTCCCCTGCCGCTGGAGGCAGGCCTAAATACGATTGCCATACGCGTAACGGCCGAGGAGGGAAATGAGCAAATCTACACCGTACAAGTCTTGCGGCCAAGCCACAATGCTACACTGAGCGATTTGAGTTTGTCAGCAGGAACACTTACACCTTTGTTTCATCCTGAAACAGTAAACTACGAAGCATCCGTTGGTTATTCGGTTTATGCGATAACGGTAAAACCAGTTGCAGCAGAGAGTCATGCTTTAGTAAGCGTATCAGTAAATGACTCGACCTATGTCCCAGTTGCAAGTGCTAGCGACAGCGTAGATCTACTGTTGAGTCAAGGGAACAATGATATTCATATTAAAGTCGTCTCGCAGAGCGGTGAAGAACTGCTATACACAATTAGGGTAAACCGAGCTTTTGTTCCGTATACTCCGCCATCTCCGACTCCAACTACGGAGACTCCTGTTGGTCCCGTCAAGCCCATTTCATTTAACGATATTTTGGGGTCATGGGCAGAGCCGATCATACAGTCAGCAGTTCAGCAGGGCTGGATTTCGGGGTACCCTGATGGGACCTTTAGGCCTAACGAGAAAGTATCAAGGCAGGATTTTATCGTCATGCTGGTTAAGGCATTAGGTTGGTCTGGTCCAGCACAAGGGAGTGAACCGAGCTTTAGTGATGGGGAGCAAATCGCCCCTTATGCAGCGAATGCGATCGCACTTGGTTACCAGCATGGTTTATTTATTGGCTATCCGGATGGAAGCCTCCAACCAAAGGGGGGAATTAATCGTCAGGAGTTAGCCGTAATAGCTATGAGAGCGCTTGGCGAACCTGAGGGAGGCGCGCTTGCGCCAGAGACTGGGTTTGCTGATGATCGTCTTATTTCAAATTGGGCCAAATATGCTGTGAAGACAGCTAAAGACCGTGGCATCCTGAAGGGTCGGGGAAAGAATCTATTTGTTCCGGCTGAATCGGCAACTCGAGCTGAAGTCGTTGCTATCATTCAATATATATTGGATGATCTAGCAGCGAGCAAATAAAGGCAATTTGTTATGCTGAGCCGACAGCTTGATCTATTAGTCAAATTGCTGCTGCCCTGACATCAGCCATTGAAGGTTGGTTAACCAATAGAGCTTTCAGGCCTGCTCAGGTGCAGGCTTGGAGGCTCTATTCTATTAGGTATTGGAAACTTGCTATAATACCTGTAGATGACATGACTTATGCAGTTCATCCCAACTGATGGAAAATCACCAAAAGTCAGTATATTGTTGAACAAACCAAAAAATCCCTTGACTTTTCTTAATCACCCCAATAATCATGAAGGATACCCTTTCAACCGGGTATATCTTAGAGGGTTTTAGGTGATTTTTTAAAACAAACACTTGAACAGCCACGGTTTCACGATCTTAATCAAGGAGAATACGCTGGAGCGCCAATTCTGCGTTCACTATGGGATCATTTCGATTTTTCTTTGTATTATGGGGAAAGCGCATAGCCACGCCTATCGCGACCTGCCATTCTACTTCGATACGCCGGTAGAGCCTGTGCTTCAGGCAATCGCTGCGGCAGAAGCAGGCAAGCATGTCATTTGCGAGAAGCCGCTCGCGGTCAGTGCAAGCCAAGCAGCGGAGATGCTGCAGGCGGTAAAAAAGCATGCGTTATGCATATGATTTGCCATAATTATCGTTTTGCGCCTGCGATACAGCTAGCTAAGAAGCTGATTGATGGTCATATTATCGGCTACGAGCATACCTTTATTAATATGATGGCGACGTTCATGGAAGGGCTGCACAGCGGGATTAATCCTGCTCCGAATTTCGAGGACGGCTATAGAAATCATTTCGTTATTGAAGCCGTTGAGCGTTCTGCCGAGTCGAGACAGTGGATGGATGTACCTGCAATTAGCGATTCTTTGTTGTTTTCGTAGCTTCATATAACAAAAAATGAATAGTCGTTTGACGTGCAAGGCTGTAGTGAAGAAGGATTTTTCTTCTTGCTGCAGCCTATTTTTGATTATACTTATGTTATAATCGCCATATTAAATAAGGTGCTGAATCCTATTTCGGGAGTATGTATCACTAGAAATATGTAATTGGGTGAGGGATAACCTGTGAATGACTTCAACAAATTCAATCGCGAGAAATGGAGCAAGATAAGAACAAAGGGCAAGCTGTCGTACGCTATTAGATGGGTGCTTTATTTATTGATTTACGTTTTAATTATTCAGGGAGTACTCATTGTACTTGGTCGTAAAAGTGTAGATCAAATCGAAATGGCGCCTATTATTTTTATTTCAGTTGTCGTGGGTGTTACTCTTTCTTTGATTCGATGGTCTGTTTTTGAGAAAAAATACAATCAGGAATAAATAAGGACGAGGTGAGTAGACATGTTGGCATCCATTACCCAAGCTGAGAATGGATATTCGGTCCGTTTCGAGCGCAATTTGAAGCATGCTGTGGAGAGTGTCTGGTCGATGCTGACTGACAACGAGAAGCTCGCCCAGTGGTTCCCCGAGCTGCGTGTCGCGGACCTGCGTGAAGGCGGATTAATAAAATTTGATATGCAGAATGGACATTTTGAAGAGATGGCCATCATCGAGCTCAAAGCGTTATCGGTTTTGGAGTTTACGTGGGCTGAGGATATCGTTCGTTTTGAATTATATGCAGAGCCAGAGGGCTGCCGCTTGGTTTTAATCGAGAAGCTTGTTCAAATTACAGCGCATACCCCTAAAGATATTGCCGGCTGGGATGTATGTTTGGATGTTATCGAGGCATTGCTGGACGGAAAAACCATTGCCTCTCGCAAGGACGTATGGAAAATGAAATACGATAAATATGTACAAGCTTTTGAAAATTTGCATCAGGCTTAGAAATAAGTATTCAATCAGCTTGGGTTATTGGATGTGAAAGAGATGATTACAGGAATATTGGTATTTTTATTAGCTGGGTTAGCTGAAATTGGTGGGGGATACCTGATTTGGTTATGGCTGCGTGAAGGCAAGCCGATGTATTGGGGAATGGTCGGAGGCGTAGCTTTAGCGCTATATGGTGTTATTGCTACATTTCAATCCTTCCCTTCGTTTGGGAGAGTCTATGCGGCGTACGGGGGCGTTTTTATAGTGATGGCCGTATTGTGGGGCTGGCTGGTCGATAAAAAAACACCTGATTTATACGACTGGATAGGTGCTGCAATTTGCTTGGTCGGTGTTTCAGTTATACTGTGGGCGCCAAGGCATTAGTATGATCTAGCTTGCTGTGTAGAATAACCATTTACAATTCAGGGAACGATTTGTTAACATATATGAAATATTGAAAAAGGCGATGACGAGAAGAGTACATAAACACATTCTTTCGCAGAGAGCCCCGGCAGCTGAAAAGGGGCAAGGAATGGTTTATCGAAACAAGTCTCTGAGCATCACATCGGAACCTGAGCAAGGGGATGCTGTGACAGGAGCTCCTGTTATAGAGCTAGAGTATAAGCATCCTTTGGTGCCGTACTTGAAGAGGTTAATATGGCGACATATTAACGAATCTGGGGTGGTACCGCGAAAAATTTCGTCCCCAAGACGCGAAGTCTTGGGGGTGGAATTTTTTTTTGTTTTTTGGGACATGAAAAATCAAAGTATCGATAGCAACCCTAAATTGGAGGTTTTACAATGAGCAGCGAATTAGAGCCGAACACGGATCATTTTTTATACAAAATCATAAATGAGGATCTTCAAGCAGGCGTGTTTACACGAGAAATGTGCACGCGGTTTCCGCCTGAGCCTAATGGATACCTGCATATCGGAAGCGCCTATGCCATCCATACAAACTATACGATTGCGCAAAAGTATAATGGGAAGTTTCATTTGCGATTTGACGATACGAATCCTCTGAAAGAGGACATCGAATATGTGAATGCCATTATCGAAGATATCAATTGGCTTGATTATAGTCCTGGCAGCCATATTTATTATGGTTCGGATTATTCAGATGCGATATATGATGCTGCAGTTGCGCTCATAAGTAAAGGAAAGGCTTATGTTTGTGAATTATCACCAGAAGAAGTTACGGAATATCGGGGGACGCTTACGGAGCCGGGCAAGGATAGCCCTTATCGAAATCGCTCCATTGATGAAAATTTAGAGCAGTTTGCGAAAATGAAAAATGGTGATTTTAAGGCAGCTTCCAAAGTATTGCGTGCCAAAATCGATATGAGTGCACCTAATATTAATTTAAGAGATCCGGTTATTTATCGCATTATCCATGCTGAGCATTACCGGACGGGAAATAAGTGGTGCATTTATCCGATGTACGATTTTGCGCATCCGATTCAAGATGCCATCGAGGGCATTACCTACTCGTTATGCTCCATTGAGTTCAAAGACCATCGTCCTTTGTACGAATGGGTATTGGAGGAGCTGGAATTTGCTCAGCCGCCAAGGCAAAGGGAATTCGGCAGGCTAAATCTAACGGGTGTCGTGACGAGCAAGCGATATTTGAGACAGCTCGTTGAGGGCGGCTTCGTCGACGGCTGGGATGATCCAAGGCTGCCAACGATCCGTGGACTCAGGCGAAGAGGCTTTACGCCCGAGAGCATTAGAAATTTTATCGATGAAATCGGCATGATTAGAGCGCAAAATTCCGTTGATATCGCGATGCTGGAGCATGCGGCAAGACAGGATTTGAAGGCGAAGGTCAAAGGCGTAATGGCCGTCATCCATCCACTGAAAGTGGTTATTACTAATTATCCGGAGGGCCAAACCGAGCTGTTGTCCATTGATAACAATAGCGAGAACGACACGCTTGGCAAACGCAAGGTCACCTTCTCTAGAACGCTATTTATAGAGAAAGATGATTTTATGGAGCAGCCGTCCAAAGGATTTCACAGATTAGCGCCCGGAGCTGAAGTTCGGCTGATCGGTGCCTACTTCATTAGATGTGAGGAAGTCATTAAAGATGAAGCCACAGGTGAGATCATTGAGCTTCGCTGCACTTACGATCCCGAAACGAAAAGCGGAACGGGCTTTACCGGCCGGAAGGTGAAGGGGACGATCCACTGGGTTTCGGAGAGTCACGCGGCTAAGGTGGATGTCCACCTTTATGAGAGTCTGCTGCGGGGTAATGAAATCCCGAAGGATACCGATTTAGCTTGGGACAGCGTCATTAATCCGAGCTCACTGCAAATCGTGAAAGATTGTAGGATTGAGCCTTTTGAGGTTCTTCCGCAGCCAGAGGATAAGTTCCAATTCGTTCGGCATGGATATTTTTGCGTGGACAAAAAACATACAACGGATACGAAGCTAGTCTTCAATCGCATCGTACCGCTTAAGGATACGTGGAAGAAAAAATAGAGCAATAACAAGATGAAGCCTCTTATGTGGTAAAATAATACATATGGAGGCTTCTTTTTTGTGAGGCTCTACAATCGGAGAACGAGGTGATGGAGTGTTCCTGCATAAGCTTCGACCATTAATTCTGACCGCTGTCCTATTATTTATGCTTTTACCAGAAGCAGCAAGTGCCAACGGGGGACCGCTGCATGATCCTGCGGAGGGTTATGGCAGGCTGGAGCTGGATGATCAATCGCAAGTGAGTTTGGTTCGCGAGAAGGTTGTGTTTACCTTCCGTGATATCGAACGGTACAAAAGCCATGCGGAAGTAACGGTTCAGTATGAACTTCACAATACGTCCGATTCCGCCAAGGACTTGGAGGTTTTATTTGTAACGCCTGCAAGTGAGGCCCTTATGGTATCAGAGGGAAACAAAGAGATTAATGTGATCATGGATCCGAATGTAAAGACGGTTAATTGGCAAAATACCCTATTGAAAAATACGGTCATTGATCCAGTAAGCGGCAAGGAGCTGCGTTTATCCAATTACTCAGCGGAAATTGGTCCAGCACAAGGAGCGAGGTTCCCTTTATCTTTTGAGCCGAACGAAACGAAAAATATTGTCATCAACTATATTGAAAATGGGGGGATGTATAATAAAGGTGTAATTACGACGATTTTTTCCCATCTTTATTTTTTGACCCCAGCAGCTTTCTGGGAGGGCGAGCCGCATGTCGAGCTGGAAATACGGCTAAGCGAACCCGGTGCTGCGCTTCATTCGAATTTAGCAATGGAACAAACGGACTCCAAAACATTCAAAGCTGTTTTTAATGAATTGCCCAGCAAGGACTGGTATTTTTCTTACACGTATCCCAAAAGATTGTTGTATCCAACGAATATAGAGAAGGATCATAATCTCTTGGTGCTGGGAACAGTCGCCGCATTAACGGTAATTGCTGCAGCGCTTGCGCTGTTTTTTAGAAAAAGTATTTTATTTACGATCAGTGCATTTGGGATTTTTGCTTTTACGGTATATTATATTTCGAAAATGGGCGGTTATCCGTTTAACGCTATTTTTGTAGGGTTTGTCGACTTTGTTGTTGGCGTAGGGGTGCTTATTTGTGATATTTTAATTAGAAGAACGATTCGTAGACGTAGAGAAATGACCAAAACCATGTA
This sequence comes from Paenibacillus sp. 01T431, assembly GCF_056398625.1. Taxonomy (NCBI): domain Bacteria; kingdom Bacillati; phylum Bacillota; class Bacilli; order Caryophanales; family Paenibacillaceae; genus Paenibacillus; species Paenibacillus sp. 01T431. Next base: position 130,512 of record NZ_JBFTPT010000001.1, read on the forward strand.
ATCGTCCGTCCACATCTTTTAAAAAACTCGAAATCAACGTAAACTGTAGGAAACATTAGAGGAGAGAGAGTTAAATGACAAACGAAGCATTAACCATTAATCATGAAGATCTATTGGCTGATCTAGAATACCGAGGGCTAGTACAGCAATTTACTAACCGCGAGGAATTACATAAGAAGCTTACGAGTGAACGCGTCGTGCTTTATTGCGGATTCGACCCTACAGCGGACAGCCTACACATCGGCAGCTTGCTTCCGATTTTGTGCTTGCGTCGTTTCCAGCAGGCTGGCCATATTCCACTTGCGCTAGTTGGCGGCGGAACAGGTTTAATTGGTGATCCAAGCGGCCGCTCGACGGAACGCTCGCTGAACACAGCGGATACGGTATCCGAATGGACAGAGAGCTTGAAGCGTCAGCTTTCCCGCTTTCTTGATTTCAATGCTGCGGATAATGCGGCTAAGCTCGTAAGCAACTACGATTGGATTGCGCCGCTGGATGTCATTACTTTTTTACGTGATGTAGGGAAAAACTTTACTGTAAATTACATGCTGGCGAAGGATTCGGTCGATTCCCGTCTTTCATCAGGCATCTCGTTTACCGAGTTCAGCTATATGATTTTGCAGGCGTATGACTTCCATAAGCTTCATCAAGAGCATGGCTGTTCCTTGCAAATTGGCGGCAGCGATCAATGGGGCAATATTACAGCAGGTCTTGATCTGATTGGCAAAATGGGCGGAGGCGACGCTTACGGCATGACGATGCCTCTCGTTACCAAAAGCGACGGCAAGAAATTTGGGAAATCCGAATCTGGCGCGATTTGGCTGGATCGTTCGAAGACATCGGCGTACCAGTTTTATCAGTTCTGGATCAATACTGAAGATAACGATACGATTAAATTTTTGAAATATTTCACATTCCTCTCTCGTGCAGAAATCGAAGCTTTGGAGACAGAGCTTCAGTCGCACCCAGAGAAACGGGTGGCGCAGCGTGAATTGGCGCGTGAAATTACTCGCCTTGTTCATGGACAAGAAGCGCTCGACAGCGCAGAGAAAATTACGCAGGCATTTTTCTCCGGCGATGTAAATCAGCTGAGTGAAGCTGAGCTAATTGAAGCTTTGCAGGACATGCCTACAACGGTGCTTACAAATAGAGAAGAGATTGCGCTTATGGATCTTCTGATCGAATCTGGAGCTGCACCATCTCGCCGCCAAGCGAAACAAGATATTACGAGCGGCTCGATTTCGATTAATGGCACGAAAAACACGGATGTAGAATCCATCATCGGCTCGGAGCAAAGGCTCTATGACAAATTTATCGTGCTGCGCCGCGGCAAAAAAAATTACTTCTTGATTCGATTTGAATAGGACAAAAATAAGCCAGACTTCCGATAATGGAAGTCTGGTTTTCTTTTGAATGTTAGATCTACTTTAGGAAGTCGAGTTTACGCTCTCCGAGACCAACGTGTGGTTATCATCCAACATCAATCTCCGCGACGAGCGTCTGGCTATCCATCGATACTAAACTCCACGACCAACGTTTAGCTATTATCCGACACCAATCACTGCGACCAGCGTTTGGCTATCCTGTACATTTGCAGGAACTTCGCCCATATTGAGCTGTGATGGAGATCTATGTTGTATTCATGCAATATCTTGTTATACGATTGACCATTTTAGCTTTTTAAGTGCACCTATATTGTATAGAATGCAGTATAGCTCCATGTAAGTGTGAGAAAGCAGCTTCTATCCAGCGATTATGCAGTATAGGCAATGATAAAGGGTAGTGTAGAGGTACATATTAGCTCAGGATTAGAAAGAGGGTGCCTCTGGAGCCTATGGCTATTGACACCCTCCCCCCAAGGGCTGCGCCCTCTGAAATTCGATTAGTATTAAAGTCTGATTTGATTATGTAAGTGGCTTATGCATGTTGTATGATAGTGATATGCGTTAACCGTTAGCGTAGAGTAAATAAGTGCAAAAGTGCACCTGTTTTTAACAAACAAGATTGAAATGATGTAAATGGGTGTACAAATACCTCTAATTGAGCAGATTTGAAGAAGATTTGGTTAAATAAGTGCATTTCTGTGCTTAGATGAAGCTGCTGCAGGCGCTGCCGCAAATGTCTTCGCATGACAGGGGAACATCTCCGTTTTCAGATGAAAGGACCTCAAATTCCACTGTAAAGTGGAGTTTGAGGTCCTTTTTCTCAAAGAAAATAAGATCTAATTAGCGCTCAAAAAAATCGCAAAATGACTTTTGAGACAGCCCCATTTTTTAAAAATAGGAGTGACTTTAATCAATGATCAAAGCAAAGCTGCTAAAGTTTAAGCACTGGTTTTTGCTAAGCTGCCCTCGGCTATCTTCCTGCGGGAACGCGCGCGGGAGAACCCGAAGGAGGTTGCGGCTGTAGCAGCGGCGAGAATGACGCCTGTAGCTCCAATCCAGCTGATAGAGGTAAGCGATACTTGCTCAACGACAACCCCGCCAAGCCCGGCTCCTGCAGCCATGCCCAGCTGAAGTACAGAGCTGTTCAAGCTTAGCATAATACCCGAAGCTTCTGGAGCTAGTGACATCAGATGGTACTGCTGAGTTGGACCGGATGACCAAGCGGTAAAGGCCCAGATCATAAGCAGAGGAAATACGATAACCGGAGACTGTCCAGCCAATGAGAGTAGAACAAGTGCTATCGTATGGAACAGCATGCCGCTGACTAATGTTCGCGGCGCTCCCCATTTATCGGTGCTGTAGCCGCCAAATTTAGACCCGATCAGGCTGGCGATACCGAATGCAAATAGTCCGATGCTCACGCCCTGTTCACTCAGCTTCGTTACGCTAAGCAGGAATGGTGAAATATAAGTGTAAACGATGGAATAACCGCCGATCCACAAGAAGGTGACCGTCAGTGCCGTTACAATTTTCGGCTGCTTCAAGAGAGCAAGCTGGCTGCGAAGTGGAACGGGCTCTTCACCATCTGTTTTTGGAATGCTGGATAAAATGAGGAGCATTGCAAGCAGGCCCAGCAGTCCGATTGCTCCGAAGATGAGATGCCAGTCGTATACAGATGCGACTACCCTGCCTAAAGGGACACCGACGATTAATGCTGTGCTAAAACCCATAACGAGCGTCGCAATGGCACTGCCCTGTTTATCAACGGGTGCAAGCTTAGAAGCGACGGTCAAAGCGGTAACGACAAACACGCCTGTGCTGAGCGCGAGGACGACGCGGGACACGATCAAAAACTCAAATCCAGGCAAAGCAACAGCAATAAGATTGCCGATCGCGAATACACCTAATGAGTAGAGGAGCAGCTGACGCCGCTCAACACGCGCCGTAACTGCCATAAGAATCGGCGTGCCAATAGCGTAAGCTAGCGAGAAAACGGTTATCAGCTGGCCTGCTGCAGATACGGATACACCTATGTCGTCGGCTACCTTATCCAAAATACCCGCAATAATAAATTCTGACGTTCCAACCAAAAAGCTAATTATAGCCAGCATGTAAATTTTCCACGCGTTAGACATATAAAAAATACTCCTCTCTCCACTCCACTGTTTTTATATTTCTAAATCTATAGAAATATAACCTAAAAAAAATTACTCCAACAAATATGGCGCATACTTTCGGGCCATTTCGCGGTTCACACTGTAGTAGATATACGTACCGTCCTTGCGGAGATCTAGCAATCCGCTTTCCGTCAATTGCTTCAAGTGATGTGAGAGGGTAGAGCCGGCTACAGATTCCAGCTTTGTGCCAATATCGGAGCAGCATAAATTTTTCTCCTCAGTAAGCAGCAGAGCTATTTTTAGACGGGTAGGCTCACCGAGCGCCTTATATACTTTTACAGCTTGACGTACGTCCGCATGATCTTCTGTCATTGTGGCTTCACCTTTCTTGCAGTCTTTATTTCTATATTTGTAGAAATAAGATAGCATATCGATATTCGAATGTAAACAGGCAAGCATTCATTTTATTTTACAACAAGCATTTCCGTAAACGTATAAAAGAAGAAAGGAGCCGCAAGCAGCTCCTTTTCTTTCATCGCATTATAGGTTATGCGCCTTTACCCAAGCCGCCAAAAATTTAAGCTTCCCGTCAAAGTAACCATCATCCTGCCAAGATCCCCAAACGGCGCTTCCGCCTGTATGAAGTCCGATCAGCCAAAGCTGTCTGACGGCTACGAATACAGGAATCATCGCGAGATCCTGCTCGCTTAACGGGCGTTCCTTCGTATAGGCTTCCAGGAAAGCATCCCAGCATTCATCTTCAAAGCTCTCACTATCCGTTCTGCCATGGACGCGATCCCATAAATAAACGGATAGATCATACGAGCGCCATCCTACGCCGCAGCAGTCAAAGTCAAAGTGTGTCATGCTGCCGTCATCCGAATGAAAGACGTTCCAGCCATGCAGGTCCCCGTGGCATACTCCCCAGTCATATGCATCATTCGCGGCTTCTGCAAGGCGAGCTTTCAGCCTGCCGGCTGTTTCTTGAACAAACGCTGCATCGTTCGGGCGATGCTGTAAAGACGGAAGCATCGCCCGAAGAGGCTCGTCGAGCAAATGGGCAGCATCAAGTTCAAACCGTTCATGTTTGGGCTCATAGAAATCCATGGCATGATGAAGCTGCGCTATAGCGCTTCCGTAAGCTTGGCTTGTATCGACATTAAGTTTCCCGGCCCCATCCGCATAAGAGAATAGCACAGCATAACGAGTGCCTTCCGGTGCGTCAAGCTCAGTCAACCATTCGCCATCTCGTCTTTGGATTGGATAGGAAACCGGCAGGATACAGTTTTTAAGATAGGTTAACAAATCCAGCTCAAAACGGATATCGGATTCTGCTCGCCACAAATGCTTATAAATTCGCAATATAAATTTTCCGGTATTCGTATCCACCGAATAGGTATCATTCAAGCCATTGGACACGAATTGGCTCTTTAGCGGTGTACCGATATCATATAATAAGGCCATGGCTTCAAAAAGCGTTTCCTTATGAAATACAGTATGTACGGCAGGGATTTGCAGCATGTCACAATCATCCTTTCAATGTCTTTCACATTATCTATTTATCCTATAGCAATCGTGAACCGAAGGGGATAGAAACAATGGCTATAGTTGTTTATTACTGCTGGAAATCTCTTTGTTGGGTTTATTTGACAATGTAAGAGCAGCGGATTATTGTTAATCAGAATTGGTAAATCAACTCTGAAGCAGGAGAGGATTATGTGCAGAAAGTGGTAACGAATCATTTTCAAAGCCTGAATGAGTATGTCTATGCTATTCAACAAAGTATCGGCGCCACAGCTGCCGCAACGTATATCATTCAGAACGATGTTGTTGTAAACGAGTGGTATTCCGGTACACATGCAGCATCAGATGCGCCGAGACTCGTGGATGAAAAAACGCGGTTCAACGTAGCATCAATCCGTAAAACGTATCTAGCGCTTGCTGTCAGCTTATTAATAGAGCAAGGGAAAATAGGCAGCGTGGATGACGAAATCGGGCAGTATATCAATGATTATAAAGATGCAGCGCAAGGAGTAACGTTGAGCCACTTGCTTACGCATACCCATGGATTAATCGAAGAGAACGGGAAGATAACAAGAGAGTTCCCAGCTGGATATGGATGGGCATACTGCAATACGGGAATTGGCATGCTTTTTCAATTAGTTAGGCATATATCTGGGCAAAACTTAAGTACTTTTATGGCGAGTCACGTATTTAATCAATATGGGTTAAAGGAAACGGGCTGGAGAACAAAAGCAGCGGAGCAACTTATATATAATTATTATGATGATGAAGATACGTGGGTGGGGCCAAACGATAGTGATGCGGGTGATCAAAGCAATTTGTTCGTTAGTGCGCGCGATCTAGCGATGTGGGGGCATATGCATCTTAAAAACGGCAATGCATATGGAAAACAGTTGCTGCCGCAACCTGTTTTTGCAAGAGCTACTTCGCTGCATACGCCACTCACTGTTCCATCTCTTCTGCCTCGAAATGGTTTTATATGGTGGCTGCAAAGTGATACTCCCTTGAATCAAATTGGCGAGCTTCTGCCGAGTGACGCTTATCAAGTTCTTGGAATTACAGGCTGCGCCTGTCTGGTCATTCCGAGCTGCGATGCCGTAGTGGTTCGCATGTATAACCAGCTGCAGGGTGCGAGCGGATATGATTACTTATACGACATAAGAAAGTTTGGAAATATGACATACGATCTGCTTCGCAGTTATGGAGGTGCTCGATGAGTCAAGGCAACATCATTAAGAAAACTATCAATTCCTTAAGGCAAAGATTAGAGGCGGGCAATGGGTTATTAAGCTTACAGCTGCGTGAAGGTGAACTATACGAGGCCAAATGTACATTTAGACCTCCTGCAAGGGAAGAAGATTTAATGCTTTTTCAGGAAAAACTGGGTTGTAAACTTCCTCAGGATTATTTGAATTTCCTTAGAATAACGAATGGCTGCTCGCTCTTTGACCATCCGGAGTACGGAGGAGAGGCCTACTTATACGGGTGGCAGGATACATTTGGAGTAACGTACGAGGAGCCTAATGAAGGTTATTTGAAAGTAGCTTACATTTATCAGGATGACATTGTTATTCATTTAAAAGCTTTTAATGAAGGCTCAGACCATTACTTAATGGTCAAAGGCCATATTGATCAATTTCATGATGCGAGGCCGCTGCATATGAATTTTGAGCAATGGTTTGATCGGTTTATCATATGTCAGGGTGAGAAGTATTGGAATTGGCCCATTTATAACGCGGGAAAAATAATAGATTAAGAGACTTATAAATAGGAGGCCTAAAGAAGATGATTGAACTAAAAGCAGCAAGTGTAGATGATGGACGTGATATTTTTGACATGTTAGTAGAAATAGGCCCGGGAGAAAATGGGTTTGTGAATAGTGCGTATGATATCGATTATAGTCAATTTCCTGCATTTATTCGAAAAAATATAGCGATCTCGCAAGGTATTGATCTCTTACCCCAGCACGTTCCCCAGACTGTTTTCTGGTTATTCGTTGATTCCTATCCCGTAGGCTACGGGAAGCTGAGGCATTATTTGAATGATAACTTAAAAATATCAGGCGGGCATATAGGTTATACGATCAGACCAAGCAAACGAGGAAAAGGCTACGGTACGGTCATGTTAAATGAACTCCTAAAAAACGCAGAAAACATGGGAATAAAGGATGTTATGCTGTCTTGTGTGGAAAGTAATATCGCTTCTAGAAGAGTCATTGAGTTAAATAATGGTGTACTAGAAGCTAATGAAGGTGGAAAATGCAACTACTGGATTCACATATGAGAATAGTCATCTTTTCAATTTGTTTAGTCTAGTTTGGAAAATGGATATACAGCATCTTATTGAAGATTTTAAGCAGAAAGCGGCTTCTAAATAGTTGAACCAACTGTTGTCTGATTTTAAAAAGGCAATGGCAGCTAGGACTTTTTCCATGTCCGAAGCAACCATTGCCTTTTTCGCTAAAAGGAGTCTAAAGCTTGTTATTGCAATCTCGAGTACTGCAGTGCAACAGCTGTCAAGAAACATGCAAATGCCAAGACTGCTGCCGATGAACGAACCACATCAAGCAGCTCCCAGCGTCGGATTAGCAACTTCCAGTTGCTAGGCGGCGCGTCGGGTTTCCATTCGAGCGCACCCTTGTTGATGGGGACAGTGCCAATGAGCGTGACTAGGATGAAGATGAGTAAGGCCAGAACGCCAGCCCAGCGGAAGAACAAACCTGGCTCGGAGCCGCTCAGTACTAGCACCGCAGCTCCCGACACGGCCGTAGGCAAAAAGATAGCGGGCACCAGCACACGCAGTTTAAGTATTAGTGCTTGACGAACTTTAATTTGAGACTGGTCGTCTAGACCAGCCGGAGACAAGTGCACCCCATAGCGAATGACGAGCTCTTCACCAGCAAGGATGCCTGCAAGGAATAAACTGATGAACTCTATAATGATATGATTCATAATAAGCTCTGACCCAGTGTATAAGCCGAGGGTAGGGGAGATAATAGTAGAACGATGTTAGTCACTAGGATATCCTCCTTATGGTTGTTTTCATGACGGCTCGATTACCGAGCGTTCAAACTGTGGTGAAGAAAAATTGAAATGATAACTATAAAACACACTTTACTTGCCGACAGGTAAGTTGTCAAGTATGATGAGTATGGCTAAAATGATTGAAAGGCAAGGAGTGTGACAATCATGAGTATAAGTGAGTCAGTGAAACGGACGGGCAGTGAAACAAAAGCGGAAGCTCAGCGTGTAGCTTTGGAGCTTTTCACTGCTAAAGGGTTTGAGGCAACATCACTTCGTGAGATCGCTGAGCAACTCGGGATCAGCAAGGCTGCGCTATACTACCATTTCAAAAGCAAAAATGACATCGTAAATTCAATGATGTCCTCCCGCGGTGACGAGGCGGCTGAACTTCTCGCATGGGCCGTCAGCCAAGAACCGAGTCCAGACCTTCTGGAGCGCACGGTGCTTCGTTGGGTGGATTCAACTTCTGTAGACAAGCTGCGCGGCATCCGCTTCGTAAATGCGAATCCCAATCTTATGCGGAGCGTGGTTAGCAATCCCGGTGGTCAAATCCGCGACAGCCTTGGGGCAGTGGCTGAGCTTGTGGCTGGCAAGGATGCTGATCCTACACGGAAATTACTCGTAAGAATGGCCTTTCTCAGTATTAACTCGGCACTGATGGCCGCCAGTGGAACGGAGCGTACGGACGAAGAAATTGTTGCAGCCGCGAGAGAAATGGCATTAGCTCTTCTTAACCGCCTTCGCGAATAGCTGATAGATGAGTGTTACTGGTTTTTAGCACTTGGAAATTTATGATTGTTATATTCAATATAGGATAGTGAAATGATCACAGGCTGCCGACAAAGTCGGTAGCTTATTCATTTTAACGTTTGTAACGAACCTAACCCTTATTTGACTTCATTTCTCTATAAATTATATGTTGTCAGAAGAAAATAAAGTTGTAGACTGATTTTGCTTCATTAAGCTAACGGTCAGGATACACTAGTGAAATACTTTCAGTGGAGGAATTCTGGTATAAACAATCTCTCGGAAAAGGGTGCAGTGCATGAACAAAACGGATCGTTTGTTAGCCATAGTTCTTGAGCTGCAGCGTAACGAAGTGTTACGAGCCGAGGATTTAGCCGCTACATTTGAAACAAGCGTGAGAACCATTTACAGGGATATACAGGCTTTAAGTGAGGCTGGCGTATCCGTGATAGGAGCGCCAGGGCAGGGATACTCCCTAATGGAGGGGTATTTCCTGCCGCCAGTCAGTTTCACGGTGGAAGAAGCAGTGACGTTACTCATCGGGACAGATTTTATCGAGCAATGGTTTGATGTTCACTATCGCAGTAAGTCTCGAACTTCAAGAGGGAAGATTGAAGCCATCCTGCCGGAACCGATCCGCAGCGAGGCATCCCGGATTCGCAAGAGCTTTCGTTTGCTTGCTTCCGTTGAAGACATAGCACGAATACAAGAGAAGGCATACTTGGAAGCGATTCGTCGAGCGATTCTGGAGGAAAGAAAAATAAGATTCCGCTATTCCAAAAGAATTGCCGAGGCTGATGGGAACCGCCAAAGTGTACGTACGGTTGCTCCTTATGGACTTGTGCTTCTTCAAGGGTCATGGGTACTCGTTGCACAGTGTGAATTGCGTCAAAACATCCGTCATTTTCGGTTGTCCCGGATGTCGGAGCTTATCGAGCTGGAAGATAGATTTATGTTGCCAGCAGATTTCAATTTAGATGCATACCAGCCTCCAGACGATCGCAACGTTCGTGTGCGCATATGTGTCCAACCTGACATTGCCGATAAGGTAAGGGAATCAAACAACTTCTATATAGAAACCATAGAGGATCATACCGAAGGGTTGCTGGTGACCTTACGTGTTCGGCAGCCTGAGGAATTGCTGCATTGGGTGCTCAGCTGGGGAGGCGGAGTGGTTGTGCTGGAGCCGGAATCTTTCCGACATCGGGTTAGAAACGAACTGAAAAAAACGTTAAAACGCTACTGACATAATGGTGTCAGTAGCGTTTTTGTATACTTAGAAAAAAGATGATTAGAGGCGATGATAGACGATGATTACAACAAAGCTAGCATTACAACGATTTGAGGAAACTGCGGCACATTATATTCATGAACTGGATCAATTCAGTATGGAGCAGCTGAAGCAAAAGCAAAGTGAAAACGAGTGGTCAATCGGACAGATGTTTCAACATCTCATTAGCTCGGCGCTTTATATGCAGCTTCGTAATCTTGATCAATGCCTGATGCCAAGCCAAGATCCCATGGTACCTGAAACGGAAAAAACCGAGGTTGGTGTGGCTATATTTTCTCAAGGAAGCTTTCCGCCCATTCGTATTCATGTTCCGCCTTCCCCGCAATATACTCCGGAGCAGCCGGAAAGCAAAGAGCAGCTGATTCAAGGCTTACACACTGTCATCCAGAGAATGAAGGACATTGAACCTACCCTTGAAAAAGTGTCCAAACAACATACAGTGTCCCATCCGAGATTCGGCGGATTGTGTGCGGAGGAATGGTTTCTGCTTGTTGAAATGCACTACCGTCATCATCTTCTGCAGCTGGACCGCTTAAAACAAGGATTGGTACGGGAAGCGATATAAACATTTATTAAAAAAGGAAGGACTTCGAGGCATGCAAATGGATGAAATAAGGGAGCAAAGCCGCTTCTGGATTGGTGTCGTGTCCGCATCCCATGTGAAATGTGGAGAGTCGGGGGGATTCGCTCAGCTCTGTCACGGCAAGTCAGCACCTTTACGTAAGATGCGAGCAGGCGATTGGTTGATCTACTATTCTCCGCGAACAGAAATGAGGAACGGGGCACCACTCCAAGCGTTCACCGCTATCGGGGAAGTGGATGATGATATAGTCTACGAATATCAGATGTCAGAATCATTTGTGCCATTACGCAGAAATATCTGCTATATTTCATGCCGTGAGGTACAGATTAGATATCTATTAGAAAAGCTTAGCTTCACTCGCGGGAACCGAAATTGGGGGTATTCCTTCCGCTACGGTCATTTTGAGATCAGTCGGGAGGACTTTTTGACAATTGCCAGTGCGATGCTAAAATGAGCAAGTAGGAAGTTCATAAAACAGCGACACTCTAGGACTTTATTTTCATATCCTAGGCTGTCGCTGTTTCAATTTCTGAGGTGCTTTGTTATAGGCTGTATCTATTTTTCCTATATAAACTAGATATTGGAAACGGTTTAGGTTCTCTATTATTATGAAATTAAACCTATAGAATTCATGAGATGAGGATAGAAATGAAGCAGAAATGGCAATGTGCAGTAGACAAAACAATCCATCTAACAGCACAGGAACGAAATAAATTAGAGCAAACGTTCGAAAGCTATATGATCTGCCTAATGTAATATGTACACCTCATCTGGCCTATTATACAAATGAAACGATTTCGGATATGAATCAACAACTATTGGATCAAGCTATTGAATACTTTAATAATCTGTACGCTATGTAGTGACGTTTCTTAATGAAAGGAATGGAGTAAAATGAATCCTTTTATCGAACAATTGTTACATTCTAATCAAATGGAAATAGAATTAACGGAAGACATATTATTTGAAATTTACAATGAAGCTAAGAATACGGATGGGGAGGAGGAGGTTTGGAAAAACCTGATCTCGTTATACGATAAACCTCTCCCGAAACAAATCGCTTTTTCCCTTATAGATAGGAATATTGCTATTATGGATTTAGGTCACTCGAAACAAGAATACGATGTCTTGTGGAGATTAGCAGAGATCGTAGATGAAGCATTATTGACACTAGCGATAGACGTCTACACTCAACTATCCTTTGGCCATGAAGAAATGGAGCTGCTGTTTAACAAATACGATTATCATAAATGGATGATGGAGAGCTTGATTTATAAACAGCCGTCATCACCTGAAAAGCGAAGATTGCTCGAAGCGGCTATAAAAAGGAATATGGATGCAGACAGATTGCAAAGATTGCTTACTGTGGTGGACACTGCTAAATATGCGAGCCGCAATGATTTAACACTTGAAGAGTTTCAATCTCTTTTTGAGACAAAAGAGCCCTATGTTTGGCTGTCATTATCCCAAAATCCCAACACTCCGGTAGATATTTTAAACAAATTATTAGAAGCGACAAGCATAAAAAATGCAAGAGCAATAAGACAGTCAGCAAATGTAAATCTTCAAGGAAAACGCGATAACAATAATGAGGTGATAACGTGAGAATTAGAACGGCGGCTAGGGCAGTCATTATAAAAGATGAGCAATTGCTCGTATTACGGAGAGCTGGTGTCCAAGGAGAATTTTATGTTCTTCCAGGAGGAGGGCAGGAACATGGTGAAAGCATCCATGAAACGTTGAAGAGAGAAGTATTAGAAGAGGTAAGTTTAAAGGTTGAAATTGAACAATTGCTTTTTATTAATGAGTTTATCGCAAAAAGAGATTCATCGTTTTTTGAATTAGAACCGGATGTTCATCAAATTGATTTTACGTTTTTGTGTGCTATTACGTCCGACAATGAAGCATCGGTCGGTGAAACACCAGACCTTCATCAGATTGGCATAGCATGGATTCCATTGCATGAGATAACCGACTATAGTTTGCATCCCGATAATGACTTGAATTTTATTATGGGAGCGCCAACGAGAAATGTATTGTCACAATGGATTTCTAATCCTAACCATATGGAAATCCCTATGTTTATTGAAGGTTAATTAAAGAATGGGGGGTGAGCATATGAATGATTTACGTTATCCAATCGGGCAATTTGAACTCATACAGCATGCAACGACCGAGCTTCGGCAAAGCTGGATTGAGGATGTGTCGCAAATATCTCCGACTCTGCGGCACACGGTACAAAATTTAACGTCTGAGCAGCTGCTTTTACAATACCGTCCGGGCAGTTGGACCGTCAGGCAGGTTGTTCACCATATGGCTGACAACGATATGAATGCTTTTATCCGTTTCAAGAGAGCGCTAACGGAGAATAATCCCACGGCTAGCTCGTATAGAGAAAATTTATGGGCGGAATTAAGCGATTATGAAACACCGCTCGAAACATCGCTGAATCTCCTAGAATCCATTCATGGTCGGTTTACAGCAATTCTCCGATCTTTACAATCATCCGATTTTCAACGAACGTTTACAAGTCCAACTCATGGCGCCATGAGTCTTGATGCTGCGCTTCAACGATTCATTTGGCATAATCGGCATCATACTGCACAGATCGTTTCCATATTTTAAAAAAAGGAGAATCAGGCATGAATAAAATTATTGCCATTACAGGCGCCTCATCCGGAATAGGTCTTGCAACAGCATTAAAATTTGCTGAAGAGGGATGGATCGTCTACGCTGGAACTCGGCATGCAGAACGTGATCAAACAAAGTATAGCGATCAGCCAAATTTCCATTTCATTGAAATGGAAGTAACTAAACCGGAATCATTAGAGCAGGCATTTGAGGTCATTAAGCAAAAACACGGTTATATGGATGTTTTATTTTGCAACGCAGGATTTGGGCTATTACGTGCACTAGGTCAAGCTACTTTCGAGGAAATTCAAGCTGTTTTTGATACGAATGTGTACGGGGTTATGCATACGATTCGAGCGGGTTTGCCACTCCTTCGCAAATCAAACTCTGGGCATTTGATCGCAACGACGAGCGTAGGCGGATTGGTCGGACAACCATTAAATGAAATTTATTGCGCAAGCAAGTTTGCAGTTGAAGGGTTGTTGGAGAGCTTAGCGACCTACTACAAGCCTGCATTTAATATTGATGTGACTCTGCTGGAGCCTGGAGCAATTGGGACCCATTTCAACAATACTGTTTTTGCACATATTGAAAAAACAGGCGGTATTCCAGATGATGAATATAAACAAACGTATGACACCATTATTAATACCTTTTCCAAGCGAAACTCCGTTCCTCAAACTTCTGAATCTGTTGCTGATGTTGTGCTTCAGTTAGTAAATATGGAGACGAAGCCGCTGCGCATTCGTACATCCGATAAAGCTGAAGCGTTTGTACAATATAAAGTAAGCAACGATCCTACGGGGCTGGAGGGCATGCTGAATACCCGTAAACTTCAATTAGAAATGTAATATAAGATAGGAATGGACTATGAGTTATTGCGCCCATAGTCCATTTTTTTACTTTACTATTGAAGCCGCCACAAAGATTGCACATTTGGCGGCTCCCAGCCAACCAGTGAGGTATGAGGCTGGAGACAAACATAGGAGAGGCCTGCGTAGGTTACTGTACTTCCAGCAACATAGCTTGCTTGAGCAGCCCAAGTCGTTGTTCCACCTGAGCCAGCTGTTGTTGAGGCTTGAAGTACGTTGCTAGCTGCCGACAAATTTCCTGCAGCATCCTTTGCTTTCACTGTAAAGCTATAGGTTGTGTTTGCTGTAAGACCGCTAACGGTAGCTGTAATTCCAGCAACATTGAGGCTGGAAGAGCCATAATAAACGGTGTAACCGGTAACTCCGACATTATCCGTTGATGCTCCCCATGAAAGACTAATGGTAGAAGCTGTAGCACCTGTTGCTTGAAGATTATTTGGGGCAGTTGGCGCTGTAGTATCGGCTGGTCCTGCATTGCCACATGGACCAATTAATTTCCACACGCTGCTAATATCTGGGCGCTCTCCTTTTGTCCACCATTTAGCTTCGTATTCAGAGCCGTTGTAGGAAGCACGCTGTCCGCCTGTATAGGCTGTGTCGGTGTTCCATTGCTGTACGGTGCAAACATTTGCGGGGCTTGTAGTAACCGTAATTGGCGTACTTGCACCAGACACATTGCCTGCTGCATCATATGCCTTCACTGTAAAGGTATAGGCAGTGTTAGGGGATAATCCGCTAATTGCTGCGCTTGTACCCGTTGCATTCACGTTTGTTGTACCGTAAGTCACGGTATAACCGGTTACATTAACGTTATCCGTCGAAGCGTTCCATGCTAAGTTGACACTGAATGCACTCGTACTTGTCGTGCGTAAATTAGCAGGTACTGAAGGTGCTATTACATCCACAACGGGTGCATCAGTAGTTACATTAATCACGTTGCTCGCGCCAGAAATATTGCCCGCTGCATCTCTCGCTTTTACAGTAAATGAATACGCTTTGTTAGCTGTCAAACCGCTGATTGTTGTGCTTGTACCTGTAACGGTTGTTGAAGTTGAACCATATGAGACGATATATCCCGTTACTCCTCGATCATCGGTAGATGCACTCCAAGACAGGCTCGCACTCGTGGACGTTTTGGCAGTTAATTGAAGATTTGCAGGAACTGACGGAGCTGTAATGTCACCTCCACCAGAACCATATTGATCGAGATAGGTACGATGACTCGTAGAAAATAGATTGTTCGTATATTTATCCCAGTTGATAGACCAGGTCATCAATCCTTTTAAATCAGGATAACCAGCGGTATTGCGAAGAACGTAGGTTCCGCCGAAAGGTATACCTTTTATAAGATAATCAAGAGCTTTCTGCACGTTAGCCGGTGTTGTATAACCTCCGCCTGCTGCTTGTGGTGAAGCGGGCAAACCAATGACGATTTGATCTGGACGAAGAGCCGGAAACATATTATTCGGATTGCCTCCGACTGGAAATCCAACAAGCAGCATTTCAGCCATAGCCACATGGAAGTCAGGCGTACCTTGAGAATAGGCTTTACCATCAAGGCCTAACATAGGACCCGTATTATAATGCTGAACATGCAGGTAATCCAGCTCATTTCGCAGATCGTAGATGACAGGGAGGTATGCTCCCCAAAGTCCTGTATAGTTTCCTGCTCCACCCTGAACATAGGCGGTTTCCGGTGCCATGGTCAGAAGGAAATCTGAACTATAGCTATTTAATATTTCACGCGTAGCAGAAATTAAATTTACTATTTTTGGGGTGGTAGGAGCTTTGAAGTTGGTGTCTCCTGTGTTAAGGGCAAGAGAGCTGCCTTCAAGGTCAATATCGAGGCCGTCAAATCCATATAAATTAATAATACCCTTCATCGTGTTCACAAATGTTGTTTTGGCCTGAGGTGTAGTAAGCTCCACTGCGCCGTTAGCGCCGCCGATGGATATGAGCACCTTTTGTCCTCTCGCTTTAAGGTAAGCAACATCAGACTGAAACTCGCTAACTGTTGCGTTGTAAGGGGTGAACACCATATTGCCAGTATGTGCGCCACCTGTTGGTTCAGCAAAAGCGACCTGGATCACGTCGTAATCCGGAGAAATATCTTTTAAACGAATATTGGTAGAGAAGTTGTCAAAATTATGCCAGTAGCCTACGATTATTTTGTTGCGAGCTGTTGCGGCCTCTACTCTATCCGTTCCTAAGGGCAATCCAGTCAATACTAGCAGCGCTGCTAGGGCAGCTAAAAGAGCTTTCATCATTCGTTTCGTTGATCGCGAATAATTTTTCATCGTCAACTATCTCCCTTCTCAATATAAAGCTTCTGACCACTACCTTTTTTGTAAGCGATTACATTCAATCTCTTAAAAACATCACCTCCTAACCGTATAAATGGGATGTACTTAGAGTGTGGCGAAAAACCGAGAGGTACAATAGAGTTCGACTCTTCTTGCAATGGAGTAAGAAAACTTGATAGGCAAATAGGAGACTAATTCAAGAGGAAACAACTTTTATTCTGAGGGGGAAAGGAGTAAAAATAAAGGGGGATTTTTCCTGTAGTTTAGGGAGAAAAATCTATCACTTATCGTTGCACCTAGCAATTCTGAATCAGCATAGGCGATTGCGAGAGGCGCTGCCAATGAATGAGCGGTTGTCAGTCTTTACTGTCAGGTATACAATGTGTAAGGAGAAAATCAGAATGATAGTTTTAGTAAAGGGAGTGCAACAGGTTTGTCATCAAGTGCTTTAGCTTCAGCTTCGCCTTCTTTCCATGTTCGTTTAACCACATTGCTTTTAGTTGTTGTAGTAGCCGGTATGAGTCAAGGGCTGCTGCTGCCATTGCTTTCGATTATGCTGGAGGATTCAGGCGTATCGTCAGATATGAACGGGATTAATTCAGCTGCCATGTATATCGGAATTTTTTGTGCAATGTTTTTCGTTGAGAAGCCGGTCATGCGTTTTGGGTACAAAAAAGTCATTTTAGTCGGCATTTCATTAGTTACACTTGCTAATCTACTGTTTCCATTTACTCATTCGTTGGCGATATGGTTCGTCTTGCGTTTGCTGGTTGGTGTCGGCGATAGCTCGCTCCATTATGCTACACAGTTATGGATTGTAAGCTCAAGTCCAGCCGATCGACGGGGGAAATTTATTTCGCTGTACGGTATGGCTTATGGACTCGGCTTCAGCTTAGGGCCGCTGGGCATCAATCTTCTTCCACTTGGAAGGGCGGTTCCATTCTTAGTGTCCAGTTTATTTTTTGTAACTGTACTGATGCTTGTGCTGCGTATGAAGAATGAAATGCCGGAGCGGGCAGCACGAGGAACGGCGTCTGAGAATCGCTTTGTAAAAACCTACCGTCTCGCGTGGTTTGTCCTTATACCTGGCTTCTTATATGGACTGATGGAAGCTTCTATGAATAGCAACTTTCCGTTGTATGGATTGCGGATCAACCTGAGCCAGCATTGGATTTCGCTTCTGCTTATGGCATTCGGAGTCGGGGCTCTAATTCTTCAGCTGCCGCTTGGCATTTGGAGTGACCGGATCGGCAGGAAGCCGGTGTTAATTGGATGTGCAGTGGTAGGTGCTCTCGTCTTTTTCACCATACCTGTCGCTGGCGATAATATTGCGCTGCTCTTTGTATTATTTGCAATTGCTGGCGGAGTGGTTGGATCATTTTACTCTTTAGGTCTCGCTTATGCAGCTGATATACTGCCTCGGGCGATATTGCCTGCGGCGAATGTTATCGCTTCGATCCACTTTAGTATTGGAAGCATCATGGGCCCGACGCTTGGCGGTTATGGGATTCGTTATGTTTCTGTTCATAGTATTTTTCTGTTTTTAGGTGCGGCCTTCCTTATCTTCGCGCTGCTTGGTTTTGGATTTCGGCCGAAAGCAGCTGAGGTGCCAAAAGTAGAAATTTCTAGCTGAGTGCTAAAGTATGGTTCATGCATAAGTGTAGTTTCTGGATCTATTTGGGTGGTTTAATTTATATTGAGGGGAATAGGGCTAGTTTCTAGTCCTATTTTTTTATCTCTAGCTTTTGAGGCGCATTCGTTGTCAAAAGAGAAAGAATTCATCCTTTATGTGCTTATTATTACGCTGAATGAACGGCTAACGGGCAGGCAGGGCAGTTCCAATATGTGGTATATTTGAATTAATGACATTCTTTAAGCGGAGGTGCTTATGAATCCTGCTTTTGACAACTATATCGAATCGCTGGCTGGCCAGGACGTGACCATCATCGGCGCAGGCGTCAGCAACTCACCGCTGATCCGCATGCTGTGCTCAGCAGGGGCGCGCGTCACCGTTCGCGACCGCAATCCGGCCCTGCCCCGGGACGAGTGGGACGATCTAGGCGTTGGGCTCCGCTTAGGGGAGAATTACCTAGATCGCGTTGGGGGCGATATCGTGTTCCGCACTCCGGGCATGCGCCCAGACCATCCGGCGCTGGACTCGGCCCGCGCTGGCGGCAGCCGTGTGACCAGTGAGATGGAGGAGTTTTTTGCGTTGTGCCCTTGTCCCATTTTCGGCGTGACCGGTTCGGACGGTAAAACTACCACCACGTCGTTAATTGCAGACATGCTGGAAAACGGGGGGCGTACGGTTCATCTGGGCGGCAACATTGGCACGCCACTGCTGACGCGCGCGGGCGAGATGTCGCCGCTGGACGTGTGCGCGGTCGAGCTATCCAGCTTCCAGCTGATGGACATGACGCGCTCTCCCCATGTGGCGGTTATAACCAACCTCTCGCCCAATCACCTCGACTGGCACCGCGACATGGATGAATATACCGCCGCCAAGCGTCGCCTGCTGGATTTTCAGAGTGCTGACGACCTTGCCGTTCTTAACGGCGACAACCCGGCTACCGCCGCACTGCGCGGGCGGGGGCGGACCAAGTATTTCGGCGGTCACACAGTCTGCGATGGAGTGATCGATGGTCTGGTACCTATCAGTGACATTCGTTTGCCCGGGTGGTATAACGTGGAAAACGTTATGGCTGCCATGACCGCCGTGAGGGGGACCGTGCCGGACGAGGCAATTCTGGAGACGGTACGCACATTTGCCGGCGTGGAGCACCGAAACCAGTGGGTGGCCACTGTGGACGGCGTGCATTACTACAACAATTCAATCGGATCCAGCCCCGCCCGTACCGTTGCCACGCTGCACGCACACGAGGGCCGAGTGCTGCTGATCGCCGGCGGGAGAGATAAAAACGTACCTTTTGACGAGATGGCTAGGCTGCTGCCTGATCATGTCAAGGTGTTGCTGTTGATCGGCGAAGCGGCCAGTCAAATCGAGGCTGCAGCGCGCAGCGTGCCGAGTTGCCCGCCTATTTTTCGTTGTGAAGGCTTGGCCGAGGCTGTGGCGCATGCGCACAAGCTGGCCGCACCGGGCGACACGGTGCTGCTGAGCCCTGCCTGCACTGCGTTTGATCAATACAGCAACTTTGAAGAGCGCGGGCGCCACTTTGTAGAGCTGGTCGGGGCGCTGCGTCGGTCGGAGAGATAGGATTGAATAAGACACTGGCGTTTTCCGGGAAATCCTGATTGAACGCGTGTGTGGTAAACGGGAACGGGTAACGTTAACTCAATAATACAGCGGCAGTCTAGGGCTTTTTTTCTCGTCCACGACTGCCGCTGTTTTTTTATAGTTGGGGCCAGTCTACAACGAAGCTCCTATGTGAATAGGTTTTTTGCGCCAATCTCTAATGTTAAGAAATTATATCGTTTGCTCCAAAAGTATAGACAGAGCCTGAGCAATCTCTTATTTTAGACATGTGGTCATTTGGGTGGAGCTGTTCAAATCAATAGTAATTGGAGGTCAGCATTAGCGGCATAGTTAACATGAGATAGGCAGATGAAGCAATTACAACATTATAACGGAGGATTATAACATGTTATCTAGTAAGTGGGCCAAGCTGGCATCAGCTTTTATTCTAACAGCAAGCTTTGCAGGGCAAAATATAGCGTTGACAACAACATTCGCAGAAGCAGGCAACCAGTCGGCTGGGACTTCAGGCACTGGAAAATGGATGGCAGGGGAATACCATGCCCATACCTACGTTTCAGATGATGCGCAGCAATCAGTGCAGACGGTGCTCGATCAAGCTTTTGAAACCTATGGGATGGACTGGATGAATTTATCTGATCATCTGAGAACTTCAAAGCGGGATGAAGAAGGAAACTCGCTTCCTTCTCCGATATCATTTACAGATGCTGTTAATAAATATCAGGTTAACATCATTAATAAACTAAAAGACGCAGGAAAGTACAAGGATAAAATTATTTTTTCAGGGTTTGAATGGGATATGCCAACCTACGATCATGTCGGAGCAGGCATATTGGCGGATAGCGAAGAAAGCAGCTTAAAGGCAACGAGCCTTTTTGAATATTTGTATACGGATCGCCCGGAGAGCATGTTTGACCCGGCAGTCGTAGCAGAGTGGAAATTGCAGTACCCAACGCGACCTGCACTAAATGCGGATACGGCGCGCGATGCTGTGAAGTGGTTGAAAACAAATTTTGCAGATTCCAGCTATATGATCATTAATCATCCATCCAGAAAGCTTGTCAATGGCAATGCGATTTTTCGAATTTCAGATATACGTGATTTTAACAATATAGCGCCAAACATCTTTTTTGGGATGGAGGGCATGCCAGGCAATCAGATGGAGCCAGATAGAGCCGGCTTGAATCAAAATAATCCCAAGACCAAGACGTACGGCGGTTCCGACTATATGATTGCTAAGGTTGGCGGGGTGTGGGACGCGCTGCTAGGAGAAGGTCGCCGGTTTTGGAATTTCACCAACTCTGATTCCCATTTTAAAGTATCGCAAGGTCTTTATTCCAGTGGCTACGCGCCGGGTGAGTATTCCAAAAATTATACATGGGTAGAAGGCAATGACATGTCAGCTGTGCTGGACGGCATGCGTTCAGGCAAATCTTTTTCGACAACAGGTGATCTGATTAATGCTCTAGATTTCACGATTACTAACGGTGCAAACAAAGGCGAAATGGGGCAAAACTTGAAGGTGAAGGATGGCGATGCGCTTAAGCTGACCATTCGTTTCAAAAGCCCGCAGACAAACAATTATGCCGTGATTAAAAGTGAAAATCCTGCAATCAATGACAAATATATTTACCAAAGTGACGTGACAAATGCCGTTAAGGTTGACCACGTTGATTTGATTGCCGGTGATGTTACAGGTGAGGTTAAGCCTGGTACGGATGAATACAACAAAGATACAAATGATTCAACGAAGGTCATTGCCAGATTCACGAGCGAAGACTGGACAACAGACGCGGAAGGCTACAATGTCATTACGTATGATCTCGATCCAGCGTACAAAGATCAGTATTTTAGACTAAGAGGCACTAATCTTGGCGAAAATGTAGCTGGCGAAACTGAAAACGGCGAGCCGCTCATTGACGTCAGAACAGAAGACGATACAACGATTGAGGATCTAGATATCCGTAATATGAAACGGTTTAATGAAATTAACGATCGCAACTACAAGGATCTTTGGTTTTATTCGAATCCTATCTTTGTAACGAGTGAGCCAAACGACGATGGTAACACAGGTCCGGGTCCAGGACCGATCGTGACGCCTCCTCCGGCTTCAGCTACTTCTGTAGAAGTAGACTTGGATGCGTTGAAAGGGATTGATGGCGCAATTAAAGATGTTATCAGCTTTAATGTGCCAGCAGGTGCTGCAGCTGTTAACGGAAAAATAAGCGCTAAGGTTGTAGGGGCGAATGAGGCACCGTCGGCTGGGACGCTTGAGGCGCTTAGTCCGGTGGTCGAATTCCAAAGCACAGCAGGCAACCAATTCAACAAACCGGTGGAAATTAGCTTCAACTACAAGAAGGATCAAGTCCAATCGGGCAAAAAAGCGGCCATTTATTACTATAACGAGCTGCAAAAGCGTTGGATTTATGTTGGCGGCACTGTCAAAGCAGATGGCACAATTTCAGCAAAGGTGAACCACTTTACTAAATTTGCGGTTTTCCAAGCAGAAGCGAAGCTGTTCTCCGATTCGACAACGCACTGGGTGGCACCATTTGCGGATCGCTTGCTTGGCATGAACGTAATTCAAGGTTTTGAGGATGGGACATTCCATCCAGAAGAGAAGGTTACTCGTGCTGCCTTTGCCAAAATGATCGTGCAAGCTCTGGGACTGCCAGCGGCTTCAGGAACTGCAAGCTTTGCGGATAACAGCGACATTCCAGCATGGGCTGGAGCTGATGTAGCTGCTGCTGTGCAAGCGGGTATTTTGAAAGGCTACGAGCAAAACGGGAAAATGCTTTTCAAGCCCAATCAAACGATTACACGCGCTGAGATGTCAGTCATGATTGCGAATGCTTTAAAGGCTAACGAGCAGCAGCCAGCAAGTGCGGAAATGACATTTAAAGACGCAGCTGCTATCCCGGCATGGGCGAAGGACTCCATCAACCGTGCGGTTTCGGAAGGTATTATAACGGGCTATACCGATCTAACGTTCCGTTCTGATCGTGCAGCAAGCCGAGCGGAAGCCGCGGCCATGATTTTCAGGCTGCTTGATCGCTTGCATATTTAAATACGAAAGAACCTTCAGCCGCTTATGGAGCAGCTTGAAGGTTCTTTTTTTGTATATTGCAGCGTCATTCATAGCACGAAAAAGAGGTACTCTTAATGGAAGCTTGATCGTATGAATTTTTAAGCGATTAGACACAAGGGTTAAACGAGGAGCGATTATTAAACGAACGGGCAGTTTTACGCAACAAAACTGCTGACGAGCTCGTTTTTATGTTGAAACGGATTTATAACAAATGAGGGTGGTATCTAAATGAAGAAGTTATCTTGTTCATCTGTTCTTACTCTGTGCATCGTCCTTTGTCTCATCCTAATAGTCGGATGCTCTAATGCTAATGAAGAGACTAATACAGGAGAAAATACTGATTGGGAACTTACAAAATATAAAACTGTCAACGACCTTGAAGGAGTAACGATGTCTGTTAAGAAAGGAACGGTCGCCACTACTGAATTGACTGTAGTATTTGATAATAACTCTGGTAAGCAATGTATTTATGGTGAATATTTTTTGTTGGAAAAGAAAATGGATGGTAGTTGGTATCAAGTCCCTGTTGCTATAGATGGTAATTACGGATTTAATAGTATTGGACATGGCTTGGAGTCTTCAAATGTTAGCGAATGGACAGTTGATTGGAATTGGCTCTATGGAAGACTGGTTACTGGTGAATACCGAATAGTGAAAGATATACTCGATTTTAGAAAAGCAGGCGACTACGATACATACTTTTTGGCGGCGGAGTTTACAATCAATTAGCTGTTAGTTTGAAGTTTATTCTAAAAGAGCCGATTTCACTTGATGATATTACGCTAACGGGCAGGATAGTTTAATGATTGGGGCTATAAGGCTGTACTAGATAGAACAATGTATAGTGTACTGTTGAGCTATGGGAGACCATAACAAAACCACCTTTTCGAAGGTGGTTTTGTTATGGTCAAATACTAGTATCAAAATTTAACATAGCCTAGATTTTAAATATTGCACCCACATCCCGTGCAGCTCAGCTTCCGATACTTGAAATGCGCCTTGAAAATCAGTGGCATCGCGTATGAATTTGTTGAGCGCATCTAAACTGTATGAATGGATGAGATATTCTACGAGCAAGTGCGAGAATCCATATCCCCCTATCTTCTCGAAATCCCAGGTATCATTAGTTAATGCTTGAAAGCTAGGGACAGCGTTATTTTGAATCGCTTCGGAGGTGCTATACTGGATATATTCTTGTGACATTTGTTTGGCTTCATGCCCGCCGAGCCCGTGTGTAAGCCATTTCGGTGCCAACGGATTGATATCTTTCACTAACCACATCGTAAACAAGCTTATAGTGTGCCGTAGTACCGATTGATACGTATGTTCAGGGCCTGGGTTGAGTGGGGATACGATTTTAATTTTATTGTCTTCATAGGTTCCCATAAACCAATTGGGCGCATCCGGCTCGTTCATTGCTTGATGAAAAGTGGGCAGATCCGGATAGATCTCAATAGCGATTTTCTGAGAAGGTCGATGACGATAGGTTGTAACAATTCGATC
Source organism: Paenibacillus sp. 01T431 (assembly GCF_056398625.1). Lineage (NCBI taxonomy): Bacteria > Bacillati > Bacillota > Bacilli > Caryophanales > Paenibacillaceae > Paenibacillus > Paenibacillus sp. 01T431. Next base: position 154,793 of record NZ_JBFTPT010000001.1, read on the forward strand.
TACATTGCTTTTCAACTCTTCAAATAAGTCATGGTATACCTTGTTCATACTATCATTCTTGGAGGGAGCCTCGCCTTTATCCACAATTGATATCAATTCTTTAATAGACATGATTGTAATGTCACCCCATTCTTTTAATTCTTTTTTTAGTTTGTTTAAGGCACGATAGAGTCTGTTCTTGACTGCGCTTTCAGGCATCCCGATGATTTTGGATATTTCCAATAAAGTGCAATCGACGAAAAAACGCAATGATATGATTTGCTGATCTAATTCATTCAATCGGGCTAATGCAGCACTAATATCAAGACGGATATCGACATCTCTAGCAATATCGAGGGATATCGATTGGGACTGAAAATCGATTACTTCGTGCACCATTTCTTTATTTCGCGATCTCGTACGATACTCGTTTTTCACAATATTTTGCGCGATTTTGAATAGCCAAGTAAATATGCTGGAGTTACACTTAAACAAGTGAAAGTTTTCCATTGCTTTTAAAAAAGCTTGTTGCGTTAAGTCATCGGCAGTTGCCGAATTTGTCTTTACCGCAATATAATTTCGAATTCTATCTCGATATTGATTATAAATGGCTTCGAAATGCTGGATGTGCTCCTGCTCCTCCGGAAGAACAGGGATTTTCTTTTTGTCTTGAGCTCGTGACACCAGTAGTACCTCCTCCTGAACTTACAATTCATTAGACACCGAAGGGAGGTAAAAAGCCACATCATTTTAAAATAATTTTACACGACGCCATTCCATTTTTTTAAACCCCGAAAAAGCAAAGCGTAAAGGCAATTCAGCCATGTGGTATTAAGTGAGGATTACCAATGGAGAAAGAGATTCAGGAGCTTAAAAAACGTATTGGCTTTCTGGAAAAGCAAGTTCAGAACAAACAACTTCAGTCATCTAATATATTGAGGTTGAGCTTAACTTTTATAATAGTACTCGTGACTTTGCTCATCTTGATTGGAATCTTTCAATTTATAACCCCCCAACCAATTGAACTAACGGAAAACGATAGTTCAATAAAAAAACGGAAGTAGCCGATCAAAATGATCGGCTGCTTCATTACGCTAACTGGCAGTTTAGTTATAATTGTTTACTACCTTTTATATCATTTGTGAGGTGCTATAATTGTAAATATAAGTAAATGGGAGATGGTACAACTAATGGAAAATAAATTGCCTTTATTTATCGTAACAGGTGCAAGTGGGTCAGGGAAAACATATGTCATTAAGGAACTACGGAGATTGATGCCTGATTTTGATATTTTTGACCCTGATAATCTTGTTGAATTTATTGGGCATGATTGGGAGAAAATGCGAAATATTTGGCTTAGGGTTGCACGAAATATCGCTCAAAGTGGGCGCATGACTATAATATGCGGAACAATGATGCCTTGGGATATTGAAAAATGTGTGGACTATCCATTTTTTAAGCATGTATATTACCTAAACCTACATTGTGATGAAGAAACTCGCGAAAAACGTCTACGTGAAAGAAATTGGTCAGAGGAAGAGATTCAAAACCACAAAAACTTTGCAAAACGATTGCTTGAAATTGCTGATGAGGTCTATAACCCACCTATGCCTACTATTGATACAACGGATACTGATGTAACCGAAGTTGCCTCTCAGATAAAAGAGTGGGTTCTCCAATACGCTTGAACTAACAGGGAACATTAGTTGAACAGTACAAGAAGCAGATACTACGGTAGCTGCTCCTTGTTTTTATTAAGCTAATGGGCAGGATAATTCAATCGTTTCTAGAATATTCCCTGAGTTGAATAATTTTATAAACTGTGAATACAACGTTATCTGAAAAATACGCAAAGATTATTTTTTGAAGGGATGATTAAATTGAAGCAAGGGATATTAGTTTATCTAAATGGAACTTCAAGTTCTGGAAAGACCTCGATATCGACTGAACTGATAAATCAGAAAGAGATTCCTTTTTATCATTTATCAATTGATGATTTTTTTAATAATTACAATGATTTTATTAATAATAAATTTCCAGATGAACCTCCAAGAGAAATAGATCATCAAGTTGTCTCACAATTACTTGATGATTCCATATTCTCAGTGTACCATTCGACAATTAAATTGTTATCAGAACTGGGTTTTAATGTAATAGTAGATACCGTAATCGACAATGACAAGAGGTTTAATGAGTTTCTTGATCAATTTTTCGATCAGTCTACGTTATTTATAGGTGTAATATGCTCGAAAGAAGAACTCATAAGAAGAGAGCAAGCAAGAGGAGATAGAAAAGTTGGACTGGCAGCTTCACAGTTTAGCAAAGTATATTGCTTTGATGAATATGACCTCGAAGTAAATACGGAAGAGATGAACCCAAAAGAATGTGCCGAAAAAATATTAAATTTTATTAAGTCCGATAAGGAATACTCGGTATTTAAGAAATTAAGCAAAAAAAATGTTAGTGTTTCCTAGATGGCGTATCCAGATACCACGATATTCAAGCATTGGGGCTATCGCCCCTCAGCGTCCGAGGGATTTCGGGATTGAGCTAACGGAGAACGTTAGTTCAATAAACAGCGGCAGTTTTGGACTTAATATCTGAGTCCAAGGCTACCGCTGTTTCTATTTTAAAGCAGTCTAATCGATTTATTACTCGAGCATATCCCGCGACGATATGTTTCCTCAGACAGCGCATGTGGAGTGTGTGGTAAGGATATATCGGGATTGAAGAAAATGAAATATGATAATGATTAATAGAGCCGTTATTAATACTAGAAACTATGAAGTTGTATTTGAAGATGATCAATTAAAAGCAACTAATCTGAAAACGGGTGAAGAATTTGGTCGCGTACCGGAGGACCTTTCGCTCGTTGGAATCGATGACAGCAGTCTCGCCGCGACCTGCGAGGTTCCGCTGACTTCCGTCAAGTATCCAAAGCAAAAACTCGGCAAAAAAGCCGCCGAGTTTTTGTTGAATATGATTCAAACCGATAGTCCGGGAAATGAGGGATTATTATACAGACCGTCATTGATAGCGCGTGCATCGACAGCGGCACCCAAGTGATAATGAAGCAGTCATAGACCAAAACCCTATGCTACTGTCGTGTGTTTAGAGGCATCTGACCGGAGATTTTCTTTGTAAATAGAAGGAGACCCTTCCGGTTGGATATTGTCCAGCCGGAAGGGTCCGCATTTTTCTGTTTACGCTTTTACTTAGCCAGATATTCGACGAACCTTACAAAGATAGTGGCTACTTCGGCGCGGGTGGCGGTGGCTTTGGGGTCAAAGAGGTTGTCCGGCTTGCCTAATACAATGCCGATGCCCCGCAGCGCCTGAACGGCCTCCAACGTCCATGAGCTGATCTCACTCTCGTCCGCGAAGGACTTAGATTGGCTTTCAGGTATCTCATAGCCCTTGTACTTCATGTAGTTGTACAGTATCACCAGCATCTGCTCGCGCGTCATCGGTGAATTGGGGTCAAACAGGTCTGCGTTTATACCGTTGACTATACCGCTTTCGGCCGCCCACTCGACTGCCGCCGTGTACCACTGCCCGTCCGTCACGTCGCTAAAGCGGGAACTCGTGTAGCCGGAGCGGTTTGCGTTCTCAAGATTGGCCAGTACCTGCACGAACATCGCGCGCGTCATTGAGGTGCCAGGTGAGAACGTCGTGGACGTCGTGCCGTTGAAAAGACCGTATGTGTAGGCGAAGTTTACGTAGCTGTAGAACCAGTCGTCCATGTTGACATCCTTGAAAGGATTGCCCGACATCACGAGGAAGCCCAGCGGGGTGTCGTCATCGAACACAAGCTCCGTACCCTCATGGATGTTCAGCGACATGCCGTTGTCTAAGCCGACACTCGCGCCGCCCGGTCCTACCACAACCGCGCCGCCGCTCTGTATCTTCGAGCCGCCGTGGATATCCACCTGGTTGCCGTTCGGCAGGTTCACATGCGCGTCTCCGCCGCCCACTGTGACCGTACCGTCGCCCGCTATCGTCGAGCCGCCCGGAATGGTCACTGTGCTGTTGCCGCCGGGTAGTGCCACTTCGGCGCTCTTGTCCGCCGGAATAGTCACCTTACCGTTTGAGTCTATAGTTGTGCCTTCGGGTACCTTAATCTTCGTCCCACCTTTGGTCGCAATCTCGCCGCCGCCGGGTAGGGTGGTGTTGCCGTTTTTGTCAGTGACCGCGGGCTTATCCTTAGGTGTATTCACTGTGTAGTTCGCCTTCGACAATCCAGCGTTTGTCCCGGTGCCCGTATTGCCGCTGTTGCCACCAGAAGGATCGGGCACAATGGGAGTCGGCGTCTTCGTCGGCGTAGCCGTTGCGCTGATCTCCGCGCCGTCGCCCTTCGCACTTACCGCAACGACCTTGAAGGTGTAGCCTTGGTCGTTTGTCAGGCCCTTGAAGGTATATTTGGTCTCCGCCGCACCCAGTGTGACTGGCGTCACGTTGCCGTACCAGACCTTGTAACCCAATATCGCGCTGCCACCGTCGTCAGCCGGAGCAGTCCAGCTCAATGTGACCTGTCCGTCGCCCGCCGTCGCCTTGAAGCCGCCCGGAGCACCGGGCACGTCCGTTTTTCTCTGCGCAAACATCCAATCAAAGACGTCTGTGTAGTCATTGTTCCAAGCCGACAAGTTAGAGGACTGCGCCGTGGGAGCTATGCTCCAAGTCCCCGTAGTTATCTGGTTGTAAAGAACCGCCGCTTCAACTTCGTGCGCTACATAATCAGCCAGGACAGGTGTGTTGGCCTGATTCGGCCTCTGATTCGGCTGATCAAATTGATTGTAGGGCCACGTAAGAGCCTCATTGCTCTCAAAGCGCGAAGCCCTCGCGTTGATCATTTTCGGCATATTGGTGTTTATGAAGCTAGTGAGGTTAGTCTGGTATATTCCAACGTTATGAGCATTTATAAACATCCAATAGGCCAGGTTGGTGTGAACGTCGTTGGCGTTGGCGTTCGGTGAGCCGCTTACAGGGGACATAGGTGCGGCGGCCGCGAAGAAGCCGGGGTAGGCGTTAACTAAGTTGTTCGTATACTGGCCGCCCCATGAGAAGCCCGCCGCATATATACGATTAGAGTCTGCTGCGCCGCTAGCAACCAGGTCGTCTATAACCTTCTTAACATTGACTGTGGAGGGAGTAGACGTGCCATTATAGGAAATATTCAGTATATGGCTGGCGTATTTGCCGGGGTTTTCTTCCATTTTCTTCATCAGAGCGACCGCACCGTTGGCGGATTTCATGGCCGCTTTTTGGTCTGTCGTAGCGACTGTGCCGCCACGTCCCATGCCGTGGGTATAGACATACAGCGGCAATCCTTGCAACACTTCACCGTTTTCATCCTTGTGAAGGTAGAGCGCGCGATTGACCGAATTGCCCGTGGGTGTTGTAAACTTGTCAAGGATCGGATTCACAACTTTTTCCTGTTCAAAAACCACGTTGCGAAGCGGACTCCCTTCTGTCAGTACGATCTCGCCGTTTTGGACGATGTTGTAAACCTGCTTTGTCGAGTTACTGCTGCCATCCAGCGTTATATTGCCGCCGCTCGCTGAATAAAACTCAGACTCAACTACGATGTAACGGCCGCTTGCCAGTCCGGCCTGATAATCCGGTGAATTGCTTACCGTCCCCAGATAGCCGCGCACCTTCGGTTTGACATTGGCGTATACCCTTGTGATTTTGCGCGTCCCTTCAAAGGTCACCGAGTCACCGTTCAGGGTCGTGTTCCTAGCCGACAAGGTAAACAAGCCCGGATTAAGCTCGGAGCCTAACGCCGCCTTCCCCTCGCCTAAGTCAATGATGACAGCCGTCGTGTACTCGCCACTGGCGAAGTTGTCATTCCATACGATAAAGGGAAGCAGCTCCGCGTCCGGATCGTTTTTGAATGTCACGTGAATTGTATGGTCAGCGTTAACATTTAAAAAGGTATAAGTGCCAGCGGATAGAGTCGCAGCCTCGCCGTCTACCGTTACGGTATCCACAATTTTGCCGTAATCGGGGTCAAACGTTATTTCTTTGTTTGAGTCCCTATCTATTCTCAGAACATCGCCGGGTGGGTTCGGCGTTATTCGGCCGCCCGATCCCGCCGTGGCGGTGATTGAGAATCTGGTGTCCACTTCATTGGCTAAAGAGAGCTCCAGGCTGTTTGTAAATGAAGCAGCGCTGGTATAAGCCGCGTCCGGATCTCCGAAACAGGAAACGACTTCATAGCGGTCACCGCCCTTTTCCGTCGAGTTATTGATATAAACCTCAAAGGTAAGCATGCCCTCCTCCAAGGTCAAGGTTCTTTTGGGTATTCTCATCTCCACGATATATCCTTTTTCCGTGGTCTGGGTCCACGCAGCTCTGCCCGGAGCGGCCTGCCCTGAAAACACGCCCGTCGCGCTGACGCGCCATTGGTTTGCGCCTCCGGTTCCGGTACCGACATAAAACTCCAGGCTGTCGTACTGGTGATCTCCGCCGGCTCCCTGATATAGATTGCTGTCCTCCACAACTACGCGGGCATACAGGTAGTTGTGGTCCCAAAGGATTCTGGCTGTGCCCGTGGCATGGGGTCTGGAGTCGCCGGGCACAGTGCTTTTGTTGATGTGATGCTCCATTGTCAGGGCCCACAGTGGGTCGTCTGACCCGAGTTCGGGAGTTCCGAAAATGGCGGTCGGCGTTTCATTCGCTTCTGCGTTCTCGATGTTGTCAGTGTCGGCGGCATAGCTGGTAGGCATTAGCGACGTCACCATTACCAAGCAACAGAGGAACGCGAGCATTCTGCTAAATCGTTTTTGCATAAATGAAAATCCTCCTTATTTTTCGATCCGGTGCGCCCACGGCTTACCCGCATCGTATTCGGACACATTGTCAATTTGACAAACGCCCAACTATATGATGTGGTATATTTACCAGGTTTTCAACCTGTCAAAATATAGAATCTATGGAAACGATTGATCCGAGAAATCTTTGAAAATAATCAGGATTCAATTCAAATAAATGCTGATGTTAAAGTGGCTTACTTATCTCATATTCAAGGCGAAATGCTAAAGGATTCTAATACAATACTAGAAGAATTCATCGATGCTGGGTGTAAAACTTATGAAGAGATTAGATCATATATTTCAAAGTATTGCTTTGAAGGTTGAAGGAGAAATTGTTAATCAAAAGATAGAATCTTTATCTGGCGGAAAAAAATATGCTTCAATTGGCTAAAGTTTCTGCCAGTAAAGCAAACGTATTGCTTCTTGATGAACCGACAAGTCATTTAGACACCTATACACAAATAGCACTGGAGAAAGCCATTGAAGACCATAAAGGTGCGATTCTCATGATTTCTATTTTGTGGTAAATGGTATGGATTATGTTTTAATCATTGACGATAAGACGATTCGAAAAATGAGTATACAAAAATTTAGAAAGATGATTTATGCTAGTCATTTAGATAGAGACTATTTAGAAACTGAACAAAAGAAAAAATCAGTTGAAACGAAAATAGAATTGGCTTTATAAGATACAGATTTTGTACTTGCAAAAGTATTGGTTAATGAACTGATAAATCAGAAAGAGATTCTTTTTTATCATTTATCAATTGATGATTTTATCAAAGATTTTTTTAATAATAAATTTTCAGATATTGAACCTACAAGAGAAGTAGATGAGCAAGTTATCGCACAAATAATGTTTGATCCCTTAGTCTCAATGTACTATTCGACAATTGAATTGTTTTCAGAAATGGGTTTGAATGTAATAGTAGATACTGTAATCGAGAATGACAAGAGGTTTAATGAGTGTCTTGATATATTTTCCAATCAGCCTACATTATTTATAGGTGTAATATGCTCGAAAGAAGAACTCATAAGAAGAGAGCAAGCAAGAGGAGATAGAAATATTGGACTAGCAGCTTCACAGTTCAGCAAAGCATATAGCATTGATGAATATGACCTCGAAGTAGATACGGAAGAGATGAATCCAATAGAATGTGCCGAAAAGATATTAAGTTTTATTAAGTCGAATCAGAAATACTCGGTATTTAAGAATCTAGTTAAAAGAAATGTTAGTGTTTCCTAGATGGCGTATCCATGAAATGAATGGTTTTGCCCTTTTGATCCAGCTTCATTTTCTTCAAGGAAAAAAGGAAATATAAACAAATAAGCGAATAAAAGTATGGATTACGATGCTATCAAAGGAGTAGAAGCGAAAATGTCTAATCAACTTAGCTCTCTTACCGTATTAATGGTATCCGATTTAGCAAAGTCTCAAAACTTTTATCGCGATTCGCTTGGTTTTAATGTAACCGATTGGTGGGCAGAGCGCGGCGGCTTGCATGGCGTAGCACTCAAGCTATTTCAAGCGGCCGACCCTTCGGATGTAAGGCCGAATCAGCGTCCAGCTGGCGGCGGTTATGCCGTGGATGTACAGGTTTATACAGAAACATGGGCACAATTGGATGCGCTGTACGAGGAGTTCCGCAGTAAAAATGTTATCATTTCCGTGGAACCAATCATTTATGCAGACGGAGGACCATGGAAAGAGTTCGTCATCGAGGACCCGGATGGCTACCACTTTGCATTCGGCGGAACAGATGGCAACCCAGGCAACTAAAATAGTATAAAGGCTGCCGATCAATGGATTCGGCAGCCTTTTATTAAAATAAGCTAGACGTTAACAGGAGTAGCCTCTACCATCCAGTCAAATGGATCTGCAATTTTGCCCATTTGAATGCCCGTTAGCGTATCGTAAAGCTTCTTGGAGATTTCGCCTGTCTGGCCTCCATTGATGACGAGAACATCATCCTGCCAGTTCAGTTCTCCAATAGGAGAAATAACAGCAGCTGTACCTGTTCCGAAAGCTTCCTCTAATGCKCCGCTGCGCCCAGCCTCATACAGCTCTTCGATCGTAATCGGACGCTCGACAACTTCAATATTCCAATGACGGAGCATATGAATGATGGAATTGCGAGTCACCCCATCGAGAATACTGCCGTTTAGTGCAGGTGTATGAACAACACCGTTGATTTTGAAGAAGACGTTCATACTGCCGACTTCTTCAATATATTTGCGATGTACGCCATCGAGCCATAGCACCTGAGAATAACCTTTCTCTTTAGCAAGCTCCTGTGCTTTGAGACCAGCAGCGTAGTTGCCGGCCGTTTTCGCTTCGCCCACGCCGCCCTTTACGGATCGAACGTACTCGGATTCGACGAAGATTTTTACCGGGTTCACGCCTTCTGTGTAGTAAGCGCCTACCGGCGACATAATGATGATGAATTTATACTCTGTAGACGGTGCTACACCAAGCTGAGGTTGAGTCGCTATGACGAATGGACGAATATAAAGCGACGTGCTAGGTGCTGTTGGAATCCAGTCCTTATCAACTGAAATAAGCTGCTTTAAAGCTTCAATCGTTGAATCGATATCGAGCTCAGGAACGCTGAGACGCTCGTTAGAGCGATTCATTCGTTGTATGTTTTTTTGAGGTCTGAACAGCAATACGCGACCATCGTCGGTTTTATACGCTTTCAAGCCTTCAAAGATCGTTTGTCCATAATGAAACACTTTAGCTGCAGGGTCTAGTACGATCGGTTGGTAAGGCAGAATACGCGGCTTGTGCCAGCCGTTGTCCGTCGAATAATCCATAATAAACATATGGTCCGTAAAATGATTGCCGAACCCAAGCTGGTCCACTTCTGGTTGTTGTTTCTTGTTTTTGGTTAACTCGATTTCCAATGATTGTAGCAAATGGCCCATCTCCCTTTATTGATCGTTAATTGAATGCTATCACTTCATGCGATATATTTAAAATATCTATTTTATTGAATGTCCATACCTTTAGGGTATGAACGGACGGAGTGATCGAATTGGACATGCGGCAGCTTAAATACTTCTTAACTATAGCACAAGAGGGACAGGTTACGCGCGCTGCAAAGCTGCTTAATATGGAACAGCCGCCTCTTAGCAGGCAATTGAAGCAAATGGAAGAGGAGCTTGGCGTCAAGCTGTTTGAGCGAAACGGCAAAGGGTTGATTTTGACCGATTCAGGAGAGCTGCTCAAGAAGAAGGCGGAGTCGCTGCTCTTGCAATTTGATGAATCCCTCAGAGAGGTAAAGGGGATGGAGGAGGGGGTTCGCGGCGTCCTGTCGATCGGGTCCGTTGTTTCCTGCATTTCCTTATTGCCCAAAAATATTGAGCTGTTCAGAGAGAAATATCCTCAAGTTACGTTTAAAATATCGGAGGGCGATCACTTCTATCTTGGTGAACAGCTGGAGAAGCGGGCCATAGATTTAGTTATCGCCCGGCTGCCGTTTGAGGCACAGAAGCATCCGCAGCAATACTCCATTATGCCGCTGCCATCAGATCCGTTTGTTGCCGTTATTCCAAGCTCATGGACGGAATATGCAGGAAAAGAAGCATTGTGCATGATGGAGCTTGCCCAGTTTCCGTTTCTCACCTTGAAGACGGATCGAACGACTCGCATGCATGAGCAGGTCGTGAACGAGTGCAAACGGCACGGCTTCGTTCCTAATATTATATGCGAATGCTCTAGTGTCGCCATTATTATGTCCCTTATCGCTTGCGGCATTGGGGCGACCGTATTTCCGAAATCAGTTATGTCTTCTTTTCCAAGCACCGTCGTCAAAATGCTCAACATTGAGGATGCAGACTTTCAGTCGGGTGTCGGCATTCTATGGCTGAAGGATCATTATTTGTCCAAGCGCGCGCAGCAATTTATTGAAAGCTTTCGTACTGAAATGTAATAAAGGAGGTGACAGCACTTGGATCAACTACCTATAAGATTAGCGGAAGCCAAGCTTCGTATGTATGAGCAGCAGCATGTTCTGGAGATGCTTGCAAACCTGCCGGAGCAGGAGAAAAACAACCTGGCTGCGCAAATTTTAGAAATTGATTTTGAGCGGATAGCCAAAGCTTTAGCCGGCCGCAGCGATACTAAGAAGCTGAACAACGATACGATATCTTCGATACCTTTTGAAGACTGGGAAGATTTTGAACAGGGAGAAAAAGCGGCATATACTGAAAAGGGCTGGGAGCTGCTGCGAGCTGGGAAAGCTGGAGTTATCGTTGTTGCTGGCGGGCAGGGCAGCAGGCTTGGCCATGATGGGCCTAAGGGTACGCTGGATATTGGACTTCCATCCCATAAATCTTTATTTCAGCTTCAAGCAGAGCGGCTGCTGTATTTATCGAGAAAAGCCGGCAAGTCTATCCCATGGTATATCATGACTAGCCCCGATAATCATGAAGCAACGAAGGCATTTTTTCATTCCTTGCATTACTTTGGTTATCCAGCGGAGGACTGTTTTTTCTTCCAGCAAAATACGATGCCTGCGCTCGATCATGACGGTAAGCTGCTTTTATCGGAGGACGGAACACTAATGCTGGCCCCTAGCGGCAATGGAGAATGTTTCGCGTCGTTAAAACGCACAGGAGCAATTGCTGATATGAAGCAAAGAGGCTTAGCGTGGTTGTTTTATTATAATGTAGACAATGCGCTCATAAAGGTCGCAGACCCTGCATTTATTGGACTAGCTGCGTCACGCAATCAGATGGTTGCAACAAAGGTTATCGAAAAAACGGATGTTGACGAGAAAATCGGGATTTTTTGTTTGAAAAATGATCGTCCGGCTGTACTCGAGTATAACGAAATTCCGTCATCCATTAAGGATAAAAGAACGAATGAAGGGCGATTGTTTTATAGCTTAGGGCATATATCTATCCATCTATTTAAGCTGGACTTCATAGAAGAGCATGCAGATACGGATATTCCTTTCCATATTGCCTCCAAAAAGATGAAATACATGGACGCCGAAGGAAGCATCATCACACCTACGGAGCCAAACGCCTATAAGCTCGAACGCTTTATTTTCGATTTTTTTCCATTGGCCGATGAAGTTACTGTTATACGGGGGATTCGTGAGGAGGAATTCGCTCCAGTCAAAAATAAATCGGGTGAAGACAGTCCGCTTAGTGCACGCAAGCTCGTTCAGTCGCTTCATCGAAGCTGGCTGCGCGCCGCTGGTGTGTCTGAAGAGCAGCTGCAGGGGCGTGATATAGAAATTTCACCATTAATCTCGTATAACGGTGAAGGCTTGAAAGCGGAAGATTGGAGCTTTGACTGATCGCTAACGAACTCCAGAGTCGCTATATGATCAAATTAGACTCTATTTGGTATGTAACGAATCCCACTGGCGCTATTTTACGTTGTAGCTCCATATATTGAAGTTATTTTGTAGAATAACGTTACTGGAGTTCGTTAGAATTTAGAAAACGATCATTTGTGCGAAATAACGTCTCTAGAGTTCATTACATGTTTTGAAATTACTCGAGAGCCAACACAGTCGAAATATAGGGCTGCGTTTACCTATTTTATAAAAAGATATCAACAAGGAAAATGTTTACATTACGAACGTGTGTACGGTATTATTGAGGTGGCTGATTATTCATGTTTATTAGCTAATAGAATAGACTTCTTTCTAAAGGGAGATGATCTGATGAATACAGAACACGTAACATCTACCGATCAATTGCAACAAAAACTAGATAATCATTGCAATTGTCTAGCTAAACAAGGTTATCTTAACGGTTGTGTATTGGTTGCATTCGAGGGACGAATCATCTTAAACAAGGGTTATGGGATGGCAAGCTTTGAGCTGGATGTTCCGAATGATCCGCAGACGAAATTCCGTATTGGCTCGATTACAAAACAATTTACGGCGGCAGCAATCGTTATGATGCATGAACTGAAGCTTCTGAACGTAGAAGACCCGATCTCCGAGTACCTCCCCAGCTACCCAAATGGCGATAAAATTACGATTCATCACTTGCTAACACATACATCAGGAATTCCGAACTACACAGGCCTAGAGGATTTTGTACCAAAGATGAGGCTTGTTTCTTCTACAGACGACCTCATTGCCAGATTTGCAGACAAGCCCTTGTTGTTTGAACCGGGGGAGAAGTTTGATTACAGCAATTCAGGATACGTGCTTCTTACAGCAATTATCGAGAAAATATCCGGACGCACCTACGAGGACTATATTTACCATGCCATATTGAAGCCGCTCGGAATGATAAATACCGGTTATGATCATGCTAAAAAAATATTGAAAAACCGTGCATCCGGCTACGAGGTTTGGGGTGAAGTAGTGAATGCAGAGTTTCTGGAAATGACTATTCCATCCGGTGCTGGAGGCATGTATTCGACCGTTGAGGACCTTTATATTTGGGGACTGGCGCTGCATTCACATAGGCAGATCAGCGAGAAGGCTTATGCGAGCATGACGACACCTTTCAAAGATACATATGGCTACGGATTATCTATATATGAGGAAGAAATTATGGGCAGCCTCAGGAAAGTTATCGGTCATGGCGGAGGCATTAATGGTTTCTTAACCGAAATGAGGCATTATAAAAAAGAAGATGTAACGGTAATCGTTTTATCTAATCTAGTAACGACGCAGGTAGGAGCGATTAGTCAGCAGCTGGCGCGGCTTGTTTTGGGCGAAGAAGTGCAGCTTCCGATATCGCATACGCCGATCAAGCTGAAAATCAATCAGTATAACAATCTCATTGGCAGCTACGATGTGGAAGGGGAGCCAGGCTCGCCATTAATCATTTCGCAAGAGCAAGAGAAGTTTTATCTCACCCAAAATACGTGGTTTAAATTTGAGCTCTGTCCTTATTCCGCAGTAGAGGGAGAACTGCTGTTTTTCTTGAATGGAATGGACGGAAAGATTACTTATACCGAAACCGGATCTGTACCAGAATTAACGGTTCAGCTGTTTGGCGGCGTCAAAAAAGCAGTGAAGAGCGTTAAGTCATGATTCAAGCCGTTATTTTTGATTTAGACGGTACGCTGCTGGATCGTGATCGTTCCTTATTGAAGTTCGTAGAGGAGCAATTCGAGAGATTGATTAGACCGAACGTCGAGGTGGATAAAGAGAGTTATATTAAAAGGTTCATCGCATTAGACAGTCGTGGCTATGTTTGGAAGGACAAAGTATACCAGGAGCTCATACGAGAGTTTGAGCTAAGGCTGGATTGGAATGAGTTGCTAGACGACTATAAAAAAGGTTTCTCAAATCATGCGGTTTCATTTCCTAATATGATAGAACTGCTCGATGGCCTTAAGGAGAAAGGCTATAAGCTGGCGATGATTACGAACGGATTCGGCGACTTTCAAGCGAGCAATATTCAAGCACTCCAAATCGCTCATTATTTTGATGAAATTCTTATTTCGGAGCGGGAAGGCCTTCGCAAGCCTGATCCCGCTATATTCCTGCGAGCTGCGGAAAAACTGAATGTGGCGACAGAGGCATGTGTTTATGTTGGAGACCATCCAGTCAATGACATCACTGCGAGCAAAGCGACAGGCATGAGGGGAATATGGAAGGAAGACAACTATTATACGGAGTCATTTGAGTATGACGCGAAGATGAAGGACTTAATAGAAATTAGACATTTAGTTGAACAATGGAAATAACGGAGGAAAGCTAAAATGGAGCTAAGACCGAGGGTTTGTGCGGCAATTATTCGTGATGAGAAAATTTTGATGGTCTTTCAAGATCATCCCCTCGAGAATCGGAGCTTCTGGACATTGCCCGGCGGTGGCGTAGAAGCTGGGGAAACGAATGAGGAAGCGGTTATTCGTGAGGTTAAGGAAGAAGTCTGTCTAAACGGCAAAGCTGAAAGACTATTATTTGAAGCTGAATATTCATTAGGACCGGATTATTGCTATCTTGTTACCGTTGATGCGAAGGAAGAGGCGCAGCTTGGAGTAGACCCTGAGCTCTCTGCTGATGAGCAGGTATTGAAAGGAATCGCATGGTTTACATTAGAAGAAAAGAAAAACGATCTGCAGGTGTCTAGAGTCATTGCTTGTCTATAGATCTTTTTTTCCATCTATGAAAAATTAGTTGTAAAATGGTAAATTCACCTTTACAATAATAGGAATGACTGGAAGGGGTGGAGGTATGAAGACGATGATAGAGGCGCTTCGGGAAATACCTCGATTATCATTTTTATATTTTCATTCTTATATGAAACACTAAAGCGATTGCTGCTTTAGTGTTTTTTTTATACTTAAAAACGCGAAGGAGTGTTTTAGAAATGATGAGAGAACAATTGGCGAAAGCAATCTATGAAGCAGCCTATTTAGAGGGAGAGTTTAAGCTGCGTTCAGGTCAAGTTTCGAACCACTATTTTGATAAATACTTATTTGAGTCCAATCCTAAGCTTTTGGCTGAAATAGCAGAGAAACTGGCTCCGTTAGTACCCAGCGATACCGAAGTATTGGCGGGGCTCGAGATGGGCGGCATTCCGATTGCAACAGCTCTTTCACTGAAAACAGGCATACCTGCTGCATTTGTAAGAAAAGAAGCAAAAAAATATGGTACCTGTAAGCTTGCTGAAGGTATACATATAGCAGGGAAAAAGGTCTGTATTATTGAAGATGTGGTTACAACAGGAGGGCAGATTCTTATCAGCACGGATGATCTGAGGAAATATGGGGCTGAGATCAAGTCCGTTATGTCGGTGATTGAACGAGAGCCGCTGGGCAGGAGGAATCTCGAAGAGGCGGGATTAACCTACATTTCTTTATTCCATATCGATGAGCTATTGCAAGCTTCGACTAAGTAATATTTCGTAATACCAGAGCAACTACTACCCTTTATAAGAGAAAATGATAGCAAGCTGCTATTAAATTGATTGGTAATTTGAATTAAAATTCGTTAATATGCAATAATATGCAATAATCTTGACGAGCATGGATTCTATTCATTCTATATAGAGTAAGGGGCTTATGAGGTGAGAATTTCATTAGAGCTGGTTCCAAGAGACGAGGCCCAGCTGAAGGCGGAGCTGGATTTAATTAAAACACAGTTTCCTGCTATCAATACAATTAATATTCCTGATTTAACGAGGTTCGAGCTGCGCAGCTGGGAGGCATCCTGCCTATGCAAATCTCTATATGAGTCCAGCATTCCCCATATCCGGGCAATGGACTTCGACTGTGTAGAACCGCTGCAATTCATAGAACGCTTAGACAAACATAACATTACTGAGGTGCTCGTCGTAACCGGCGATGTTCCAAAAAATAGCGAGAAGGTTGTTTATCCGACGACTTGTTTAGACTTGATCGCCAAGCTCAAGAAGGATCACCCTCATATTAAAGTGTATTCAGCGATAGATCCTTATCGCGGCAGCATGGACGAGGAATATGAGTATGCACAAAAGAAGCTTGAAGCGGGAGCAGACGGTTTCTTCACGCAGCCATTTTTTGACCTGAGCTTGATGGAGCAGTATTCAGATATGCTGAAGGGCTCCGAAATTTTCTGGGGCGTATCGCCGGTCGTATCGGACAAATCGCAAAAATATTGGGAAACAAGAAATCATGTTGTATTCCCTGCTGAATTTCAACCGACGCTTGAGTGGAATATCGATTTTGCGAGGCAAGCATTAGCGTTTACGAAGAAGACGAACAGCCATATTTATTTTATGCCGATAAAAGTCGATTTGCAGGCTTATTTTGATGGGATCTTCAGTAAAGTACTCGTATAAAGTAAAATGCGAATGGAAAATAAATGACGGCTGTCTCCAAAGGCAACATGCCAAGAGGAGCAGTCTTTTTTTGTGTTTTTATGAAAAAAACTTCATTGGCTGCAAGATTATAATAATGCTACAATCGTTCAAGTGTGGTCATTTGGAAATGTAAGGAAGTTTAGATATCGTACAATATATTAAAAAAGGGTTGAAGACGATATGGCTATCAGAACCAAAACGGTCATTTTCACCATATTGCTTGTACTAGGCTTGCTGCTTCGCTGTTATTATACGGATTGGGATAAAAAGCTGACGGGTGACGAGGTTGGCTATAATAAAATGGTGCTGCAGCTGCTTCACGAGGGCGTTTACGGATATGCGCCATATGCTTATTCAGAAAAACCTAATGCGTTTACAACACCAGGTTATCCTCTTTTTTTGGCTGGCTGTTATGCCGTATTTGGATATGCGGGAGATCGTCCCCCAGTCGTACAAATTCAGGCGCTGCAAATATTGATTCAGCTTATATGTGCAGTTATCATGTATGGGATTGCGAGACGGATGTTTGCGCATACGGGCATTAGCCTGTTTATGATGGCTTGTTATTTATTGCATCCCACGTTTATTTTATCGCCAATGTATCTTTTAACAGAAACGTTATACGGTTTATTTTTTCTATTATTTATTTATCTTTTAGTGAGGTGTGCACAGGAGACAAAGCTTAGTTGGTTTCTATCACTAGGTGTCGTCTTCGGCATTTGTGTACTGATTCGGCCAACGATCGTTCCCTTTATAGTTGTTTTGCTAGCTGGTGTGGCTGTATACGGCAGAAAACATGGAATGGCAGCGGTGCTAAAAGCGATTTCCGTGATTACGATCGGCTTTGCTGCAATGATGCTGCCCTGGTGGATTCGAAATTGGATGACCTTAGATAAGGTGCTGTTGCTCGCGGAGCAGACGGGAAATCCGTTGTTATGGGGTTCTTATCCTTTTGAACGGAGTCCTCATGTTGACGTTAAACAAGATCCCGCGGAAATGGGGAGAATAGCTTATGAGCGAATCATCAATGGTTTCCGCAATGAGTTTTTCACTTACCTGAGCTGGTATAGCTGGGGCAAGCTGCTGATTTATATTAGTGAGATTTTTCCTGGTTTAGGATATATAACAGTAAATAAGCTGTTTTCCAAGCTGATAACCATTTTGCATATGATCGTTATGGTCATTGGTTTGGGTGGACTCGTAAAGATCATCATCCATGAAAGAAGAAATGCGATGTATATGATGATTGCATTGCTCGCCGTGTTTAGCATACTGCTGTATCTTCCCTTCTCGCCTACGCCAAGATATTTTTATCCGACGATTCCGCTTTGTTTGTTGGGACTGGGATATTTGCTTTCATGCACCATAACGTCTAAGGGCAGACCAAATAAAAACGAAGGTTATCGAGCATAGTTGCTTTAAGGCATGGACGTTTTATAATAGATAGAACTAAATGTAATATAGCGTTTTATTCGAATATAAGCAGCAGGAAAGAAAGTATGAATAAGGACTTTAACAAAGGTGGTATTTTGGTAAATGGCAAAAGGAAAATATTATGTCGTCTGGGTTGGCAAGAAAACAGGGATATTCACTTCATGGCCCGAGTGCCAAGCACAGGTTAGTGGAGTACAGGATGCGAAGTTTAAATCTTTCGAGACGAAGCCGCTGGCGGAAAAAGCTTTCCAAGACGGCTGGCGCAGTCATTGGGGGACAGGCTCAGGCAAAGCTGCTGCTTCGAGAGCAAAAACAGGGAGCAGCGTAAAGCAGCCTGTACTGCTTCAGGAAGAAACGGCTTCTATTGACTACGATAGTATTTCTGTTGATGTAGGAACGCGAGGGAACCCAGGGCCTGTCGAGTACAAGGGTGTGGACACACAAACGAGCGAAATTTTGTTTTATGTCGGGCCCATTCCGAATGGTACGAACAATTTAGGTGAATTTATCGCTGTGGTTCATGCACTTAGGTACTTGAAGGAGAAGGGCAGCACGAAGACAATCTATAGTGATTCTAGAACGGCTCTGAGTTGGCTACGTAATAAGAAGGTAGCCTCCACCTTAAAAAGGGACGCATCCACCGCAAAAATATGGGAGCTAACGGATGAAGCGGTGAAATGGCTGCACACGAATACATACACGACTAAAGTGTTGAAATGGAACACCGAGGAGTGGGGTGAAATTAAAGCTGATTTTGGGCGAAAGTAATGGAACGTTAACATTTTGTAGGGAGCGGAGAGCATGAAGCCAATTACAATTCTGATAGCTGACGATGATACGGAGATTATCGATTTGATCGAGCTGCATTTAGAGAAAGAAGGTTACCAATGTGTCAAAGCTTCTAACGGCCAAGAAGCTGTAGATGCTGTTCAGAAGCGTTCGATCGATTTAGCGATTTTAGATATTATGATGCCAAAGTTGGATGGGTATGAAGCAACGAGACAAATTAGGCTAAAACATCATATACCTATCATTTTTTTAAGTGCCAAGTCGTCTGATCTCGACAAGATTACAGGGCTAGTAAGAGGAGCGGACGATTATGTAACGAAACCGTTTAATCCTATGGAATTGATAGCGCGTGTGAACGCTCAACTCCGGCGTTCTACGCAGTTTAACCAAGTAGCTCCAGTTAACAGTCTCTTGTTGGAGGCTGGAGGATTAGTCATCTGCCTAGAAGAACGAACAGTCGCTTTTTATGGCAAGCCTATCGGATTAACGCCGAAAGAATTTGATATTTTGTATTTGCTAGCTAGTAATCCGAAGAAAGTATATAGCTCAGAACATATATTTCGACAGGTGTGGGGTGAAGCTTATTATGAAGGAAGCAATACGGTCATGGTACATGTCCGCACCTTAAGGAAAAAACTCGGAGAAGACTCACATAAAAATAAGTTGATCAAAACCGTCTGGGGAGTAGGTTATAGCTTCTATGGCTAAAATGATCCGCAGCTTTCGCTCAAAAATGATTCTACTTTTTGGTCTAAGTATGCTATTTTCCGGGGTAATCACCTATTCGATATATAAAGTTCTCCAACTCTATTATTATACGACTAAAGTAGAGGATAGCTTTACTAAAGTTCGTTACTTCATAAGAGATATTGGAGATGTAAACTTTTTTCTTATCCTATTTATTCCTCTTTCCATTTGGTTTTTCTTTCTGCTTACTAAACGATATTCAGCGTATTTTCATGAAATATCGGGGGGAATTAACCTGCTGGCGAAGGGCGACTTTAACAACCACATTAACATTTCATCCAAAGATGAGTTTGGGGATATTGCCAGAGACATAAATTTAGCAAGCGAAAAATTAAAGCTGGCCTTGGAAAGAGGAGATTTTGAAGAAAACAGCAAGGAACGATTGGTGTTGAATTTAGCTCATGATTTGCGTACACCGCTAACTTCTGTTTTAGGTTATTTAGATTTCATCCTTCAGGATGATCAACTGTCCAAAGAACAAGTAAACCACTATACGAGCATAGCTTATACAAAATCTCAACGTTTGGAAAAACTCATAGATGAATTATTCGAAATTACGAGAATGAATTACGGAAAAAATAAGATTGTAAAAAAACAAGTCGATCTTAGCGAGCTTCTCATTCAATTAAACGAGGAATTATATCCTGCTTTTGAGAAAAACCACCTCACAACAAGGCTGAATGTCGCTCTGCATTTGAACATACGAGGTGACGGGGATTTATTGGCACGCGTATTTGAAAATCTTCTGACGAATGCAATCCGTTATGGAAAAGACGGCAAGTTTATCGACATAAACGGCAAACTTGATGGAGAAGAAGTGGTCGTGCACATTGTCAATTACGGAGATTGTATCCCAGAGGAAGAACTGCCGCATATATTTGATATGTTTTATACCGGCGATAAATCTAGAACCTATCAAGAAGGAAGTACAGGACTCGGCCTGTTCATTGCGAAAAACATAACGATTCAGCATCAAGGCACTATTTCAGCAGAGAGCAATTTTATTCATACGATTCTTGAAGTTCGGTTGCCACATGATAAAGGATCTGATGGCAGCGAGAAATCGTAATAATATTCATTTAAGGAAAATTTTATGTTTACCCTACTTTTTCTTTTATCATTCACCCCTATTCTAAATGTACGAATGGGAGGTGGAACGAAGAATGAAGAAGTGGGGTTTTTGGCATGTCTTCATTGCAGGGAAACATATGAAAAAGTGGTTCAGAAAGGATTCCTCAGCGGCTTTGCTATTTCTCGTGCCGAGCGTTTTCGGGTTTGCATTATTTTACCTGATTCCGTTTGCCATTGGAGTATTCTATTCTTTTATGGATAGTACGGTAGATAGCCAGTTTGTTGGATTAGATAATTACCGCGAGCTATTTGCGAGCGACTCCTTCCGAAAAGCGTCATCCAATACGTTTTACTTCAGCGTGGTGAGTGTTCCGCTTATACTTTCGCTGTCGTTAGGTCTTGCCATCATTTTAAATAAAAATATATATTTGCGAAATTGGCTGCGCACTGCCTATGTGCTGCCACTTGTCGTCCCTGTCGCCTCGATTCTACTCATTTGGCAGATGCTGTTCGATTGGAACGGCTCTTTGAACGCATGGCTTGCCGGGTTCGGATTTGAACGGGTGGATTGGATGAAAACCGATGCGGCCCGAAACGTAATCATTATCGTTTATCTATGGAAGAACATCGGATATAACGTCATTTTATTTTTGGCGGGACTGCAACAAATTCCTAAGGATTATTATGAAACCGCCCAGATTGAAGGTGCAGGGCGGTTAAGGCAGTTTCGTAGTATTACGCTGGTCTATTTAACATCCACGATGTTTTTTGTAGTTATTATGTCGATCATTAATTCGTTTAAAGTATTTCGGGAAACGTATTTGATCGCAGGCGAATATCCGCATGACAGCATATACATGATGCAGCATTACATGAACAATATGTTCACGTCGCTTAATATTCAGAAGCTGACAGCCGCCGCGACATTGATGGCAGGATGTATTCTTCTGATCGTCATGGGTTTGTTTGTGATGGAACGCCGTTTTCGGCAGTACATGGAGTAGGGGGAAGGAAGGCTGTGCTAGTTGTAAAAGTAGTACAAAAAATAGTGTTAACGGGAGTCATGTGTACAATAGCAGTTTTATTGTTGTTTCCCATTGTGATTACGTTCACAAACTCATTCATGACAGAGCAAGAAATTGCCATCAATTATAGTCCCATAGGGCAAATAGAAAAAGTGGAGGCAGGAAGAGAAAATCCTTTTGTAAATTTAAAATTGCTGCCGGATCAATTGACCCTGGAGCAGTTTTACAACGTGTTGGTGGGCAGTCCGAGATATTTGATGATGTTCTGGAATTCGGTATTTTTAGTCGTGCCAATCATCATAGGACAAACCCTCGTAGCAGCGCTTGCTGCGTACGCTTTCTCAAAGCTGAAATTTCGCGGTCGAGAACACTTGTTTCTCGTCTATATCCTGACAATGCTCATGCCGTTCCAAGTCACGCTAGTGCCCAATTATATTATGGCGGATAAGCTAGGTCTCCTGAATAATCCGAATGCGATTATATTACCTGGCATATTCGCGGCTTTTGGTGTGTTTATGCTCAGACAGTTCATGCTTGATATTCCCTATGCTTACATAGAAGCGGCCAAAATGGACGGAGCTGGACATTTGCGAATTTTTTTTAAGATTATTACTCCGATGATCAAACCGGGTCTGGCTGCGCTTGTGATTCTCTTGTTTGTTGATTATTGGAATATGGTAGAGCAGCCGCTTATTTTTTTGGACGATCCATTTATGCAGCCGCTATCGGTGTTTTTATCTAGGTTGAATGGTGAGATGGGGATAGCTTTCGCTGCATCTATGCTTTTCATGGCTCCGATGGTGCTGCTGTTTCTTTATGCGGAAACATATTTCATCGAAGGCATTCAATTGTCCGGAATTAAAGGTTAGGGGGAAAGATGGGAGATGGAGCTGGAAAAAGAGCCACCAGATCGCAGGCGCAAACGAAACATTTTAGTTGTATTTTTTATTCTGATGGGACTGTTACTATTTTTTACGCTTCTTAGCAATACGCTGCAGTCGCTGGCATTGCCGAAAGTAAGTACGGAAAAACTGGTCAAGGGCAGCCTTGCCTTGTCGCTCGAAGGCAGCGGTATCTTGCAACCGATCGCCCAAGCCAAATTATCGAACCCTGCTGGTTGGAAAGTCCGAAAGGTCCTCGTGAAAGAAAACGATCGAGTAACGAAGGGGCAAAAGCTCATTCTCTACGACAGCAAATCCGCCGAGCGAGAACTGTTAGATGAGAAAACCAATTTGGACAAGCAGAAAATTGAGCAGCAAAATATGCAAGATCAGTTCATCCAAACAATGATTGAAGGGGATGAGCTGAAAATTCGGAAAGCAAGACGGGATCTTGAAACGATGAAACTTGATCTTAGCACGCAGCAACGTAAAATTGACGATTTGAAAGAGCGGCTAATAAGCCAAAAGGAAATTACAGCTCCTTTTGATGGCATTATTACGCAATTGAATGCTGTCGAAGGGTTAGCACCAACAGGAGAACCTGATGTTGTTATTTCGAACAGCAGTCTTGGTTATCGCTTGGATATAACAGTTGATTCAAGGCTGCTCACAAGCTTCGGGCTATCAAGCGGAGTGAAGATAGAAGTCGAGGTAGATACTGCTCAGAAACAACAGACACATATGCTGGGCGGCATGATTGATGAGGTAGTAAATGCAGAACCCCGTACAAATAGCTCATCTAGTGAAGATGCTGGTCAGACCAAAACGGTTCCACAACATATTCTTCGCATAAAAGTCGCAAATTCAGAGCTGAAAGGAGGTGAACAGGCAAAAATTAAACTGGATGCACGCTCGCAGCAAGAGGGATTGCTCATTTCCAATGAGGCTATTCATAAGGATCAAGAAGGCATTTTCATCAATAAGCTTGAAGTGCAAAGGGGAGCATTAGGCAATGCCTATGTTGTCCGTAAGGTCAGAGTTCCTTTCAGCGAAAAAAACGACATAGTAACGATGATTCAAGCGGATAACCTATATGAGGATGAACTGATTATTTTGGAGAGCAGCGAGCCTCTTCAAGACGGAAATCGTGTTCGCCTGCAGTAGTAAAGCAAGTAGAAGAGAAAAGGATAGGAGAAATGTATACCATGAAAAAGATGCTGTTTATTATGGTTTTGATGCTAGTCATGACCGCATGCAGTTCTGGGGGCGGCGAGGAGTTGGAAAGCGCGAATAAGCCCGGAAGCAGTGAGGGGAAAACGGTCGTTACATTGGCAGCGCGACAACCGAGCATATTTTTGCAGACGGCAGAAAAAAAGTTTGAAGATAAGTATCCGGACATCGATATTCAAATTCAAGTCACAGAGGAATATGAAAAATATACAAAAACGACGAACGCAGCGCTCCTTTCAGGGAAAGGACCGGATATTTTTGATATAAGCAGCTTGCCTATAGAAGATTATGTGAGCAAGAAGCTTATTCTAAATATGGATGAGCTTATGGAGAAGGACAAAACGATAAATAAGAGCGACTTGCAAATGAATATTTTGGATCAATTAAAGTCGAATGATGGTATGTATACTATGCCTTTTGGTTTCTCCTTGCGGGCATTCATTGGCGATGGGGACATTCTAGGGAACACGGATATTGACGATAAAAATTGGACGTGGAAAGAGTTCGAGAAGACTGTGAAGGTATTGGGGGAGAATGGGCCGGAACGCCGCTATGCTATGGCAAATGACCCGCCGGAAATGCTCCTGCAAGAAATGCTTATAGATAAATATTCAGAGTTTGTGGATCATGCAGCGAAAGAGGCAAAGTTCGACTCTCCATTATTTATGGAGGCGATGCAACAAATTAAAGGGATGTTTGATAATAAAGTTATGACTGCGGAACAGGCTGATATCGGTAAGCAAATGTTCCATTCCATTGTTATTGAATCGCCGGCAGACTTTATTAATGCTCCTCTACTCTATTTCTCAAATCCGAAGCTGCTGCAAAAACCGGAACAAAAAGGCGGAACAAGGATTATTACTTATTCCCGGTTCGCCATTCAAGCCCAATCTCCCGTTAAAGAAGAAGCTTGGAAGTTTATTTCCTTCTTGTTATCTGTGGAAGGACAATCTTTGCAAGATAGAGTAGGGTTTTCATTACTGAAATCTGTGAATGAAAAACAGCTGAATGAGATTCAGCAACAAATTAAAGGTGGAACGTACAAGCTTCCGGACGGGAAAGTGCCGCAGGTAACCGATGAACAATTTAATCAATTTAAGGAACTGATTAGTACAGCGGATAACTATTCAGATGTGGACGGTAAAGTGTTTTCTATTGTAGGAGATGAGGCCAGCTCATTTTTTAGCGAACAAAAGTCTGCTGAAGAAGTTGCGAAGCTGATCCAGAACAAGGTGACCACTTACTTGAACGAGTAGTTAACAATAGAAGTAGCCTAATTAGTTTCCCCGAAGCGAGGACGGGGAAACTTTTTTGTGTTTTTTGAACGTACGGCTAAAGTAATAAATGTCATTGAAGCCTGTCGCTGTTGCAACCTCCGACACGGTAAGCGGACTATGACGCAGCAAGTAATCGGCTTTGCCGAGCCGTGTCATCGTTATATATTCTGTAACGGTATGGCCGCTCAGCTCTTTGAACAATCGGCTAAAGTGGTAGCGGCTGAGGTTTGCCATGCTTGCCAGCTGGTCCACCGAAAGCTCATCCTTGTAGCTGTCCTCAATATGCTTGAAGACAGGCGCGAAGCGCTCAATGTTCTTCATACGCTCTGCATATTCGTCTTTGGTGAGCACGGTAGCGACATGACCGCGAAGCAGCAGCGTCAACAGGCGGTAGAGCTCGGATTTTATGGCCAGCTCGTAACCGAACTCGCGCTGCTCGAGCTCATTGATGATGGCATGCATGCAGGACGTTACTTTGCTGTCGTCACCAATATAATTTTGCAGCAGAAGGCGGTTCTGCGTAATGGGCGTAATGAACTTCGTTTCGGCAGCATCCACCGACTGGCTGTGCAGCAAGGAAATGTCGGCGATGAGCGCATAGTAGTACAAATCTGATGATAGGCTGATTCCGTAGTGAAGCTCATTGCTGTTCACGACGATGAGATCGCCAGCGGATGCTGTTATCGTAGTAGAACCGCACTCTATCGAGGCTTTGCCCGACACAAAATATAAAAATTCAAGATGTTCATGAAAATGATGCGGGAAAATGACCATTCCCTGCTGGTCGAAGGTGTTGTGATGCAGTTTTATCGGAAAATGAGGGTCTGGCATGTCCATAGGCTCACGCAGTTCTTCGAATTTTTCCAACTTGAAAGACCTCCTCAGTAGGATAGCACAATTGTACAAACAAACCGCACAGCTTTACATGGAGTTGCAGGTTGAAACCATTATAATACGAAAGTGTAGACATGCAAAACCTTACTATTAGAATTCATAAGGAGAGATTAGCAATGAAACCGATACAAATCGCGGTTATTGGAACAGGCTCTATCTCATCATCTCATCTAGATTCCTATAAGAAAAATCCTAATGCGAACATTTACGCGGTTTGCGATTTAAATGAAGAGCGCGTAAAAGCCGCAGCTGAGAAATATGGCGCCGAAAAAATCTATACGGATTATCACGAGCTGCTCGCCGATCCAGTTATTGAAGCAGTCAGCATTTGTACGTGGAACAATACGCATGCTGAAATCAGCATTGCGGCTCTTAAAGCTGGCAAGCATGTGCTCGTAGAGAAGCCGCTTTGCCGTACGGTTGAAGATGCGCTTCTTGTGCAAGAGGCTGTAGAGCAATCCGGCAAGCTCCTTCAAGTGGGCTTCGTCCGCAGATACGATACGAGTGCACAATTGATTCGTGCGATGGCTGACAGAGGCGAGTTCGGTGAAATTTATTTTGCCAAAGCATCAACGCTCAGACGTCTTGGAAATCCAGGCGGATGGTTCTCCGACATTGAGCGCTCAGGCGGCGGACCGCTTATTGATATTGGCGTACACGTCATCGATCTTTGCTGGTATTTGATGGGACGTCCGAAGCCGGTATCCGTTAGTGCCAATACGTATCGCAAGCTTGGCAATCGTGCCAATGTAAAAAACCTAAGCTTCTACCAAGCGGCGGATTATGATGCGGAGAAAAACACAGTTGAGGATTTGGCGAATGCACTTATTCGCTTCGAGAATGGCGCATCGCTGCTCGTAGATGTCAGCTTCACGCTGCATGCCAAGTCTAATGAAAATACAGTTAAGCTGTATGGGGAAAAAGGCGGTTTTGAAATCGATCCGGAAACCGTTATTGTAACAGAGCAAAATGACACGATCTTAAACGTATATCCGCAGACGGATCACGCAGGCTTTGATTTTGTTGGCGCTTTCCAAAATGAGATCAACCACTTCGTTGATTGTGTTGCTAACGGAAAACAGCCAATCAGCCCAGTGGCGGATGGCGTGGAAATTATGAAGATATTAGTGGGCATTTATGAATCCGCAGCAAAAGGAGCGGAAGTGCGTCTATGAAATTAGGAATCAGCACATACAGCTTATATAATGCACTGAGAACGGGCGAAATGACGATACAGGATGTTATCGTATATATCGCATCCATTGGTGGAGAGCATGTTGAAATAGTACCGCTTGGCTTTAACCTTACTGAAAATCCGGAACTGATCGAAGTGATTAAGAAGCAAGCGCAGGAAAGCGGTATTGAAATATCGAATTATGCGGTAGGTGCAAACTTCTCCGGTTTAAATGAAGAGCAATTCGAGCAGGAGCTTGACCGCTTGAAGCGTGAAGTGGATATTGCGGCAGCACTTGGCGTGAAGAAGATGCGTCACGACGTGGCATCATCGCAAAACCTATCCATTTCAAACTTCTTGTTGGAGCTGCCAAAGCTAGCGAAGGCTTGCCAAGCAGTTGCGGATTATGCAGCAACGTTTGGCATTACAACAAGTGTAGAAAATCACGGTTATTTTATACAACATAGCGACCGGGTACAGGCACTCATTGAGGTTGTAGATCGTCCAAACTTCAAGACAACGCTTGATGTCGGGAACTTCCTTTGTGTGGATGAGAATCCTCTTGCTGCTGTTAAAAACAATGTCAGCCTGGCTTCTATGGTCCATATTAAAGATTTCTACTATCGTCCATCTACCGAAAATCCGGGTGAAGGCTGGTTTAAATCCAAAGGCGGCAATTGGCTTCGGGGCGCAATCGTCGGACATGGTGACATCGCAATGCCGCAAGTACTGCGTGCAGTGAAAGAAAGCGGCTATGATGATTATATTTCCATCGAGTTTGAAGGCTTGGAAGATTGCCGTCTTGGAACGAGACTTGGCTTTGAATTCGTAAGACGTGTATGGAACGAAATTTAAACGAAGGAGTGACTCGAAGATGACATCACCTATCATTACGAACAAAATCGGCGTTATCGTGGATAGCTTTCAGGTTGGTGTAAAGGAAGGTTTGCTTAAAGCGAAGCAGGTTGGTGCGGATGGCGTACAAATGTATGCAGTACATGGCGAGCTGGACCCTGCTAACCTTAACACAGCTGCAAGAAAAGAATGGAAGTCTTATATTGATGGGCTAGGCCTTGATATTTCCGCTCTTGTTGGCGATTTGGGCGGCCATGGTTTTCAGGACCCGGCAGAAAACCGTGCGAAAATCGATAAATCCAAACGGATTATGGAGCTTGGCATGGAGCTTGGAACAAACATTATTACGACGCATATCGGTATCGTTCCAAGCGACAAAAACAGCCGTGTTTATGAGACGATGCATGCGGCATGTGAAGAGTTAGCTAGATTCGCGAATGATATGAACGCTTATTTTGCGATTGAGACAGGACCTGAGACGTCTGCGCATTTGAAGTCGTTTCTTGATGGTCTTGGCACCAAAGGCGTAGCTGTTAACTTTGACCCTGCCAACATGGTTATGGTTACTGGAGATGATCCTGTTCAAGGCGTGTACACGCTTAAGGATTATATCGTTCATACGCATGCGAAGGATGGCGTGAAGCTGGGAGATGTTGATCCGCGCGACGTTTATGGCGATTATGGCTACGAAGTTGCCCTCGACCATGAGAAAATTGCTGCGATGGCCGAAACAGGTTCTGCGTTCCGCGAAGTGCCGCTTGGTGATGGTACTGTAGACTGGCCGGCATATTTGCGAGCGCTTCAGGAAATTGGCTATACAGGTTATTTGACGATCGAGCGTGAAGTTGGTACGAGTCCAGAAGCGGATATTAGCAAAGCCGTTCAGTTTTTGAAAGCTTTTAAAGGACAATAAAACAAGCATGGAGCATCCTCAATCGTTCTCTACAGATGAATTTATAGGCTGCAAGCAGTCCAGCTGGAAGGCAAACCGTCTGGCTGCACGGCGGCAAATAAGAGGTTAGTCATCGGTTTGAGATGAATGTGTGATGTAGATTTAAGCGAAAATCTCATGAAACCGCCCAAAAGAAAGCTCTCATGGCTTATCCATGAGAGCTTTTTTGACTTTTGCAGTTAGCTTTAAGGTGGAAAGGGTGAAGCGAATTCGGTAAAATAATAGAAGACGGAGTACCGTCGATTGATAATCATGTAACTATTCAAACTAGAGGACGTGCAGAAATGGCAGTGAAAATTGTACAAGTATCACATACCGATACAGATTTACATAGGCTTATTCAGAAGCTGGATGAGGATTTAGCGCAAAGATATACGGCAGAGGAAGTATTTACAGTAGATTTTAATGATCCTGGAATTGAGCAAATTGTATTTGTGGTTGCGTACGAGCAAGGAGAACCGGTTGGATGTGGAGCCATAAAACCGCTGGATGAGGAGTATATAGAATTAAAACGATTTTATGTCAGCCCCGAATTTAGAAGGAACGGCATAGCCGCACAAGTTTTGAATGATTTAGAAGCCAGAGCGAAGGATATGAAGTATCAATATATTCGTTTGGAAGCAGGGGCTCCTCAGCCAGAAGCGCTTCATTTCTATAAAAAACATCATTATTATGAAATTGATAGATATGGTGAATATGTTGCGTGCGATTCAAGCCTTTGTTATGAAAAGAAACTTTAAGTACCACCGTTAGCTCAATTGTCGGAACGCTATAATAAAACAAACCAACGACGCAAGAGTGGAAATGGTTCGCACATGATTCCATGGCGTCCAGCTGGCAACATAACGCGTCCATAATTCGGGGCCGGCGACACTTGGGTCTGCTGAGGCAAGCATATCGTTTAAAGGTACGTTAAATACAATCGTTACTAGAACGGAGCCAATGAGATAGAGAAGGCTGCCGGCAAGCAAATAGGTTGCAGCGGGAATATATTTCCATTTTGTTGTAAAGCCTATTTTTTTATGGCTGAGGCAGCCTAAGTATTACTGTTCAATTCTAGGCTGCCTCAGCATCTTAACTAACAGTTAGATCGATCATACCTGCTACACGAGCAAATTTGCTCGTCGCTCACTCCGCCAGCGAACAACAAATAGTAGAACTGCGCCTGCGGCAAGAAGCAAATAAGTTAGCGGCTGCACATACTGCGCGTAATAAATATCGGCGAGTCTACCGATTAGTAATTTTTCCATCCATCCAAACATCAGAAAAGCATATGGGATTTGGAGTCCGATGATAACCATGTAATTGGGTGCCATGCTCGAGATCCATGCTGCAAACACCGCGGTGATTAGACTGAGCGCATATATAGCTGCTACAGTCAGACCAATGTATTGTCCGAATGTGAGATCATACCAAAAGTAACCTATATTAAATATCGAATTGATGCCCGAGTCCAGAAATAATCCTGTTCCCAGCCTGCTATACATGAGGAAGAAGACGCCAAGCTGTACGGTTACGATAAGGAGTGTGGAAATCATCGCAGCAGTAAGCTTTCGCAAGAAAAGCCTTCGTCCGATTCGCGCAGTATATTGCAAATGAATAAGCTTGCTTCGTTTATCGTGAAGAAAAATAGGTGAAACCATAAAGAGGATACTTAAACCGATAAGAACGGTCATGTAGATGATTAAACTCATATAATTTCTGAATACAACATCGGTAAATATCGAGTCGCCCTCATCGGAAGCAACAAGCTTCTCCATTCTATTCTGCTGATTCGAATCAACCTCGCCATATGAGTTGTAAGGATATTTTTTACTATTTTCATAGCGTTCTATCATGTACCTGCGCGCTTGCAGCTCCCAGAACAGTTCGGTGTCCGACTCGAATACAGCATAATTATGGATCTTGTTCATCCGCTCACTGTTAGAATCGACGTTTTGAAATTGCTCATATGTGGAGATCCCAGCATCAATAAATTGCTGATCGTTCTTCATGAATTGTTCTGTTTCTTCGATCTTTTGGTCGTATTTCTGTTTAAACAGCTCATATTCAGCATCATCCATATAATTTCCATAATCCTTTTTCATCTCAATGCTGGCTCTATGAATTTCGGTTTCTGGATTTCCATTCGGAAAATATTGAAAATAAAACTGTATGAATAAAAAATAAAATACAACATTGATCGCTAGAAGCATAATGACCATTCTCAGGCCAAATACCTTCTTTATTTCATGCAGCACGATTGTCATAGGAGCTCCTTTCTAATTAATATTTTGTCGTTTAAATTGATGCAAGCAGAGGAAGCAGCACAGTGTTAACAGCGCCAGCCAAATGCCAGCTGTAATCCATTCGTTATTTGGAAGGCTCATGAAGGCGCCGCTTGCTGTAAACCACGCTTTCGGATTCAATACAAGATGAAACGGAGTAAACCCTGTAAATAAAATAAGCTTTAAATCTCTTGGTACGATGTTGGTAATTAGGAGAAAAGAGCCGAAAAGAATGGCAAATGCTCCAAATACCAAGTAGCTGTTGCGAATAATTGCGGTTAACACAAAGGTAATGGCGGTAAAGATAAGCAGGAGCACAAAGATGAGCGCGATAGCACAGCCTAAATAGGTAATATAAGACATCGAGTGCCATGTTAAATAAGGATAAGGCATGCCGAATTCCCAATTGAAAAAGCTGCTGACCGGCACCTTCCAAAGCCCCTTGTAGCTGAAGGTCAGGAAGTAAGCGGACAAGGATATTCCGGTTAGAGCGGTCGTCACGATTATGCTGGCTGCGAAGGAGGAAAGCAGCTTATCCGTTTGCAGCTTTCTGCCTCGTTTGGTGGAGTAGTGCAGCAGATGTGTACCTTGCTCAAATTCGTAATTGCTTATATACCCGGTCATTAATACAACTAAAATCATCAGCTGCAGCAAAATAGATCCAATGAGCGTTTTGAACAGCATCGAATGTGATTGATAGATTTGACCAATGAAAAATAGATTCTTGTGCTCGCCACTTTCGATAAGCTGCTGTAGTCTCTCAGCAATGTGGTCATACCGCTGTCTCACCAAATCAGCCGCCGAGCCGCTGAATCCATATTTCTTTATCTCGCCCTCGGCGATCTGCTTCATATTGAACCCAGCATAGGTATCATCGATGTCTTGCATCAAATAATAATAATTTTGAATAACTTGCAGCTCATTAAACAAATCAAGCTCATCTCTGCTGTAAAGATTCGGTTGATCGGTCACGTAACGCTTATAATTTTCATATTCAAAAAAATCGCTGGGCATCTCATACGTTTGAGATGTCCGTTTATTCGTCAGCTTGTTCATATCGTCCAGTCGCGACAAATAGTAAGACTTGTAATCCTCCTGCATCGGCTTAGTAATCTCGGAACCGAACTGTGCAACAAGCTCGTTCAATATGCTCATTTCATCCTTTTTATAAGCCTCTTGAGCAATGAGGAATAGATTATAAGCGGTAAACACCAGCAGCAGCGCGATAATGACGGGTGAGAGAAGCGCTTTTCTCAGCTCGCAAACTCGAATTTTCCAGCTCATACCGGTTGTTCCGCAGCAGCTTCATCCTGGTATATGTAGATGAATACATCCTCAAGGCTTGGCGCTGATGGGTTCCAATCAGGCTTAGGATGTCCGGTGCCTATAAACCTAAATTTCATCCGACCTGATTCCTGCTTCTCAGAAAGCGACAGATACGAATGTCGAAACGCATCCGCAGCATCGAAATCAACCGTAGTTTCATACACCATACCGTCGATGAGGCTGCAAATATTCGCAATGGAATCCTTATGCAGCACACGTTTGTCCTTGATCAAAATAATTTCATTCGCAATCGATTCAACATCCGACACGATATGTGTAGACAATATAACGATTCGATTACGCGCTAGGCTGGTCAACATATTGCGAAAACGGGCTCGTTCCTTCGGGTCCAAACCCGCTGTAGGCTCGTCCAGAATAAGAATTCGCGGATCATTCAGCAGCGCTTGTGCAATGCCGACACGCTGGATCATGCCTCCGGAAAACTTTTTCATCTTTTTATCGATCACATCTTCAAGCGCAACGAGCTTCAGCAGCTCCACGATTTTGGACTTCGCAGCAGTGGTCTCGATGCCCTTTAAAGCCGCAATATACAGAAGATATTTCCGCGGACTATAATTTTTGTAATAGCCGAAATGCTGGGGAAGATAGCCGAGCTGCTCGCGATAGCGTTCATCCAGCCTTATAATATTTTCACCGTTGTACAATATTTCACCCTCACTGGGGTACAGCAGTGTGACTAACATTTTAATCAACGTCGTTTTTCCTGCTCCGTTCGGAGCGAGCAGTCCGTAAACGCCGTTGTTGAATTCAAGATTAATTTGCTCCAGCGCGCTGAAGTTACCGAAGTGTTTGGACACATTTTGTACGGTTAGCATGTCAGACAGCTCCTTCCGAGCTTTGGAATGTCGTTAGCTTCTTAAGATTTTTTAAGGATATGGCGCATCCAAAGATGGCGACTGCAATATAAATCGAAATGGGAATGGCGGATATGAAATGTAGATAAAACTCTTTGTTTAGCTGCAGGAGAGTCAGATTCAAAATAAACCAGCCTGCAATGAGCACATATTTCATCATGTCCGAATGTACGCTGACCATGATGTACAAGAAAGCTGCAGAGAAAAGAAAAAGTGAAGCGGCTGACAGCGATATTGCGAATAAAACGTTTAGTTGGCTGTAAATGATGGCTGCCGCGACAATTAAAACCGCATTAACGACCATGCAGGCGAGGCTGAATACGAGCATCCTCAGTGAGGCAAGCTGGTACACATTATACTTGCAGGTCATTTCTGTCTCATAGGTATCGCTGTATTTTCGGCGGACAAAAAATAGGAGAGCGATGACGAGATACAAAACGGGAGATCCGATGAAAATGGCTGAATATAGGTCTTCACTCAGTACTCTTGTACGTTCAAATGCGGTGAGCGCGAACCAGATGATAAGAGCGAACCCGGCAGTTATCGCAAAGACGATTTCTGTCCAGTCATGGAACAGATGCCTGAAGCCGAGACGACGATACATCGTTCGTAAATAGTGATAGAACGTTTGCTTTGGAACAAGGCCAGCTGCAACAATGCTGCGGATATGCTGTTCTATCTCAAGTTCATCCGGCAGTTCGACTTGCTGAAATTTTTGCTCATTCATTGCTGTCGCCTCCAAGCTGTTTTTTTAGCCTTCTGATCATGGCGTAGTATTTGGTCTTCGCTGTTGATTCTGGAATATTGAGCAGCGGCGCAATGTCAGAGAATGTGTACTCAGCAAAAAACTTCAAGCGGAAAATATGCTGTGAGGCAGCATCCATTTGATTTACCTGGAGCATAATCGTTTCAATCTGCTCTCTCTTTTCTATTTCCAATGTAAAATCTCCGTCATCTGGCATTTCCTCCTCTATCGGAGCGGTATGACGGGCATAGCTGTAATATTTGGAGCGATAGTAGTCGACAATTCGGTTTGTGGCAAGCTTGTACAGCCAAGTACGGAAGGAACCGCGTGTTCCGTCAAATTTTCCAATCGACTGCAGCATATGAATGAAAATGTCCTGTGTAAGATCCATGGACAGCTGTTTGTTCGTTGTTTGCCTGTATGCGTAGCTGTACATTTCCTTGTAGTACCGGGAAACGAGTGCATTCGCTGCCGTTTCACTGGATTGTCGCTGAACTTGCTTGATCCATGCTGCTTCTGTGTCCATATCGCTCTCTCTTTCCCGCATAGTAAATTGCCGCTTGCTTATATATTCGAAGTCCGGTCAGAAATAGTTTGCATCTGTTTAAAAAATACTTTTTCTTGGTGTGTGCATACATACGAAAAACCGCCAGCGAAGCGCTGGTGGTTGAAGGTATTCGAGCAGCATGGAGCAATGCAGCAGCATAATCTCCATCGCCTCTCATTTGCAGTTGTATAGGATGATATAAATAAATTTATTATCCTGCCAAAGCCTCAGGCAGCTCGCGCTCATAGTGTTTATATAAAACATAACGCTGCAGTCCCCGGCAGCTTAACAGCGCTTTTTTTGCATAAGAAGCTGCTGCTAGCTGGTTTCCTGTTTTCTCTTCAATTTCGGAAAGTAATGCATTTTTCATCCATGGCTTGGAAACTCTAGCAGCGCTTGATCGAGCAAGCTCTATGTTTCCTTCTTCCAAATGAACAAAGGCTGCATAATAATGTTGGTAATCCATTGGCCGTATATGTACGATTTGGTTTTTTACCGAGGAAACATCTTTCCGATATGCACCATGAAAGGCCATATACAATGCTTGTCTGTGGCGCTGTTTATACTTGAGAAGCAATTGAGGCATCAAACGTTCAACTTCTTCATCTTGTCTGTTCGAAGATGCATATAAAATATAAAAGGCAGGGTTTTTACGCTGGGCAATTAAAAATTTCTCCAGACGATTCAAATCGGTCTCAAGAAGAGGTGTATAAAGAGGTAATCCAAAGAACAAAAAGACAATAATAAAGCTGGAAATGATGGAGTAAATGATGCTTAAACCCAACATGCTTAAGGAAATATTGACGATAAAAACGAAAAGAAATGCAAATATCGTACGGACTGGCGAGTTAATATTGAAACACATCCTTTTCTCAATAACTGCTGGATGTAACTAAAGATGTTGAATGGAATAGAGAAAAATTTCCCATTTCAGAGTATTATAATACAGAACGTAATAAGGAAACTAGTCTATTAATCGTTTCTATTGATCGTTTTTAAATCTCATGAGCTGTAAAATCTTTGTATTTTATTGTCTTTGAGCTTGAATTTTGCTACAATTTCTATCAGGTTATATTTGGAAGGGGAATCAACACTATGCCAGTTACTTTGTAATAGTTTAATCTACAATTCTATTTTTACTATTACAAGGAAACAAAGCAAAGTGTGTTATCCATCACATCATGCGGCGAATCCTTGTGATTTGCCGCTTTTTTTGTGATTTATGATGCTTTTCAATATTCTGCTTTGTATTCCTTCTATACATTAGGAGGATATCGATGAGTCATTCACAAAATACAGGTAATAGCATTTTAACTATAGCGTGCAAAGATATTATTTTGAGAGAGTATCAGGTCGAGGATTTAGATGCTCTGCATAATCTCACTTGGCAGCCTCATTTTCATGAATTTTTGCTGGATTGGAATGTTTCTAAGGAACAAAGGGCAGACTGGTTCAACCATTATGAAATACCAGAAAACCTGCGTTTTTTAGAAGCGGTATCCAAAGATGGCGATATGGGAGAGCTGCGGCTGCGACTGAGTATAATATCCAGAGATACTGGCGAATTTATCGGTGTTTGCGGGACAGGAATATTGGATAAAATATCGCCGCCGAACAGAGAGATTTTTTATGGGATTTCAAATGATCATAGAAATAAGGGTTACACGACTCAAGCTGCAAACGGATTAATTAACTATTTATTTGAAAATACGAATGTCGAGGAGCTTGTCGCTATCGCTCAGATACGCAACGTACCATCGAATAAAGTGATCCTAAAATGCGGTTTTGAATTTCAAAACAATATCGTTATTGAAAATAGGGAATACAGTTATTACAAGCTTAAGCACATACAACATTCACAAATTTTATGATTTAATTCAGTGTAAAGGTATAGGAATAAAGAGCACTTAAAGCTATAATGGTTTTTAGTATAGCATTTACAAAAGGACATGGGCCGTTAATGACTGTTTGGTCCAGCCGAAAAATAACTTTTAAGGAGTACTCGAAATGACTAAAACGCTTATTTTCGGGCACAAAAACCCGGATACCGACACGATTACATCAGCGATCGCATACGCTGAGCTAAAAACAAAGCTAGGTGCTGACGTTGAGGCGATTCGCCTTGGGGACGTTAACGGCGAAACACAATACGCACTTGATTATTTCGGCATCCAAGCACCTCGTTTGATCGAGAATGTTGCTGATGAGACTGACACGGTTATTTTGGTCGATCATAACGAGCGTCAACAATCCGCAAACGATATCGACAGCGTACGTGTACTTGAAGTAATCGATCACCACCGTATTGCTAATTTCGAGACAAGCCACCCTGTATATTTCCGCGCTGAGCCTGTAGGCTGCACAGCGACGATTTTGAATAAATTGTACAAAGAGAACGGCGTTGAAATCCGCAAAGAAATTGCTGGCCTTATGCTGTCTGCTATCATTTCTGATTCCTTGCTGTTCAAATCGCCAACTTGCACGGAGCAAGATGTAGCAGCCGCTCGCGAGCTGGCTGAAATCGCTGGCGTTAATGCAGAAAGCTATGGTCTGGACATGCTTAAAGCAGGCGCGGATCTTAGCGACAAAACGATTGCACAGCTGATTTCCCTAGATGCGAAAGAATTCGCAATGGGCAGCTATAAAGTAGAAATCGCGCAAGTAAACGCGGTTGATACAAACGATGTTATTTCTCGCCAAGCGGAGCTGGAAGCAGCTCTTAACGATATTATTGCAACAAAAGGTCTTGATCTGTTTGTGCTTGTTGTAACGGACATTTTGAACAATGATTCCGTAGCGCTTGCACTTGGCGCTCAAGCTCACGCGGTTGAGAAAGCTTACAACGTAACATTGGTAGACAATAAAGCGGTACTCAAAGGCGTTGTTTCCCGCAAATCGCAAATCGTACCTGTTCTTACAGAAACGCTAAGCAGCCTGTAAGAAACAGCGAGGCAGCAGCCGTTTGCCAAAAAAATAGCAGTCTGAAGCTTGGATTTCAAGTTTCAGGCTGCTTTTGTTTTGCTATACTAGAGAAGAAGGAGCGGATGACATGTTTACTGTAACAGAATATAGCGCTGAATTAATGAAGGACCCGTTTGGCATTTTGTCAGGAAAGAGGTATGAGTTCATTCTTGATCTGGATGTAGCGGATGATGATGAGCTTTATCATGACGAGGGCGTGACGCTCCGTGTCATTTATGTGATCGAAGAGGATACAGCCCGCATTGCAAAGTATGAATTTCTAACCACTTCCTCCAATAAGTACATTGATTTTGAGCTGGAAGAAGATGAAGAGAAGATGGTACTGGCGTTTTGTCAGGAGCATTTTGACAAGCCGGAGGAATAAACAGCCTTTTAGCAGTTGAATTATAATACATAATTCAGTATGGAGCAGGGCTGGCAACGTTTTTTAACGATGTCATTGATTAGCTGACATTGGCATAGATTAAAAAACCGAGAAGAGGCAGCACCCAAATGAGCGGTACCATTGCGATGGTAACCGCTATTTTCATTTTGTTGAACCGATAAAGCACCCAGCTTGCAATAATGGACAAAATAAGAGCTACCGGATAAAGCCAAATCACAATAAATAAAAGCACAGGCCAGAATAGATTTTCTGAACCTGGCGAGTCGAACATCATAACAGACATTAACGCGACAAAAAGCCAAACAATCGTAAACAATCCGAACAAGATTTGGCTAATCAGCATTGTAAGAAAAACCTTTTTGTTTTTCATCACTCACCCCCCCTTTCCCCCAAATATTATTAAAGCAAGCCTCGCGGAATTGTACAAGTGAAATTGTTACTTTCTGCCTATCCTCGGTTCCCTTTGTTATTTGTCACCCCTTAACCGCATAAAATTCAAAAACAGCTATTTTTTGCGGTGCATGCAGAGAGGAGCAGGTGATGAACAGGGCAAATAAGGATATCGAGCTGGCAGAGCAATTTGGCGCCCATAATTATCATCCCCTGCCGATTGTGATTAGCAGCGCAGAGGGCGTATGGGTGCATGATTCAGAAGGCGCGCGCTACATGGATATGTTGAGCGCTTATTCGGCATTGAATCAAGGGCATCGACATCCTCGGATCATTAGAGCGTTAAAGGAGCAGGCGGATAAGGTCACGATTACATCACGAGCTTTTCATAATGAGGCACTTGGTGCTTTTTGCGAGAAGCTGGCGGCCTATACCGGCAAGGAACGAATTCTTCCTATGAATACAGGGGCAGAGGCAGTTGAGACGGCGATCAAAGCTGTACGTCGCTGGGCTTACAGCGTCAAGAAAATACCGAATGATCAAGCTGAAATCATCGCTTTTGAGGGCAATTTCCATGGCAGAACGCTGACACTGACGTCTTTCTCCTCAACGGAGGAATAT
This sequence comes from Paenibacillus sp. 01T431, assembly GCF_056398625.1. Lineage (NCBI taxonomy): Bacteria > Bacillati > Bacillota > Bacilli > Caryophanales > Paenibacillaceae > Paenibacillus > Paenibacillus sp. 01T431. Next base: position 193,824 of record NZ_JBFTPT010000001.1, read on the forward strand.
AAGCAAGGTTACGGCCCCTTTACACCTGGATTTCGTGTTGTTCCATATGGCGACCTAGAGGCAGTGAAGGCGGTGATGCAGCCGAATACCGCTGCGATATTGATTGAGCCGATTCAAGGCGAGGCGGGCATTCGGATTCCTCCGGATGGATTTCTTGCTGCTGTTGCTCAGCTATGTGCAGAACAGCAGGTGCTGCTTGTGGCAGATGAGATTCAAACCGGCTTCGGGCGTACAGGACGAAAATTTGCATGCGATTGGGAAAATGTCATTCCTGATATTTATATTATGGGGAAAGCGCTGGGTGGAGGGGTCATGCCTGTATCGGCTATCGCCGCGAACGGGAGCATTATGGATGTATTCGAGCCGGGCTCTCACGGTTCAACCTTTGGAGGAAATCCGCTTAGCTGCGCTGTTGCGATTGCAGCGCTTGAAGTAACCGAAGAGGAAGGGCTGGCGGAACGCTCGCAGCTGTTGGGGCAGTATTTGATGAGCAAGCTGGCTACGCTGCGCCATCCTGACATTGCTGAAATCAGAGGACGAGGATTGTTTATCGCCATTGAGCTTTCGACGCTTGCAAGGCCTTATTGCGAGAAGCTGATGGAGCTGGGACTGCTTTGCAAGGAAACGCATGAGCATGTCATTCGGTTGGCACCGCCGCTCATCATCACGGAAGAGGAGCTCGACTTTGCCTTCGAACAAATTCAAACGGTCTTCGCGAATAGCATACAGGCAGGAGCGTGACGGCGATGAGCATTCAACAGGTGGCAATCGTTGCTGTTCCTTTTGGGAAAGGGGCAGGGAATCCCGGTGCGGAGCTTGGTCCAGCGCATATATTGCAGGCGGCAGAGCTTAGCCGCAAGCTGGCGGAGCTTCACATCCCGCATCGGTTAGCGGGTGAGATTGGCTTAGTTACTCCAATACCGCCGCTTCAATCCGCAAATGCCAAACATTTGTCTGAGGTGCACGAAGTGACCAGCCGATTGTCTGAGCGCGTATCGGAGATCGTTGCGGCAAGGGAATTCCCGTTAGTGCTAGGCGGAGATCATAGCATTTCCATTGGGACGATTGCTGGCTTAGCCGAGCATTATAAAAATCTTGGAGTCATTTGGTTTGATGCGCATTCGGATTTGAATTCGGAGGATACAAGTCCCTCGGGCAATATACATGGGATGTCGCTTGGCATCAGCCTTGGCAGAGGCATTCCTTTGTTAACGAATTTAAGAGGATTTTCGCCCAAAATAAAGCCAGAGCATGTCGCGATTGTCGGAGCCAGATCGCTTGATTCCGGCGAGAAGGCCTATATCCGATCTTTAGGCATCGCTTGTTATACCATGCATGATATTGATCGCCTTGGTATTGCTCGCGTGATGGAGAAGGTGATACAGCAGCTTAAGCAAACGACTGATGGCGTCCACGTCAGCTTTGACATTGATAGCCTTGATCCGGTTGAGGCACCGGGTACGGGCACGCCTGTCAGGGGCGGACTCAGCTACCGTGAAGCGCATCTTGCACTTGAGCTTCTTTATCAATCGGATCTGGTCACATCAGCCGAAGTCGTGGAAGTTAATCCAAGCCTCGACCATAATGACCAGACGGCTAAGCTTGCGGTGGAGCTAATTGGCTCGCTGCTGGGTGAACAGATTTTGTGAAGCAAGGGAAAGAGCCTCAAGCGACTAGCAAAGATTCGAATGAGCAGGAGGAACTGAGCTATGCGGGAGCCATATCAGAACGAACCATTTACCGATTTTTCGGTAATCGACCATATTAATGATTTTCAGGAGGCGCTGCGCAAAGTTGAACTGGAGCTGGGCCAAGAGTATTTTCTAAGGATTGGTGCTGACCGCATCGAGACGATTCAAAAGCGAAAATCAATCAATCCCTCTGATGTTGGGCAGCTTGTAGGAATCGTCTCACAGGCGGATTCTGAGCTGGCGCATAAAGCCATACTTGCTGCCGCAGAGACTTTCGAGCATTGGAAGAAAGTGACGCCTTCTGCCAGGGCGAGAGTATTGTATAAAGCAGCGACGTTACTGCGAAGGCGTAAGCACGAGTTTTCTGCATGGCTCGTTTATGAAGCGGGCAAAAGCTGGGCGGAGGCCGACGGAGATACAGCCGAAGCCATCGATTTTTTGGAGTATTACGGGCGGGAGATGGAACGGCTTGCAGAGCGTCAGCCTATTGTTGCTGTAGCAGGCGAGGATAATGAGCTAGTCTATATCCCGCTTGGCGTTGGCGTTATTATTCCGCCATGGAATTTTCCGCTTGCGATTATGGCGGGCATGACCATGGCGGCGGTTGTTGCCGGCAATACGGTAGTATTAAAGCCGGCCAGCGCGACGGCTGTTATCGCGGCGAAATTTGTTGAGCTGCTGGAGGAGGCAGGGCTGCCTGACGGTGTTGTGAATTTCTTGCCCGGCGCGGGAAATGAGGTGGGTGATTTTTTGGTGGAGCATCCATTAACCCGCTTTATATGCTTTACGGGGTCAAGGGAGGTAGGCCTGCGTATTAACGAGAAAGCCTCTATCGGCCAGTCGGATCAGAAATGGTTGAAGCGCATCGTTTCAGAGATGGGCGGCAAGGATACGATTATTGTTGATGCGGAGGCCGATCTTGAGCTGGCGGCCGATGCGATTACAGCATCCGCTTTCGGTTATGCTGGACAGAAATGCTCGGCCTGCTCGCGTGCTGTTGTGCATGAACTCGTCTATGACGAGGTTATTGATAAGGTTGTTGAACGAACAAAACGGCTAAAGCTTGGGAAAGCAAGCGAGCAGTCTACTTACGTTGGACCGGTCATTGACGAGCGAGCCTACATGAGTATTTTAAAATATATCGAGGTTGGGCGCAGCGAAGGAATCATCGTACATGGCGGCAAAATTGGAGATAGCAGCGGTTATTTCATTGAACCAACAATCATTAAGGATGTCGCTCCGCTTGCCCGCATCGCGCAAGAGGAAATATTCGGGCCGGTACTCGCGTTTATTAAAGCGGGCAGCTTTGACGAAGCGCTTGCTATCGCGAACAACACCGATTATGGGCTGACGGGTGCCGTCATCTCGCGGAACCGCAGCAGATTGGAGCAGGCCCGCGAGCAGTTTCATGTCGGCAATCTTTATTTTAACCGCAAGTGTACAGGTGCCTTAGTTGGGGTCCATCCTTTTGGCGGATTTAATATGTCAGGTACGGATTCGAAGGCCGGCGGGCGTGATTATTTGCTGCTCTTCACGCAGGCGAAGGTTGTATCAGAAAAATTCTAATCGTTACAGGCGAGCGGATTGGGCTATTAGGCTGCCGATCCGTTCAATGCCGCTCTCAATGTTCCCCTCAATCACATTGGTCACATTAAGCTTTAATAGATTTGCCCTCTGAAAAGTAGACAAGTAGTCGCGATCCATGGCATCAACCAGTATGTCCTCCTTGCGCAATTTGCTGATTAGGAGCGGGACAGAAATGGTTTCATGAAGCAAAATATGAGTATGAACGATCGGGTAATTGGATCGCTCATAGGTGAAGGCACCTTTGCTGCGTGAAGCTTCCTTCGCAAGCGCCGTATCGAGAAGCTTAGCCCTTTCCGAGTATTTCCCTCGGATTTTGGCGCGATGACGCTCGAACATGCCGCTGCGCAAATAGATTTCAAGAGCGGCTTGCGACAGCATGGAGCTGTCGATGTCGTCTTGTTTTTTGTATAGGCGAAACGCTTTTGCAAGTAAATCAGGGATGACCGCAATACCGATCCTCAGGCCGGGAAATATAATTTTGGAATAGCTCTTTAAATAGATGACATGAGAGGAGTCGTCATAAGCATAGATCGGATCGGCTTTGCTGTTCTGCTCGAAATCAGCTAGAAAGTCGTCTTCAACGATATATACATCGTATTTGGCGGCCAGCTTAGCGAGCAGCTGCTTCTCTTTCTTCGAATAGGAGCAGCCAAGCGGGTTGTGAAACCGCGGCATCGTATAAAAAAACTTAATGTCCTCTGTGCGAAAGATCTCCTCCAGCCTGTTGAAATCAATGCCGGAGAAACGACGTTCGATGCCAATTACGGGTACATGCCGTGTTTGTAAATACTCTATAAACAGATGATAACCTGGCTGCTCAATCAGCACCTTCTGCTTGCCGCTCGGAAATGGCATAGATGCAAGCAGAGACAGCGCCTGTTGAACGCCGGAGACAACAAATATATTGCGCTCTGGCGCAAACACCTGATAGCTCATCAATTGCTTGCGAACGATATCAATCAAGGAATCCAATCCTTTGGCGGTGCCATAAACAAATAAGTCCTTCTGGTAAGTGTCGATTGCTTTATTAATGCAATGCTGAAAATCCAAATAAGGAAACAATGCCGGATCGGGCGCCGATGCTGCAAAGTTGAGCAGGCGGGCTGCTTCATCTTGAGCGGCGTTCATCCCTTTTACAACAAAATAGCCGCTTCTTGGCATCGCATAAATGAGATGGCGTTTCTCCAGCTCATCCAAAGCTTTAATAATTGTGCTCTTGCTGCAATTGAACTGCCCTGCCAGCGCTCGAATGGAAGGGAGCTTCTGCCCATCCTTATAGGGCTGCTTTGCAATGAGCTCCTCCAGCTCATTCATGAGCTTTAAATAAAAGTACATTTTAACAGTGCCTCCTGCCATCTGTACCGATACAGATGGCTTTTTTGTATATTGTAGCATGTGCAGCTTTGGAGATACGATACCTATATAAAGCGAACAGTTACTAGGAGGTATACCATGATGACAACACACAATAATTCGAAGTCGAAACGGCTTGCGTATACAGCGATTATTGTTTATTCCACTATTGTAGGGCTTTCTTTTCTTTTCGGAAAATTAGCCTTGACGGTTACAAGTCCGCTGGACAGTCTCGCCCACCGTTTCACCATATCTTTTATTGCGGCAACAATACCAGTCGCATTCGGCTGGATCAAGCTGCAGCTTAAAGCGCGGGATATGCTAAGCATTCTTCCGCTAGCTGTCTTTTATCCGTCGATGTTTTTTGCTTTCCAAGCCTATGGATTACAGTTTACATCCTCCGCAGAAGCAGGCATTATTCATGCCACAGTGCCTATCTTCACGATGATTGCCGCAGCGTATTTCTTGAAGGAGCGGACGACTAAGGTACAGAAGCTTTCGACCCTGCTCTCTGTTGTTGGGGTTATATTCATCTTTGTCATGAAGGGGACGTCAATCGATATTTCTAATGTAAAAGGCACCTTGCTCATACTTTTGTCAGCTCTTTCCTTGGCAGGCTATAGCGTACTAGCAAGGCGACTCTCTGGTCGCATGAAGGTAATGACGATGACGTATATGATGACGGCTATTGGCTTCCTTGTATTTAACTTTATCGCAATAAGCCAACATGTCGCCAAAGGAACGATTGCTCATTATTTTGAACCATTTGCCAGTCCAGTGTTCCTCCTATCGATATTATATTTGGGTGTGCTCTCTTCGCTCGTATCCAGCTTGCTCAGCAATTACGCCTTATCCAAGCTTGAAGCGTCCAAAGTGAGCGTATTTAATCATCTGGCAACGTTGGTCTCTGTTATCGGTGGATTTGTGTTTCTCGGCGAGAAGCTGGCATACTACCATTTCATTGGCGCTGCAGTTATCGTTGTTGGTGTGCTGGGCACGAACATGGGGGCATTCGGTAAAAGAAAGGGAACATCTCCGATAAGTGTTTCTCAAAAGGTGGAACGATAACAGAAGGCAGCGATTCCATCTGAGTCGTACAGCTGCTGCCGGAAAGCTTAGTTATACTCATTCTCTACGCTGACAGCTGCTCTAATAATGGATATGATTAGGTTTGTAGGTTATTAGAAGCGGCGTTAAGGGGATGATCAAGTGATCGAGAATAAGGATACATGGATTGTGGAAGCGGATATTACATGCATGCAATCAGCAATGGAAAAAGGATGGATAAGCTCAGAAGAGCTGGTCCAGTTATATATGGAGCGAATCAGCAAATATGATGGCGTTCTTCGATCTATTTTGGAAATGAACCCTGATGCCATTGAAATTGCCAAAGCGTTAGATAAAGAGCGACAAGAAAAAGGGAGTCGTGGCAGCCTGCACGGTATTCCGATTTTGCTCAAGGATAACATCGATACAAACGACAATATGCACACAAGCGCGGGATCAGTAGCTTTAGCGAATTCATATGCTGCGGAAGATTCCTTTGTTGCTTCGCAATTACGTGCCGCAGGAGCGGTTCTGCTAGGCAAAGCGAACATGACAGAATGGGCTAATTTCATGTCAGGCACAATGTGGGCGGGATACAGCTCAAGAGGAGGCCTTGTGCTTAACCCGTATGGTCCGGGAGAGCTGTTCATTGGCGGTTCAAGCTCGGGATCAGGCGCTTCGGTTGCCGCCAATTTGGCAGCTGCTGCAATTGGCACGGAAACTTCGGGATCCATCATTAGCCCTGCAAGCCAAACGAGCCTAGTAGGAATTAAACCAACGATTGGGTTAGTAAGCCGAGCCGGCATTATACCGATTACAAACAGTCAGGATACAGCAGGTCCGATGACTAGAACGGTAACGGATGCGGCTATTCTTCTTGGAACATTGGCAGGCGCCGATGAGCGAGATGCGGTTACGGTAAATGGGGCAAAGCAAGCTCATTCCGACTATACGCCGTTCCTTGATGCTGGTTATTTAAAGCAAGCAAGGATCGGAATCCCGCGCTTTTATTATAAAGATTTGGACGAAGACAGGCTTGCGATCATGGAGTCGGCTATTGCGGTTTTGAAACAGGCTGGCGCGACGATTATCGATCCCGTTGAGCTGCCGTGTGAGAAGGTTGATTGGGATTGGCATGTGCTGCGATATGAATTCAAAAAATATATCAATGACTACCTCGGAAAGCTGGATGAATCGGTTCCGGTTCATTCCTTGAAGGAGTTAATTGCTTATAACGAAGAGCATGCAGACATTGCTTTAAAATATGGGCAGGATACGCTGCTTTCGGCGGAGGAAACGAGCGGAACGTTGACCGAACAGGAATATGTCGATAGTGTTTTGAGAAATAAAGAGCTGGCAGGCAAGCAGGGAATTGACTTCGCATTAGAGGAGCATCAACTGGATGCTTTGTTGTTCCTAGGCAATGATGATGGCGATGATCTTGCCGCAAGAGCGGGTTATCCGGTCATTACCGTGCCTGGCGGTTATGCGGAGAAGGGAATCATTGCCGAAGGCGGCTATACGACCAAGGGACCGCAAGGGGTCACATTTATAGGTACAGCCTTCAGCGAGCCTACCTTAATTAAACTAGCCTATGGCTTTGAGCAGGCGACCAAGCATCGTGTATCTCCGTCAGCTTTTAATTGAATAGCTTGAAATAAGCAGGCGTAAACAACGGGTATAATCCGCTGGTTTGCGTCTGTTTTTTTGGGAAGAAATAAGGAATAGAAACAAGTATGGCTTGTTATGTTTTAGATTCTGCGTATCTTTTTTTAGTTATGGATCGTTTTCTAATAAAGGTGTTTTGGAGGAGTGTATTTAGAATGCAAAAGGTACTTATTCTAGGTGCAAGCGGTCTTGTAGGAAGAGCATTGGTTGATGAATTGCAGCACGGTTTTGACCTGTATGGCACTTATTCTTCATCATTTACGAGTCTGCCTACGGATAAGCAGTACAAATTAGATGTTGAGCAAATGGCTGAAATGAAGGAAATCATCCATTCGATTAAACCCGATATTGTTATTTCTTGCTTAAGAGGAGAGTTTGATCAACAGCTGTTGTTCCATAAAGAATTGGCTATGGAATTAGCTAAGCATAATAGTCGACTGTATTTCTTTTCTACGACGAACGTATTTGATGGAGACTTTTCAAAGCCTCATTTTGAAACAGATCTACCTATTTCCGGCACCGATTATGGGAAATTCAAAATCGAATGTGAAAACATGCTTACAGAAATTTTGTATGAACGAGCGATCATTGTCAGAATACCCGCGATATGGGGGAAAGATTCTCCGAGATGGAACACGATTAAAGATAGTATCGAAAATAATAAAGAGATAGAAGTTTACAGCAATCTCGTGTTTAATAATCTTCTGGATGTTTCGCTCGCTAAACAGCTGCGCTTCATTATTGATAAAGAGCTAAAAGGAATTTTTCATTTAGACGCAGTGGATACGCTGACTCAAGGACAATTTTATGAACAAATTTTAAATCAATTAGGAAGTGAAAAGAGTATATTGCGAGAACGATTATATGAGGATGATGCTGCTGCATATTATTTTCAATTGCGTTCGAATCGCGATGACTTTGCCAGCGCTCCGCGAAGCACTAATGCTGAGATGATATCATATTTAGTGAGCGATTATTTGGATAAAGAGCAGCAATAGTTTAAAAAGGATGGGGCTACCGCATGTAATGAATCAGGAAATGACACTTCAGGTCGCCTTTAACAAAGACAAAGCCTTGGCGTTTAAGGCTTTCATGAACGATCCGCTTGTCAGTCTGCCTAATCAAGCTGGCGCAGCATTGTTTGAGAAAATGCTTCAGAACACGAAGTCGATGCTGCCTGGCTGGGACCTGTAACAAAAACGACTGGTAAAGCAATTCCTTTTTGAGAGGGAATTGCTTTTTTTGTTCGTGCTGTCGCTGTAAGTCCAAGACCGCCGATGGCGATCTTTTCTTATGTTTGTTTTTATTTTAGTGGTAAGTGTGTGTCTAACTGAAAGATTAATTCAATAAGGATGAAAAACCAATATATGTTAAGATATTTATACGATATCATTTGGGAGTAACGTTTTACCTTACAAAGTATTTAGAAGCTGATTTGCTTCGTAAAGGTAAAGCTATGTGGACTGCTAAGGAGGGCAGATATGACTATAAAAGCGAGATACATTTTGCTTGCTGTATTAATAATTAGTGTGGCCATATTAATTTTACTGCTGTCATCAAGACAAGAGAAGTTTATTCACAAAACAGCAATTAACGAAAAGATAGTTCAAACTAGAAGTTTTAGCGTGAGTTCTGATTCTACAGATTTGAGTACATCAGCAAAAGGAACATTATTTATCAAGGGAGACAAAGGAATTCCGGAACATATACAGATTGTTGCTTCGATATCAATCGACCCTAAAGACTGGGGTGGTGTTGCTTTCAATATTCCTGATAAATGGTATATTTCAAACATTACAAGCAGTTATCCTGAAAAAGAAACAAAATCCATACCTGCGGACTATATAACGACATGGACTACTGCGGATACAGAAAATAAATGGAGAGCAATAATTGAAGTTGGAAGAGAACGAGACGCCTATAAATCAACGGGAGGCGGTACAGGAACGGTTGTGATTGACTTAGTTTCTGATAAAAAGGCAATACAAGAGTCAGATCAATTCAGTATTTCGGTTGCGGTGGGCTCAGATGAAAAAGATGGTGTAAAGATTGTAGGACCTGATTATGTTGAAATACCTATATCGTTAACGGATATATCAGATGATTAAAATTAGATAATAGACCATTGCACTTCATGAGAAACTTAAATTGCCGCGTCATACGCGGCTTTTTCTATTTGAGAGGGATCTCGTTATAATGAGAAGAGCGATTATAGAAAGAAGTGAAATCATCATGAAGATCATTGTCATTGGTGCAGGAATTGCTGGAGCATCAACCGCATACCATTTGGCTAAGCAGGGTGCAGATGTTCTCATTATCGATAGGAAAGATGAAGGACAGGCTACGGATGCAGCAGCTGGCATTATTTGTCCTTGGCTGTCGCAGCGGCGCAATAAGGCGTGGTATCGCCTTGCTAAGGCTGGAGCGAGTTATTACCCTGTTTTAATTGAAGAGCTGGAAAGTGAAGGGGAAACCGAAACCGGATATGCCAAGGTCGGCGCCCTAAGTATACATATGGATTCGGAGAAAATCGAGAAAATGGAAGCGAGAGCTTACAAGCGTTTAGAAGAAGCTCCAGAAATCGGTGAGATTACGCAGCTTGATGAACATCGGACCCGAGAGCTCTTCCCGCTGCTCGTCGAAGGATATTCTTCCGTTCATATTAGTGGAGCCGCCCGTGTGGATGGCCGTGCGCTGCGTGATGCTTTGCTTCGATCTGCACAGAGGAATGGGGCTGAGCTTATCTATGGGGATGCTGGGCTTGAATATCAATCCAACCGAATAACGGGTGTAACGGCCCAGGCAATTAGTTATCCGGCTGACATCGTGATCGTCTGTGCAGGGGCCTGGGCTGGTCAGCTGCTGCAACCGTTGGGCATTGATTTTAAAGTGAGTTATCAGAAAGCACAAATTATGCACTTGCAGGTACCAGATGCCAAACAGAATACTGGCATCTGGCCGGTTGTTATGCCGCCTTCCGATCAATATTTGCTCGCCTTTGATCAACAAAAAATCGTCATAGGGGCAACTCATGAAAATGATATTGAAGGTTATGATACGAGGATCACACCCGGTGGAATGCATGAAATTTTAAGCAAATGTCTTCCATTCGCACCTGATCTGGCAGATAGTACATTTCAGGAAGTAAGAGTAGGCTTTCGCCCTTTTACCGCCGATTTTCTTCCGGTTATAGGCGCCATTCCAGATTGGGAGGGACTGCTTGCGGTAAACGGTCTCGGGGCTTCCGGCTTGACGATGGGGCCTTATATCGGGGACCAGTTGGCTAAGCTAGCACTAGGAATGGAAGTGGATATCGATTTAACCGATTATGAAATTTGTAAAGCCATTAGCTGAGCTGTAGGATAAATTCATAATGAGTCATTTTAATATCGTAGAAGGAGAGCTGCTGTTTTGAAGAATAATATCATCGAATACTGTTTAATGAAGAACGGAGCGTCTAAGGATTATCCCTTCGGATTCGAACCGTTGGTCATCAAAGTTGCAGGTAAAATATTCGCGTTTATTTTTGAGGATAAAGGGGAGCACCTTCGCTTAAACCTAAAATGTGATCCGGTAATTGCGGAAAACTTAAGGGAACAGCATGAAGCTGTTCTACCAGGATACCATATGAATAAAAAACATTGGAATACAATTACGATCGACGGTTCTTTGCCAGAGTCGGATGTTTTTGAAATGATTGATCATTCTTACGAGCTGGTTGTCAAAAGTCTTTCTAAGAGCCTTCGAGAATCTATTATCGAAAAGAACTAAATGGCTCAGAGCGTATGACCGGACTTCGCAGGTTGTAGTTAAATTAAGATTGTGATAAACTGTACCTAATTTTGATGACGGGAGTTGAACGAATACAATGTAGAACTTTCTTGCTGTGAGATCACGAAAAGAACGAACTCAGCGATCGGCTGTGGTTGGTTTATTTCGTCTCTGCAAGAAAGGTCTGCATTTCGTTTGCGCTCCCTATCCGGATAGTCATCCAGTCCCATAAAATGGGGCTGTATTTCCTCGTATGGATTAGAGACGCAAGAAAGCACCTTTCTTGCGTCTCTTTTTTATTTTCATACGAAAGGATGATCGCCATGCCCGCGATTCAAGTATCTAATCTCACTTTTGCCTACCCAGGCAGCTATGACCTCATATTCGAAAATGTTCATTTTCAAATCGATACAGACTGGAAGCTCGGGTTTACAGGGCGAAACGGTCGGGGCAAAACGACGTTCTTTAACCTGCTGCAGGGGAAATACGAATACAGCGGTACGATCTCCGCACCCGTTGCCTTTGATTATTTTCCGTTTCCCGTCGAACATCCGGAATATTTGACCGTCGACGTCATCGAAGAAATCGTGCCGGACTATGAGCGCTGGAAGCTGATGCGTGAACTGAATCTGCTTAAGGTTTCGGAAGATGTGTTGTATCGGCCATTCGAAACGCTGTCCCAAGGCGAGCAAACGAAGGTACTGCTTGCCGTGCTGTTCATCCAGGACAATCGCTTTCTCCTCATCGACGAGCCAACCAATCATCTCGACTTGCATGCACGCAAACTTGTCGGTGATTATCTAAACACGAAGCGCGGTTTTATTCTTGTGTCACATGACCGCTCATTTCTCGACCGCTGTGTCGATCATATTTTATCGATCAACAAAACAAATATAGAAATTCAAAAAGGCAACTTCTCCAGCTGGTGGACGAACAAAACCCGCCAGGACACGTTCGAATTGGCACAAAACGAGAAGCTGTACAAAGATATCGAGCGTTTATCTAGCTCTGTCAAACGCACGAGCGGCTGGTCCCACGAGATTGAAAAATCGAAAAACGGCACACGAAACTCCGGTTCCAAGCTGGATAAGGGATATGTCGGGCACAAAGCTGCTAAAATGATGAAACGCGCGAAATCCATTGAGCAGCGGCAAAATGCCGCTGTTGAAGAGAAATCGAAACTGCTTCGAAATATTGAACAGTCAGAAAGCCTTGTGATCTCTCAACTCGCGTATTCCAAATCCGAACTGGCTGTGCTGGATCACGTCTCGATTTATTACGGTGAAAAATCAGTTTGCGAGAACGTTAATTTGACGATCGAACAAGGGGATCGGATCGCCATTTCGGGTCCAAACGGTTCGGGTAAGTCTAGCGTGCTCCACCTGCTAAACGGCGAGGCGCTTCACTATACGGGTACGTTTCGGATTGATCCTCAGCTGCGCGTTTCCTATGTATCCCAGAATACTTCTCATCTGAGAGGGTCACTTTCTGATTATGCAGCAGAGCACGGAATCGACGAAAGTTTATTTAAGAGCGTGCTGCGAAAGCTTGATTTCGCCCGTATCCAGTTTGAGAAGGATATGTCGGCGTTTAGCGGCGGACAGAAGAAAAAGGTTCTGATCGCGAGAAGTCTATGTGAAGAGGCTCATCTGCATATTTGGGACGAACCGCTGAACTTTGTTGACGTCATTTCCCGGATGCAGATTGAGGAGCTGCTGCATGAGTACGCACCGACCATAGTGTTCGTGGAACATGATCGTGAATTTCACGACCGTGTCGCCACAAAAACGATTGAACTGACGGGAAACTTTGACTAAAAATCGTATCTTTTAAACGAAACAGCAGCCATAAGGCTGCTGTTTTTTTGTGTGTAATCGAAGGCCAGTTTTATTATTTGCCAGTTGCATGATTCGATATTAAAAATTGGGGCTGTGCAACACTGTTTGTCTGAGCTTATTTTTGATGCCAAAAACAAAACTGTTTCTCTAGACCCACACGCATTCTATCAAGTAACATAGGTTTTGTTCTGCAAAACCGACTGGGAGTGAAACAAGTGCAAGATACGTATGATGATATCAAACAAGGCGAAAAAGGTGCATGGCTGAGCATTGGCGCTTATATTTTCTTGTCCGCAATAAAGTTAATTATAGGTTTCCTCACTGGCTCCGAAGCCTTATCAGCTGATGGTCTGAACAACTCAACCGATATTATTGCTTCTATAGCCGTGTTGATCGGGCTTAAAATATCTCGGAAACCACCGGACAAAAACCATCGGTATGGTCATTACAGAGCTGAAACGGTAGCTGCCCTAATCGCTTCTTTTATAATGTTCGCTGTTGGTATACAAGTATTGTATCAGACGGTTATGAAGTTCAGAGCTCCAACAATTGAATCACCTGATATTATTGCAGCTTGGACTGCCCTATTTTGTGCCATAGCCATTTATTTCGTTTACCTTTACAACATTCGTTTAGCAAAAAAAATAAACAGTCACGCAATGATGGCGGCCGCACAAGATAATCGTTCGGATGCTCTTGTAAGCATGGGCGCTTTTGTTGGCATCATCGGTTCACAATTTGGCTTGCCATGGCTTGACCCAGTCACAGCTCTAATTGTAGGCATCATTATTTGTAAAACAGCATGGGATATTTTTCGTGATTGTTCGCATGCGCTTGCTGACGGTTTTGATCATGAAGAACTTCAAACCATTAAACAAACCGTCTCCGATACCCCAGGTGTAGAGAAAATAATTGATATAAAAGCTCGTATTCACGGGAATAACAAACTGGTAGACGTAACGATTGCCGTAGACCATCAGCTAAATGTAGGAGAAAGCCATGACATTTCAGAACAAATTGAGAAACGTATTGCTGAATTGCACAGCATTTCCTACGTACACATTCACATAGAGCCTTTTTTGGCGAGTAGTTAGGTACACAGAGTAAGTTCAAGAGTAACAGCTGTGCATTGACATGAAAAAGTGGAGAATAAAGATTTTTTCAAGTTGATATCACATAATAAGAACATCATCAGAAAGGAATTGAACATGGCAGTAATAACTTTATGCGGTTCTACAAAATTCAAAGATCAATTTGAAAAAGCAAACGCGTTTCTTACACTTCAAGGCAATATTGTTATTAGTGTTGCTTTTTTTGAACAAAGTGATGGTTTTAAAATTACAGAAGAACAAGCAGAGTTACTAGGGCATCTGCATTTAAGAAAAATAGATATTTCTGATGAAATATTCGTAATTGATGTGGATGGATATATAGGCAACAGTACAAAAAAAGAGATTCAATATGCTGAAGAAAAAGGTAAGGCAATCCGTTACTTTTCCGATGGCGAAATCCCCACAAGTATATTCAGCTAACGGATAACTACGGTGGAAGAGTTGCAGTTGTGCAGTCCCCAAAAAAGCCCGCCCGATATTATTTTCGGGCGGGCTTTGCTCTTGCAATTATTGTTTAGGCAGTTGGTCCAGTGGTGGTGATCATCCACATTACGCCGTATTTGTCTTCGATATGTCCGAATAATGTGCCCCAAAATGCGGGTTCTAACGGGCATTTAATGTTGCCGCCTACAGCTAGCTTATCGAAGGCTTCGCGGGCTTCAGCCTCTGCATCATACTCGAGACACAGATGTATGGCATTTCCGCGAATGATGGGTTCAAATACAGAATCGGACATTAAAAAGTGAATTCCTCCAGCCATCAGACTCAAGTTAACAACTTTATCCTTGAGTTCTTCCTTTGCATCAGGAAGCTGTCCATGCGTCATAACGGACAGGATCTCTCCACCAAGTGCATGAGTATAGAACTCAGCTTGAGCTTTTGCGTCCTCCGACATCATATAAGTTGTGTGTTTTGCCATCTTATAACATCCTCTCATCCCATAGTTTGGATTATTTTTGTAGATAACCGATGAACTCAGCCTCTATTTAGACAACGAATGAGAAGTTTGAAAATCGACAGATTCCAAAAAAATTTTTAAAACTTTATTTTATTATGCTGACAGGCAGTGAATTTCCAGTAATGATAAAATGAAGTTGCAGCTCGGGAAGGTGTTTATTAATTATTTCTGATCATGGGCTGCCTAAAGAGTTATTTTAAAAATGGGTACAATGCTGGCTTTAAGAGTAATTGTAGCTTAATGAGGTGTTTGGATTGGTTACTGTTAAAACCGAGGTTCTTATAAATGCTCCAATACATCATTGTTTTGACTTAGCGAGGAATATAGAAGTACATACTCAAACGGTCTGGAAACATACGAAGGAGAGGGCTATAGCAGGAACGATTGAAGGCATGATTAATAAGGGAGAAACCGTGACCTTTCTGGCTACTCATTTTCTAATCAGACAAAAACTAACCTCGAAAATTACGGAATATGAAAGTCCCTATCTTTTTGTAGACGAAATGAGCAAGGGGGCTTTTAAAAGTTTAAGACATGAGCATATATTTGAGGAACATGATGGAATGACATTAATGAAAGACATATTGGTTTTTGAAGCTCCGTTTGGAATAGTTGGATGGATTACAGAGAGATTGATATTAAGAAGGTACATGAAAAGTTTTTTGGAGCATCGAAATAATCAATTAAAGAGTAGGGCAGAAGAGCTAGTCACTGACCTTGATTAACCTCGTTTAAACGCTCTGTACTGGCAAGCTTCTCATAACAATCAAGCAAGATGATAGAGATCATATATGAACAGGTACTACAAAAAGTTGGTACTCGTTTCAAGAAAAGGTTTTTATTAGAATTGATTTGTAAGGAAGCAGATGATTGCTGGATTACGAGCTGGGAGGCATCAATATGTCATTTTTAGCACTAATTGTATTGTTAATCATAGGAGTAATCATGTTAGTGGTCGGATTTGCAGCTAAAAAGAATTGGCTTAAGCTGTTATCCATTATCCCGCTAGCTATTTCTACGTGGCATTTTTCAAATTTGTTTTTGATAGGTTATGGATGAAATTTGTGAGCATATCTCTAGCATTTTTTCCAGCTCTTAAAATATAATCATTTGATCCAAAAGGAGACAGCCATTATTATGGCTGTCTTTTACCTCATAACTGAAAAATTATGGTATTATCAAGCTGCTGTTATAGCTAGAAATAGGAGGGTGTGAACAAAATGAAGGAAAAGGTTGTCACAGCGTACGACAAACTTGCAAAAGACTACGAAAAGCATGTGGATACTGAGAGTGGGCACAACGCTTATTATGAGCGGCCAGCAACGATGAAACTTATGCCAAATGATATGAATTCACTTACAGTCCTTGATGCTGGCTGTGCTGCAGGTTGGTACACGGAGCAATTTTTAAAGCGCGGTGCTCAAGTAACGGCTATTGATTTGAGTCCTGCTATGGTAGAAGCATGCAAAAGGCGAGTTGGTCATGAGGCAGAAGTATTCGCTTGTGATTTAACTGAGCCCCTCCCATTTAAAAACGAAACATTCAACCTTATAGTAAGCTCATTAACCCTGCACTATATCGATGATTGGGCGCCAACCTTTCAAGAATTCCATCGCATATTGAAACCGGGTGGACAAGTTATTTTCTCCGTACATCATCCATTTATGGACTTTAAACATTTTGAAAGACCTGATTATTTCGCTCACGAGCTGCTTATGGAAACCTGGAACAAGAAAGAATCTGGCCCAGTGGAGGTTACATTTTATAGGAGGCCTCTTCAAGAGATTCTGAATGTCACATCTGCCCAATTTATCATTGATCAAATCATCGAGCCGCAGCCGGATTTAGCTTTTAAAGATAAACCAGATGCTATGGATTGGTATAAGCGTTGGTATGATCGTCTTTCGACTAATCCTCATTTTCTCATTGTGAAAGCTCGGAAATAGAAGGATAGAATTCTTTATTAGGATTAGGGGGATATGATGCAGACAGTAATCGATGAGCTAATACACTATTATTTTATTCATCCGAGCTATGAAATCGAGTCCGTTCCTTTTGGTCTAACAAACCTCACGAAGATTGTTAAAATTAATGATCGAAAATATGTAGTCCGCATCTACGATCGTTATACGAAAAATGTACAAAGCATGGAAATGGAATCGAAAATAACTTCGTTTTTGAGTGGCAGCAATCTTACTTTTCAAGTGCCTGTATTTCTTCGGGCGCTCAATGGGGATGAATACATACAATTAGCAGACGGTGCTTTAGGTGCGGTCGTATCATTTATTGAAGGCCGTGTACCAGAAATAGTAGAAACACAACAAGCCTTGAAATTTGGTCATGTCGTTGGAGAAATCTCTTCAACACTGAGCAAATATGAAACTGATCTGCTAGATCACCATGGAAAAGCTTTCTCAGATCTTTATGATCTTCATCCACTCGCCCATCGTAATGATATAACTTCTTTTATTGAAAATCCGCCATTTCACATTTCTGAATCCCACCTGAACTTCTATAAAAATATGATTTTGTCCGTTGAGATGTCTATCTACCAGCTAAAAAGTTTGCCAAGGCAGCTCGTTCATCATGATTTGCTTATATTCAACCTATTGTCCCAAAACAACAACATATGTGGCGTATTGGATTTTGATTTCACTTCGATTGATGCTAGTTTTATGGAATTTGCCATTAGCCTTAATCATATTTTGCAAATGTCGGATGGATCTTTGGAAATGACTGAAGCCTATATTAAGGGGTATGCCGTTTTTCGCAAGGCAACTATACAAGAAATTAATCATTTGCAGCTCATGACGCAGATTTATCATATTGCAGTTCTCCATATTTATATAGGTCAGCATTACTCAGGAAAATCGATTGAAGCTAACTTCAACTATATACTCCATCAATTTCAAACACGAAATAACTGGTTGAATCAGCATCGCGGGGCCTTGCAAGCACTACTTGAATTATATCTGGTTTGAGGAATTCTGGGCTCAAGCACCGCTTGATATACAAAAAGAAGGGTCAAATATACACTGAAAGTATCTTGAATGAAGGGGTGATGACAGTGTTTGATATGATGAAGGTAGGCAGAAATATTTCGAAGCTAAGGAAGAAGATCGGAATTACCCAAATGGGTTTAGCAGACAGACTTAATATCAGTTATCAGGCGGTGAGCAATTGGGAGCGGGGAGAGACGATGCCTGATATTTCTAAGCTTCCCCAGATCGCAGAAATTTTTGATGTCAGTATCGATGAGATTTTGGACGAAGGCAAAGGTACTGAAATCCTTAGAAGTATGCTGGATCATTCAACAGAAGATTATTTACAACATAATGAAGTTTCACTTAAAGATATTTCCGAAATTGCACCATTGCTCAAACCAGAGCAAGTGGATGAGTTCGTTGCGAATGCAGAGGACAATGTTGAAATAGGCGATCTTTTGTCCATTGCTCCTTTTGTTAGTGAAGAGACGATAGACAGAATTGCAAAACAGGTGTTTGAAAAAGAGGGCATTTATGTACTCGTATCGTTAGCTCCCTTTATGAGTGAAGCTGCGATTGACGAGTACGTGAAGCAATCTTTTGAAAAAGCAGGCATACATTCACTCGTAGCGATGGCCCCATTTATTAGTCAGGGTGCGATTGATGAATGTGCGAAGATGGCGGTTGAAAAAGAAGGCATAACTGCCATTGTATCGCTGGCGCCATTTATTAGTACAGAGGCAATTGACGAATGTGCGAAAAAAGCTTTTGAGAAAGAAGGCTTAAAAGCACTGGTGTCGATCGCACCTTTCATCAGTAGAGGTATATTGAATGAGTGTACTGAAAGCAGTGCTATAGCGAGAAACTGAAGGATGGACGTAGAGTCAGTCTTCCAGCGATAGCTTTAAAGAACGTTTGGGAATCCGCTGCAATTCGGGTTCCTTTTTCTTATGCTTAAACGGCAGGCGATGCAATGTTTGGCTTGTTTTATATGTATAATATAAGAAAGACAAGCAGGATGTTAGAAGGGAGTATTTCATTGACTCTACAACAATTAAAATACGTAATTGAGGTCGCCAATCGAGGCTCCATTAATGAGGCAGCCAAGCGGTTGTTTATTTCTCAGCCTAGTCTTTCCAATGCCATTAAGGATCTGGAAGAGGAAATGCAGCTAGAAATTTTCGAGAGATCTAATAAAGGAATTTCACTTTCTAAGGAAGGTGTTGAGTTTTTAAGTTATGCAAGGCAAGTTGTTGAGCAGGCGGAATTGTTGGAAAGCCGTTACCTGAATGCCAAGCCTTCGCCGCAGCATTTTTCGGTTTCTACTCAGCATTATGCTTTTGCAGTGAATGCATTTGTCAGTTTGGTTCGCGAGTATGGTCAGGAAGAATATGAATTAACATTACGTGAGACTAAAACCTACGAAATTATTGAAGATGTTAAAAGCCTGCGCAGCGAGATTGGAATCTTGTATCTTAACGAGTTCAATGGGAAGGTCATCAATAAGTTGCTCAAAACGGCGAATTTACAGTTTATTAGCTTATTTACAGCTAAGCCTCATATTTTCATCAGCATTAATAACCCGTTAGCCAATCAATCGATCGTGACCATTGACCAGCTTCAAAATTATCCCTATTTGTCCTTTGACCAAGGCGAATACAATTCTTTTCATTTTTCAGAAGAAATTTTAAGTACGATGACTCATAAAAAAAGCATCCGTGTAAACGATCGGGCGACGCTGTTCAATCTCCTAATTGGACTAAACGGATATACGATATCGACGGGTGTTTTAAGCGCTGATTTAAACGGCAATGAGATTATTCCAGTACCGCTCGATTGCGAGGAGACGATCAATGTAGGTTGGATCTCGCAGCGAAATGCTTCCTTATCCAAGCTTGGATCGGCATATATTGAGGCGCTCAAACAAGCGATTGGCAAATAAAAGTGCGGGTATAGCTTAAGGCTATGACTAGATATAGTTTAATCCAGTTACTCTATAACAGTGAATACGTGTTATCTTTCTTGTAACAATTTGTATAGGAGTGTTACGAGATGGTGAAAAGCAGTGTTTTGGGATATCCACGTATTGGTGCGGATCGGGAATGGAAGAAGGCGCTAGAAGCGTTCTGGGCAGGCAAGCTTGAAGAATCAGAGTTCCATGGCAAGCTTCAAGAAATCCGTTTGAATCATTTGCGCAAGCAGCAGGAGAAAGGCATCGACCTTATCTCGGTCAATGATTTCAGCTATTACGATCACATTCTTGATACAGCAACGATGTTCGGGATCATTCCGAAGCGCTTCACTTACGAAGGCGGTTCAGTACCACTGTCGGTTTATTATGGCATTGCCCGCGGAACGAAGGATGCAACGGCAAGCGAAATGACCAAGTGGTTTAACACCAACTATCACTACATCGTACCTGAACTGGACGGAGCAGCACCTGTACTTACAGAGAATAAGCCGCTTATCGCATATTTGGAAGCTAAAGAAAAGCTCGGTATCGAGGGAAAACCCGTTATTGTCGGCCCATTAACTTTCTTGAAGCTGTCCAAAGGATACAGTCAATCAGAGACGGATGCTTGGCTGGATCGATTGCTGCCGCTTTATGTGCAGATCCTGCAAGAGCTTGAAAAAGAAGGCGTTCAGTGGGTACAAATAGATGAACCAATTCTTGTAACAAAACTTAGCGATGCTGATCGCAGTCGCCTAAAAAATATTTATACCACGCTTGCTGCATCGGTAACTAATCTAAACATCATGCTGCAAACGTATTTCGAATCCGTAGAAAACTATACTGACATCGTTGTGTTGCCGGTCAAAGGAATTGGGCTTGACTTCGTACACGGTTTGTCCGCAAACTTGTCATCCATTAAACAATTTGGCTTCCCTCAGGACAAGGTTCTAGGTGCAGGAGTCATTGATGGCCGCGGCATCTGGAAAGCGTCACTTCGCGATAAATTGGCATTGTTGAAAGAGTTGGCTGAAGTCGTAACGGCTGAACAGCTAATTGTACAGTCATCTTGCAGCCTGCTTCATGTTCCAGTCACAGTGCAAAATGAGACTAAGCTATTGCCTGAACTAAAGGGTGCTCTAGCATTTGCGGATGAGAAGCTGGATGAGATTGTTCTTCTTGCGAAAGCAGTTACTTCGGAAGATGCTTTCATTACTGCTGAGCTTGAGAAATGTGATGCTGCTCTAGAGGCGCTTAAGCAATCAGGCGAGCGCAATCGTAGCAGCATTCAGCAAGCCGTAGCCGCTATTAGCGTGCAGAATCCAACACGCAATCTGACATTTTCTGAGCGTCATATTGCCCAACAGAAAAAATGGCAATTGCCGATTTTCCCAACGACGACAATTGGCAGCTTCCCGCAATCCGCAGAGGTGCGCAAAGCCCGTCAACAATGGCGCAAGGGTGATTGGAACAATGAACAATACGCTAGCTTCATCCGTGAGCAAATCGATATCTGGATTAAGCTTCAGGAAGAAATCGGACTGGATGTACTCGTGCATGGCGAATTTGAACGGACAGATATGGTTGAGTTTTTCGGTGAGAAGCTTGCGGGCTTTGCGTTCACTCAGTTCGGTTGGGTACAGTCGTATGGCTCCCGCTGCGTGAAACCGCCAATTATTTTTGGAGATGTAGCGTTTGAAGAAGCAATGACTGTCGAGGAAACGAAGTATGCTCAGTCGAAGACTGAACGTCCAGTTAAAGGAATGCTTACGGGACCGATCACGATCATGAACTGGTCGTTCGTCCGTGATGACATTACTCGTGAGCAAATCGCTTACCAGCTTGCCTATGCGCTTAGACAAGAGGTAGAAGCGCTTGAGCAAGCGGGCATTGGGATGATTCAGGTTGATGAGCCTGCGGTTCGCGAAGGTCTGCCGCTTAAGGAAGAAGACCAAGCCAACTATTTAGCTTGGGCTGTCAAAGCTTTCCGTGTGACTACATGCACGGTTCAGGAAACGACGCAAATTCACACGCATATGTGTTATTGCGAGTTCCATGACATGATTGATTCCATTGAAGCGATGGATGCAGATGTTATCTCCATCGAGACTTCACGCAGTCATGGTGAATTGATTCATAGCTTTGAGCTGAATACTTACAAGCTGGGTATAGGTTTAGGCGTATACGACATCCACAGCCCGCGTATTCCGCGAGTGGAGGAAATGACGAGTATGATCGAACGCGCTTTGCGTGTGCTTGATCCGAAGTTGTTCTGGATTAATCCAGACTGCGGACTTAAAACACGTGGACTCGAAGAAACCGTTGATTCCTTGCGCAATATGGTTGAAGCGACACAGATCGCTCGTGCGAAACATTCTTTGCAGGTGTAAGCTAGGTTAATAATAAAAATCACAGAAGAGCAGGCTGCCACGGCAGCCTGCTCTTTTTGATAGGCTCAGATCCGATTTTGTTTTATAAATAAACTAGAATTAGGCTGATTTCTCAAATATGATACGATAAACGAAACGAATTGATTTTAAAAGGAATGAATATCATGGATAAGCTTCATACAGCCATAAGTTTAAGAGAAGCAGGGAAACTGGAAGAAGCCAAGACATTGCTGATAGATTTAGTCAAAGAAGAGCCGCAGAACTCTTCAATATGGTATCAACTAGCTTGGGTTCATGATGCTATGGGACTCGAAAGGGAAGCCGTACCTTTTTATGAAAAATCGTTGGAACTAGGATTAGTAGGTAAAGAAAGAGAAGGGGCATTGTTAGGCCTAGGAAGTACATATCGTACTTTAGGCATGTATGATGAATCAAAACGTATATTTGAAGCAGCAATAAAAGAGTTTCCAGAACGTAGAGAGTTTCAGGTGTTTTATGCGATGGTTCAATACAACTTGAAGGCTTATGACAAGGCAATGGAAATTTTATTGAAGCAATTAGCCGAAACGAGCGCTGATGAGGGAATTCAGTCGTACAAGAGAGCTGCCCTTTTTTATTCAGACAAATTGGATCAGGTATGGGACTGATCCAGCCTGCTATTGTCCAACTATACGGCGACAGACTAGGACGTCATAATGACGCCATTGTCTATCGCCGTTTTTATTTATTCGAATCAGCCGAAACAAATAAGGTTTTGTACCGTCTAACAATTAGTGTAAATTTTACCATTAAAGCGGTTTACGTTGATTCGCAGGAGGGGGAGAATACGAATGAAACAAAATGGATTGAACTTAATAATGAGAATGGGGCGCGTCTTTCTGGCTGGATGTCTGATGTCGCAGCTGCTTGTTGGCGTCGCGTCAGCTAATACGGCGGAGAAGCTGGCATCTGGCGGCAGCGTGAACGCGAGCAGCAAGGTCGATCGTTCGCTGGCCTTCACAACAGACATGCAGGATGCATTAAAGGAAGCGGAGCAATTGCTATATGATCAGAAACCGTTTTCGGATTGGGCGGCGATCGGATTTGCAAAGAACGGCCGAGCAGTTCCAAAAGGCTTTCTGGAGGAGAAAGCAGATGTCATATTAAATAATGGCGGAAGATTTGATACGTATACAGATATGACAAGAACGGTGATCGCTTATGCTGCTGCTGGCGGCAGCAACATTAACAATATCGCTGGTCTTGATTTTTTCTCAGCCGTTTTGAACAATCCTGACCTTGAGAAGAAGGGGATATATGAACTCGTACCCGCTTATGTCGTGGCGAAGAGTTCCAGTCCCTACTCTCCTAATTCAAACCCTTTCTGGTATCCTGACGCGTTTTCTCATATCATCACAAATCAGCAGTTGAAAGATGGAAGCTGGTCCGAGTCCGTTAATGGAAAAGGTAGTGCTATGGCAACGGCTGTAGCTTTGACAGGATTGTCACTCATTTCGAGAACGCAAGATCGGGAGCTGACGGAGTCAGAGCAGAAAGCGCTGGAGTGGCTGCGCATGCAGCAATCAGTCGACGGTGGCTTCGACTTCAGCACAGCGGCGACAGCCCAGGTTATCATTGCACTGTCATCGCAACGAATGGACGCTGCTGCGTTCGCGCAGCAGGGAGGCGCTCAGCCGCTCGATTTTCTGATGTCTCGTCGATTGGATGAAGGTGGATTCTCGGAGCGCAGCGATGGCGTTTTGGATATGACGGCGACGCTCCACGCTTATTTGGCGTTGACCGCTTATAAGCTGTATGTGAATGGCAAAGAACGGCTGATCGATGACTTGAATTTGGCTGCGGGCAGCGCGATTATTCAGATCGAGGGGCCTACAGGTACAATCGCACAAGGACGCGTTCCAAGCGGCGGTAAGGCAATAGATACAGCTCTTGCTTTCCTTAAGCAAGAAGGAATTGCCTACGAAATGAAGACAGCTTCTTCCGGGGAGAAGGTAATCACCTCAATTAAAGGAATCGACGTCCTGCAATACGGCGGAAAGAATGGATGGAAGTTCGCTGAGTATAGTAGATATAGCAGTTGGATGTTCCCAGAAAACGCTAGCAGCGGGAATGTTCTTAGTGATAGAAGTCGATTGCTTCTTTATTATGGTTCGGATACAACCGAGGTTATCGACTTAGTCGTTGTTAATGGCTCAAATGCGAACGGCCAACTAGCAGAGGGACGGCCTTTAGCGAATTCTCCTTTCGAGCTGTTCGTTAAGAAAGCGAATCGTAAATCGGGTCAACTGCCTGCGCCGAATATAACGGTGACAGTCGGTGGGAAGACGATGGTGACCGATGCGAAAGGGAAAGTGGCTTTTGCGGGAATGCCCTCGGGTGTGCATGTCGTTACTCTAACTGGGTATCGGAAGGATGCTGCGCCTGCTGTGGCCAAAAATCTTTACTATTTATCGGTCTCTGCTCCTCCGTTGGCTGACTTTAAGGATGCTAATCAAGTTGCCGGCTGGGCAAGAGAAAATATGGCACATGCGCTTTATGAAGGTTACATCCAGGGCGTAAGCGTGAAGGATAATGTACTGGCTCCGAAAAAGACGTTGTCTCGCGCTGAATTCGCAGCCATGCTGCTCCGCTTGGTACACGGCGCTACGGATCAGCCTGCTGGCAGCTCTCCCTTTAATGATGTTCCAGCGGGCAAATGGTACAGCGACGAAATCGCAAGAGCTGCAAAGCTCGGCATTACTGACCGTACATCCGGTCGGTTCGAGCCAGAGCGTACGATTACCCGCGAAGAGGCAGCGATGATGTCCGCAAATGCTGGTCGTTTAGCAACCTTCGGCAGTGAGGGGCGAATAGCGTTCGGCGACATTAAGGGGCTATCCGCGATGAGTCTCCACGCTATCCAAGCCGTCAACGAGTTTAAGGTGATGGTCGGCAGCGACGGCAAGTTCAATCCGCGGCAGACGCTGGTTCGAGAGCAAGCGGCGGCGATCCTTTTGAGGCTGCAGAAGCTGCTATATCCCGAGAAGTACTTAGATTGATCATGCAGCTCTCTGATCAATGGCTATGTATTCATTTTCCTATTCGAAGTCTGCAATTCACAGTTTTGGACCAGTCAAACCACCCACAAACGCTTGCTCAGGTTCAAAGAGGAGAAGCGAAGGAGGAAATGGTGTTATAATCAATCTATATAAACCGAATTGCCTTGCAAAGAAATGGGAACCATCTAGGTGATAAATGGTATTTATGACTTTTTTTCACTAGATGACCATGCAATAACGAAGATAAACGACATAAGAATATAGGAGATACGATGACTGAGGAAACAGCATTAGATAAAACAGGTTGGAACTTTGACAACAGTTATGCACGGCTGTCGGAAACATTTTTCACAAAAATGAGCCCGCCGCCTGTGCACTCTCCGCAGTTGAATATTATGAATGAATCGCTCGCAAAATCACTAGGGTTAAATGTTCAATCGCTTCTAAGCAAGGATGGTACTGCTATGCTTTCTGGCAATGAGATTCCCGAAGGCGCTTTGCCGCTTGCTCAAGCTTATGCTGGGCATCAATTTGGACATTTTAACAGATTAGGGGATGGCCGTGCTCTATTGCTGGGTGAACAAATTACGCCTACAGGTGAGAGGTTTGATATTCAGTTTAAAGGTTCTGGTAGAACGCCATACTCCCGCGGAGGCGACGGCCGGGCGTCACTTGGACCGATGCTGCGCGAATATATTATAAGTGAGGCTATGCACGCGCTTGGTATTGCTACCACTCGCAGCCTCGCCGTTGTCACAACTGGCGAGCCTGTATACCGCGAAACGGAGCTGCCGGGTGCAATTCTGACCCGCGTGGCTTCCAGCCATCTGCGCGTTGGCACCTTTCAATACGTTGCCCAGTGGGGTACGGCTGAAGAACTCAGACAACTTGCTGATTACACCTTGCAAAGGCATTACCCAGAGGTTGGCGAAGCTCAAGATCGCTATCTTCGCCTGCTTCAAGAAGTAATTAAGCGTCAGGCAGCGCTAATCGCCAAATGGCAGCTCGTTGGTTTTATCCACGGTGTGATGAATACAGACAATATGTCGATTAGCGGAGAGACCATTGATTATGGCCCTTGCGCCTTTATGGATGCCTATGATCCCGAAACGGTATTCAGCTCCATTGACGTTCATGGCCGTTATGCCTATGGCAACCAACCGCGTATCGCGGCGTGGAATCTCGCTAGATTTGCTGAGGCGCTTTTGCCGCTGCTGCATGATAATGAAGAACAAGCTATAAAACTGGCAGAGGATGCGTTATCTGGATTTGCAGAGTTGTATCACCAGAACTGGCTTAGTGGAATGAGAGCGAAGCTTGGAATTTTTAATGAAGAGCTTGAAGATGAGGCTCTAATTACAGATTTGCTTCGTATGATGCAGGAGCATGGTGCAGACTACACGAATACCTTCCGCTCGTTCACATTAGATAAACCAGAAGATACAGCACTCTTTGGCACCGAGGAGTTTGCACCATGGTATGAGCTGTGGCAAGCGAGGCTTGGCAGGCAGCCGGAATCCAAAGCTGCATCTCATCAGTTGATGGGCGCAAGCAACCCTGCGGTAATCCCGCGCAACCTTCGAGTTGAAGAAGCGCTTGAAGCCGCAGTGAAGCAAGGCGACAACCGTGTGATGGAGCAGCTTCTGAATGTTCTTTCGAGCCCATACGATCACGCCCGTGAACGGTCTGATCATTACACGTTCCCTGGGGTATCAACTCGTCCATACCAAACTTTTTGCGGTACCTGATATAAAAAAAGCGGCAGCTCACCTCAATGGTCAGCTGCTTTTGTCTGTTCTGTGCTGTTTTTATCATTCAACACGATTTATAGTATAATGATTACTATTATATGGAATGTATAACAGGGAAAGAGGGAACGAATGCCTACTATACTGGTTGCTGATGATGATGCGAACATTCGCGAACTCGTTTGTTTATTTCTACGCAACGACGGATTCGAAACGGCTGAAGCGGGAGACGGCAAGGAAGCACTGGCCGTCTATGCCTCGATGCATATTGATCTTGTCGTACTCGATATTATGATGCCGATTATGGATGGTTGGACGTTGTGCAAGGAGCTCCGAAGAAGCAATCCTGATCTTCCGTTACTTATGCTGACTGCAAGAGGCGAGACATGGGAGAAGGTGAAAGGCTTCCAGCTCGGGACGGATGATTATTTGACGAAACCATTTGATCCATTGGAGCTGACGGCTCGTGTTGGGGCACTTCTGAAAAGATACCGGATTGGCTCAACGCAGACGATTCGGCTTGGCAGCATCATTCTTGACCGGCAAACCTATAAAGTAATGAGAGGAACGGAATCACTTGCGCTGCCGCTAAAGGAGTTTGAACTCCTTTATAAGCTCGCTGGCACACCTGGACAAATCTACACGCGTGAACAGCTGATCGATCAAATTTGGGGGATCGATTATGCAGGCGACGATCGAACGATAGACGTACATGTTAAACGATTGCGCGAACGCTTCGCGACGACTACCGATTTTCATATCGAGACGGTGCGCGGGCTTGGCTACCGGCTTGAGGTGCACGAATGATCAAATCTTTATATACACGAGTCGTCCTCATTTTTCTAGTCTCCACGATTGGGGGCACGATCATTGCTTTTTTTGTGGCAACTTGGGCATTTGAAGAAAAATTGAGTGAAAACTCGCAAATTTTGATGCGTAATTTTGGACAAGACATCGCGCGAATTTATGAGGCTATCCCCTCACGTGATGCGGACAAGTTCGTAAGTGGAATGAAGCAGCTCAATTCCTATCATATTCGAATTTATGAAACGACGGATCGATTCCAGTCTTTCGGAGCGCTGCACGGGCATAAGCCTGCTGTAATAGCCAAGGAACAAGTAATGAAGGTATTAGCTGGAGAAATGGTTCGGGTTCGTATGAAGGGGGTTACTGTTACTTTCATAGGATTGCCGCTCAAAACAGACATGGGAACGAAAGCGATGTTTGTGGAAGCACTCTCTCCTCCATCTGCTTCTTTTGTATTCAAATGGGGATTATCTTTTGTCGCTTATGCGTTGATTACAGGCAGCTTATTTATTCTAATTGCCTCCATATTTCTAATAAGACCAATCAAAAAGCTGACAAAAGCGACTAGACGGATAGCATCTGGCGATTTCAACGTCAAGCTGAATATTAAACAAACGGGCGAGCTGGGAACGCTGGCTCGAAGCTTTGAAGAAATGATGCATGACCTGCAGCAGTTGGAGCAGATGCGCAGAGAATTCGTAACGAATGTCTCGCACGAAGTTCAGTCTCCGCTCACTTCGATATCCGGCTATGCTATAGCGCTCAAGCAAGCAAATGTTGCGGATAACGATCGAAATCGCTACCTAGATATTATTATTGCTGAAGCTGAACGGATGTCCAAGATGAGTGATAGCCTGCTAAAGCTGAGTTTGCTTGAATCACAGTCACAACAGATGCGGCTGACCGCATTTAGACTTGATGAACAAATAAGACGAATTATCGTCGCGATACAGCCGCAGTGGTCGACTCGCAATATCGATTTCGAGCTCCATTTGCCTACCGTTATTTTTTCAGCTGATCATGATCTGTTAAATCAGGTATGGACGAATATAATCGGCAATAGCATCAAATTTTCGCAGGATGGCGGTATCATTAAAGTGAGTATCAAACAAGATATCAAAAACGTGACCGTCCGAATATCCGATAGCGGCATAGGTATTGCGCCAGAGGATCAGAAGCGTATCTTCGAGCGATTTTTTAAGGCGGATCGCTCCCACAGCCGTAAATATGAAGGCAGCGGAATGGGGCTTGCCATCGTTAAACAGATCGTATCGCTTCATCAAGGTGACATTCGAGTGGAAAGTGAGCCTGGCCGAGGAACGACCTTCATTGTCACCCTGCCAATCATTACTCCAACAGAGTAATTCGATTTGTATTGTATTAGTTGACATCGCTCGTTTACTCTATGCTGCGGCAGCATGTGCAAGCTCTTTGCATGTGTTGCTGCAGCATTTTTTTGTTGTTCATATTCAGTTCATATTGACGTCACGCGGAGTACATCTTCGTCGTATAAGCTTTCTTTAGCGGCCCATTAAGAAAGCCCAACATAGAGTTAATGACAGGAGAAGATGAGAGTGAGCATACGAGAGGTAAAGAAAATGGATTTGGAAACAGGTAAAAAACCAGCCAGTAAAATGAAAAAAATATTGTTCATTTTACTTAAAGTATTAGCAGTAATAGTTATAGCAATCGTCCTTTTTGTAGCTACAGTATTTGTCGTTAATAAGATCAGCAGCAAATCAGAAGAAGGTAAAATAAAACCCTATGGTCAGTCTGTAAAGGTAGACGGGAAAAATATGAATGTTCTGATTCAGGGACAAGGCGAAGAAACAATCGTGCTCCTGCCTGGCCAAGGAACTGCGACACCAGCGCTTGATTTTAAGCCGCTAATTGAAGAGCTGTCGCCATTTTACAAAGTTGTCGTGGTTGAGCCTTTTGGTTATGGATTAAGTGATAGAACCGACAAAGAACGAACCACAGATAATATTGTAGGTGAAGTTCATGAAGCGCTGCAAAGCCTTAATATTGACCGTTTTATTCTAATGGGTCACTCCATTACAGGCATTTACGGACTTGATTATGTGAACAAATATCCAAACGAAGTGAGTGCATTTGTCGGGATCGATACGAGTGTTCCAGCGCAAGGCGGTATGGATAAAAAATTGCCATTAGGAACTTTTAAACTGCTCAAACAATCAGGTTTCGGCAGATTGATGACGAGTTTTGGAGAGGATCCGTTTGCTGGGATGCCATATGATGATGAAACAAAAAAACAAATGAAGATGCTGTCAAACAAAAACATGTTTAATAACACTAGCTTGAATGAATTGGAAAATCTTTATCCCAATTTTGTTGCAGCTCGAAGCTTATCATTCCCAAAAGAGCTTCCCCTTATTTTCTTTATACAAGCGAATAATACAGGCGTAAAAGGTTGGATACCGCTGCATGAAGAGCAAATAAAAGATTCTGTTCATGGCAAAGTGATGACCTTTGAAGGTGGTCATTATTTGCACCATACTAAATCAAAAGAAATCGCAGAGAACTTCCGGGCATTTATGGAGCAAGTAAAACAAGACAAGTAGACGATTATTTAGAAGTAGTTGCTGATCAAGAAGATATTGAGCTAAATAAAAAGCGGCAGTCTCGGACGTTGGTAACTCGTCTAGGCTGCCGCTTTTATTTTAGATTATAAACGGATTTTAAAAGATTTTTTCGTAAGCGGATATAGCCACTTTACGCCGCTTGGCGTGAGTGTGTCCGCTACGAGATGAGATAAATAACCGAGCATAGCCACGATCGCGATCCCTTCGATTTGAAGCTGGTTTTCCAGTCCAAGGCCGATATATCCCCAAATCGGGACGGCCCATATTGTATGCGTCATACCGCGGTGCTTCAGCCAAGGCACCCAAGCTGAAAACAGTCCGAAGCCGATGAGCCAGTTCATTTGGTAGTAGTAGCCTGCGTACATCACCGCACAGCCAACTGCGCTGGCAAGTACATTTCGGATCACGCCTTGTTTAGCAACAAGACCCAGCAGGAAGATAGCGGCTGCGACGCCTATGTACACCGGTGATGGAGATTGATCTGTGAAAAAATAATAGGCAATGATTCCGGCTAGCAGGCACCCGGACCAAAGCGTAAGCTCACGAATGAGCTTCGATAGCTTGCTGAGCTTGGTGCTGAGCATGCTTGGTCCGTCAAGATCAGCGCTAAGCGCTGAAAATCCGGCTACGGCAATGTACAAAGCGGCATGCTCGATCGTAAAGGGATAATAAACAGAAGCGGCTGCGCCAACAGCTGCTCCGATTGCAAGATGGGTCTTTCCTGTCATAATTCCTCCTGTGACTGACTATGCGTGGCATGAAATATGGCAGTCTATTATAGTTGTTCTTTGTTAACTTGCTCGTTTCGAACCATTTGCTCCAGCTTCTCTACCAGCCGATCATGCGCCGGGTCTTTTTTTCCATAGCCAAATAAACGTTTCCGATTTTGCTGCTTCAGCAGCTGAAGCAAATAGAGCTTTTCTTTTAGAGTAAACATGATGATATTGAACCTCCTTCTGCTTAGGCATGCCAGCTGAGGTTATTCTCTAGCCTCTACGATAGACGCTAGGCGTCATGCCGGTGCACCTTTTGAACAATGCGTTAAAAGAATGAATATCGCGATAGCCAACCATTTCGGCAATGGTACTGATTTTTAGCTGAGAGCCGCGAAGCAGCTCTTGGCTTTTTTGGATACGCAAATTTTGCAAATAACGATGAAAGCTTTGTTTCGTATACTGCTGAAAGAGCCGCTGCAGATGACGCTCGCTCCAGCCGCTAGTCTCGGCCAGCTTGGCTAGGGTCAGTTCCTGCTGGAAACGCTGATCAAGATCATGTAACAGCTTTATAAATTCCAGCTGCTGCGGCGCACGAGCCGTAACCTCGGGATCGCTAGCAACAGAGCGCTGCAGAGTAATGAGCAGCTGGAGCAGCAGCGTATGCAAGTAATCGGACGAGCCGCTCTGAGTCAGTTCAAATTCTCTATGCATGGATAGAAACAGCTTCTCAAACTGACTATTTGTATCCATACAAGAATAATAGGGAAACTTGCCGCTTTCCATATCATTAATAAACTGCACGCTGCGATAATCGGAAGCGAATGCACTAAGCTTATGCAGCAGCAATGGAGAAAAGACGCAGTTGAATACGCTTAATGGGTTGCGGGCTTGGTCGGAGGAAATCGGCCTGAACACATGAGAAATGCCGATAGGGATGAAAAATACCTGACCTTTCCTCACCTTATGCACCTGATCTCCGATATGGTGATAGCCGGCTCCTTCTGCAATATATACGCATTCGAGAAAATCGTGATCATGATAGGGGCTCATGATGCTTTCGCTTGCACGATTAACATAAAGCAGCTGGTTGTTCTGAAAAAAGTACTCTCCACGGTATGTTTCTACGGGATGGTTCATCGTGAGCTCTCCCTGCGCAAGTTCTACATTTTGTGAAAATGTCCTGTTTGCCGCATGATATTGTCCGTTTTACCCAACGTTTTTCAAGCATGCTTTTTTATAATTATAGTGTAAAGCGTTGTGGCAAGGAAGGCGAACACTCAAAAAAAAGGGCGCCAACTCTATTATAAGCTCGGGCAATCATTTAATCGTTGTAAATGATCTTAAGGAGGATTATAGGATGTTTGAAATCAGCGCAGTATATTGTGAATATCAGCAAAACCCAATTGGAATCGGAGTGACAAAACCTCGTTTAGGATGGAAATTACATTCTGATGAGAGGGCAGTTATTCAAACGGCTTACGAGATTGAGATTGCGGCAGAACCAGACTTTGCATCGATCCTATGGCAGTCAGGACGTGTAAACAGCGAGCAGTCAACGCATGTTGAGCTGGACTCTTTTGTCGGTGAATCCTGTAAACGCTATTATTATCGTGTTCGGGCTTGGAATCAAGATGGAGATGCAACCGCTTGGTCTGCTGTTGCCTTCTGGGAAATGGGACTGCTTAGTCCAGACGAGTGGCTTGGCGACTGGATCGCTGCACCGCTTGCGATGCTGCCAATTGAGGCGGAGCCTAGCCCGCTAATGAGGAGAAGCTTTGAGCTCACAGGCAAAGTGAAGGAAGCGCGGGTTTATGCGACTGCGCTCGGCATATATGAGCTAGAGCTGAACGGGCAGCGAGTTGGCGATAGTTATTTTGCGCCGGGCTGGACGAGTTACAATCATACGCTGCAAACCCAAACTTATGATGTGACTGATCTGCTGAAATTAGGCGGTAATGCAATTGGCGCTTCCCTTGGAAACGGCTGGTACAAAGGAAACTTGGCGTGGGGCAATCAGCGCTGCGTGTACGGCGATCGTTTGGCGCTGCTGCTGCAAATGCACATCGTTTACGAGGATGGACGTGAAGAGGTCATTGTATCCGATACGAAGTGGAAGGCCGCCGTCAGTCCAATTCAGTTCTCGGAAATTTATCATGGCGAAACGTATGATGCACGCCTGGAACAAGAGGGCTGGAGTACAGCCGCTTATGATGACAATGCGAGTGAGTGGCAGACGGTTGAAGTGGTTCAGCATGAGAAGCATATGCTTAGGCCGCAGGTGAATGAGCCTGTTCGCAAGCAGGAGAGGCTAAAGCCAATTGCTCTGATTACGACACCCAAAGGGGAAACCGTGCTTGATTTTGGCCAAAACATGGTTGGCTGGGTGCAGTTTGCGGTAAAGGGAGAAGCGGGCTCCGAAGTAGCACTGCTGCATGCAGAGGTGCTTGATCAGGAAGGCAATTTCTACACCGAAAACCTGCGTGCGGCAAAACAAATGATTCGATATGTGCTGAAGGGCGGAGAGACCGAAACATATGAGCCGCGCTTTACGTTTCAAGGCTTCCGATATGTGCAGCTGATTGGCTTCCCTGAAACGGAAAGCATTAAGCTTGATGATTTTACAGGTGTTGTGCTGCATTCGGATATGGAGGAAACCGGTGAGTTTCAGTGCTCTGAACCGCTTGTCAATCAGCTTCAGCATAATATCAAATGGGGCCTCAAGGGGAATTTCCTTGACGTACCGACCGACTGCCCACAGCGGGATGAGCGTCTCGGCTGGACCGGCGATGCGCAAATGTTCATTCAAACGGCATCCTATTTATCAAACGTCGCTCCTTTTTTCACGAAGTGGCTGCGTGATGTAGAAGCGGATCAAGCAGAAGACGGCGGCGTTCCATTCGTGGTTCCTCAGGTGCTGGGCGAGAATGACATGTCCTCGGCAGCATGGGGGGATGCAGCAGTGATTTGCCCTTGGACGTTATATATTTGTTACGGAGACAAACGGATATTAGAAGAGCAATATGACAGCATGCAGGCGTGGGTATCGTATATTCAGAGCCAAGGCGAAAATGAGTTTTTATGGAATACAGGTTTTCACTTCGGGGATTGGCTTGGACTTGATGCCAAGTCAGGCGATTATGTAGGGGCAACGGATCGGGATTTTATCGCGACAGCCTTTTATGCCTACTCGGTATCCATCGTTCAGAAGACGGCAGCTGTGCTCAACAAGGATACAGATGCGAAGAGATACTCGGAACTATACGACAATATTGTAGCAGCGCTTAGAGAAGAGTTTGTAACAGGTGCTGGACGGCTGGCTGTTCCGACGCAAACAGCTCAAGTGTTAGCCTTGATGTTTGGACTCTTGGATGAAGCTGCAGAGAAACGCGCTATTGCCAAGCTGACAGAGCTGATTGAGCAAAGCAAAGACCATCTGACGACAGGTTTTGTCGGTACTCCATACTTGAACCATGTGCTTAGTGCTTTTGGTAAAAACGATGTGGCATATAGGCTGCTTCTTCAGCAAACCTATCCATCCTGGCTGTACCCTGTGACCAAAGGCGCTACGACGATTTGGGAGCATTGGGACGGTATCAAGGAAGACGGAAGCTTCTGGAGCAAGGATATGAACTCATTTAACCATTATGCTTACGGAGCGATTGGCGATTGGATGTACCGGACGGTAGCGGGCATTCAAACAGTGGAAGATGCTCCTGGCTATAAACGAATCGTCATCGCACCGCTTCCGGGCGAAGGGCTGACGTGGGCGGAAGGGAAGATTGAGACGGTATATGGCTCAGTTAGCTCAAAATGGTCCAAATCGGAAGAGGGGCACTTCACGCTTGATGTGACGATTCCTTCGAATACCACCGCG
Source organism: Paenibacillus sp. 01T431 (assembly GCF_056398625.1). NCBI lineage: Bacteria > Bacillati > Bacillota > Bacilli > Caryophanales > Paenibacillaceae > Paenibacillus > Paenibacillus sp. 01T431. The sequence continues at coordinate 228,960 of NZ_JBFTPT010000001.1, forward strand.
GAAATTCGTTTGCCAGGTGCGGAATCGGGAACGAATGTAACGGAGAGTGGCGGGTTGCTAGCCGAGAGTGCGGGAATAAAATCAGCAGCTGAGACCGATGCAGGCGTTACGATACAAGCAGGGTCTGGCAGCTATCGATTTGCTTGGTAGATCTGTGCAAGCTGCAAGCAGGTATTTCAAATTCACCCCATCAACCGAAACATGTTATAATGTGCTTTAGGATGAATAGGGTTGGTGGGATGATGATGGATAATCAAGTTGTCGCAGCATGTGATGATTCGTGCGCAGGCTCTGAGGTAAACATAGAGAATGTTAGAAGCAAAATGATTAATGAAACAACAGCTGCTCAGTTGGCTGATTTGTTCAAGGCGCTTGGCGATCCCACGCGAGTGAAGATTATCCATGCGTTAGTGCAGTCTGAACTTTGCGTTCATGATTTGACTGAGGTGCTCTCCATGGGGCAATCGGCGGTTTCTCATCAGCTTCGGCTGCTGCGTAACATGCGTATCGTCAAGCGCAGGAAGGTCGGGAAAACCGTCTTTTATTCGCTCGATGACGATCATGTAGAACAAGTCTTTATGCTGACGCTTCAGCATTTGAAGCATGAATAATACATCAAACAAAGCTGCTCTTCACGGTTAGCAACCATGGGGAGCAGCTTTTGTTTTATTCAAATGGATTTTATTGATTTTTAGTAAAATTAAAGTATAATTTTACTTATCGTCACGGGTTAGCAGGAAGGAAAGGTAATATGGCTACAATTAAAGAGATTGCACAAAAAGCAAAGGTTTCAATTGCGACCGTGTCGCGGGTGCTTAATTATGATCCAGCCATATCGGTTGCAGACGTGACACGCAAACGTATATTTGAAATCGCGCAGCAATTGAATTACAAGACGCTTCGTCAACGTAATGGCGCCGGGCTTAAAGAGCGTTACCGGGTTGGTCTTGTGAACTGGTATTCTGATCAAGAGGAAATGCTTGATCCTTATTACATGGCCATTCGGCTAGGCATTGAGCGAGAATGCTTCCATAGAAATATGGATTTGGTAAAATTGTTTATGCAAGTCCACTCTGACGAGAAAGATTGGCGAGGCGATTCGTTTGATGGCATCATCGCAATCGGGCGCTTCGAGAAAGAGGATCTGAACCGTTTTCCAGAGGGGTTGGAGCCTATCGTATTTGTTGATTCATCTCCAGATGACAATCGATTTGATTCTGTTGTTATTGATATCGGAAAGTCGGTTTCAGAAGTGATTGATTATCTAACTCGCCTTGGCCACACAGAAATCGGTTATATTGGCGGGCATAACTTAGTAAATAATAAGCGTGTGCGTGATGAGCGTGAGCATGTATTTATAGAACGAATGACTGATAAAGGATTGTACGATGCAGAACTTGTTTATACGGGAGAGCATTTGTATTCCGAAGACGGTTATAAGCTGATGCAGCAAGCGATAAAAGCGAATAAAGTGCCAACCGCTTTTTTTATCGAAAATGATTCTATGGCCGTCGGCGCCCTCCGAGCACTGCATGAAGCGAAGCTTCGGGTGCCAGAAGATATTTCAATTGTCGGTTACAATGATATCGCTATTTCAGCCTTTTTGCAGCCGCCGCTTACGACGGTTAAGGTGCATATGGAGTATATGGGCGAGACGGCTGTTGAGCTGCTTGCTGATCGTCTGGCTTCAAAGCGGGATATTGCGAAAAAGATCGTATTGCCGACCAAGCTGCAGGAACGTGAGAGCAGCATTAAACGAGTGAAGCGCTGAATAAAGCAGCCGCTAAGACGAGTACAATCCAGGCATTCGAGCGGAGGTGGCAAGATGTCGATGTTGCTAAACGGGCAAAACGTATTGCCGGCAGTGCATAAGCTGAAGGATGTGGAAGCGGTGCTTGCCTCGCCTTTTTCATACATGGTGCTCCTTGGTGGGCATTTGGGGCAGTTAAAGCATATCGTTGATCTGGCGAGTCAGCATAACAAAAAGGTACTGCTGCATGCCGATTTGATCGATGGCTTGAAAAACGATGAATACGCGGCAGAGTTTCTTTGCCAGTCTATTAGGCCAGCAGGTATTATCTCGACGCGATCCAGCGTTATTGGTCGTACGAAGCAGAATGGACTGATTGCCATTCAGCGATTATTTCTTATTGATTCGGATGCTTTGGAGAGAAGTTATACGGTGCTGGACAAAAATCGTCCTGATTTCATTGAGGTACTGCCGGGTGTTATACCGGATATTATAAGTGAAGTGAAGCAGCGGAGCGGCATTCCCATTATAGCGGGAGGACTAATTCGTACGGAGGCGCATGTCAGCCAGGCGCTTGAAGCGGGAGCTTCGGCGATAACGACATCACGGAAAGAGCTGTGGAAGCTAGGAAAATAAGAGGAAGCTGAAAAGTGAAGGAGGGGTTCAAGTGGAAACGTATATGTTATCGCTCGATCAGGGCACAACCAGCACGCGCGCGCTGCTCGTGGATAAGAGTGGAACCATTGTAGATATAGCAAGAGAAGAGCTTCCGCTGTCTTACCCGCATGCAGGATGGGTAGAAGCAGATGCTAGGTTTATATGGCAGTCGACGAAAAAGGTAATGGCAGAGCTGCTGGCCAAAACAGGCATTACCGCTGAGCAAATTGCTGGAATCGGAATTACGAATCAACGGGAAACAACCGTTGTCTGGGACAAAACGACGGGTCAACCGATTCATAACGCGATCGTATGGCAATCCCGCCAAACGGCGGAAATTAGTGATGGTCTTAAGAAAAGCGGCTATGAGCAACAGTTTCATGAGAAGACGGGACTGCTCATTGATGCTTATTTCTCAGGCACGAAGGTGAGCTGGCTGCTTGAGCATGTGGAGGGCGCACGCGAGCGTGCTGAGAAAGGCGAGCTGCTCTTTGGCACGATCGATACATGGCTGATCTGGAATTTAACCGGCGGACAAGTGCATGTAACAGATGTTTCGAATGCTTCTAGAACACTTATGTTCAACATCCATGAGCGGAGCTGGGACGATGAGCTTCTGCATATTTTGAACATTCCTAAAGCGATGCTGCCGGAGGTTCGATCTTCCTCTGAAGTTTACGGACATGTGGTTGATGAAATAGTCGGACGCAAAATTCCTGTTGCAGGAGCAGCTGGTGATCAGCAAGCAGCTTTGTTTGGTCAAAATGCTTATGCAGAAGGAAATACAAAAAACACATATGGTACGGGATGCTTCATGTTAATGAATACGGGCACCAAAGCAATCGTCTCCGAGAAGGGGCTGCTCACCACGATTGCGTGGGAGGTTGATGGCAAGCTGGAGTATGCGCTTGAAGGGAGCGTATTTGTGGCAGGTGCTGCGATTCAGTGGCTTAGAGATGGTCTAGAGCTTATTGAATCGGCTTCCGAGACGGAAGCTCTGGCGGAGCAGGTGGAGTCCTCGGACGGCGTTTATGTCGTGCCGGCATTTGTTGGACTCGGTACGCCGTATTGGAATAGCGATGTTAGAGGAGCCGTATTTGGACTCACGCGGGGGACATCCAAGGCACATTTTGTCCGTGCTGTATTAGAGTCGCTGGCTTACCAGACCAAAGATGTTCTCTCCGTTATGGAGGAGGAATCAGGTTTGCCGCTGGAGTCGCTTTGTGTAGACGGCGGAGCCGTTGCCAACAACATGCTTATGCAATTCCAAAGTGATCTGCTTGGCGTTCCCGTGGAGCGTCCAGTAGTAAATGAATCTACAGCACTTGGAGCTGCATATTTAGCCGGACTTGCGGTAGGCTTCTGGCAAAACCGCGAGGAGCTGGCTAAGCTGAGACAGGTAGATAAAGTATTTAAGCCTGCTATGGAAGAGGAGACCCGTGCCGATTTATACAGCGGATGGCATCGTGCAGTCCGAGCGGCCATGGCTTTCGCGCAATAATTATGCTATACTAATGGCAAGTTAATAACGGTTGGAGATCTGGAGAAACCACGAGAACCGCTTCTACACCCTTTTTAGGGATTGGGGAGCGGTTTGAGTGGTTTTTTTGTTTATTTAGATTCATTCATGAGTAATGAACTGTAAATGGCAGAACAATAATAAATAGACAATCGGGAGGAAATAATGATGACCATTCATAATAGAGAAATATTTGCCGCCCAAAATCGTGAGCAAGTACTGAAGCAGATGCAGCAATCACAGCTGGATGTACTCGTCATAGGTGGAGGAATTACTGGAGCGGGCATTGCGCTTGATGCTGCTGCGCGCGGTATGAAAGTGGCTTTAGTGGAGATGCAGGATTTTGCAGCTGGGACCTCTAGCCGTTCGACGAAGCTGGTCCATGGCGGTTTGCGTTACTTGAAGCAGCTAGAGATTGGTGTCGTAGCCGAGGTTGGCAAGGAGCGGGCAATCGTATATGAGAACGGGCCGCATGTTACGACACCGGAATGGATGCTGCTTCCGCTTTATAAGGGCGGCACCTTCGGTAAATTCTCAACATCGATTGGTTTGCGCGTTTACGATTTTCTAGCTGGCGTCAAACGAAAAGAGCGCCGGATGATGCTGAACGTAGAGGACACGCTGTTTAAGGAACCTCTTTTGAAGCGGGATGGCTTAAAGGGCAGCGGTTATTATGTAGAATACCGTACCGATGATGCACGGCTGACGATAGAAGTGATGAAGAAAGCGGTAGAAACCGGCGCATTGTCGGTGAACTATGCGAAGGTAGAGACGCTTCGTTATGGCAAAGACGGTAAAATAACAGGCACGTTGGTTAAAGATATGATTAACGGCGCTGAATACGAGTTGAAGGCAACAAAAGTCATTAATGCTACGGGCCCTTGGGTCGATGATATTCGCGAAATTGATGGATCGAAGAAGGGGAAAACGCTCCGTCTGACAAAAGGCGTTCATGTGGTCTTCGACCAGAGTCGTTTCCCATTGCGCCAAGCCGTCTACTTCGATACGCCGGATGGCCGCATGGTATTCGCGATTCCGCGCGCGGGAAAAACGTACTTCGGTACGACGGATACCAACTACAAGGGCAATGCCGTCAATCCAGTGATGACGCTGGAGGATCGCACTTATTTGCTGCAAGCTGTTAACTTTATGTTCCCAGATCTGAAGCTTGTAGAAGCAGATGTGGAATCAAGCTGGGCAGGCCTTCGCCCGCTTATACAGCAAGAAGGAAAATCGCCTTCGGAAATATCGCGTCGTGATGAGATTTTTGTATCGGATTCCGGACTGATTTCGATTGCGGGCGGCAAGTTGACGGGTTATCGCAAGATGGCTGAAACCGTTGTAGATAAAGTAGTTGAACTGCTCGGGCAGGAGGGCGGCAGCAAAGCTTTTGCCAAAAGCGAAACCAAGACGATTACGATGTCAGGCGGGGACTTAGGCGGTTCAAAAGGTTTTGAGCCTTTTGTTCAGAAGAAATCAGCAGAGGGAGCACATTATGGCTTCAGCAAGGAAGAGTCTGCTTTTCTGGCGCAGCGTTATGGCTCAAACGTGGATCAGCTGTTCTCACTGGCGCAAAGCACAGGCGCTTGGGCGGAAACCTTTGAATTGCCGCTCATACTAGCGGTTCAGCTTCGTTACGCCATAGAGGCGGAAATGACAGTGAAGCCAACCGATTTCTTTATTCGCCGCACGGGTGATTTGTTTTTCCGAATCGGATATGTTCAGCAGTGGAAAACACAGGTCATAGCCGCGATGGCGAATCGTCTTCAGTGGAACGATGAGCAGCGGACTGCTTATACATTGGAGCTGGAAGAAAAGCTGGTTGAAGCAGTAGAGCCGCTGAAAGGCTAAGCTGCTTCGATATTCGTTAGATCAACGGAATCCGATAGAAATGGAGGTGCATTGATGCGCCTCTTTTTTTGTGCGTAAAAGTTGTTGCAACATTAGCATAAATTACATATAATAAATTTAATAACATATGAGCATGTATTCATATGTTATAGAAATTCGATTGCATTCATGAAATAGTTGGTTTAGAAGCAAACTAATAGAGTCTGTTGGAATGGATTGGGGGAGAGAACTATGAACGGATCACAAAGCGAGAAACTAGGGGAAAATTTAAAAACAGCAGCCATTGCGGAAAACCATCAACATGATCATGGAGATGGAGCATGCGACCATAACCATGAACAGAACGCAGCTAAACATTCGCATGGGAATCACAGCCATCACGGTCACCACCATGGTCACTCGCATGGTCATGGTCATCATGGACATTCTCATGCTCCGAATAACAAAGCGGGACTGCTGATCGCACTTATTATTACAGCAGGTATTATGGTTCTGGAATTTGTAGGGGGACTTGTGACGAACTCGTTGGCGCTATTGTCTGATTCAGGGCATATGCTGAGCGACACAGCGGCACTGGCGTTAAGCTTGGCAGCAATGTGGATTGCCGTGCGTCCAGCTTCTTCTAACCGCACTTATGGATTTCATCGTTTTGAAATATTGGCAGCCTTGTTTAATGGCATTACACTGTTCGTTATCGCCGCGTTTATCATTGCGGAGGCAATCAAGCGGTTCGGTGAACCGCCGACCGTCGCGAGCGGGTCGATGATGATTATAGCTGGTATCGGTTTGCTGGCTAATATAGCAAGTGCATGGTTTCTTATGCGGAAGGCGGATGTGAAGGACAATCTAAATGTTCGGAGTGCATATCTTCATGTCATCGGAGATGCCATTGGTTCGGTAGGCGCGATCATTGCCGGCATTTTGATGTATTCATTTTCGTGGTATATCGCTGATCCAATCATTAGTGTAGTCGTTGCTCTTCTTATTTTGCGAAGCGCATGGGGAGTGATTAAATCAACCGTTCATATTCTGATGGAGGGAACGCCAGCTCATGTGAATGCTGAGCAGGTTAAAGAAGCACTGCTAGACATTCAAGGTGTCAAAGACGTTCACGATCTTCATATTTGGACAATAACTTCGGGAATAGACTCCTTAAGCTGCCATCTTATTGTTGAGGATGAGAAGGATTGCCAAGTCATTCTTCAGGAAGCGATTCAACATCTGGCCGACAGGTTCCAAATTGAACATTCAACGATTCAGATCGAGAAATCGCAATTGAAGCACTCTGCTTGCAAAGTATAGATCCGGTTATCGTAAAATAGGGCTGTCACTTCAGTAGGATGATCTACTTTTGTGACAGCCCTATTTTTCAGCTTATGATTACGACTAGGCTGCTTCAACAGCTGATTTCGATTTATACACTTGGGAGCCGATTAAGAAGGATACAACACCCCATGTGACCATAATGCCAATACCGATCCAGAATGAGGTTGAAACGATCCCGGAATTGTAGATGAGACCATCCCGCATGCCCTCCACGAAGTAAGTAAGCGGCAAAATTTGTGCAATCGGCTGCAGCCAGTTTGGCATGATTTCGAGTGGGATAAATACACCGCTAAGAAACATCATGAGCATGCTGGCAATGTTGGACATCCCCATATAAGCTTCTATAGACTTACTGAAGGAAGAGAATAAATAACCCATCGCATTAAATACGAGTGCGCCTGCAAAGAAAGCAATAACTAAGCTTAATACATTAATATGAAGATTTGCGCCAAAACCGAATACGCCAATCAATGTTAAAATAATGATTTGAAAAACGCCGAGCAACAGCTTTACAATTACGCCTGCCAGACCGTAAAGGCCCATTTTTGCTGGCGTCATGCGAAGCCGTTTCATCAGTCCCTTTCTGCGCATCTCAACTAGACTGACCATGCCGAACAGGCCGCCCTGCGCGAGTGTTAGACCGATCATGCCAGTTAGCAGGAAGTCCGCATAATTCAAATCCTCGGAGCCTTGCGAAATGGATTGTCTAGTTAAGCTGAATGTTGGCGTAGCTTTGGCAACGGTCCAATTCGTCTGTTGAATAAATTGATCCAAAATGCCGGCAATAGCCTGGGTGGTAGCGCCTTGCTCATTGGCTTTGTTTACAACGAGCTGCATTGTGGTGGAGCTGTCGGATTCAGGCAAAATAATGAGTGCATCAATATCTTGTTTCTCAATGAGCGTATTGCCGGCTTCCTTCGTGATCGGCTGCTCTTCTTTGAACTCGAATACCGGGATTTGGCGCAGCTGCTCAAGCAGCATGCTCGAATTGGCATTCGGCTGTGAATCAACAACGGCAATTGTAGCTTTAAAGCTATCGGGTGAGCCTCCGCCAAAAATGACCATAAACAATACCATTAAAATTATCGGAAAAAAAATGTTCCAAAACCATACTTGTTTTTCGCGAAACATCATTTTGACCTGGGCGCTAAACATTTTGGAAAATTGTTTGGTGCTGTTCATTTAACTTAATCCCTCCATTCCTTGCCGGTGAAGGCAATGAATACATCTTCCAGGCTCATTTCACGAATAGAGATTTGCTCGACGCGGAAGCCGCGATCCTTTGTAAATCCAAACAGCTCATACAATGTTTCTTCAGGCTGGGTCGTCCATAGCTGGAGCGAAGCGCCTTCGCGATTCGTTCGGACGACAGCATGGTGGAGTGTAGCGACTTTCTCAGTCTCAAGAGCTGCCTCAGCGCCATCAATAAAGGTAAGCCTGACCTCTCGTTCCTTCGTGAGCCGATCAATTAAAGCAGCTGGAGTGTCTAAGGTGACGATTTTCCCTTGATCTACAATGCATACACGGTCACTCAGCTTTTCGGCCTCTTCCATGTAATGGGTAGTAAGGATGGTTGTTTTGCCTAGCTCCTTCAGCTTAAGAATAATGTCCCATATATTTCGTCTTGCCTGCGGATCAAGTCCTGTTGTAGGCTCATCTAAAAAAATGATCGTAGGGTCATTAATCATGGCGAGTCCGATGGCAAGCCGTTGTTTCTGTCCGCCGGAGAGCTTCCTAACCTGCTTGCTGCGCTGATCAGTGAGATTAATCATTTCGAGCACTTCTGCTGCTGGCCGGGATTTTGGATAAAAGGTAGCGAACAAATCTAAATTTTCTTCTACCGTCAATAAATCGAACAAAGCGCTGGACTGAGGCTGAACACCGATGGACACCTTGATTTGTTCACTGTTTTTCGTCCAATTTAGAGGACCAAATTCGATTTGGCCGGAATCAGGATTTTGCAGCCCTTCAATCATTTCAAGCGTAGTCGTTTTTCCTGCGCCGTTTGGACCGATGATGGTGAACACTTCTCCAGCCTCGACGGTGAAGCTAATGCCGGCTACAGCGCTGACTGATCCAAAGCTCTTTTGTAAATTACGCACTTCTAATACGGGCATTATGTAACCTCCTTTAGTTTTTGTGAAGCAAAAACTTACTTCGAAAGCATAAGCTTCGTTTTTGTGAAGCAAAAACTTACTTCGAAAGCATACGCTTTGTTTTTGTGAAGCAAAACTCACTTCGAAAGCATAAGCTTCGTTTTTGTGGAGCAAAAACTCACTTCGAAAGCATACGCTTTGTTTTTGTAATGTAAGGTTTCCGATTTGATTGATCTGCTACAATAATTTTAACCGTATCCATTTTATGAGAGTACCGTCTTAAGCATGCTTCGGACTCAGTCTTAAGGCGGAGGCTGGAATGGTTTGGAGATTTTGAAAACGATCAGCGTGTTGAATTTCCTGCCGAAGCTAGAGGAATATTGAGCAATTGCAAGGCTAGTTTTACGCTTGGATGGTCGTGATTGTCTGTTAGATAGAGTGCATAGGCCCTCGTAACTGGAAAAGGCAATTCGCAGCGCAGTTCATATAAACGGTAATCATCTAGAAAAGGCTGCGCAATAGATCGGGGAAGGAAGCCAAATCCTGCTCCTTGCAAAAGCAATGTGAGCATTATGGTGGAGTGGTCCTTTTCAAAAGTAGGCAGATAACCATCCCCAACGATCGAGCGAAACCAATCTGGAAACGGATATCCCCACTCGATGTGACAATATTGTCCCGAGAAGAAGTCTGTTTTCGTAAACAAGTTAGAACTATTTTGAGAAGAAACAAGAATAATTTCGTCCTCAAATAGGAAATGTTTAGTAACATTAGGGCGATCAAGAGGGTCGTATCGAATAGCTACTTGTACAACGCCATCGAGTAAAAGATCTCGAATCATGTAGCTGGAATCGATGTAGCTCAGAAATTTAATAGCCACCTTCGGGTGTGCTTGCCTAAATGAAACAATGTGCTGCAAATAATAGTAATGCCAAACAGAGCCAGGTCCGCTCATGACGATATAGTTTTCTAATCCTTCGGATAACGTCACCTTGCTTTCTTCAAACAGCAGCAGCATCCTCTCTGCATAAGGAAGGAAATGGATGCCTGCCTGCGTTAAGCTTACATTCCGATTATCACGTAGAAACAGCGGTTTTCCGACGGACTGTTCCAGCGCTTTTATTCTTGCTGTAACAGCAGATTGTGAGATATGCAAATACTCTGCAGCCCTTGTGAAATTGCGAATTTTGCACACGGATAAGAAAGCCTCTAACTGTGGAATATCCATAGCTGCACCTCAACTAATTTGAAATATGAATCATTATAATCAAATAAATTCGTTATACAAATTATACTTCGATCATTACTATTAAACTATACTCATGGTTTGGAGGAGATTTGAATGGCTGGTGATGTGATGATTGAACAAATACAATCCATTGAAGAGCATGTTAGCGGGCTGGCGGATCTGTTGGTGCAGGTCGTTGAAGATGGTGCGTCAATTGGCTTTTTACCCCCAATGAAGTTTTCTGATGCTGTAATGTACTGGGAGGCTGTGTTAAGTCCAGAGGTGATTTTATACGTTGCCAAAATCGATGATCGAATCGTTGGGAGCGTGCAGCTGCATCTATGTACGAAGCAAAATGGCGGACATAGAGGGGAAATTGCAAAATTAATGACCCATCCAAACTATCGTCTTAGAGGAATAGGCCGTTTACTCATGCAAAAGGCAGAGGAACGAGCAAGGCACGAAGGCAGAACATTGTTAGTTCTCGATACGAGGGAGGATGATCCTTCGAATATCCTGTATACTTCATTAGAGTACATTGAAGCCGGACGCATTCCTGGCTATGCACGATCGGCAGACGGTAAATTAGATGCAACGATTTTCTATTACAAAATGCTGAATTAATTGACCTGTTAGCTCAGGCAACCTCCCAGAATAGATATCATCACATAAATTCATATGGTACAATATGGATATTGTATCTGCGGAGGAGTTGATCTATTTTGGCAGTTAGAAAACCTTTTGGTTATGGATCACTTTCTATACTTTTTTTATTTTCGGGGTTTTTAATAAATTATAATTTTGGGAATGGTTTTATTTTAACTCACTCTCTCTTTAACCTAATCGGATTAGCAGTATATTCAAACGGCACAGATGGTTTCAACTATCCCTTTTTAGCTTCCATGCCGTTTTGGTTAGCGACAATATTAGTTTCGAAAAGAAATATTCATGATTTTGGAGCAGTCGTCAGCAAAAGAATTGGTGAACTCCTGCTTGCTATAAGCGTTGTAGTTACAATCATTTTTTTAATACTGCCAATATGGATTGAATTCTAATAAAATAAAGAACAAGGAGCAGTTTGCCGCATGGCAGGCTGCTCTTATTTCATGAAGCCATATAAAAAAAGTTCTTATAAGATATTTTTGAATGGTCGTTCGTGTTTTATATAGGAGGTGAATAAATGGACAACAAATCTTTAAGTCGTACCCATAGTGAGTTTTCTGAAATGTATGAGCGGAATATCGATATGGTGTACAGATTATGTTTCATCCTATTGAAAAATACGATGGATGCGGATGACGCTGTTCAGTCTGTATTTTTAAAGCTATTCAAGCACAACAAAACCTTTAATGACGGCGAGCATGAAAAAGCATGGCTTATTGTGACGACCAAAAATACCTGTAAAGACATATTAAAAAGCTGGTGGAGATCTCGCCGGGTTGATGTAGACGTTTTGCCGGAAAAAACATACTGGGAAAACAATGAGCAGCAGAGGGATATACTCGAGAAATTGCTGCGGCTTCCTGAAAAATACAGAACGGTGTTATACCTCTACTATGTGGAGGATTATTCTGTAAAAGAAATATCAAAGCTATTAGATCGAAAAGAGAGTACGCTGCAAACACAATTATCAAAAGGACGAACACGCCTGAAGGCTGATTTGGGAGGGATATATGTTGACGGAAAACCAGTTCAAGGGCATGTTTGAAACCATAAAGCCTAAGAAGGAACATAAGGACAAGCTATTACATGACATAATTGTAAAAATTGAATCGGAAACCGTGGACAAAAGAATACCAACATCATGGAGACATGTAAGATCTGCGATGCTGGCATCAGCGGTTATGATCTGTTTGCTAACGACAACTGCTTTTGCAGCAAGCTATATGGGCCTCGATATGAAATTTTTGAACTTTCTAAACCCGTTGAATGACGAACAGGAGCTGTATTTGGAAAACGGCGCTCAATTGGTCAACAAAAAAGCGGTAAACGAGAATGGAACAATTGAAGTTAAACAGATTATCGGAGACAGCAATTTGATATATGTTCTTTTGGACTTCACCGCGCCGGAAGGTACCGTTCTAGATGCCAAAAGGTATCGTTTTGAGACACATTTAAGTTTTGACCATATGAGTACCAATAGCTCCTCTACCGGTTACACCTTATTGGACGATGAGAATCCAAGCGATAATAAAATCAGTCTAATGATGAGTTATTTAACGAAGAATAGAACAATCGCAGGAAGTCCTGTTACTTTGATGCTTAGTCATTTAGAGGCGGCAGATGTTTATCCCGATATATTTGAAAAAGTAAATCCAGGTTCATGGAAAATCAAATTCAATTTGGACTATAAGGATATGTCAACAACGTATCAGATTGATCAGGACATACTATTATATAACTACGATGCAAAACTATCATCCATTTCTATCTCGCCCATTTCCGTTACAATAAAAGTAGACAGTGCGCATACCAAAGAGATTTCTGAGGCAGCGAGCCGCTCCTCGCGGGAAATAGGGTTAAACGAGTATGCGGATCATTATCCGATCACCATACATTACAAAGATGGAACATCGGAGACAACGGCTGTTTTTAAGGGGATGTCCTCAGGGGATCTTATAACTAACACCATAACGATTGTGAAGCCATTTACCCCTATTATTAATGATAAAGAAATAAAAGCTGTCGAATTTTTTGATAAGGTCATTCCGATGGACTAATTCAATTCTTGTGCGATTTGAGGAACTGCAGGTATGCAGTTCCTCTTTTCTTTGTTGATGGTATGGACTGGTTACAGAAGAAGCTGTTAACCTGCATTGTATTGACAAGAAATATAAATAAAATTATTCTGAATATATATTAATTTATATGTATAAAAATACAATATGAAACGAGGGTATCAACTTGAACCATCTATATAAAGAGTTTCTAATTAGTGATGACAAGTCACTTATTGATATGGATTCCGTTTGCAAATTTTTATCAAGGAGTTATTGGGCAAACCAAAGGCCAGCGGAAACGATTCATAAATCCATTCAAAATTCAGTTTGTTTTGGCATCTACGATAATAAAAGGCAGGTTGGATTCGCTCGAATTGTAACGGATTGGGCAACGATTTATTATTTGTGTGATGTTTTTATTGACGAAGAATACAGAGGCAGAGGGCTCGGAAAGAAGTTAGTTGAATTCATTACCAAAGAATTCGAAGGGATTGGGGGCATACTGCGAACGCATGATGCTCATGAATTGTATGAACAGTATGGATTTAAAAAAGATACTGAACGATTCATGAATCGCCTAGTGAAAAGATAGTTTAGGGGTGAACAAACCAAAGGCAGTCTAGGACATGATTTGATGTCCTAGTCCGTCTTTGTTATTTGAATCAGCTCTGCTCACTAGAATAAACAATTAATCCGATTTTACAGTCGCGTGAATAGCAATGCCGGAAGCGTCATGTACAACGAACGCGTTTCCTTGCTCTGCAGCTTCAACACCGTCGCTGCGCAGATGCTCGAGCCAAGCTTCACGAGATGTTGCAGTTGGGAAAACAATCGTATAATAAGATAAGCCAACCGTATTGGCAGATGGCAAGGCAGCACCTGCGCCTGCCCAAATGTTCATGCCGATATGGTGATGGTATCCGCCAGCCGAGACGAATACAGCAGCCATTTGAGCATAATCGCCAACAACATCAAAGCCTAGCTTGCCTTCATAAAACGCGCGCGACTTCCTAAGGTCGCCTACGTGAAGATGGATATGTCCAATAACGGTTCCTTGCGGGAGACCGCTCCATTCCAAACCATCACTCTGAGCAAGCAGATCTTCCCAATCAAGCGGGTCTGTTGCCATCACATAATTGCCCTCGGCATCTCGCTTCCACTCTTCACGCGGACGATCCGCGTAAATTTCGATACCGTTATGATCCGGATCTGAAATATAAAGCGCCTCGCTTACCAAGTGATCGGCCTGCCCAATATGAATGCCGCTTGTGATCAAGTTGCGGAGTGCAAGCGATAATGAGCGACGATCCGGCAGCAGAATTGCAAAATGGTACAAACCAGCATGAGAGCGTTTTTGCGGCACAACGGCATTCGGTACTTCCTCTAGAACGAGCAGTGAATGTTTCCCATCAGCAGTGAACGCTGCAACACGATGTATTTCATCATGCTGCAAAACCTTTAGCCCGACAACTTCCGTATAAAAAAGGATTGAACGCTCGAGATTGCTTACCTTAAGCTTTATTTCTCCCAGTGAAATTTGTTCATCCAAAAATGTCGACATGATTAATCCTCCTTGAAGTATATATGGTTGTGATACTTGATTGCTTTAAATAAACTGCACCTAAAGCATAGTCCTTTACGTCTATATCATGTACAATATTGGAAAATGTAACCAACGATAATTAAGGCTGCTATAAGCTCAAATCGTATGAATTAGGTTTATAATAGCATATGCAGTATAAAAATTAAAGTAGCTTATTAAAAGTAATCAACTTATAGTATTTTAATCAAAAGGAGGTTGAAATGAGAAAAATAATACGAAGGGTAGAGTGGGTGCTGCTTATTGTTATTGGAGGTTTTTCGCTGCTTTTTGCACTTCCTTCAATTGATTTGTTTGATCATGATGCTGAGCTGAGCGAGGCTAAGAAGAAAGGTTTTTATTATAAGGTGGATGCAGATAAGCAAACCTATTTCAACAAAGAGATAAGTATTGACGGCGTTGTTTATGGGGAAGGGAAGCTGGTTGTTTATTTGTCTTCAAAACGATTTTTTTCGGTGCCGCAACTGCCTAATACCATTCAAATAAAAACAGACGCCAATGAGGCGCTTGAGAATAAATCTTCAAGTGCAACCAGGCGGCTTTATCGATCAAATAGAGAATTTACGTTTACTAACGTGCCGCCTAATCTGAAAAGCGTCACTGTATTTAATGAAGCTTATGGCGAGTCCTTTTCCTTTTATATTCCGCTTGAAAGGGGGAAGGCAGACTAATGCAGACAACTACAAAAATAATTTTCGGACACTTGATCCGTTGGTTATTGATTCTTCTGGCTTGCTCCATCATCTATTCTGCGCTTTTCTCACAAAGCTCTATTCGTGTGGAGAAAGTAGCACAGCATGCACTGGATATGATGGAGTCTCCTTACGCTCCTATTTCCTTAAAATCAAAGACAGGCCAAGGCTATGAGCTGTTGCTAATCGTTGATCATAAACATGAGCTCCAACATCAATTGTTCGTGAAACGTTCGCTTGGATTTTTCTGGAGCTTCCGCGACGGTGGATTTGGAATGAAGCTGGACCCGCAAATCATACTCAGCTTTCGGATGGGTATGTCTACTTTTGGCAAGTATCGACATTATTATGCTGTTGGTCAACTGAATGATCCGAATATAAGCAGGGTGCAAATTGCATGGTGGGATGGATATGAGCAGGATGCGCTTATGAAAGACGGGGTATATCTTGCTGGGCGTTCTATTCGCAGTTCTACTAAAGAGCAGTCGGCTTCCAGAATGAATAAAGTGTATGCCTATGATGCAAACGGGCAATTATTATATGAGCTAAATGATGAGCAGCGGGAGATTAAAGCGGATGCGAAATCAGAAACGGAAATGAAGGAAGCAATTTAATAGAAGAGCCGTCCGCGCTTTCTTTGGAAGCGATCGAACGGCTCTTTTTTTTATTATCCTTGAATACTTGGCTGTATTGGAGAAGCAGGCTGTTTCTTCTTAGTTGGAAGCGGACCAAACAGCAGCCAGTGCCATTTGAATGGTGCGCTAAGTGCCATGATAGCCCAAGGAATAACGAGTGCGAGCAGGAAGCCGCCGGCCACCCAAACATGGAACAGAATTGGAGAGCCGCTGGCATTCGTCTGGCGGTATAAATACAGAATTAAGGGATGGACCAAATATATGCCAAAGGATGTGGCACCGATATGTATAAGAGCTTTGACGACCATCTTGTTCCATGATGTATAAATCCAGAAGGAAACTTGAAGCAGCACAATAGCAGCCGTAACGCAACGCACCTCATCTATCAGTTCTAATAGACTTGTGTTTATAACAGATAGCCCAGTTAACCGTTTCTCGTAATAAAAGTAGACCATAGTCATATTTGACGATAAGAATAGTGCCCACAGCACAAGCGATGCTGCAATTTTTGCCGGAGTAGCGTTTTTTCTTGTGAGATTAACCCATTCAGCGAATTTCTCATAATAAATACCGATAAATGCACCTGCTGTAAAATAAAGCATATACGTAAACGCATAGCTGCCGGGGCTAACCACATGATATTCCCGGACAATGATAAAAATAAATAACCATTGCACCAGCAAACCGATCCAGACGATATGCCGGCTGGATTTTCGAAACCGATTAACGGCGTACAGCATTAGTGGTGATATTGCATAAAATTGAATAATAATAACGACAAAATAAAGATGGACATAGGTTTTTCCAAAAATAAGCATTTTGAGAAATTTAGTCGTTGTAAAGTAACCGATAAAGGTCTGCAGGTCACTAAATCCGTAAGCTGCCAGTCTCGTAAAGGCGAAATAGAGGAACGAAAATAATATAAAAGGAATCAATACTTTAGATATTCGTTTTTTGTAAAACTGCCCAATTGCTGTTGCTGTGAAGGGTTTATTGTAGTAGTTGTAAAACAGGACGAAGCCGCTTAGAAAGATGAAGACGGGCACTGCGAATTTGGTAAATGTGTTTAGAAAGACATAAAGAGGATATAGCGTAGCCTTGTGATCGTAGTTAGCTACGACCGCTGATGTTGCGTGAATCATGATGACCGCTAAAATACCGAATGCTCTAAAAATGTCTAGCGCAGGTAAATATGGTCTTTTTGCTAATTGTGCCATTAAAATCCCCTTATTTTTATAAGATACTAGCTTGTGTTAAGAGGCTATGAGGAAACCTCTATTCGTTATTATAAGGTTAGTCCCAGTTTCAGCCAATACTTTTATTTTTGCATCGGATTACAGAAGAAAGAGCCTCTTCCTAACGCTGAAAGAGGCTTTTTGTGCTTTGGTTTACAGCCATCAGGTTTAACAGATATAATCATTAAAAATATTAATTAGTAATTATATTAATCAAATAATGTTTATGTTATTATACTCTTGTGAAATGAAATAGATTTGTGTATTTACTGTCTTTTCTCGTATGAATTCATATGATAGTTAAGTTATTTTTGATTCTAAAATAAAGATGACGGGTGATCTTACATGAAACGTAATGACGGTAATGAATTTATTAATGATAGTTTAATCGCGCAATACAAGTTTGATCTTGCTGAACATATCGGCAAGGACAGCTCAGGGAATAGAAATGACGGGTCGGCATCAGGTGCTTCCATTCAAACCGTAGGAGGCAAGACTGCAGTCATGCTTTCAGGGGGACGCAACGGCACATCCTATGTGAAGCTGCCTGTGGATCTCCTGAAGGATGTTAGTGATTTGACCGGTATTACCATTTCAACTTGGGTATATGCGGGAAAAGGCTCAAGCGTATGGGAAAGAATTTTTGATTTCGGCAAGGGGCAGACAGGCCCTTATATGTTCTTAACACGCAATTTGCGTGCAGCTTGTTTTGCAGGGGAAGACTTGATCGCAGATCCTGGAAAGACTTTTGCGGCGGGAGAATGGATGCATATTTCTATGTCTGTAGCAGGCACGAAGTCCGGTACATCCAGCAGTGCAGGACCGATTGTATATGTGAATGGCGAGGTGGCTGCAGATGGAACGATCAGTCAGACATCAAGCGGTACCTATGCTAAATTGCGTGCATGGTTTGCTTCTTTCGCTGACCAAGAGAATTACTGCAACAACTATATTGGAATGTCCCAGTACGATGCAGATGTGGATTTTTGCGGTTCGCTTTCGGATTTCCGTGTATACAAAGCGGGACTAACACAAGATGAAGTAATTGAAGTGATGTGCGAATCGTTGACGGATGAAGAGATTGTTGAACTTGCCAAAGACAAGTACTTAACGTTCCCAACCTTCATTATTACAAAAGATATTGCGCTGCCTTCTTCTCTAATGGGCGGCAAAGTGAGCGTATCATGGGCATCGAGTGATATCGGCACGATTTCTAATGAGGGAATCGTCAACAAGGAAATGCAGTCGGCAAAGGGCGTAACGATGACAGCCATCGTAAGTAAAGGAGCAAGCTCCGCTGTAAAAAGCTTCACCGTATCTGTACTTCCTCAAGGTGTACCACCGTATACGTTGACTATTGATGGAAGCAAAGAGATATTGGATGTCAGTCCCGTTTTATACGGCTTATTTTATGAGGATATTAACAATGCAGCTGATGGCGGTATATACGCGGAGCTCGTACAGAACCGCTCCTTCGAGTCATTTGCGTTCGACAGCTACTCTCATGTGTGCGGCGAGCATGGTGCTTCAACAGGAAGAAACTACACGCCTCTGCATGCATGGTCGGGCGATACAAAGCAAATGACGGTGAAAAATACGGGCGGTTTAAATGACTTTTTCGGAATAACAGACAAAGATGTGAATGCTCATTATGTAACGGTAGCGAGCGGAGCGACGATATCCAATCGAGGTTTTGCGGATTCCAATCAAAACTGTGCAATGGCGATTAGACAAGCTGCCAAATACAACTTTACGATCTGGGCAAGAGCTGAAGCGGCAGGCACGATCACCTTGCAGCTGCTGGATAAAGAGGGTGTCTCTATCAGCGACACAGTGGTTGTTCAAATAGAAGGCGGAGGCATATGGAAAAAGTACGGTGTGGACAGCCCTCTTGTATTGACGGGCTTAACAACGGTGTTTGGTCAATTGGCTTTAACCTTTAACGGCGAAATTTCGATCGATATGGTCTCACTGATGCCGGAGGATGTTTGGGGCGCGGGCGAGGAACAGCGATCCTCGACGGCTCATGCAAACTTTAAAGGAAATCCAAACTATAGACTGCGAAAAGACTTAGTAAACGCACTAGTTGATTTGCATCCTACATTTCTTCGTTTTCCAGGCGGCTGTATTTCGGAGGGCTCTCACATTTGGGAAAACGTATACGATTGGAAGGAATCTATAGGGGATGTGGAGCTGCGCAAAGAAAACTTTAACGTATGGGGTTACATGATGACGATGGGCCTTGGCTATATGGAATATTTCCAGTTGGCTGAAGATCTGAATGCCACTCCGCTCCCAGTTATGGCCTGCGGCGTGCTTTGCCAGGCTCGTTCGGATTACGCGAATCCCGCTGGCGGCAAGCTTAGGGACTACTACGTAAAAAACTTTACAGACTTAATTGATTTTGCGATTAGTACAGATTTTGAGAATAACGAATGGGCTGCTTTGCGTAAAAAAATGGGCCACGAAGCGGCGTTTGATTTGCGTTATTTAGGTGTCGGCAATGAAAACTGGGGTACAGAATTTTTTGCGAACTTTGAATATTTTAAAGCAGCTATTGATGATTATATGGAGCAGCATTACGCTGGATATGAGCTGCATATTATTTCAACCGTGGGCGCGCAAGCGGATGATGATGCTTATCAGCAGGGCTGGAAGTTTTTAAGCGGCAGCTTGGCAGGCTCGGAGACGATAAGCTTTACGGACGGGCTGTCGCGCATTGAGGAAACCGTTACGTGGTATGAGAAGCAAAAGAATTACATGGATACGATTGCGGATGAGCACTACTATCGTTCGAATGAGTATTTGTTAGCTAATGCGGACCGATATAATTACTATTACAGAGCTTATAATGATGATGGCAGCCTGAATGAAGCCGAGACCTCCAAAGTATTTGTCGGCGAATATGCTTCAACGGATAAAAACACATTGGCTGGGGCAATTGCAGAAGCAGCGATTATGACCAGCTTTGAGAATAACTCGGATGTCGTTCGATTAGCAGCAACTGCACCGTTGTTTAATAAGGTTCTGACAGATGGTACATATCGATGGACCCCGGATTGTATTTGGTTTGATGATGAAACGGTATGGTATACACCGAACTATTACGTGCAGCAGCTATTCGGAAAATACATCGGCACTAAAGTAGCAGATACGTCGTTTACGACTTATCGGAACGGTGAGCGGTCTGCGCTCATCCCTCGCGGTGGCATTGAAGTGGCTGCTGGAAATGCAGATATTGTTGTGAAGCGTGTGAAAGTAACGTCCAATGTGGATGGCAGCGTGCTTTTTGAACAGGATTTTACGAAGGCATTAAATGCGGCTTGGCAAGTCATTCCGGGCTCGGCAGGTTATACGCTTGATTCGGCCAAAGGCTTGGTATTAAAAGCGCAGAGCAGCGGCTTGAATGGATTGTATATCCTTAATGAAGCATGGACCAATTACAAAGTTGAGGTAGCAGCAGAACGAATATCCGGTACAGACGGTTTTTATGTAGGCGCAGGCTTGACCGATATTTCACCCGACAATAAGGATGTCATAGAATATGTGATCGGCTATAATGGCAGCGCCACTGGCGTAAAGGTGTATAAGCAAGGAATCGAGGGTTATACGTTAGGGGATTACTCCTCGAGCACAGCCGCAGGCAACTTAAGAGCTAGCTGCTATGAAGAGCTCGCCGATCATACCGAATACACGATTACAGTGAACTATGGAGGAGCTGATGGCCAGCATTTGATCTGTTCCTATACGGATGGCGTAGTAACAAGCAAGGTTCTGGATTATAAACTGGAAGCCTATAACAGGGAAATCTATCATTCCGTTACCAAAGATGACAAGCATATGTATGTGAAGCTGGTTAATGCAGACGGTGTGGAGAAAGCAGTGAAGCTTGATTTTAAAGGGATAAATGCAGCTACTACGGGTAAATGGGTCATATTAACGGGTGATGCTTCACTTGTTCATGTTCCGAATGTGAACAAAAAGAACGATGAGAAAATAACCCCAATGGAAGCTGAAATAAAAATGGAGAATAACACTGCCATAATAAATTTGGCCGCCAATTCTGTAAATGTTATTATAGTGAGCCTAATGTAATCGGGAAAATTACTTTATCATTGAGCCTCAGAGACTAGTCTCTGAGGCTCTTTTATTGGCAACCAGACCTATTTGTAATTCTTATTCATTACTTGACTGAACAGTGATAAACTGTGGAATAGCCTTTAACGTTTTGGAAAAGTAGCATTGCACGGATAAGATGGAGGACTGGATAACATGTTGCTTGTAAATAATGTTAAGTTAAAGGAATTGCTGAACGGAAATAAAATGGATACACCTTCCTTTTTACATATAGCGATCGCGCTGACTGAATCCGTACATAAGGCTCATAAGCAAAACCTACTAATCGGTCATTTGAATCCAGCAGGGATACTCATTCAATCGGAAATAAATACTGTTGTGCTCACAGACGAAAGAATAACAGATTACGCCTACCTATCTCCTGAACAAACAGGCAGAATCAACCGTAAAGCTGACGAACGAAGCGATTTGTATGCAATCGGCATGATATTTTATCACATGCTCGCAGGTCGTCTGCCCTTTCAAGCTCAGAATAGGGAAGAATGGCTGCATGCCCATCTTGCGATTGTGCCAATGCCTTTGCGTGAGGTGCGTTTGGAGCTGGAGGATTCTCTCGAAAATATAATTATGAAGCTGTTGTCGAAGAGGCCAGAAGACCGCTATCAGAGTGCTTTTGGATTGCTGTTTGATTTGAAAAGCTGTGCTTCTTCTATGGAGAAAAAAGGAGAAATCATCCCTTTCGAAATCGCTCGTGTCGATGAGGCTAGTCGGTTTCAGCTGCCAAAAACTCTTTTTGGCCGTGAAATGGAGGGAAAGGCGCTCCGCGAGGCTTTGCAACAGGCGCAAGCCGGCGTGTCTTCGTTCGTATTCGTTAGCGGAAGTGCAGGCAGTGGAAAAACCGCGCTTATTCGAGAGTTTCAGGTGCTGGCTAGAAAAGAAGGCAGTCTGTTCATTGGAGGAAAATGTGATCTGATGAATCGTGACGTTCCTCTCTCGCCGCTCTTGCAGGCTCTGCGGAGCTTGATTCGGCAAATATACAGCCAGTCCCCTGAACGAATGGCAAAGCTGAAGTTACAGTTGGAAGAGGCATTAGGTCAAGGAGCAGCTGTTATCGTACAGCTGCTGCCAGAAGCAGCTAAGCTTTTTGGCGAACTTCCGTCTGTGGAGCCGCTGCCTCCTGCCGAAGCGGCTATTCGGTTTCATCGCTTGATTCCTCTTTTTATGAATATATTTGCTGAAAAGGAACATCCTCTCCTTATTTTTCTAGACGATCTACAATGGGCAGACCCAGCTACGTTGGATGTCCTTCGTTCGCTTGCCCATGCTCCCAATAGATTAAACTTACTAGTAATAGGAACGTTAAGAGTAGAAACGGCTTCTGGCTGCTCGGACAACGGAGCAAATCAAGGTGAAGCAGCCTTATGGATGGAGAACACACTGAACTTGCAGCATGCAAGCTCATCCATACCTGTACAGCATATCGCCCTCGAAGCGCTGACCTATTTGGATGTAAGGCAGGTCCTTTCGCATGTTCTTAACGAAAATTCGGCTCGTGTACGAACACTTGCAGAGGTGCTATATCATCGAACAGGCGGTAATCCACTATTCGTACATCGTCTTCTAGACAGCCTGTATCGTGAGAATAAGCTTTATTATGATGAGGAAGCTGCGATTTGGAATTGGGATGCTGCGGCAGTTACACAGATACCGGAACATCCTGACATTCTTCATTTAATCGGGACCCGTATTCGTATGCTTTCAGCGGATATGATTGAGCTGCTTGCCATAGGTGCAGCGATTGGTCATCGTTTTCATTCCTCTACGATCGCTTTAGTAAGCGGTCGCTCTCCGCTTCATACACTTCAGCTTTTACGTTTAGTAGAGGAAGAGGGTTTATTAAGTAGAGAAATTGAAATGGATGATGCAGCAGCGGATGAAGGTTATTATACATTTATGCATGACCGTGTGCAGCAGGCAGCTTATATGACTATTACCGAAGCGGAAAAATCGAGCTTGCATCTGACCATCGGCCGTGTGTTACGCGACCATTCATTAGAAGAGCGTGAACACTCCATTTATGATATGGTGTATCACTTGAATATGGGCAGCGATAAGCTGGTAAATGAAGCAGAAAAGATGGAGCTAGCTGAATATAACTATCAGGCAGGTTTGAAATCGAAGGCAGCAACAGCATTTGCGGCTGCTCTGAACTTTTTTGAAAAAGGCTTGCAGCTTGCGGGGGATGATTGGAGGAGTACGAGCTCACTAGCCTATCGTCTGATGCTGGAGCTGCCTGAATGTGAATTTATGTGCCGTCGCATAGACAAGGCAGAAGCTCTGCTCGAACAATTGATGTCCTGTACTACGGACTTGGTGGAGCGCTCTCAGATTTACCTGAAACGCATAGCCATGTATTCGTACTTGAAGAATGACGAGCTTGCTGTCCATATTGGAAAGCAGGCGCTGGCGGAATTTGGCTGGATTTTTTCTAGTGAGCCCTCTAAAGCTGTCATCGTAAAGGAATTGATCATGACGCAAGGTGTATTATTTAGTATGCGGCATGAGATTATGAATTTACCGATTAATCGTAATCCTGAGTATAAAGCCTTGTCGGACTTGGTCATGGCGATATCTTCTTCTGTATTTACATTAAGCCTTGAACTGTCTGCTGTACTTTTCTCGAGGTTCATTCGCTATGCTCTAAAGCATGGAAGCAACGAAGCGTTCGCTTTTATGCTTGCTGGCTATGGCATGATTATTTTTAAAATTTCTTTCTATCATACGGGACCTCAATATATAGATTTGGCATTTAAGCTATCAGCCTCCTTTGAAAGCTCGGATTTGCGAAGCAGACTGCACTATATTAAGGGGCTTGTTGGGCTGCAGCAGAATCCTGAAGCAAGCGTCAAGCATTTTGAGCAATCGATTTACTATGGGATGGAATCGATTAATCTGTCCTATGTAAGTATCGCTATGCTAACCTCTACGACCACTCATACGGGTGATTTGCATACACTTACTGCACGGATTTCGAATTATGAAGAAATTTCACAGCAGCTCTTGGATGAAGTCACAGTTAATATCTTTCGCATTGCGAGGTGGTATGTGGCACAAATGCAGGATGGAGCGGGTGGATACGATGAAGTCGTAGTGCCGGTGCTGAAGGATCGATTCGAGGAGAAGCTGAATAATGAGGTTTATTATACTTGTACCAGTCAGATAGAAATTGCTTATTTGTTCGGACGCTATCAAGATGCCTTGGAATGGGTAGAGAAGGGCAAATTCAACACATATCGTCAAACCCGGATGCAAGTGCGCAAACAGCATATTTACCATTCCCTGACGCTTGCTGCCATGTATGCGGAGGCAGCGGTGGATGAGCAAAAGGGCATTCGCGCAAAGCTTAACAAGCAATTGCGCAGCATGAGACAATGGACGGGATATTACGGGAATGAATCTTCAGCATATTTGCTCATAACAGCTGAGCTCCACCGTATTGATGGTGACCGAGTGAATGCAGCCAAAGGATTTGAGGGAGCGACCCGAGAAGCTCGAAGAGAAGGAAATGGGCTAATGGAGGCTATTTCTTGTGAGCGTGCTTCAATCTTCTATAGGGAAGCTGGGAGTATTACCGGAGCGGATGTTCTGATTGCAGATGCCTGCGCTGCTTATTCAAGATGGGGGGCAACTGCTAAAGCAAAAAGACTGATGGAGTCAAATTCCAAGCTGAAATTAGCTATGGCGGAACTACAAACAGAAAGCGTGGCTGCCACTGAGGAAATTGGACAAGTAAGCACTATCCGTGAAACCACACCAATGTTCGTTGATGAAAAGGCGTTTATACGGCAAATTACAGATTGGTCAAGAAAGGCAGATGACTGTAATGTAATGAGCCAATTCCTGGAGTCGGCACTTCGGTATTCCGGTGCGGAAAAGGGATATGTGCTGGAGAGCCATGAAGAGGTTTTCACCATTGCAGATCAGGCTGGCACTAGGAATGAGAGTGATGGAGAGGTTTCGTACGCGGAGGCTATTGTCCGTTATGTGGTTAAGACAGGTGATTCTGTTGTGCTTGCAAATGCTTCACGCAGTTCATACGCAGCTGATCCCTATATCACTCGCAGTAAGTCTCAGTCTGTTCTTTGTATGCCGGTTTCCTTTCCAGGAACATCATCGCAATCTGTCCTTTATTTTGAGAATAATCTGATCTCCGATGTATTTACGAAGGAGAGGCTGGAAGTGCTGGATCTTATGATTGCACGGATGGTTTATTTGAAATCGTCAGAGGAATTCCTAATTCAAAGCAGTGCGTCTGCGTCTAGTAGCGATTCGGAGTACAGTCCTCTAGATATCGCTGCCAATGCTGCACAGCCGCAGCCGTTAGTTGAACTGCTGACAAACCGTGAAGCAGAGATTTTGTATGCTTTAACCGATGGATTGTCGAATAAGGAAATCGCCTATCGTTTTGGATTAAAGGAAAGCACCGTGAAAAGTTATGTATTCCATCTATACGGAAAACTAGGCGTGAAACGGCGCAGTCAGGCCATTGCGCGTGCAAAAGAATTAGAGCTGGTTACTTAGTTGTATGGGATAGGCATTTATATGTGGGAGAATACAATAATTACTCATAAGATTGGAGAGGTGAGAATGAGAGGCGGATACAGTATCCTTAGGGAAATTCATAGAAAAGATTTTATGCCTAATGGGAAGGACTATGGCCTATTAAACTATGAATTCGATAATATGATCCGTTTTCTTGAGAAACAAGGGTACCTAGAAAGAGTATTGAGAGTGGGCGACGCCTATTCGCTAAAACCAGCAAAATTAACGTTAAAGGGACTCCAGCTTCTGAAGGATAAATCTGATTATGAAGAAACCTATCCCGCAAGGAATGGTTTGATTGAATGGGTTAGATCAGAGAAAGAACATTATTCTAATTACTAGGCTCCACCAATCACACAGAAGAGAATGTCCCAAAGATAACATGATTTGCTTAAGAAATCATGTGAATATTGAAAAAATGGCGTTACAGAGATTTATTTCTGTGACGCCTTTTTTTTATTTATTAGACATACCACGGACAATATTAGGCCCTAACCAGCTCTTTGGCATACTGCTTGCCTGCCGAAAGAAGAGTGCCGCTCAGTTCTGGATCGTGAACAGACCGTGCAAGAACAAGAGTGCCGACCATTGTACTGATCAGTGCGCTGCCCTTGGTTGTGTCAATTCCCGCTAGATTCGAGATGAAAGTAATCATCCGCTCCAGTTCGTGGGTAAATACCTGCCGGACCTCTTCGGAAGAACGGGAAATTTCGCCAGAAAGAGCAGGAAGAATGCAGCCCATCTCTGTTTTGTCGCGGTGATACGGACTTAAATAATAATCGATGACACTATTGATTTTGGGATTCTGCTTCTCCTGATCAGCAGCATTCTGCAAAATGGCTATGGTATCGCTGATAGCATACCGGCAGGCTTCGGCGACCAGCTGTTCTTTGTTGTCAAAGTGTGAATAAAACCCTCCATGCGTAAGTCCTGCCCCCTTCATAATGAACGGAACACTTACATCGAGTATACCCTTCGTGCGAAAAGCTTGGGCCGCACTTTCAACGATCTTATTCCGCACTTTCATCTTATGACCTTTGGGATACGGTATTGTAATCACTCCACAGCTTCATAATTCTATCTTCAAAATATTATAGTCGTCATAATATAGGGTGTCAATTGAGTGAATACAGCAACGGTTAGCTAGCGGAAGGGCTTAATACGGTTGTTGACGATTTTAAAATATGATGGTTATAATATATTACGGTCATCATATTTTAAATGGTTTCATCAGGAGGGATCAGAAAATGAGTAAGCTTGAATCCGTAGAAACGTTGGTCATTGGATCAGGTCCGGGAGGTTATGTGGCGGCGCTTCGTTCTTCACAGCTTGGAATGAAGACGGCGATTGTGGAACGCAGTCAGCTCGGCGGGGTCTGCACGCATGTTGGCTGTATTCCATCCAAAGCATTAATTGCAGAATCGCATCGCTATGATTTGCTTAGGCAGTTCAATCATGGGGATGCGGCAGCAGCATTTGAAATTGCGCAGCATTTCAAGCAGGGAATTGTGAAAAAGCAGGCAGGAGGAGTTAGCTATTTATTAAAGACTGCAGGTGTGAGCATTTTGGAGGGAGAGGCCAGTTTGGTTGATGAACATACAGCTATTATTCAGCAAAGCGGCCGGGAGCAAACCATTTCTTTTAGAAACGCCATATTGGCAACGGGATCTCGTCCAATTGAGCTGCAAGCATTTCCGGTTGGAGGACGTATTTTATCTTCCACAGAAGCGCTATCGCTCCCTGAAGTTCCGACCAGTTTGATCGTTATTGGCGGCGGTTATATCGGAATCGAACTAGGCCAAATGTATGCCAAATTTGGAACAAAGGTATCGATTCTAGAAGGAGGAGAACAAGTACTGCCGGGTTTCGAGGCAGACCTCGCGATCCCTGTGGTTCGGCAGTTGAAAGCCGATGGTATTCAAATGATTACTGGGGCGACAGCACAGAAAGTGGTTCAGCATGCTGATTCAATTACACTGCAGTATTTAAAAAATAAGGAGCAACATGAAATTACAGCAGAGTATGTGTTAGTCACTATCGGCAGAAAACCAAATACAGATGGTCATTTAGGGCTTGCGAACATAGGCTTGCCCGTGACGGGCAGGGGACTGATTGAGACAAACGAACAGTGCAGAACGGTTATTCCAAATATTTTTGCCATTGGAGATATTACGGCTGGTCCGGCACTCGCCCACAAGGCTTCTTACGAAGCGAAAATTGCGGCAGAAGCCATTGCTGGTCATGCCTCTGAGGTTAATTATAAAGCCATTCCGCTCGTCGTTTTTTCTCATCCAGAGCTGGCCAGCGTTGGTTTAAATGAAACGGAAGCAAAAGCTAAATCCATCCCGATTGTAATTGGCAAAGCTTCTTTTGCAATCAACGGAAGAGCTTTGGCATTGAGGGAGACTGAAGGGTTTGTGAAAATTTTGGCGGACCCATCCTCAGGAATCGTGATCGGTGCACAAATCGTTGGCGTGGAGGCTTCAACACTCGTATCAGAGCTTGGCCTTGCTATCGAGATGGGAGCAACCGTGGAGGATTTGGCTTTGACCATTCACCCCCATCCGACATTGGGAGAAGTAATTATGGAAGCTGCCGAAAACGCGGTCTTAAAAATGATGAAGATAAAAAAAGAGCAGCAGATTTAACTGCAAATAGAGAATGGGAGAGATTGAGGAATGAAAATAAAAGCAGGTTTTTATATTGGGATTGCGGTTGCGCTGATCGTTGGAGGTTCACTTCTTGTTGTTAAAGGAAAGGATGCTGTCAGTCAGGCTGAGATGAGGAAACAAGGTGTGCTTGAGGCGGAGCAAACGACCCTATTTTATCAGAAGAGTCCAGGTTCGATTGTAGAGGTAGGTGTGGCTGCGGGTGACTGGGTAAAACGCGGTGATGTGTTATTCAAGGTTAAATCAGCTGAAGAAGGAGAAGAAGATGTGTTTGCGCTAGATGACGGGTTGATCAGCAGAATTGCGGTTAAGCCGGGGGATCAAGTAAAGCAAGGCGCGCCGATGGCGGTTTTGCAGAAAAATAGCTATTATACAGATCTCTATATACAGGAAAGTGAAATCCAAAAGCTTCAGGTTGATCAAAACATTGGTATTCATTTTCCATACTTGGATGATCCCGCACAGGTGACTGGTGTTGTGACTTCGATTTCAGCGGCCCCTCAATTTGCGAACTTGCGCATGTCACGTGAGAAGGGGCAAGCAGATTTAAGTATGTTTCTTGTCCGAATAGCTGTGGATTCAAATGCTGATTTGCTTCCGGGGATGACGGCGGAGGTGAGACTTGATGAAATCGCTGATTGACGAGTGGAAGTACGTATCGGGCAGTAAGTATTTGCGTTTAATCTTTATTGGCCCACTAGTTGCGGCCCTATTTTTTGGTTTAATGTTCTCGCATAACCAAATTAGCGAATCGCCCGTTGTAGTCATTGATGAGGATCACAGCTCGTATTCGCGGCAGCTGATCTCGAAAATAAATGCTTCCCCCTACATGAACGTTACAAATGTGTACGCGAGCCGCCTGAGCCCGGAAATATTGCTTGCAAATGAGCAGGCTGTAGCGGTCATCATGCTACCTAAGCAGCTTCAGCAGCTTCAGCAGCAGGGCATATCAACGAATATCGGCATTTTAATGGATAACACGATGCCCTCAGGGTTAACCGGCATTCGGACAGCGATTCAGGAAGTCATCGTAACGGAAAATATGACCCTTTCTATGTCCCGTCTGGTTCAAAAAGGGATGGACGCCGAAACCGCTAGAGGCGTTGTTTCTCCGTTATCTCTTCAGCAGCGGATGCTGTTTAATCCAACCACAAGCTATGTCGGCTTTATGGTGCTTGGTTTTGTAAATATTGTGGTTCTCATGATTACAACAAGCGCAGCGGGCTCTATTGCGCCTCGTTTGCGTCAGGAAGGGAAGCTCTTTGCCAACGGAAAGTCGCCCTTGCAGCTTTGGATTCGCAGTGTACCTTACGCGGTCATGACCGCCCTTTCGCTGCTCTTATGTTATGGATTGCTGAAGCAGGTGGGGGGAATGCGGTTTGAAGCGGAGCCTTATCTTTTTATTATCCCATTGCTTGTTTATGCCTTTGCATTGTCACTTATGGGGCTGTTGATCGGCTATTCTGCCAAAGATTTGTCTAAAGTCAATTTGCGAACCAGCTTCGTATTGTATCCTTCATTTCTTGCAACTGGAATTCAACTGACTCCGCTTGCTTTTCCAGAGCCATTTCAAATTTTTGCATGGGTATTGCCGATGAACTGGCTTAACCGCCTCATACGCGGGATGGCGTTTCGGGATGGAGCGCTAACAGCCTACAGTCAGGAGCTCGGAGCACTGCTGATCATTATAGGCGGCGTGTCCTTATTCATTGGATTACTGGTACTGCGGGAAGCAGGGAAAACATATTCCAGCCGGGAACGAGTCGTGAGTGCGGACATTCTGCCGAGCAGCGGTTCGTTAAATAGTTAAGGTCCTTACCCGTTCGAATAACGCCCTTGACTAAGATAGATACCCTATTTCAGTCAAGGGAACACAGGGGAATAAGAGAGTTCAGATTCTCGACTGTTCGAAGGTTTGTTTATTCGCGTTTAATAAATAGTTTAAAGACACTATTTTTCAAATAATCAAGGGAGTAATAAACAGGTTTATCGTTATCGTCATAGTGGAGCTGCTTTAATAAAGCTAGAGATGTGCGTATTATTGGCTCTGCTAGCCTTGCTTTATGTTTAGTGGCATCGGGTAGATTGACTGGATTTTGGCATGATGGGCTTTATCCTTGGGACGTCGCCGCTGGCTTGATTATTATTCAAGAAGCGGGTGGGAAGATATCAAACCGTGATGGAAATGAGTTTAAATTCAAAGAACATAAAGATGACGCCAAGAAATATTTTCCTGAGCGTCATTTTTGTTTTTGTTATCGAAACAAAAATAGATTCGTTGAGCTGTGACGCGTTTTTAGCTTTCAAAAGATGGTCCGCTGTATGATAACAGAGGGTAGACATTGCAATTAGAGTTTGCTATTATTTACCCAACAATATTTTAGAACACGGTTTTATAATATAAAACCACTTCTAGGAGGGGAGCGAGCGAAGAAATATGCCCATCATTCAAGCATTGGATAGAGCACTGAAAATTATCGACTTATTCGATGAGCATCATATGGAGTACAAACTGTCTGAAATAAGCTCAGAAATGGATTTGCACAAAAGTACAGTTCATTCATTGTTGAAAACGCTTCAAATTCATGATTACATTACACAGGATGAGCAGACTGGGAAATACCGCCTCGGGATGAGGTTTGTAGAGAAGGGACAATTGCTTCTCAATCATTTTGATATTCGGGAAATCGCTAGACCGCATCTTAGGGCTTTGTCTGCCGCCACTGGTCAAACGACACATTTGGTCATTATGGATGATGGAAAAGAAGGGATATACATTGATAAAGTAGAGGGGCATAAGGCTGCAATTCGTTATTCACGTATCGGTCGCAGAATACCTTTGCATAGCAGCGCCGTGGGTAAGGTATTGGCGGCTTTCCGGTCTATCAAAGAACAGGTGCAGATTGCGGAAGGACATACGTTTGTTAAGCTTACGGATAAGACGATCGACAACCCCGAAGCTTTTTTGAAAGAGTTGGAGCAAGTCAGGAAGCAAGGCTATGCTATTGATAATGAGGAGAATGAGTCGGGGGTCCGGTGTGCCGCTGCTCCGATATACAATCATAACGGACAAGTGATAGCGGCGATGAGCATATCCACCATGGTAGCACACGTTGATGATCAAGAACTGGCACATTTAATTGACCTGATTCAGCAGGAAACGAGTGAAATTTCTCGCCAGCTAGGTTATCAGTTCTAAGATGAGCTTCCTGAGCAATAACTATTGAGTTAATGCTAGATCGACATGCGATGAAAGCAAGTCGATCTATATTATAATTTGAGAACGTCGTTTTATATTATAAAACAAGGAGAGGTTAAAATGAGAATTATTCGATATCGTGATGGCGTAGAGCAATGTTTGGCAGCAGTAACTGACGAGGATAAGGTATTCAAATTGGCGGATTCGGACTTTATATCATTCCTTGAACGAATCGAGAAGGCAGGAAAAACACCACTTGAAGACGTGAATGATCTGATCCGTTCAAATCAGCCGCTGGATAGGGAGTTTGCTAGTCTTGAATTACTTATGCCAGTAACTGCCCCTGAAGTATGGGCAGCCGGTGTAACCTATGCGCGCAGCAAGGAAGCTAGAAATTATGAGGCGACTGGCGGCAAGCTGAATGCATCCACCTACTATGACAAGGTGTATGATGCAGAAAGGCCAGAATTGTTCATGAAATCCACAGCAGCTCGGACGGTTGGCCATTTTGATAATGTTTGCTTGAGAAGCGACTCGAATTGGCAGGTTCCGGAACCGGAGCTTGGTTTGGTTTTAAATAAGCGAGGCCATATTGTAGGATACATTATTGGCAACGATATGAGCTGCCGCGATATTGAAGGAGAGAATCCGTTATATCTTCCGCAAGCCAAGGTTTGGAAACAATCATGCTCAATTGGACCGATCATAAGATTAGCCGAAACGATTCAAGATCCCTACCAGTTGCAGATCACTTTGCGGATTTATAGAGATGGAGAAAAAGTAGTCGATGAATCAGCAAGCACGGGACAGCTTAAACGCAAGCTGGAGGAACTCGTTTCCTTTCTGCTCAGGGATAATATTGTGTACGATGGTACGATCCTCCTCACGGGTACATGTATCGTTCCTCCGAATCAGTTCACACTTGCACCTGAAGATGTCATTGAAATCGAAATCACCAGCCTTGGAACACTAGTGAATACTGCTGTTTTGGCCTAAATAGCAATTTAAAAAAGAGAGGAAGATTAAAATGGTAAAAATAAATTACGCCATATATAACAACTACATTAATGGCGAATGGAGAAGCTCCGAGAGCGGCAGAACGCAGAAAAGTATAAGTCCAGCAAATAAAAACGAAGTCGTAGGTATGATCCCAGATTCGACTAAACGGGATCTAGAGGATGCTGTTGCAGCTGCAAAGGCGGCCAAGCTTGCTTGGCGTAAGCTAACGGGATCACAGCGGGGTAATTTGCTGTTCAAAGCAGCCGATATTATGGAAAGTAGAATGAATGAAATCGGTGAAGCGATGACAAGGGAAATGGGTAAGACATTACCCGAGGCGAAGGGCGAGACGGCACGTGGAGTGGCCATTCTGCGTTATTATGCAGGAGAAGGCATGCGTAAAATTGGTGATGTTATACCTTCTTCCGATCCAGATGCTTTCTTGTATACAACAAGGTCACCGCTCGGAACGGTAGGGGTGATCTCCCCTTGGAATTTCCCAGTTGCTATTCCTATTTGGAAAATCGCACCTGCATTAATATATGGGAACTCGGTCGTATGGAAGCCAGCAACGGAAACAGCGGTTACAGCAGCGAAAGTTATGCAATGCTTCCATGATGCAGGCTTACCAGCCGGTGTTCTGAATATGATCGTAGGCAGTGGCAGCGTCATTGGTCAAGGTATTGCGGAACATGCTGATATTAACGGAATCACCTTCACGGGCTCCAATGCGGTAGGGCAAGCGGTAGGGCAAGCAGCGTTGGCACGCGGGGCTAAGTATCAGCTGGAGATGGGCGGAAAAAATCCGATCCTAATTGCGGCAGATGCAGACATAGATTTTGCGGTTGAAGCGACAATTAGCGGGGGTCTTCGTTCTACTGGCCAGAAGTGCACTGCGACAAGCCGAGTTATCGTAGTAAAGGATGTTTATGAGGAGTTCAAGTCGAAGCTGCTCCAGAAGGTGACTGAATTGAAGGTTGGAGATGGAATGGATGGACAGACATGGTTAGGCCCATGTGCGAATGAAAAACAAATGGAAACCGTTCTATCTTACATTAGTAAGGGTGTAGAAGAAGGGGCAGTATTGCTGTATGGCGGCACAAGACCAACTGAGGGCGCATTATCAGATGGCTTCTATGTCACGCCAGCGATTTTTGATAAAGTGACTTCAAAAATGTCGATTGCTCAAGAAGAAATATTCGGGCCTGTGCTTACACTAATCGAAGTGAATGATATTCAAGAAGCGATAGAGATTGCGAACGATACGGATTATGGTCTTAGCGCATCAATTTATACCCGTAATATCGGAAACGCTTTGCAGTTCGTTCAAGATATGGAAGCGGGTCTCATCCGTATTAATGCAGAGACAGCCGGTGTTGAGCTTCAAGCACCGTTCGGGGGTATGAAACAGTCCAGTTCGCATTCAAGGGAGCAAGGCCAAGCCGCTATTGAATTCTATACTTCAATCAAAACCGTATTCATTAAGCCATAACGACAACACAAGGGATGGATGGTGTGAAATGAATGAAGGCTTCGAAACGATAATGGGCAAGGATATTGATTCTTATTTTGACATCTATACGCATGCTCCAGGACCAAGCGGCTCCTTGCCGCTTACCCCGGATATGCTTCGTAATTCACCAAGCGGTGATTTATTCGGATTAACACAGAACGTTGGCATGGGATGGGATCCGAAGAAGCTTTTGGGAAAGCAAATACTCATTCTTGGAACCCAAGGCGGCATTCGAGATGAGGACGGCCGCCCGATCGCTCTTGGCTATCATACGGGACATTGGGAAGTTGGAATCATGATGAAAGCCGCAGCGGAGGAAATCACAGGTCTTGGTGGCGTGCCCTTCGCGGGTTTCGTGAGCGATCCTTGTGATGGCCGTTCACAAGGGACGACGGGGATGTTCGATTCACTGCCGTTTCGCAATGATGCGGCCATGGTATTAAGACGTCTTATCCGTTCCTTGCCGCAACGCTCGGCCGTATTGGGGGTAGGCACTTGTGACAAAGGATTACCATCCATGATGTTGGCTCTGGCAGGGATGGGTAAACTTCCTGGCGTAATTGTTCCAGGCGGCGTTACGCTTCCACCGACCCAAGGCGAGGATGCAGGCAAGATTCAAACGATTGGCGCGAGATATACGAATGGTGAACTCTCGCTTGAGGAAGCGGCTGATCTCGGTTGCCGCGCGTGCGCGACACCTGGTGGAGGCTGTCAGTTCTTAGGAACAGCGGGAACGGCACAGGTGATAGCGGAGGCTCTTGGTATGACCGTTCCTCATGCTGCACTGGCACCGTCAGGACAGCCGGTGTGGGAGGAAATGGCAAGGCAATCTGCGAGAGCTGCTCTCAAAATGGCGGAGAGCGGACTGACGACAGGCCAAATTGTAACGGATCATGCCATTCGAAATGCGATGGCCGTTCATGCAGCCTTCGGCGGATCAACGAATTTGCTGCTCCATATTCCTGCAATCGCACATGCGGCGGGGCTCTCCCTGCCAACTGTCGCTGATTGGGCAGAAGTCAACCGCAGCGTCCCACGATTAGTCAGCGTTCTTCCTAATGGACCAGAACATCACCCGACAGTGAGAGCTTTCCTTGCTGGCGGTGTACCTGAGGTTATGCTGCATATGCGCAAACTTGGCGTTTTGGATGAGAAGTCGCTTACGGTAACAGGCAATACGATTGGGGAGACGCTGGATTGGTGGGAATCGTCAGAACGCCGCCACCGCATGCGCCGGCATTTGCTGGAGAACGAGGGGATTGATCCAGACCGCGTCATCTTCAACCCGGAACGCGCCAAACAAGCAGGGCTGACCTCGACTGTGACTTTCCCGACAGGAAACATTTGTCCCGAGGGCTCTGTTATTAAATCGACTGCAATTGATCCTTCAATGGTTGACAGTGATGGGGTCTATCGCCACGTCGGCAGGGCGAAAGTGTTCACGACGGAACGTGCGGCAATCCATGCGATAAAAAACAAAGGCATCGTTGCCGGGGATATTATGGTACTCATTGGGCGCGGCCCATCGGGTACGGGGATGGAAGAGACTTATCAGCTGACTTCAGCGCTTAAGCATCTGCCCTTCGGCAAAGAAGTATCACTGCTTACAGACGCACGCTTCTCGGGCGTCTCAACTGGCGCTTGTATAGGTCATATTGGACCCGAGGCCCTTGCTGGCGGACCCGTTGGCCAGCTTCGCAATGGCGATTGGATTGACATCCGTATCGACCTCCGTCAATTAGAGGGACATGTCGAAATGGTAGGCAGCGGTGAGGTGCCGGAGGATTCGGAAGTGGGAACGAATGTATTGGCTTCTAGAAAACCTCATCCCGATCTCGCGAAAGACCCTGATCTTCCTGACGACACTCGGTTATGGGCTGCACTGCAAGCAGCGAGCGGCGGCACATGGCGGGGATGCGTCTATGACGTAGACAGAATCGTCAAACTGCTGGAAGCGGGTATGAACACGGCAGAAGGCCAGGAAATAATGAACAGTTAAACAAGATTTAAAGGAGAGTTGGGGAACATGATTAACAATCCCATACTGCGAGGATTTCATCCTGATCCATCTATCTTGCGTGTAGGAGAAGACTATTATATTGCAACTTCGACATTTGAATGGTTCCCGGGAGTACGTGTTCACCATTCCAAGGATTTGGTGAATTGGCGTCCGCTCACTTCGATATTGACACGTTCTTCACAATTGAATATGGAAGGCAACATCAATTCCGGTGGCGCGTGGGCACCATGCTTAAGCTATCATGAAGGCGTTTTCTATCTTATTTATACAGATGTAAAAAGTCGCACGGGAGCCTTCAAGGATACTCATAATTATATGGTGACGGCGGACGATATAATGGGGCCTTGGTCTGAGCCCATTTATTTGAACAGCAGCGGTTTCGATCCTTCCTTATTTCATGATGAGGATGGTCGCCAATGGTTGGTGAATATGATCTGGGATCATAGGAGAGGGACAAACTCTTTCGCTGGCACTATTCTTCAGGAATACTCCAAGGAAAAGAAGAAACTTATTGGTCCTAAGAAAAATATTTTTCTAGGCACACAGCTGAGATTAACCGAAGGGCCTCATTTATATAAACGAAATGGATACTATTACTTGCTGACAGCTGAAGGTGGAACGCAATATGAACACGCTGTCACGATGGCGCGTTCTCGGCATATCGATGGTCCTTATGAAGTTGATCCCGCGAATCCAATCTTGACATCTGCGGGAAAGCCGGAATTGAAATTACAAAAGGCGGGGCATGCTTCACTAGTGGAAACGCAGAACGGCGAGTGGTATATGGTTCACCTCGTGGGTCGTCCTGTGATTGATAAGCGATGTATGCTCGGCAGAGAAACGGCCATTCAGCGCTGTCATTGG
This sequence comes from Paenibacillus sp. 01T431, assembly GCF_056398625.1. Classification (NCBI taxonomy): domain Bacteria; kingdom Bacillati; phylum Bacillota; class Bacilli; order Caryophanales; family Paenibacillaceae; genus Paenibacillus; species Paenibacillus sp. 01T431. The sequence goes on from NZ_JBFTPT010000001.1 coordinate 266,209, forward strand.
ACGGATGATGATTGGATCGCTGTTGACGGAGGAGCCAATTCGCCGCAATATGTGGTGCAAGCACCTCAATTGCCAACACATCCATTCCCTGCTGAACCGAGCCTCGACCACTTTGATAGAGCACAGCTTGGGCTGCAATGGAATACCCTTCGCATCCCTGCAAGTCCCGATTGGCTATCCTTAACGGAAAGGCCAGGATTTTTGCGGCTTCGCGGCCAGGAGTCCATGAGTTCAACGCATCGCCAAAGTCTTGTCGCGCGTAGACAGCAATCGATGTATTGTGAAGCGGAAACATCCATTGAATACCGTCCAGAGCATTATCAGCAAATGGCGGGATTGATTCTGTTCTACGATACCCGTGATTATGTCTATTTACGCCTGACTCATCACGAGAAATTAGGTACATGTATTGGGATTGTACAATCAGAAAATGGAATCTATAACGAAATACTGGATCAAGATATTCCAATTGCGGATGGAACATACCGATTGAAGGTGAGTATTCAGCGTGAAATGGCCAGGTTCATGTATGCGGGCCAGACAGGGGAATGGATTGTGATTGGCCCACAGCTTGATGTTAGCCATTTATCTGATGAATATGCTGATTATATTCGTTTTACAGGCAATTTTATCGGTGTTTGCGTCCAAGACTTAAGCGGGGAACGCAAGCACGCTGATTTCGATTATTTTCGATATGATGAGTATGATGATGTGCAGACGGATCATTAAATAAAGATTACAGCAGATATTACGTCTTATACGACCCATAGCTTTGTTGTGGGTTTTGTGTAAATAGAGCTGCAGGTGGACTCGGGTGGTAATACCAACAAATCCAGCTGGGAAAAATAGATTTTTTTGTTGAATACTATATATCTGAGGACCTTCCCATTTCTTTCGGTGTTAGTGGTGTGCTTAACACTTGAAGATTTGGGGAGGTACTCCTTTTTCTGGGCTTAAAAATGATCAATCCTGTATGGCTTCGGGGTTATGAAATGAAATCACTAACAAAACAATTGGCTTGAAAGAGGGACAGAATGATGAACAATGCTGTCAGATTCTTGATTAGTTCCTTACCTGGAAAAACCATCATTCGAACGATCATGTTCTCATATTTAATTGTAAACATTCTACTTTTATTGTTGCTGGGACTATTATCCGTTCAGGACTCAACTAAAAGTCTTACCAAAGAAGTCACTCAATCCAGCTACAAAATAATGGAGCAGGCAGCACGCGGGCTTAGCTTCAATCTTGAAGAAGCGACTCGCCCGCTCGTTCTTCTAACAGGCCATTATTCGGTTGGAAGCTTGATGAATCCAGGCAGGGAAATGGATATCGCAGGACGCATCCAGCATGAGAGGAATATCGCGGACCTAGCATTTGGCGTATCTTCCTTGCAATCAATGGTAAGTGATGTTTTGATCTTGGGCAAAAATGGCTATGTAAACAACCTAGATGGCAGAAAATCACTTCGGTGGGATTATCCTTTCACCGAACAAACTTGGTTTAGGCAGGCGATCTCGGATACTCCAAACAAAGGATTCATTACGCTTGGACTCCATACGCAGGACTATTACTTAGAAAATAATATTTCAAAATATAACATGCCGACGTTATCGATCGCTCTTCCGGTTAAAGATTATACCCTTAGAACGATCGGGGCTGTCATTGCTAATCTGGATTTAGCCAAAATCAACGGGATGTTTGAATTTAGCTCCTATCAAAACAATGAAAGCATCTTTATGATCGATAATCAGCAGACTATCATCGCCCATAAGGATAGTACGGCAATCGGGACAAAACTTGACTTCTCAGGTATCGAGCTTATTTATGCCAGCGACTCAGGAAGTTTCGTTACCGAGCTTGGCGGAAATGAGACACTTGTTATATTCCACCCTACTGCCGTTCAGGGTTGGAGAATGATCTCGACGATTCCGATGTCTGTCATCAGAGGACAATCAGACTCACTGAAGTCAAACTTGATCGGTTTTATTTATCTTTGTTTGCTGCTCAACCTCCTCATATCCATCTTGAACACCGCTCGGATATCCCGCCCATTTGGGCAACTGCTCTCAACATTGGACAAGATTGGCGAAGACAGTATTTATATCATTAAGAATAAATACAGGTATCGCGAATTGGATTTGATAGGCGACAAATTTAGGGAACTGGTCATCCGGATCGAAACGTTGGTCAAACAAAATTATCAATCAGATATTGCACTAAAAGAGGTAGAGCTTAAAACGCTGCAGTCCCAGATCAATCCACACTTTCTATTCAATACGCTGCAACTGCTGCAAACCGAAATTGTATGTGGAAGCACGGAGGATTCCAACCATTTGGTGTTGTCATTGAGCAGTCTGCTAAGGTATTCCATGAAGCAATCGGAAGAGATGGTGGAGCTGGAACAAGAAATTCAGAACGTCAGGGATTATCTCTATATTGTGAACAAAAAATATGACGATCGAATTGACATCGAGTTTCTTATTCCGGACGAGTCGATTCTAAAAAACAGAACGATCAAGTTGATCCTGCAGCCTCTCGTAGAAAACGTGGTTTTTCATGGATTTGGCGAAAATCCGCAGTCAGCAAAAATGACGATTAGGGTTATGACAGTCAAAAAAGGAATTATGATCGTTATCCAAGATAATGGAAAAGGGATATCAAGGAGCAGAAGCCGTCAATTGGCAAGGCAATTGAAGCAACAAGACTTTAAGCCGGATGGGATAGGCCTATTCAACGTCAATCAGCGTATCCGATTGAAATTCGGACCTGATTACGGACTGAAGATTAGAAGCAGGCAAGGGGTATTTACAACGGTTTATATCGTGTTGCCCAGAACGTGATATCTTCGGGGAGGTAGCGAGCATGAAATTGCTTATTGTGGACGATCAATTATCTTTGCATAGATATTTAGATAAAGTGATGGATTGGAAGGAGCTAGGGTTTGTGAAGGTGCAACATGCATATGACGGAGAAGAAGCGGCCAACATGGTAGAAACCTTCCGTCCCGATCTGATGATCATGGATATTCATATGCCGTTGCTCGACGGAATCGAGTCGCTGAAGCGGATTCAACATTTGGACAAAATACCGCGAACAATTATTTTAAGTGCGTATGATCAATTCGAATATGCACGGGATGCGCTTCGACTTCATGTTTCCCAGTACCTGTTAAAGCCGGTCGATGCCGAATTGCTTCGGGATGCTTTGCGTGAGCTGATTCAACAGTCCGTATCGGATGCTCAGAAATCGATTCGCAGTGAACTCGATCGGACGATATACGCTGGACAGATCGAAGCAAATTCGTTGATAAACTTCCGAGACTGCCTAGAATTTCTCGCCATCGAACGTTTTGCAATTTTGACATTCGAGAACAGTCTGCCATCGGACGATGATTATTCTTGCTTGCTGCAAGAACAAGCGGTCATCAAAATCCACTGTGTTATGTGTTGTAAAAACCGCAAGGAGCAAGTAGTGCTAGTCGGCGGGGGGGACGATCTGTCTAGCGGTCAATTGAGGGAATTAAGTGAATCTGTGATGGAAAAAGTGGCAGAGTCATCACCGTCTCACACATTGTCTGTCGGAATCAGCTCAATTACCCAAGATGCCGCATTTCTGCCACAGCTAATTTCCGAGAGCATGCTAGCGGTAAGAGCGCCTGCTTCGGAAACCGGATCCAAGCTTCAGGATGCTGTGCGGCGGATTAAACCGTATGTAGAAACCCGATATCAAGAGGATTTATCTTTGCAATCAGTGGCAGATCGCTTCGATATAGACAAGTATCAATTAAGTCGTGCGTTCAAACAGGAATTCGGTGTGAATTATTGGGCTTATGTGATCCAGGTGCGGATGATTAAAGCCGCAGAACTACTCGTTGGAACGAATTGGAGGAACAACCACATCGCGGAGCATATCGGTTTTTTGGACGAGAGTCACTTTAGCCGCGCTTTCAAAAAGTATTTCGGCGTAACGCCTAAAGAGTACCGCGCATCGTCTATTCGACCCAATTAATCGGATTTGCTGCTAGTGCAACATTTGACAACAAATGATGCAACAATATGAATTCAGATTCAAGCGAGTTCATATTACACTCTAAATGTAAGTGCTTACAACAAGTGCTTATTACAAAAAAATGATTACATGGGGGTTAATCAAACATGAAGAAAACGTCTCTACTGCTATTAATCACTCTCCTTTGTTTGTCAGTCGTGCTCGCTGCATGCGGTAAAAACAGCAATACAGGTAATAAAGGCAATACCGGTAATGAAGGTACGACCAACAATGCTGAAAAGGGTAATGATGCACCTAAATCAGTCAAGCTAAGCATTCTTGCATGGAACAATGAAAAAGAAATGAAGCCTGTTATAGACGGCTTCAAAGAAAAATATCCACATATTTCATTCGATTTTCAATTTGCTCCACCGGTAAAGGATTACATTGCTAAGCTTCAGACGATGCTGTTGTCTAATACGGCACCTGATATTTTCATCATCGCCGCAGAAAACCGTAATGAGATTATTGATGGCGGTTATGCACTCGATTTGACTGACGAACCATTCATGTCCGTTATGTTGGACAGTAACAAACCGATGCTAAGTAAAGATGGAAGAACATATGCCTTCACTCAAAGCGGATGGGCAGGCGGCTTGTTTTATAACAAACAATTGTTTCAAAAAGCTGGCATCACTCAATTGCCAGAAACATGGGATGAGTTCATCCAGGACTGCTTGAAGCTTAAAGAAGCGGGCATCATTCCACTCTATGACAGAATGCATGATATTACGATTATTCATTCCGCCATGTTCGGCAGCAATGTACTAACGAAAGACCCAACGTTCGACGAGAAGCTGTTTAAGGGCGAGGCAACATTTGCTGAAGGATGGACTGAAGTGTTAACGATGTGGAAGGAAGGGCTTATCGATAATAAAATTTTGACGCCAGACATGATTGGACTAACCGGTGACCAAGTGATGAACGAGTTCTCCCTTGGTAACGTAGCAATGTTCCCTGGCGGCCCTTGGAACATTGCCACAATTGAGAAAACGAATCCCGATATTGAGTTCGAAATTATGCCGATTCCAGGAAAAGAACCAGGCAACAAATACTACAACGGTGCTCCTGGTGTAGGTTTCGCTGTCAACAGTAAAACGAAAAACAAGGAAGAAGCTTTGCTGTTCCTCGAATATATGACAACGCAAGAAGGGTTGAAGCAATTCGAGGAAGGCACTGGCGGCATCATTACAGCTCACGGTTATGAAAGCAAAGTTCACCCGGCGTATGCACCAGCATATAACGACGGGCTGATGGCAGGAAAGATTTATTTGCCAATGGTATCGTGGGACAGACATCAAGAAGCGCTGCGCAACCAATTCCTTGTATCGATCCAAGATATAGCCGTAAACAAAATAACACCGGAGCAAGCAACGGCTTCACTAGATAAGAAACTGAAAGAAATGGAAAATAAATAATCGGAATTAGTTAAAGTAGAGGGTATGTTGAAACCTACTACCCTCTCTTCAACTATTTACACCTTGATCCTCTATTACTTGAATGCTTCCAATGCAGTTTTATCGACTGCCGACATCATCAATCAAAGTCTCAAAGGAGGCAAATTATGGTCAAATATGTTCGTCAACTACAGTTTCTATTGTTTTTGCTTCCGATTCTAGCGATATACTCATTGTTTACGATCTATCCGCTGATCAAATCGTTTTTCTTGAGCTTTACTAATTTTGACGGATATACGGAGGCATATGATTTTATTGGCTTGAAAAACTATGTGCGGATATTTAGTGATGATGCGATTACATCCGCCATTTCCTATACGTTATTTTTTACTTTTGGCAAGGCTTTGCTTGTTACGTTGTTAGCTATCCCGCTCGCTATGATATTGGATCAAAAATTTTTAACGAGAAACATTCATCGCGCCATCTTTTTCTTCCCGTCGATTCCAAGCGGCTTGCTGCTTGCCTATATTTGGGGATTTATCCTTGCACCGATTGGGTCAGGGGTACTGAACACCGTCCTTAGTGAGCTGTTTAACATCGGTCCTCAGCCATGGCTATCCGCCCCGTTGCTAGCGAAACTGTCAACAATCGTTGTGGCAACATGGGCGATAACAGGATGGCACGCAGTGTTGTATTTGGCATTTCTGCAATCCATTCCGAAAGATTATTATGAAGCTGCCTCAATAGATGGGGCGAACCGTTTACAACAAATTCGGTTTATAACTTTTCCGCTACTCGCACCTGCGATGACGGTCAGCGTCATGCTGCTGCTTACCGGCGGTCTAAAAGTATTTGAAATTCCATTTGCATTGACAAAGGGCGGGCCTGGCTATGAAACTTATTCGATAACCCAGGTCATCGTATTAAGGGGAATATCTGAAACCCAATACGGCCTAGCATCGGCAATGTCGATCGTCTTTTTCCTAATTGTGTTAGCGATTGCTATCTTCCAAGTTACAGTAATGCAACGAAGGGAGCAGGGCATACAATGAAAAAAACCTTTGAAAAACGGTTATGGATTCTAGACATCATCATGCTCCCTGCCGGATTAATAGCGTTCTTCCCGTTTTATTTGATCATTGTCAACACGTTCAAAACGATGCAAGATGCAGCAAGAAGCCCGATGGCTCTTCCTTCGAAATGGATCTTTAAAAACTATGTCCAGGTTTTCGAGGAAACATCGATCTTGCAAAGCTTTTGGAACAGTTTTATAATCACCGTCTGTTCTGTCTTATTGATCGTTTTGATTGGTGCGATGGCGGCATACCCGGTTGTGTTTAATGCGAATCGATTAACACGGTTTGCTATGCTCTATTTGCTTGCCGGATTTATGATTCCTTTCCAAGCGACTCTCATTCCCTTGTTCCAGCTGATGAGTGATTTGCACCTGATCGACAAAATATCCGGTTTGATCATTCTCTACACGAGCGGCTCTGTTTTCGTCTTTTTCCTAATGACGGGCTATATGAAGTCGATACCCAAGGAGCTGCCCGAAGCGGCCGTCATCGATGGCTGCAGTGTATGGGGCATCTTCTGGCGGATCATCTTTCCGCTGCTAAAGCCCATTACGATAACGAGTATCATTTTTCAGACGATGTGGATATGGAACGACTTTTTGGCACCTATGCTGTTTTTGAACTCATCCTCCAAATCGACACTCGTTCTGCAAATCTATAAAGCCAAAGGCGAATTTACCGTTGATTGGCCGATGTTCATGACACTTACGGTCATCACATTGGTACCGATATTCATCTTCTTTATTATTATGCAAAAGCATATCGTCAAGGGTATCGCTGCTGGCGCTGTCAAAGGCTGACATGTAATAAATCAATAGATTTGTTAGAAGCGCCTGATTCTATAATCGGGCGTTTTTTACTAATTGTAAGTTTAATTCCAAAGGGAATGTTTTATCGAGGGAGAACAAGATGGGACTTGCAACGTTTGTTTAAAAGGGAAGCGGTGTAGACAACCGCTTCCTTTTTGTTTATCTTTCATATAGGTTTGATTTAAGAAAGGGGTTCTATTGCACTCATGTGGCTTACTTATTCAGTGTTTGCAGCCTTATGTTTTGGCTTGCGAGGCATTCTGTACCATTGGACGAGTCAGAAGCCGCTTAACCGTAACTTGTTGCTATGCGGCGCGTTTACTATGGGAGCGCTCGTAAATGGAATTTGCGCGTTAGTGTTCTCATCCAGCTGGACGCTCGCGGCGTTGATAGGCATTCAAATGGGCTTGTTTTCATTCGGTGCGAATGCCAGCATGTTCAAGGGGTTTGCCGTCGGCAAGGCTTCACTTGTAGCGATACTAACGGCATTGCCTTCAGTCGTTGTTGTGATCGTTGCGTTTGGACTTTGGGGAGAAAAACTCCATGCGATGCAATTTATTGCATTTGTCGTGATTGTTGGCGGAGTGCTTCTCGTTCGGCTATCGAATGACATCTCGCTGCGCAATTTGCAAGGAGCACAGTGGGGGCTGCTGGCTATGCTGCTGTTTGCAGCAAATGATTTATCAGGCAAATGGTCAACAATTATGGAAGCAGATTTGTTTCCTACCATGTTTTTTATGTTTGTGACGGGCGCATCGTGTTTTGGTATATGGTGGCTGCGAGATTTGCAAGCGGAAAGAGCTAGAAGAGCGTTGTCGCTGCAGGGTGCGGTCACTGCCCGGGGGGAAGTGCGTGTGTCACAGCATTCGACCAGTGCTAGTTTAACCGATAAGCCACCGGCTTGGAGCGGCAAAAAAACGTTTCTTATTGGTTTGGCCGTCGGCACAACTAACGCTGTCGGCATGATGCTTATTGTAACCGCATTTGATCTTGGCAAAGCGGGGCTAGTATCTGCTGTCACAGCTCTAAACGTTCTGATTGTGCTGCTCTATACACGATTCGTTGTGAAAGAGAAGTTCACGAAGATAGAGATCACCGGCATTTCACTTGCCTTCGCGGGTATCTTGCTGATGCGTTTATTCGGATCGTAAGAAATAGTGGATAGAAGAAGCTTTGCATGGGCTAAGAAGTTAAGCCTGTGCAGAGCTTTTTTTGTGGATGATATTGACAATTTAGGTTGGTTCAATTAAATTAATGTTTAACGATTATTAAATGACTTTTATATATTGTTTAAATAACATTAAACGAATACTTAACGAAGTATGGAGGCGTTAATTATTTTAGACTGGGAAATAGCAGCCAAAAGATTACATTTTTCTTATCATGAGCCTATTGAATTTTTAGTCACGATGAAATTTGTTGCGCAATTCGAGCATATGAAGGCTTTCGCGCGCGAGATTCATTTTACACTGGATGATGAAATGATTCGTATGGCGGAGACCGCGAATGCGAGCATGAGCAATTATGTGAAAGCAGAGATAGCTGCCCTATTTGGTGACAACATGTTTAAAGAGCGGCTTGACTATGTCATGGTTATGCTGTTTGTAGAGGAACGAGACAAGCTGAATAGTTCTGAGGATTTTCTGGCGTTTTACCGTGACAAGCCTGCAAGCGAGCTCGTCTTCCACCTGGCAGCTGCGAAATATAATGACGAGAACATGGAATGGACGAAGGGGAGAGACTGGGGAGCCATCTCGAAGGATGCGGGGTTGCTTTACGAGCTCGTTGCGGGATGTGAGCTGCCTGATCAAGCGGAGCATGCGGCACTGCTGGAACATATTCGATTTTCTGAGGAATACAAACAGCGGACTCTGTTTATAATGGAGCAGTTTCATCGTTATGCCTATATGCCTATGCGAGATCGCTTGAAGGAGCTTGGCGAAGCTGGAGCTGTGAAATATCGTGCCTTATTTGATGAACAGCCAGAGCGCGCGATCCGCGATATTACGAAGATGGATGTTGATCTGGTCGATAAAGAGACAGCCGTACATGTTAGTTATTTTTCGCAGGTGCGTGTTGGCATTCATCGTGATGACCGTGAAGGACATTCCAATTTGGTGGTGGTTGGAATCAACAATGACGCTTTTGCATGGCGTAACGAGGATCAAGAGACGATTGAGCGTTTCTTGAAGGTTATTGCCGATAGGCGAAGGCTGGAATTGATTGAGCTGCTTCGCCATAAAAATTACTATGGCAATGAGCTTGCTCAGGAAATGGGCTTAACGCCTGCTGCTATAAGCTATCATACGAATATGTTGTTTGATCTAAATCTCATTCAGCTGATTCGGGTAGATAATCGCATCTATTATGAGCTCGACAAAGAAAAAATCGCTTATTACTGGGAGCAAACAAGGCGCAAGCTGCTGCCGTAATACATAAGGGAGTGAATGAGATTGGGTGAGTATGTATACGAGCTAAAGGGAGTTAGTCAGGTATATAAGAAAGGCAAAACGATGGTCACAGCCAATGATGATATCTCGCTTACGATTCGTGAAGGAGAGATACTCGGCGTGCTCGGCCCGAATGGGGCGGGCAAGTCAACGCTCATTAAACAAATGGTCGGTCAATTGAAACCTACCAAAGGACAGGTTTTGTTTTGCGGCGAGGATGTGATGAAGAATACGCGTCACGTATCCGGCATGGTGGCTTATTACGCGCAGGAGCCGCATGTGCTGTCAGCGCTGAAAGTGCATGAGGCTCTTTCTTTTACGGGCAGGCTAAGAGGGATGCCAGCATCAGAGGCAGAAAAGCAGGCGAAGGAATTATTAGAGCAATTTGATATGGCGGATGTAAGAAACAAGCTGCTGAAGCAGTTGTCCGGGGGACAAAAACGATTGATCGGTATTGGCACAGCCCTAATTGGCCGTTCACCTGTGCTTATCTTTGATGAACCCACCAATGAGCTTGATCCGAAAAAAAGGAGGCTCGTTTGGAATTTAATCCAAGAACGCAATCGCGAAGGCGCGACGATTATTTTGGTCACGCATAATGTGCTGGAGGCTGAGCAGGTTGTAGACAGAGCGGCTGTCATCAATCATGGCAGGCTGCTGGCGATTGATCATGTAGCAACGTTAAAGCAGAAGGTTGATCAGCGCTTGAAGTTTGAGCTTACGACAGAGAATGGGCGTCGTGCCGAAGCTGCTGCTGCCCTTCATCATTACGGGATCGTGCAGGAGAGCGGCGAGAATCGTTTGCTGCTGCTAGTTGAGAAGAATGTTGCAGGCAAAGTGCTAGAGTATATTATCGACCATACAGAACTGCCGATTTTGGAATATGCCGTAGTGCCTCCAAGCTTAGAGGATGTTTATTTCCATATTGATGATTTGGCGATGAAGGAGGTATCCGCATCATGAATGGAACACCACTTGGCTTGCGGCACATGCAGTCCATACAACTATCTGGACCGAAGCGATTATGGACGGAGCTGGAGATTTTATTCCGCATTCAATTTGCGCTTATACGTGACAGCTGGGTAATCGTTGTGCTGCTGGCAACGATGTTTCCGCTGACGACGATTTTATTTATGCGTTTCTTTATCGCTGACCCAGCCCCGGAGATGATGGTTCAAATTATTGCGGGCAATATGATATTTAGCGTCATTATTATGGGCTTAAATAGTATGGGGCAAGAAATATCGATGCAAAAGCATCAGGGACATTTTACATTTTATGCATCGCTTCCAATCCGGAAAATAAACTTCGTAGCCGCTAATTTGCTGCGCGGGCTTATGAGCACGATTCCATCCTTCGTATTGCTGGGTGTCATTGGTTATTTTGTTTATGGCGTAGACCTTCATCTATCATGGGGTTTGCCAGTCGTTATGCTGCTGTCGCTGACGAGTGTGGTAGGGCTCGGCGTATGCATAGGCTTCTGGTCGCCGAATCAGCAGTTGACCAGTATGCTTGCTCAGCTGCTTATGATGGTTGTAACCTTCCTATCTCCAGTCATGGTAGAGCTCAATCAGCTGCCTAAAGCGCTGCAGGTCGTCTCGTATATTTTCCCTACAACTTATGCAGCGGACGCCATGCGCGTTGTTTTGCTTCATGGCTGGACACAAGGGGTCATGCTGGATTGCCTCATGATGCTTCTCTACACAGCTATGACACTGGTCATCGTTAATCGATTGGTCAGCTGGCGAGTTTAATATGTAAAAAAAATGCTGCCCTGCACAGGTTGTGAAAACCTTGCGGAGGCAGCCTTTTTACTTTGATTCTGCTTTATTACTGTTGGCCGGGACGAATACGGACGACTCCGATGTCTGTTGCATTGATTGCAAATGCATTTCCGCCTTGATTAATGGATGCATGTGCGTTTTGCTTGACATTAACAAAGGTTTTACCGTTGTTTTTCTTTACCGTGTTGCCCTGCTTAGAATGTTTAAAGGACATGTTATCACCTCCTTTGAGGCGTGTGTAAAATAATGCTGCTTAGTGGAGGGATGAGAAATGAGAGGGAACTAGCTGCGCTTTGATTTTTTGAAAATTTGCACAGTAGCTGCATTGCTTGCCAGCACATTGCCCTGCTGTGCACTTGCTTCGGATGATTGATAAATATTAATGATCAAATATTTGTTTTTGCCTACGCGGTACTTAATGGTTTTCACACTTGAACGAACCATCTATGAGCCTCCCTTACTAGCAAGTTTCTCTTTACTAGATAACATATGAGAGAAACAGGCGGCCTGTATCCGCTAATATTAACCGTCAAATCTATCAATTATTCATTCCTCTTATAATGAGAGGGTGTCATGCCTGTTAGTTTCTTGAACATACGGTGAAAATGCGGAAGGCTTTCAAAGCCGCATTGCTCGGCTATTTCGGCAATATTGGCATCGCTCTCCATCAAAAGCTCTTTCGCGCGGATGATTCGTTTGGTCGTGACATATTCCGTAACGTTCATGCTGGTTAGTTTTTTGAAAACACGCGAAAAATGAGCGGGCGTAACCGATGCGCGTTTGGCAAGCTGCGACAATCCAAGAGGGCTGCTCGGATGCTCATCGATATAGGTTAATACAGCGGTCATCCAGCTTGGAGCGGATGAGGATACCGTTTGGCCTTCTTCAGAGGGAGCGAGGATGCGCCCGAGGAACAGCAATATTTGCTGGAGATGAAGAAGGATAGCTAGACGATTGCCTGGCAGCTTGTCCATTTCCTCCAAATGTATCCGATCGATTAAATCGACTATTTGTTGTCTCTCTTCAGCAGATGCCTTCGACAGCTTGTACGCCTTATGGCGCTTAGCTTGCTCGAAGCAGCGCAAATAGGAGAAAGGATCGCCAAGTGGCGGGCTGTGCACGAGTGAAGCATTAAAGAAAAGCGCAGTTGATGTTTTCGGGTCATTCGCATCTGGAAAGGAGCGATGGATCGTGTTTCCGGGAATGAGGAAGATGTCGCCGGGAACAGCATCATAAAACGTCTGATCGATAAAGAACGTACCTTTGCCGCTATAAATATAAACGAGTTCATACCAATCGTGTATATGATCAGGCAATTCGTTTTGCGCGCTCTTGGTGTCACGATATACGCATTCAAACGGAAACGGTGTGTGGGCATCGAACCTTTTACGATAGGGATTCATAGCTTTCTCCTCACTCTCCTGTATGAATTGATAACGCCCACTTCTCTTCGATAAGTTGTTTATTAGACAACATTTCAGTATGGCTTTCCTTTAAAACAAATCCATTTTTAGCATAGATTCGTCTTGCTGTTACGAGCTCACTGTTGGTCCAGAGGATGATGGTTTTGAAAGCTAACCCCTTACAGAAATCAATCGCCGTTTGTACCAGCTGCTGCCCATAACCAGCTCCTCTTACGTCAGGCTCAATGAGAAACAAACCGAGCTGAGCGGTATCCTCATTTACTTTATGAATACTAATCGAACCACGCTGCTTGCCTTCGCTTTCCAAAATCCAAATGTTCTCATTAGGATCTGACCTCTCGATAAAACCATGTACACGATCAGCAATAAACGCTCGGAAAGAAAGATCGTAGTGGAACTCCTTATTATAAAGATTGTAGTGGGAGTTAATGATGTAATCTACATCTTCTAATTTAAACGGACGGATCATCCGATCACCTTTTCCATTCTATTTTAAGTTTCAAAAAGCGCTAGTCCTCCTAGCATCAGCCTGATTGTAACAAATATCAAAAAAGAGTACAAATATGCATGAATTGATTATTTCAGCTATCAATATTGTTTTTTATAATGAAGAGGAAGCTACTTTGTTAGAAAAGAGGCTGATGAGATGAGAATAGATTCGCATCAACATTATTGGAAGATTGAACGAGGGGATTACGGCTGGATCACACCAGACATTCCGGTGCTTTACCGCGATTTTTTGCCTCAGCATTTGGAGCCTCATCTAAATAAACATAAGCTGGACGGTACGATTGTTGTGCAGGCGGCAGCGACGCTTGCAGAAACGGATTATTTGCTGACATTAAGCGAATCATCCGATACGATATTAGGCGTTGTCGCATGGCTGGATCTTGCCGATCCGGATTATCGCAATCATTACGAGCGTTTTGCGCAGCATCCGAAATGTGTAGGCTTCCGTGTCATGATTCAGGAGATGACCGATGCGAATGCGATTTTAGCACCAAGCTATTTGGAAGCGTTCACATATTTTGCAGACAAAGGAATACCGATAGATTTGTTAGTTGTGTCGCATCAGCTTACTCCTCTAGTTGAACTGCTGGATAAAGTGCCAGGCCTTCATGCGGTCATTGACCATATCGCGAAGCCTAGAATAAAAGCTGGGGAGCTTGAGCCTTGGAAAAGCCAGATTAGCCAAATTGCCGCTCATCCTAATCTATTTTGCAAGCTCTCGGGAATGGTTACAGAAGCGGATCATGATAACTGGCAACCAGCTGATTTCTTGCCCTATATCGAGCATGCGCTCGAAGCATTTGGTTACAAGCGGGTCATGTTTGGCAGTGATTGGCCGGTCAGCTTGCTTGCGGCAAGCTACGACGAGGTTGTGTCCGTGCTGGAGCAGGCGCTGCCGCAGACATGGACGGAATTAGAGCGAGAGCGGTTGTTTGGACGAAACGCAAAGGAGTTTTATCGAATATGAATACTTTAAACGAGCAGCATTTAAATGAAGAACAGACACAGCAATATAGGGCAATGAAGCAAGCAAAGATTACGGTACTGCAAATTGGCGAAGGCAATTTTTTGCGCGGTTTTTTTGATTGGATGATTCAAGCTTGCAGGAATCAAGGCTTATACGAGGGAAGCATTGCGGTCACGCAGCCGCGTCCCGGCGGCAAACCAAAGATTGATGCGCTGGCAGAACAGGACGGTCTATATACGCTTGTTGTTCGCGGTTTGGAGAATGGTGCCAGCGTGGAGCGTACAGAGATTGTGTCTGTGTTTAGCAAAGTCTTTGATCCGTATTCCAATTGGGATGAATATCTCACATTAGCCGAAAGTCCAGACTTGCAGGTTGTCGTATCCAACACGACGGAAGCGGGACTTGTTTATCGACCGGAGGAGCTGATCGAGGGACAACCGATTCAGTCGTTTCCCGGCAAGCTGACACAGCTGCTGTACCGCAGGTTTAATTATTTTAAAGGCGATCCGAAGCGCGGCTTAGTATGCTTGCCTTGCGAGCTGCTGGAACGTAATGGCGATGAGCTTCGCAGCTGTATTTTGCGCTATAGCGATGATTGGGGCTATTCCGAAGAATTCAAACATTGGGTTACACAGCATAACCGTTTTCTGAACTCATTAGTCGATCGCATTGTTACGGGTTATCCCGATGCAGCGCAGGCCGAAGCTTGGTTTGGTGAATGGGGTTACTCTGATTCCATGCTGAGTACAGCAGAGCCGTATCATTTATGGGCGATTGAGACAGGACCGGAGCTGGATGAGCTGCTTCCGCTGCGCAAGGCTGGACTGAACGTACATTATGTCGAGGATTTGAAGCCTTTCCAGCTAAGAAAGGTAAGAATTTTGAATGGTGCACACACGTTAATGACGCCGCTTGGCTTGCTGCATGATATGGAGCAGGTGCGGGAAGCGATGGAGGATACAGTGCTAGGTCCTCTGGTGAGAGCAACAGTAGAGACAGAAATTATTCCTTCACTTGCCATTTCTGAAGAGGAGCTGCACGCCTATGCACAGGATGTTTACGAACGTTTTCTTAATCCGTTCATTCGTCATCGGCTTGCGGATATTGCGATGAACAGCTTAAGTAAATTTAAAGTGCGTCTGCTTCCATCCCTGCTTCATTATGCCGAAGATGGTAATATGCTGCCAACGGGGCTTATACAAGGTTTTGCTGGTTTGCTTCGGTATTACAAAGTAATGCTTGGTGAGACGGGTTACGAAGGGAAAACGTTAAGCGGATTGCCGTACGTGGTGCGGGATGATGCCAACTTGCTTTCCATCATTGCGTCTATCTGGGCGGAAGCGAAAGAGCAGAAATGGCCGCTGGAAAAGACTGTATCTAGACTGCTGCACTTGGAAAACGTGTGGGGATGTGATTTGGCGTCACTATGGCCAGAACTGGCAGCTGCGATAAGCGCGAGCATAGAGGAAATGGAGCGAGTAGCGAATGAATAGCTGGATTCGATTGCATGAGGATGATCATGTCGTTATTGCGCTGCAGTCATTTGCAAAAGGGGATAAGCTGACGCTTGAATCGGGGCTAGTTCTTGAGCTGCAAGATGAGGTGCCGAAGGGTCATAAGGTGCTGACGCGAGCTGCTCGCAAAGGGGAGCATGTGCTCAAGTTTGGTTACTCGATTGGAGTTGCGAAGGAAGATATCGAGCCAGGGAGCTGGATTCATACCCATAACATGGGCACGGGCTTAAAAGGATTTCTCGATTATTCGTATGAGCAGACTACGCCGCCAGCAGAAGTGAAAGCAGTATCGCGTGATGCTGATCGTACCTTTCAAGGCTTTATTCGCGAGAATGGCGATGTCGGTATACGGAATGAAATTTGGATTATTAACACGGTCGGCTGCATTAATAAAACCTGTGAGATTGTAGCAAGAAAAGCACATGCGCTTTATGAAGGACGTGTGGATGGGGTGTACCATTTTGCACATCCGTTCGGCTGCTCGCAGCTTGGCGATGATCTTGTGCACACACAGAAGCTGCTTGCCTCACTCGTAAACCATCCGAACGCAGCTGGCGTACTCGTTATCGGCTTAGGCTGTGAGAACAATCAGATTGATGCGTTCAAGCAGGCAATTGGCGAACATAGCGCGGAACGAGTAAAGTTTCTCAAGTCGCAAGAGGCGGAGGATGAGATCGAGGACGCGCTGGGGCTGGTAGAAGAGCTCGTAAGTTATGCAGAACGATTCAAGCGCTCGCCAGTTTCGGTATCAAAGCTGAAGCTTGGCCTGAAATGCGGCGGCTCGGATGGCTTGTCCGGCATAACGGCGAATCCGCTCGTAGGCGCGGTATCGGATCGTTTGATCGAAGCGGGCGGTACAGCTATATTGACCGAGGTGCCGGAGATGTTTGGCGCGGAGACGATATTGATGAATCGTGCAGCAAATGAGCAGGTGTTTCACAAAATTGTTCATCTAATAAACGATTTCAAGCAATATTTTATAAAGCATGATCAAGAAATTTATGAGAATCCATCGCCCGGCAATAAGGCAGGGGGCATCAGTACGTTAGAGGAAAAATCACTCGGCTGCACTCAAAAGGGCGGACACGCTATTGTAAGGGATGTTGTGCCTTACGGGGAGCGCGTTACGAGCAGCGGTCTCAATTTATTAGAAGCCCCTGGCAATGATCTTGTATCGGTTACTGCGTTATCAGCCGGAGGAGCGCATATCGTGCTGTTCACGACAGGACGGGGAACGCCGTTTGGCGGGCCGGTTCCAACCGTGAAGATTGCGACGAATAGTGAGCTTGCTGCCCGCAAGAAAAACTGGATCGACTTTAACGCAGGTGAGCTGCTTGAGAGCAAAAGCATGGAGATGCTGACCGATGAGCTGTGGGAGCAATTAATTAGCTTAGCTTCAGGCGAGCTGCAATCCCACAATGAGCTAAACGGGTTTAAAGAAATCGCGATTTTTAAAGACGGCGTTATTTTGTAAAAGCGGCAGCGAACGGTGATAGATGGCAATAACAGATTGATCCTCAAAAATCGGAGTGGATATAAATGAAATATCGTAAACTTGGCAAGACGGGACTCGAGGTGTCAGCTCTCAGCTTTGGCGCATCCTCGCTGGGTTCTGTATTTCGAGAGACGGACGAAGCAGAAAGCATTCGTACCGTGCATACTGCGGTGGATATGGGCATTAATCTGATCGACGTTTCGCCATATTATGGATTAACGAAAGCGGAGACGGTGCTTGGCAAGGCGATAACTGAGATTGCGAGAGATCGGTTTATTCTGACAACGAAGGCTGGAAGGTATGGCGAGGATGAGTTCGATTTCTCGGAGCAGCGTATCATCCGCAGTGTGGATGAAAGCCTGGCTAGGCTGCAGACGGATTATATCGATATATTGTTTTTGCATGATATTGAATTTGTTCCCTTCGAGCAAGTTGCAGAGGGTGCGTTCTTAGCACTCGATAAGCTGAAACAGCAGGGGAAAATCCGATACTCGGGCGTATCCGGGCTTCCGCTTGCTGTATTTAAGAAATCGCTGGCGTATACCGAGCTCGATGCTGTACTTTCCTATTGCCATTATTCTTTAAATGATACCTCTTTGCTGGAGCTATTGCCGCTTCTGGAGCAAAAGCAGGTTGGGCTTGTTAGTGCATCGCCGCTTTCGATGGGCTTGCTTGGAAACCGCGCAGTTGCGAATTGGCATCCTGCTGGTGAACAGATACGTGCTTTATGTGCGAAAGCCGCCGAGTATTGTGCTGCTAAGGGCGAGGATATCGCCAAGCTGGCTGTACAATTCGCCACGGCGAATGAACGAATCCCAACCACACTGGTGAGTACAGCTAACCCGGCTAATATCCGTAAAAACATAGAATGGACGGACGAGCCGATTAATGAACAGCTGCTGCGAGAGGTTCTTGCTATATTGGAGCCGATTCATAACCTTAGCTGGAAAAGTGGAAGAGAAGAATACAATACGAGAATCGACGTATAAGGGAGAGGTGCAGGATGAGAGCAATCGTATGTGAACAAGTCGATCAGCTTAGGCTGGTTGAGCAAGAGGAGCCTGTCCTGCAGCCGGGGACTGCAGTCGTTCGTATTCGGAGAATAGGAATTTGCGGAACCGACCTGCATGCATATAAAGGAAATCAACCTTTCTTCTCTTATCCGCGCGTGCTGGGTCATGAGCTGGCTGGCATCGTTGAGCAGGTGGATGATCAGCAAGGCAAGATTAAAGCGGGCGATCAGGTAAGCATTATTCCATATATGCACTGCGGGACATGTATTGCATGCCGCAATGGGAAAACGAATTGCTGCACGGACATGAAAGTGCTAGGCGTGCATATTGATGGCGGCATGCGCGAGCTAGTTGTCGTACCGACCACGCATTTGCTCGTGACGAACGACCTGACGCTTGATCAATCAGCGGTGCTGGAGCCGCTGAGCATTGGCGCGCATGCCGTTCGCCGCGCGGAGCTTCGAGCTGGCGAAACGGTGCTCGTTATTGGCTCTGGGCCGATTGGTCTTGGTGTTATGGCTTTTGCCAAACATCGCGGTGCGCGGGTGATTGCAATGGATATTCAGGAGGAACGCCTAGCCTTTTGCAAGCAATGGGCGAAGGTGGATGAGACGGTTAATGCTCGGGAAGGCGCTGCGGCGAAAATTTCAGAATTAACGGATGGCGATTTTCCAACCGTTGTATTCGATGCAACTGGCAGCGCAAGATCGATGAGCGATGCATTTAGTTTTGTCGCACACGGAGGCAAGCTTGTATATGTTGGCCTCGTCAAAGCGGAGCTCTCCTTCAACGATCCTGAGTTTCACAAGCGGGAGATGACGTTAATGGGCAGCCGAAATGCGACTATTGAGGACTTCTCAGCAGTTCAAGAAGCTGTGCGAAGCGGCAGCATTGATGTGGCTAGTTTCATTACGCATCGTGTGCCGTTTGCGGAAATGATCAACCACTTCGATAGCTGGCTGAAGCCAGAATCAAAGGTTATTAAAGCGATTGTGGAATTATAGCCAAGATATCGCAACTATTATAGAAAGTCCGGTCAACAGGCGCTGGTGCCTTGAGCCGGGCTTTTTACGTGTTTATGTGCAGTGGTGATGCTGCTTGGTAATGAATGATTATAATCATTTTGTGCGTTGACAAAATGTGTACCCAGAATTATGATAGGTAGCCAACTGCCAAAAAATAGGTTGTTTAAAGGGGTTTAAAAACAGAAACGAGGAGGGAACAACGATGCTAAAAACAGAAAAAGCTGCGGAAGCCGATAGGCCATCGCAGCAGATGAGCGAACAGGCTCGCAAGCAAGCGGACAAAGGAAAACAGAAGGCTGAGCTGAATGAGTCAAAAAGCTCCTACATTTGGGCGCTAAAGTTTTTGACGCCTTATAAGAAGCAAATCGCAGCTCTTGCGGCCTGCGGTACGATGGCGGTGCTCGGGGAAACATTAACGCCAAAGATGATCCAGTATGTTATCGATCATGTCGTAGTCAATAAGGATACCTCGCTTTTTATGATGATTTTAGGAGCTCTTGTAGCTATCAATTTGCTCATGCTTATCGCCAAAAACTATCGTAATTTACTTCAGCGGACGATTGGTGAATTAGCATCCCGCGATATGCAAACAGCGATTTTCAAGCATTTGCGCAAGCTCGGCTTTGCTCATTACGAGCGGCACCCTGCAGGCGAGACGCTGTCGATGTTCAACTCCGAGGTAGCTTCGGTTCAGAAAATATACCGCAATGTCCTTCCGAGCGTCATCGAAAACTTGCTTTTTATAGCGGTAGCTATTTGTTTGCTGCTCAGCATTAGCGGCTGGTTATGCCTCATCATGCTGCCAACATTCGGGCTTTATTATTTATTTGGTCCTTATTTTGAACGGAAAGCTTCCCTTTATGGGAGAGAGTCCGGTCAGTCACGAATTGCTTATAATCAATCGGTTTACGAAAGCATCTCCGGCTTGCGCGAATTTCGAGCTTTCGGCTCGCAGCCCTGGTACCATGGACGGACGCTCGGAAAACATAAAGAGTGGTCGCATGTATACTTGCTTGCTGCTACGTATAGCTTCGGGCGGGGCAGCTTTCGGCGGTTTACATTTTATTTGGGCGCCATTGCATTATTTATTACGGGCTACTACTCTCTCCAAAATAATTGGATTACGTTAGGCGGTTTTATCGCCTTCACCCTCTTATACATGACGACGATGTTCCGCCTCACGCTGCTCGTCACTCAGCTTACGGAACAGAAGCTCATCATCCACCAAACGATTCCGCTATATAGATTCATGCACAAAGAAATTGAGATTGATGATCCGGCCGATCCGATCGCTCTTGATGAGGTACGCGGCGGACTTACGTTCGAAGATGTTTACTTTCAGTATCCGGAGCAGCCTCCTGTTATTAACGGCTTCTCACTCACTATCAAGCCAGGAGAGAAGGTCGCCTTTGTAGGGGCAAGCGGCAACGGCAAGACTACGATGTTTAAAATGATTGGGCGTTTTTATGATCCGACTGCTGGCATGATTAAGCTGGATGGTGTACCAATTCAGCAAATGACGCTAGAGCGTTTAAGAGAGTCGATCGGTTATGTATTTCAAGAAACCTATCTGTTCGGGTCTTCTGTCAAAGAGAATATTCGATTCGGCAAACCAGAAGCAAGCGATGAAGAAGTGGTTGCAGCCGCCAAAGCTGCTTATGCGCATGATTTCATTATGCAGCTGCCCGAAGGCTACGATACGCTCGTAGGCGAGCGAGGGATGAAGCTCTCTGGCGGACAGAAGCAGCGAGTATCGATTGCGCGGATGTTTGTGAAGCAGCCAGCTATTATTTTGCTCGATGAGGCGACCTCGTCTCTAGATAATGTAAGTGAATATGAAGTGCAGCGTGCGCTTGATGAGGTGCTGGTGAACCGCACGACGATTGCGATTGCACACAGGCTGTCGACGGTGAAGCATTTTGACAAAATCGTTGTCATTCACGAGGGCCGCGTCGCGGAGGCAGGAAGCTATGAAGAGCTGATTGCACGCAAAGGGCTGCTGTATGAGCTTGAAATCGGGCAATCCGAAGCAGCGGAAGAGAGGGTGGCACATGAAGTATCTTAAAATCTTTTGGTCGAACTCCGTCATGCTGAGAGGTACCTATCTCATTGTGCTGCTCTATCTCGCACTGGAGTCCGTATCGAATTATACGATTGTATATGTTCAAAAAATATTAATTGATGACGTGTTTACGGAAGGCAAGTATGAGCTGATGCCGATTGTCATCTCTATTTTCGCGCTTGCAGGCCTTGTCTACTCGCTAATGTTTACGATGACGAGCCGAAGTCTCGTTCGCAATGAATTTGCAGTCAGCCGCTCTTTGCTCTCCCGAATGCTGAAGCGGCTTGAAGGTGTACCTGTTGAACGGTTCCAAAATGAGCGGACCGGCAAATACGTATATTCGTTCACGCAGGATCTGTTCGTTTCGGCTAGCGTGATGGGCTGGCAGATTCCGCGCGGTATACAGGAGACGTTAAACCTTTGCATATTGATGACGATCATTGGCATTTCCAGCCCTATTTTGCTGCTTATGATTGTGGGGCTTTGTACCATTTACATTCTTATTGGCTTTTACTTCACCCCCAAGCTGGAGGAGCAAGCCAAAAAAGTGGCGGAGAAACGTACGGCGCTGCTGATACAAATTGAAGAGGGAGTAGCCTCTACACGAGAAGTGGTTGCTTATCACCGATTGAAGTGGGAAATGAAGCTTTACGATAAAATGTTTGCGGAATACTTTGAGCAGGTAATGGCTGAAGGAAAACTCGTGAATCGGCAAATTCGCTACAGCGACCCGATGAAATGGGGCATTGGCATTCTTGTGCTTGGCTACTGCGGTATGCAGCTTATTCATGAACAAATGTCGATCGGAACGTTCGTCATCTTGTTTCAATTTTCTACGCAAATGTCGGATTCCTTCTATAATCTATTTCAATTTATTATGGGCATGTCGTCGCAGCTTGCTAACGTGGACAGGGTTCAGCGTATTTTGGAGATGGAACAGCAAGACAAGGGTCAAAAGAGTATAGCGGGACCGATTGAGCAGTTGTCCTTTAAAGATACGAGCTTTCGCTATTCGCCAGAGCTGCCGGAGGTCATTCGCAGATTTTCGGCTGATCTGCCGATCGGAAGCAAAATTGCTTTTGTAGGGACGAGCGGGGGAGGCAAATCAACCATTGCTCAGCTATTGGTTCGTTTCTTTGATGCGCCGAAGGGGACTTTTAAGCTGAACGATATGGACGCCCAAATCTTCAACCGCGAGCAGTGGGCGAGTAAGGTGTCTGTTGTATTCCAAGACCCGTATATGTTCTCTGATACCATTCGTGAAAACCTGATGTTAGGCAGAGACGAGGTAACCGAAGCGGATGTGGAGGAAGCTTGCCGTATCGCTCAGATTCATGATTTTATTCTGGGGCTGCCTGATGGTTATGATACGAATATTGGAGAGAGGGGCATCAAGCTATCCGGCGGACAGCGTCAACGTATTGCAATTGCACGGGCAATTGTCAGTGATCCGGAAGTTTTGGTGCTGGACGAAGCGACGTCAGCGCTCGATCTGGAGACAGAGCGTCAGCTGCTGGCTGGTCTAGAAGCAAGACGGAAGGGGCTGACGACAATTATGATCGCACATAGGTTGTCCACTATCGAGAATGCTGACGTGATCTTCGTTATGGATCAAGGATCGTTAGCCGAGACCGGCACCCATGAAGAGCTGCTCGCCACAGGCAAGGTGTATCAACAGCTGCTCATGGCGCAGCATTAGATGCAATATATGCAGCAGCAAGTAAGTTAGGCTGTTTGTATGGAGGTAGAGCTGGAATCTAGATTTAGATTTCAGCTCTATTTTTATGACGTCACGCTTTAGGGGTGCTTATGCGAGTCGTGCTGCATGAATAAGACTAGATTCTAGAGCTATCTGCGCAGAAATAGTGAATTTGGTGAGAATAGAGCTATAACCCCTAATTAGCTTCCCCCGGACGGAGCGTATCCATGTTCACCAACCC
This sequence comes from Paenibacillus sp. 01T431, assembly GCF_056398625.1. Taxonomy (NCBI): domain Bacteria; kingdom Bacillati; phylum Bacillota; class Bacilli; order Caryophanales; family Paenibacillaceae; genus Paenibacillus; species Paenibacillus sp. 01T431. The sequence continues at coordinate 289,725 of NZ_JBFTPT010000001.1, forward strand.
GTCACACCTCCCAGCTGTATAGAAATGTCCATCCTTGAAAACAGGAAAGTCCATTCCGATCATCTGAAAATCGTGTAACATAGTGAATGTTGCTGATAATGGTTATCATTGAATGATGATAAGCGGAGGCAATGTATTTTTTTGATAATTAATGAGAATGATTATCTCTGATAATATTCGTGATGATTCGAGGATTGAGTATGAAGCTATGGTATCTTTTTGTCGTGCTAATTGTATTATCGATTACTTCTTTATTTATCGGAGTAAAAGACATCTCGCCGCTGGACCTGTTCAGTCTGACGGATGAGCAGCTTCAGGTTCTCACCATCAGCCGTTTTCCTAGGCTTATCAGTATTATTATTGCCGGTGTCGGCATGAGCGTTACAGGTTTGATAATGCAGCAGCTAAGCCGCAACAAATTCGTATCGCCTACGACCGGCGGAACGGATGATTCCGCTAGACTCGGTATACTCGTTGCCTTAATGGTGTTTCCATCGGCGAGTACACTTGAGAAAATGCTGATCGCGTTTGCTTTTGCGCTCGCAGGAACCTATCTGTTCATGAAAATTCTCGATCGTCTGAAATTTAAAGATACGATTTTCATTCCACTAGTAGGATTGATGTTCGGTAACATCATCAGCTCTGTTACTACATTTTTTGCCTATAAAAATGATCTTATTCAAAACATCTCATCTTGGCTGCAAGGCAGCTTCTCGCTTGTAATGAGCGGACGTTACGAGCTGCTGTATGTGAGCCTGCCGCTGCTCGTAGTAGCTTATCTCTACGCGAACAAGTTTACCATTGCTGGTCTTGGCGAAGAGTTTTCAACCAATTTGGGAATGAATCATAAGCTTGTCGTTAACATTGGGCTTGTAATTGTAGCTCTTGTATCGGTTATCGTCATTTTGACCGTCGGTACGCTGCCTTTCCTTGGCCTCATTATTCCGAATATCGTGACGCTTTATATGGGCGACAATTTGAAGAAAAACCTGTCGCACACGGCGGTGCTTGGAGCCATATTCGTGCTGGTGTGCGATGTGCTTGGCCGCCTAATTATTTTTCCGTATGAAATTCCAATCGGACTCACGATCGGCGTTGTCGGAAGCATTATTTTTCTTTACTTGTTGATGAGGAGAAAGGCATATGAAGCTTAAACTAAGTTTGCTTGCGGTGCTGGGCGTCGCATTAATTGCCGTATTTTTGTTCATCGATCTTGGGACCCATTGGGATTATGCACTGCCAAGAAGATTGAAGAAGGTACTGGCGATTGTCGTAACCGGGGGCGCTATTGCTTACTCCACTATGATTTTTCAGACCATTACGAACAACCGTATTTTGACGCCGAGCATAATCGGGCTGGATTCCCTTTATATGCTGATTCAAACCTTCGTCGTTTTTACCTTTGGATCGATGAGTCTGCCAAGCACAAACAAGCATCTTAATTTTTTTATTACGATAGCGGCAATGATAGCATTCGCCCTGCTGCTCTATAAGTTTCTATTCAAAAGGGAAGGCAGAAATCTTTATTTCCTTCTATTAATAGGGCTAGTGATGGGCACATTGTTCGGGAGCATGTCGACGTTCATGCAGGTTCTTATTGATCCGAATGAATTTCTAATTGTGCAGGGGAAAATGTTCGCCAGCTTCAATAATGTCAACACGGATCTGCTTATCATTTCAATCATCATCGTCGCTCTTGTAGCTATTTATGGCATGCGGCTAAGTAAATATTTTGACGTGTTATCGCTGGGCAAGGAGCATGCAGTCAATCTTGGCATTCCTTATGATTATGTTGTCAAAAGAGTGCTCGTCATCGTCGCCATTCTGATCGCTGTATCTACTGCTTTAGTTGGGCCGATTACCTTCCTTGGACTGCTCGTTGTCAACGTAGCCTATCAGTTCATGAAGACCTATCGGCATAGCTATCTCATTCCAGGAGCGATACTCATCAGCATCATTTCACTCGTTGGCGGTCAACTGCTCGTAGAGCATGTGTTCACGTTTGAAACGACGATTAGCGTCATTATTAACTTCATCGGCGGAGCGTACTTTTTATATTTGCTGCTAAGGGAGAAAAAAGCATGATAGAGGTTAAAAATGTTTCCAAATCATATGGCGGCAAGCCGGTGATCGAGGATGTATCGATTCGGATTTCGAAGGGAAAGGTCACTTCGTTTATCGGTCCGAACGGTGCAGGCAAGAGTACGCTTCTCTCTATGATTAGCCGATTGTTAGCGAAGGACAGCGGTCAAGTGTTAATTGAGGGGAAGGAAGTAAGTAGCTGGAAAAGTGCTGATCTTGCCAAAAAAATATCGATCTTAAAACAGTCGAATCATATTAATCTTCGTTTAACGGTACGAGAGCTCGTCAGCTTCGGCAGGTTCCCTTATTCACAAGGCAAGCTGACAAAGGAAGATTGGCAGCAAGTAGATGAAGCCATTGCTTATATGGATCTTGTTGATCTGCAAGCCAAGTACCTTGATGAACTCAGCGGTGGACAAAACCAGCGTGCATTTATTGCGATGGTTATCGCTCAGAACACTGAATACATATTGCTGGATGAACCGCTCAACAACTTGGATATGAAGCACTCTGTCCAAATTATGAAGGTGCTGCGGCGGCTCGTTGAGGAGCTTGGCAAAACGGTCGTGCTCGTTATTCACGATATCAATTTCGCTTCTTGCTACTCCGATTATATCGTGGCGTTGAAGGATGGAAAGGTCGTCAAGGAAGGTTCAACCGAGACGATCATCGACAATGCCGTGCTTCATGACATCTATGACATGGACATACCGATTGAGCTCATAAACGGGAATCGTATCGGCGTCTATTTTAAGTAGTCATGCAAGATTTACTTACTTCCGGTTTTCAAGTCTTTCAATATAAAAAAATTGATTTAGGGGTGAATGTTTTGAAAAAATCTATACCTGTATTGGCCATTTTAGTCATTCTAAGCTTGGTGCTTGCAGCATGCGGCGCAAATAACAACGGAAATAAAGGCGCTAACAGCGCTACGAACACACCAGCATCTGAAACACCTGCAACAGATGCACCTACAGAAATTACAGTTAAACATCAGCTTGGCGAAACGGTTGTCCCTGTTAATCCTAGCAAGGTTGTCGTATTTGACTATGGTACTCTTGATACACTAGACAAGCTAGGTGTAGAGGTTGCTTCACTTCCGCAAGCTAGCGTTCCTGCATACCTTGAAAAATTTAAAGATGCAAAATACGTAAACGCAGGCAGCTTGAAAGAGCCGGACTTTGAGAAAATCAATGAAACTGCACCTGACTTGATCATTATTTCAGGTCGTCAACAGGATGCTTACGAAGAGCTTACGAAGATCGCTCCTACGATTTTTATGGGTGTGGACAACAAAAACTTCATGGAGTCCTTTACGACTAACGTGAAAACACTGGCTCAAATCTTCTCTAAAGAAGCTGAAGCAGATACAGAGCTGGCAGCAATTAATGATTCCATTAAAGCATTGAATGAAAAAGCAACAGCTTCTGGAAAAAATGGCCTTATTATTTTGGCAAACGAAGGTGCAATCAGCGCATATGGTAAAGCATCGCGTTTCGGTATCATTCATGATGTGTTTGGCATACCGGCTGTAGATGAGAACATTAAAGTTTCAACGCACGGCGACCCTGTTACGTTCGAATATGTAGCAGAGAAGGATGCTGATTACTTATTCGTAGTTGACCGCAATGCAGTGACAGAGGGATCAGGGGATGCACATTCTTCCGTTGAGAATGCTTTGGTGAAAAACACTAAAGCGTACAAAGAAGGAAATATCGTATATCTTAATCCAGATTTCTGGTACCTTTCCGGCGGCGGACTTATCTCTGTAGCGGAAATGGTTAAAGAAATTGACGCAGCGATAAAATAATAGCAGCAAGCATAGATGGACTATGAAGGCTGGTGGCCTGCTTCCGCAACTGCGGCAGTAGTCATCAGCCTTTTTTTGCATACGAGCGGGTCTGTGGCTTATTAAATTTTCTTTTTAGAGCCAAGCATTACAGCTATAATGTAAGGGAAGCCGAAGGGAGGAACGTTTGTGGCTAGTGTTTTGGAACTTCAGAGTATTAGGAAAAACCGCAGTGGTGATGGGAATGTTCAGCTGTTCGCAAATGTTTCTGCAACGATTGCTGATCCGGCTATTATTTCTATATTAGGTGTATCTGGACAAGGTAAAAGCACGCTGCTTCGTTTGCTTGCAGGTCTGGATAACGCCGATGAGGGTGATATCCGTTTACATAATGTTTCACAGCGAGAACTAGATCCAAGGGTTTGGAGAATGAAGGTATGTTACGTTGCTCAGCAGTCCGTTATGCTGAATGGGAGCATTGAGCAAAATTTGAGAACCGTGAGTATGCTGCATCGCATGCCGTATGACGAGAAGCTCGTACGCCATATGCTGCCAAGGCTAGGGCTGGATCATCTTGATATGGGCAAAAGTGCCGAACAGCTGTCAGGAGGAGAGAAACAGCGAATATCGCTGCTCCGTTCCTTGCTTCTTCATCCTACCGTGCTTCTTCTTGATGAGATTACCGCGTCGCTTGACAGAGGCAGCAAGGAAATGGTGGAGGAAGTGCTGCGAGAGTGGCATCATCAAGAAGGGGCAACGATGCTTTGGGTTACACATGATTTGGAGCAGGCTCAGCAGATGAGCAGCTCTATATGGTTTATGGGGGAAGGAACGCTGCTGGAGAATAGCGACACAGCTGCTTTTTTTGAACATCCAACATCTGAGCTCGCACAAAATTATATAAAAGCGCCGATACAAAAGGAGCAGCCATGTCAATCGTAGCACTTAGCTTTACCTTGTTGTTTGTGATGATTACGATGCTTATCTCCGTATGGCAGAAGCTTGGGCTTGAGCGAGACATCGCGATTGGCACCATTCGTTCTGCGGTACAGCTGCTGCTTGTCGGCTATGTGCTGCAATTTATTTTTAATACGAGCAACCCGCTGTTTATTACAATGATCCTTGTACTTATGATTAGTGTAGCGTCTTATCATGCTGGTAAAAGAGGAGCTGGACTGAAGGGCATCATTTGGAAAATCGCGATTGCGATCACATCGACAGAGCTGCTTATGATGGGACTGCTGCTCGGCTTTCGAATTATAGAAGCGACACCGCAATACATTATTCCGATTAGCGGCATGACGATCGGCAATGCGATGGTCGTTTCGGGTTTACTGCTCAATCAAATGAGAAGAGAGGTCGAATCCTCGAAAGGCGAGATGGAGACGCTGCTCTCACTTGGAGCGACAGCAAGGCAAGCGATTCAAGACGTAATGAAGCGATCGGTTAAATCGAGCATGATTCCGACGATAGACGGAATGAAGACAGTAGGTCTAGTTCAGCTTCCCGGTATGATGACAGGGATGATTATCGCTGGCGCGAATCCGATCGAAGCGGTTCGGTACCAAATATTAATTGTGTTTGCGTTCGCAAGCTCAGCAGCGGTTACAAGCATTATTTTAAGTTTATTAAGCTATAAGCTATGGTTTACGAAAGACCTTCGCATTCAAAATATGGAGCAAAAAGGGTGATGACCGTCGTGAACGTTTATAACAGTGGGAAAAATTTAGTAAATCAAATAGCTGGAACTGAACTTCCAGATCAAGCTTTAGCGCTTTGGGCACTTGGACAAGAGGGCTTTCTCGTCAAATGGAACAAAAAAACGATTTTATTTGATCCGTATTTGACGAACTGGGTGTATGAGATGGCAGGACCGCCGTGGTCACGAGCCTTCGAATCGCCGCTGTCCCCTTCGGATTGCCTCGATGTCGATTATGTCGTATGCTCCCACCACCATGAGGATCATATGGACAAGCAGACGCTGCAAGTTATTCAGCAATCATCCAAAACACGGTTTATCGTGCCGAGAGCTCATCTTCCGCTATTGAAGGAATGGGGTTTCCGTGATGAGCAGCTGATTGGCATCTCTCATGGACAATCGATTGAGCTTGCAGGCGGCATAAGGCTCGATGCATTCGCTGCCAAGCATGAACAGTTCGAACAGGATGAAGCAGGTGAACATAAGTTTCTAGGTTATGTTGCGAATTTTAATGGCATTCATCTTTATCACTCTGGCGATACCGTTGGTTTCCCAGAGCTTGTCACTTGGCTGCAAAGCAGACAAATCGATATTGCATTATTGCCGATCAATGGAAGAGATTTTGTTCGCAATGAACAGGGGATCGTCGGCAATTGCAATTATCGTGAGGCTGTTGAGATTGCGGTACAAATTCATGCTGATTTATTGATTCCAATGCATTATGGCTTATTTCCACACAATGATGAGAACCCTGCTTATTTCGTCGATTATATCCAGCGTCATTATCCAGCCCAGAAGTTCCATATGTTCGCCCCCGGTGAGCGATTTATTTATATGAAATAATTTACGCTCAGCAGGGCAAAATGAGATGGGAATAAGGACTGGAGGTTGACGGATATGTCAAACAGAGGACTTGTGACAGCGTTGACGGCTGTTGGGACAGCCCAATTGCTTAAGCTGCCTGTACATTTTGCGAGAAGCGGCAAATGGGATGTGCGGAAAATTATTGGTTCAGGTGGAATGCCGAGTTCACATTCAAGCGGCGTTTCCGCGCTAGCTGCATACACGGCGACCAAATATGGCGTAAAGACGCCGGAATTTGCCATATCTGCGATGCTGGGCATTATTGTGATGTACGATGCGATGAATATTCGCAGGCATACAGGTGAAATTGCGGTGCAGGTAAATGATTTGGACGAGGATGTGGAGAAGCTGGCTGGCGAACATCCAGGATTGTATCATGCTCGCAGGCGTGAACGGCTTAAGGAAAGTCTCGGTCATCAGCCTAGTGAAGTTTTAGCCGGCTCACTGCTCGGAGCATTTATCGGTTTCGTTGGAGCTTTGACGATTAACAAGAAATAAGGCAAGCAGCAATTGTAAAATGAATAGACAGGCTTAGGCGCTTTTTTGGCTTAAGCCTGCTTTTATTTGAATACATACTTTTGCAGATGACTGGCCGAACCGTTAGTTATATAATGGTAAAAGATTTCAATTCTTATGCAGCATAAGGGGGAAATAAGGTGGCAGAGCAATTATTGTGGATGCACGGAGCGCCGTATGCACTGGGAAATGCAGATGAGGATTGTCCAGCTATAACGCCTTATCTTGTAGATGGCGAGAATAGACCAGCAATTATCGTATGTCCAGGCGGTGGTTATGGCGGGCGAGCGCACCATGAGGGAAAACCGATTGCACAATGGCTGAACAGTTTAGGCATTTCTGCGTTCGTTTTGCGATATCGGGTGGCGCCTTATCAATATCCTTGCGCACTGCTGGATGTTCAACGAGCGATACGTACCGTCCGTTTCAAAGCAGAAATGTATCGCATTAATCCGAATAAAGTAGGTATTCTTGGATTTTCAGCAGGCGGGCATTTAGTTTCAAACGCGGGGACAAGCTATGACCAAGGGAATGAAAATGCAGAGGATGTTATTGAACGACAGTCCTGCCGTCCGGATTTACTCGTCTTATGTTATCCTGTCATCACACTCAAAGATCCTTTCACCCATGAGGGCTCAAGAGAAAATTTGCTTGGCAAAGAAGCGAAGCTGGATCAAATCGAACAGCTCAGCAATGAAACGCAGGTAACCTCGGATACACCGCCAACTTTTTTATGGCATACTGCAGATGATGGCGCCGTTCCTGTCGAGAACAGCCTTTTGTTCGCATCCGCGCTGAGCAAGCACCAGGTTCCTTTTGATCTTCACGTGTATACGAAAGGACGTCATGGGCTTGGCTTAGCCGAGGATGAGGAGCATACAAAAGAATGGACGGCTGCTTGCGCATCGTGGCTAGCATTTAATGGGTACAAATAATAGCTGTAATCTACTATTCACAGACGATTATTTGTCTGATGAAGCTGCCTTTTCGAGTTGTACAGCGATCTAAGATGGTAAGGCCTGCGTTTGCAATAAGCTCGTCCATTGGATCAGCAGTCACAATGACAGCTTTGTTTGCGATTCGGCGAGTATGCTGCAGCAAGGAGAATTGTGCCTCGGGTGTCGTATTAGAGAAATGATTGTAAGGCATATCTACAATGGCTACATCATAATGGTCAGAGATATCAGCAATATCACCGCAAACGGCATCTGTTTCATATTCGAAATGAGCCAGGTTTTCACGTGTCCCGCGAATGATAAAATGGTTGATATCTCGGCCGACGATGTTCATGCCCATGGACAGCGCCTCTACCAGTACCGTCCCAATGCCGCAGCAAGGGTCGATCGCTTTAATCCCGACTGGATTCGGGATAGCGATATTGGCTATAGCGCGCGCAACTCGCGTGCTGAGTGCAATGGAATAGCTGCGCGGTTTTTGCATGTGTGCAAGCCAGACAGCTTTGCTTTTTATATAATTGCCAAAGTACCAGCGACCGCCCCATGTTAAAATGCCAAAAACGCAATCAGGTTTGCGTACATCAGCCTCGCCTTCGATATAAACGCCAAGTTCACGTTCAATTGCGCGTTGTCCTTCAAAATCGATTTTGTTTTCCGCCGTCAGGTCATTCATTTTTAGGAAAATCACCTTAAATGTAGCCTCTCCTAATTGAATTTGCTTTACCTGCTCCAAAATATCCTCAAGCCGTTCGCCTTGATATAAAACTTCAAGCCGCTCTCTCATAAAAGGACTGCGGTCGGGATGTACGTCTATTTCGCTAAACAAAAGATCAGTTTCTGATTGTTTTCCAAATAAAGAACGCATCTCCAAGCGGCATAAATCAGCCTCTTCAATGCGATAGCCATAGGTATATACGAATAGATTGTTTCTATTTTCCAAGTTGTTGTCGCATCCTTTGTATAATTGAATTGAAGCCTCTAGTATACATGAAAAGGAGGGGCGGACAAAGGAATGGCGATGTGCGATTAACGCTTAGTGTGGCGAATCAGTCGGTTATGAATAGTTTTTTTCCTTCCAAAAAGCTTGAGAACAAGCAATGGCGATTGGYGCGGCAAGCGGAATTCAAAGTGATATAGCCATGCAGCAAGCTTGAATTTAAGCGTTAAATAATAAAGAAAAGACTTGATGTTGCTGTAATTGTGAAGCCAGCCAAGCTCCTTCGTACTGTCTGTCATCATTTTAAGGTTGACGATTCTTGCAATATCTATTTTTGCAGGAGCGACAGGATTGTTTTTGAAATTGTTGATCAGCATCGAAAGAATCGTTTGGATATGGTAGGACGCCATGTCCTTTCTATAATGGGCATGCGCTAATAAACCGAATTTCTCGGATAAGCTCTTCCGCAGCTGGTACTGCAGAACAAGGCTTTCTTCAAGATAATGTTTATAGGGAGAACGAATAAGGCTGTTCAGATTGTTAACCGTGTTGTGATAATACAAAGGGTCCGGAATCGCACAGACACGATCAGAGGTTAGCAAGGCTTCCAAATGGAAAATGGTATCTTCTCCTACCGTTAATCCCTCGTTGTACAGAATCCCGTTTTTTTCAAGCGATGCGCGAAGAAATAGACTGCGCCAAGTAAAACACAGGTCATTATTAGAATGAACAGCTGCGGCGCTTAGTATTAAATCTTTGCCGTTCATAACGGTATGCAGCCGAAAGCAGGGCGATACGTTCTGTTTCGTTGGAATTGTCGCGTAACCTCCAATCAACACTTCGCAAGCATGCTCTTCTGCCATGCCGTATAGCTTTACGAAAAAAAGCGGATCGATTTCATCGTCAGCATCAAGAAAGGCGACGTATTTGCCGCTTGCCGCTTGTAAACCGGCATTTTTGGCGCTGCTCGCACCGCCGTTTGGCTTGTGAATCACTTTAACTCTATTGTCTGTTATAGCGAATTCTTCGCATATTGCGCCACTGAGATCAGTGGAACCGTCATTGACGAGCAGCACCTCAATATTTCGAAAAGACTGATTAAGAATGCTTTTCAAACAGGGACGCAGCCAATTTTCGGCATTAAATATAGGTACAATCGCACTTATCGCGTAATTCATAGGCTACACCTCTGACGTGTTCGATCGTTTAAATTTCATAAAGCGATGTTCAAAATAATCATATCACATTCGTTATAAAGAACAATCACTTATTTTAAAACCAATTATTATCTCTAGCACAAATAAGTGGTAATATGAACAGATGAGGAGAGGGGTGACAAGACTGAAAATTAAAATGAGATGGTATATCGTCGTGTTTCTCATTGCGGGAAGCTGGCTAGGAAACCTTTGGTATTTTCAGAGCATGCAGCTGAAGGAGGCGCTGTTTCTAAAGCATGACAGCACCATAAATGGGAGCACTGGTGAAATACTTGATTTTACATTTTTTGAAAATAAACAAGCATCTAATAAAGTAAGCAGCATTCAAATAGAAGAACTGCCGGAATTCCGATTTCAAATTTATAAAAGCAACACGCATACTCATCAATCTGAGATGCGAGCCTCTGGACAATTGATGCCAGATGTTATCAATGAGGATAGGAAAATACCGTTCACAATAAGAGAGATTACGGTGTATTACGAGAAAGGGCAGTCTAGAAAAGTTCCGATTGGTGAGATTAATGTCGAGTGGAATAAACGAGAAGGCATACTAGACTTTGCTTCGGGTGGCTCGTCCTCAAATGGCTCTGGAAGCTATAAGGTTTATGTAAGGAAAGCAGCTGTTTTAGAGAAGATTGAATATACGTTCAGCGATAAAGTGAAGCCATGGTTCAAGCTTGATCTATCTGGGAAGCCGCTTGAGTCGGTTGAATTCCCTATGAAGCTGTCGCAAGATGATTCATTAGCATTTGCATATCAATGGTCTATTCCGGAAAATGAGCCCGAAGCCGTCACGATGTTTAAGTCCAAAATCATTCTTCACTTCAAGCTGGAAGACGGACAGGAAATGATAGAGAACATTCCCATTAATCACAACCTTTATATTAGTGAGCGGCAGCTGAAGCRTTTAGTCCGTTCGGGAGGTGAAATGCATTGAGCACCCCTTTCAGACGCGAACTAAGGAGACTTGGCTGGGGCCTTGTTATTGCAATGATAGATATAAGGCTTGGATACTTTGATTTGCTGCCTGACATTATAGGTTACTTGATGGTTTTGTCAGCCCTGCAGCAACTGGGCTCCATACACCCGGCATATAAGAAAGCGAAGTACATTTCTATTGTTCTAATCATTCTTACTATTCCAGTTCTGTTTATCCAAACAAATGTAACAATTACGGAATTTTCGTCTATACCGCTCGCCGTCCATCTCTATTCGCAACTGCTGTTTATTCTTCATATTTTGATGGCGTATTGGATTTTCAATGGACTTATTGAAATGCTGAAACAGGATGGGGCTGTTCAGTTGTTGGATACTGCGATTAGCCGCAGAAATACTTATTTGGTGTTCAACATTTTAATGGTTATAATATATCCGTTCTTGTTGAATGTAGAAGATAGCTGGGTCATGCTGCTAATCGCTTTTGGAATATTGTTATTCATTATGGAGCTGCTATTTCTTCGATTGCCATTTCGAATCTCAAATGTTAGAGAGAAAAGGTCGTTGAATTAGCAGAAAAGGGGGATCTCATGTCTTTTGTAAAACGGTTGCGATGGTTTTTTAAGGATAGATGGGGCAGCTACGCGCTTGCCATAGGCATTATGGCGTTAGTTAGCCTGCTCTCCACAATACCGCCTAATCTAATTGGACGAACGGTTGACAACATCCGCGATGGCCAGCTGACCTCAGCTGGTTTAACGCAGACGGTGTTGACACTAGTTCTGCTTGCGTTATTTCTTTACGTCATGGTCTATATATGGATTACGACGCTATTTGGCAATTCGGCGCTTATCGAGAAGGTGCTGAGAGGGAAGCTGCTAGCAAATTTAACAAGGATGACGCCTGCTTTCTTTCAGCGCAACAGCACGGGACAGCTGATGGCGCTCGCGACAAATGATGTACTCGCAATTGGCCAGACAGCTGGATATGGTGTAATGACGCTCGTCAATACGCTGGTAGGAGCATCGGTAGTCATTATTATGATGATTTCATTAGTCAGCTATAAATTAATGATCGCGGCACTTATTCCGCTCCCGTTGCTGGCAGTCGTAATTAGCAAGCTGGGCAAAAAAGTAAGAACCCGCTTTCTCGACGCCCAGGCTTCCTTTGGGAAAATGAATGAACATGCGCTGGAATCGATTTCGGGCATACGCGTTATTCGTTCGTACGTGCAGGAAAACAATGATCTTGTTGCATTCGATCATGTGACCTCAGAAGTAATGAACAAAAATAAACGGGTTTCGATTCTAAATGCGATGTTTCAGCCGATTATCTCGTTAATTGTAGGTGTCAGTTATTCTATTGGAATAGGTTATGGCTCATATCTCGTATTCCAAGATGAGATTTCACTTGGTCAGCTCATTTCATTTAATATCTATTTGGGCATGCTCATTTGGCCAATGATTTCGTTTGGCGAGTTTATTAATGTGCTGCAGCGCGGCAGTGCTTCTGCTGATCGATTGGACTCGGCGTTAACGCAAAAGCCGGATCTTCAAGATTCGGATAAGCCTGTTGCCATTAAGGTGCCTACGCGCATTGAGATGAAACAGCTCACCTTTACCTATCCTACGGCTAGCCAGCCTAGCTTGAACAATGTATCCTTTCAACTTGAACGAGGCCAGACACTTGGAATCGTAGGGAAAACGGGGAGTGGGAAGAGTACGCTGCTTAAGCAGCTGCTGCGTCAATATCCGCTTGAAGCGGATCGCTTAATGGTAGCGGGAGTTCCAGTTGAGCAAATTGAGATAGACCAGATGAGACGCTGGATTGCCTATGTGCCTCAGGAGCATTTGCTTCTCTCCAAGACCATTCGAGAAAATATTGCGTTAGGCAAGCCGAACGCAACACATGATGAAATCGCTCGAGCGGTTCAAATGGCTTCTTTTACAGAAGATATTGCACAAATGCCAGAAGGACTTGAAACGGTCGTTGGGGAAAATGGTGTTATGCTCTCAGGTGGACAAAAACAGCGGCTGGCGATTGCACGAGCATTGCTCGTTGATTCCGAAATATTGCTGCTGGATGATTCACTTTCGGCAGTTGATGCACGGACGGAAAGTCGAATTCTTCACCATATTCGTTTGGAGCGTGAAGGAAAGACGACATTTATTACGACTCATCGCCTATCAGCGGTTAGTCATGCGGACTGGATACTTGTGCTGAATGAGGGCCGAATCATCGAAGAAGGCACTCATGAAGAGCTGATGCTGTTTGGCGGCTGGTACAAGGAACAGTGGGAACGGCAGCAAATGGAAGCTAGCTTGGAAGAATAGGAGGCTTAGAATGCCAAAACAATCAACGGCGAGAAGACTATTCGCATATGCTCTCGTCTATAAGTTTAGAATTATCGGCGCCCTGCTTATTCTGTGCTGCGCGGTAGGTGCTGAGCTCGGCGGACCTTTTATTATAAAAACGATAATCGACAAGCATTTATCAGTCGGCGGGAATGATATCATGCCAGTTCTCGGGCTGCTGAGCGTTTATATGGGGCTGCTGCTTGTTGCAAGTATTAGCAATTTCTCGCAATCCTATATTTTGCAGACGACGGCGCTTCGCATTATCAAAAATATGCGTATGGATTTAATGAGTCATATTCAGCGAATTCCGCTGCGCTACTTCGACAATACGCCGATCGGGCAAATTGTATCGAGAATTGCGAACGACACAGAGGCGATAAGGGATTTATTCATGAGCTTCATGGCGACCTTTGTTGTCAGCTTCGTACAGCTGCTAGGTATTTTTACTGCATTGTTTATTTTGGATGTGCGGCTCGCGATGTTTTGCTTGCTCTTGCCGCCGCTTTTCGCGATCATTATGGTCATTCATTTAAAATACTCCAAGAAATACATTACGATTATGCGCGCACGTCTCAGCGACATGAATGCAATGATCAACGAATCAATTGTCGTTATGCCGATTATTCAAGCCTTTCGCCGCGAGAAGGTGACGCTCGAAGAGTTTGAGGTGCTGAACGAGGATCGATACATTAACCAGATCAAGCAGTTTAGAGTTTTCTCTTTGTCTTCAAGAAACATTGTGGGCACCATTGGAAGCTTGGTAACAGCGATGGTTATTTGGTACTTTGGGCGGGCTTCACTGGAAACAGCAATTCTGTACGGCGTGTTTTATGCTTTTATCGATTATTTGGGTCGTATTTTTCAGCCGATTATCGGTATCTTCGACCAACTGACGAATGCACAGCGTGCATTTGTTTCTGCGGAGAAGGTATTTGCGATATTGGACATGGAAGGAATGGAGGTCGAAGAGGTAGCTCAGGTGAAACGTCCGGATGGTGTCGTGAAATTCGATAACATTACGTTTGCATATAAAGAGGGCGAAAACGTTCTGAAGCAAATTTCATTCGAAGCGCGCAGGGGAGAGACGGTTGCATTAGTCGGTCATACCGGTTCGGGCAAAAGCTCGATCATGAATCTGCTGCTTGGCTTTTATGAGCCTGATCAAGGGAACATTACGATTGATGGACGTAATATAGCGACGTATTCGAAGCAGGAGCTGCGCAAGCATATGGGCATTGTGCTGCAAGATCCTTACTTGTTCGCAGGCGACATTAAATTCAACGTCAGCCTGTACAACAAGGACATCACAATGGATCGTGTGAAAAGCGTGCTGAAGGATGTTGGGGCGGCAACTTTTGTAGAGCAGCTGCCTGGCGGCTATGATGAACCTGTAGTTGAGCGCGGCAGTACGTTGTCTTCGGGACAGCGGCAGCTTATCTCCTTCGCTAGAGCTTTAGCCTTCGATCCTTCTATTCTTATATTGGATGAGGCGACAGCCAGCATCGACAGTGAGACGGAGGGACTGATTCAGCAAGCCTTGAAGGTGGTCAGTGAAGGCAGGACAACACTAATTATCGCTCATCGCTTGTCCACCATTCGAGAGGCGAATCAGATTCTCGTCTTGCATCGCGGTGAAATCGTTGAGCGCGGCAATCATGATACTCTAATGGCGCTGCGAGGCAGATATTATAAAATGTATCAGCTGCAGAAAGGCGAGAAAGTATCGACTGAGCCGGCCACTGTAGCGATGGAAACACAAGGACGGTAGAAGTTTACTTTTAATGCTTTGAATAGGAATGAGAATAGCGGCAGCCAAGGAATGGAATTATTCCGAGGCTGCCGCTGCTATATATAATTTAAATCGTGTGCTGATTTAGTTGAAATAGGCTTCATTTATGCGATCTCTTGTATCACTTCTTAGACTGCGGCTGAAGTAGAAACTCTTCTACTTGTTTGCGATGATGCTCATCATGCTGGATAAAATCAAAAATTAAATATCCGATCGAATAGGGAGCTTTCGTTTGTGGACAATGTGTATTTCCGTGTACAATAATAGGATGAAAAAATTGCTGCTCAGTCATTTCGGTTAATTTTTGCACAAGTTTTTGTCTTGTCTCAATCGCTTGATTCAAAATTTCAGAAGGCAATATGCCGGATAATGCGTAAGCCGAGGAGGCAGCATTATATTCATCGTGGTTCGGGAATTCAACTTTGCTGTGTTTTTCAGCTTCGGGCAGTACGCTTGTAATGAAATATTGATCCCATTTGTCTAAATGGGCAATGATTTCTGCGGAGGACCATTTGCCCTCCTTGATCGGATTAAGCCATGCTGGTTCAGGTGTGATATGGGATAAGGATGAATACCACGGCGCTAAGCTGCCAAACTGCTGAATAAGTTCATTTTGTTTAATCATATAATCCTCCTACAATCAGATATAACTGAATTGTAGTACATAAACCACGACAACTGCCTGTCATCGTTTCGTTCTTTTTTTTAGCTGTAAAGCCGCCATATTTTTTTCGCTCTATCTCGGATAATATCCCTCACATATTTCGGCTCCATTATTTCCACGGCGTCCCCGTAGCTCAAAATCATGCCATATACCCATTCATCCTCAGGATAGACGATTTCAACAACCATTGTACCGTCATTCTCACAGCGAATGATTCCTTCTTGAAAAGAATCTTCGACTCTCACTTTAACGCTAGGTTGAAAACGCATCACCAAATGCACCGTCTTCGTATTCATTTTCCATTCGGCTTCAATGGCTGCAGCGTCATAAACGGCGATTTCTCGGTCAAAGATTTCGGATATGGCAGCTAGTTTTCGCATTCTCGATAGTCGATAAAGCTTTGTTATATTTTTGTCTCTGCAATAGCCGTACAAATACCAATGGAACCCTTTATGAACGACGGAAGCCGGCTCCACGACAGCTTTAGCTGAGCAGCCTTGGGAGTTGGTGTAATCAACGGTTACGACCATTTTCTTCTGAATGGCCTGTCGAAGGAGAGTTGTTTTTTTCTTCTCCTCCTCATTGCAGCCCCATGAGGATAAATCAATAATCCATTGTTCCAGTGCTTTATCCGTATAATGAATATCGCTTTTTTTCAATAGGGCTCGCATCTTCTCCAGCGTGCGGGCAACATCAAGATCATCCGAATGGCTTTGCAGCCCTTTTAGTCCTGTCATTACGGAAACGAGCTCATCTTTAGTGAGAACCTGATGGCTTAAGCGGTAGCCCTCCATAATTTCAAAACCTCCGAGCAGCCCCGGGAATGAAAGGATGGGGATGCCTGCCATATTAATGGCTTCCATATCCCTCTGAATCGTTCGGTTTGAGACTTCAAACTTTTGGGACAAAACCGAAGCGCTTGTTCTGCCGTGATTCAATAAATAAATGATAACAGCGAGCAATCGTTCTATTTTCAAAGTAATCACCTGTGGATGTGGATTTATTGTAGAGAGTAGTGCTTGTCGGGTTTGGGGCGGCTGGCTTTGACGAAAATAGAAGCAACGAGCAGAGACTGAATTCTAACGAACCCAGAAGCATCGAGCATAAACTGAATGCTAATGAACCCAGAAACAACGAGCAGCTACTGAATGCTGTTGAACTTAGAAGCAACGAGCATAGTCTTAGTTCTAATGAACCCAGAAGTAACGAGCAGATACTGAATGCTAATGAACTAAGAAGTAACGAGCAGATACTGAATTCTGCCTAGCCTAGAAGCAACGAGCAGTGACTGAATTCTAACGAACCTACATGCTGCTATTTGCAATAATCAGGTCCTAAATAAATTCTAACGAACTCAGATAACGTTATATGTGTAAAATAGAGCTCATTTACATCAATTGAGGTCTAATAAGGCCCTCTAGGTTCGTTAGAACTAGAAAGGTTACATTTTAAAGCAAATAAGGTGTCTGGTGTTCGTTAGATTTCTGTTGCAGTGATCTATAGCTCATCCTTGCATTTCCCGCTTGTTTGATAAGTCCTGTTTTTTGCTTCTCAGTCCTATGAATACCGTATCTTTCGACATATTAATGGGAGTTTCGTAGAAAATTTAGAAGGTCAACACATCTCTAGGCACGATTATGGATTTGAAAATATTGTAACATTAAGCTTGAATATACGGAAAGAACCACTTCGGCATTTATTAAATAGACAAAACGACCCATTAAAGTTACATGTTAAGTTATGTATATGGTACTTCAAACACAATTTTAGTCTATTTAAAACAAATCCTTCTACCAATTGACAGGAAAAATGTTCCGTTGTATACTCTCCATAAAGTCTTGTGTTAGTTTACATCACATTTAAGAGTAGATGGTTCATAAACTTTGGGCCCGAAGTTAAATTCCCCTTCCTTCATCAATGCAAATAGTCTGTTCACGGATGTTATGCATGTTTTTGGAGTAAGGGGATTTTTTATTGCCATCTATGAACAAATGTGCATGTTTACGAGAACTTAATTTCATTTTGATGTTGTGATTACACTTTGTAGCTAATCTAATTGTTGGGTAAACTATTTTATTCATTACTGGTTGTGGAGAGGGGAAAATGTAGGATGCACAAATTGGTCATACGAATACAAAGAAAAGCTTGCATGCTGTTAGCGGCTCTTCTTTTGGTTGGAGGCACGCTCGGCAGCTTAGGTGCGCCGGTTCAGGCGTCGCCTGCAGGAGATAATATCGTTATTTCACAAGTGTATGGCGGTGGGGGAAACAGCGGAGCAACACTGAGAAATGATTTTATCGAATTGTATAATCCTACGAATAAAGACGTTGTTTTGACAGGTTGGAGCGTTCGATACGCAAGTAAAGAAGGTGCCTTCACAGTTGGAAATACAACAAATTTAACAGGGACTATTAAATCAAAAGGCTACTTTCTCATTCAACAAGCGAGTAACGCTGCCGTGGGAGCAAGCCTTCCAACACCTGATGTTGTAGGGACATTGGCAATGAGCGTCTCTGATGGGAAGGTAGAACTGTTAAACAAAACATCAGATAAGATTGACTTTATTGGTTACGGAGCAGCGAACGAATCTGAAAAGCAGCCAACAGCAGCTTTATCCAGCTCAAAAGCTGCCATTCGTAAAGCAGATACAGGAGCAGCAAGTGACAGCCGCGGGAAGGATACAGATAATAACTCCGCGGACTTTGACATTCTGACACCCGACCCGCGCAACTCCACGTACGGCGTTGTCGCTGTTGATGTTGAAGCAGTAACGCCAGACGTAAACGAAGGAGCTGTACTTCCGGGTACAATCATTAAGCTCTCGACGCCAACAGTTGGCGCTAGTGTTTACTATAGTGTATACGGTGCAGGAGAAACGCAAGTTGCTCCAGAGGACTTTACGTTGTATCAGCCGAATGTAACAGAAATCAAAATTAATGCGCCTACAACGGTTCATACTTATGCCAAAAAAGAAGGTTTTCCAAATAGTGCTTTGCGTGAATATTCTTATACGATTTCTACACTAGTGACTATCGCACAAGCACGTGCGGCTGCACTTGGTACAAGCGTAACGCTTAGTGGTGTTGTAACACACCGAGCGGATTCAGGCGCTTTTGTAAATCTTTTTGTACAGGATCAAAACGGAGGCATTATTGTTAGAGTTCCAAGCAGCGTCTCGGCACAGCCGGGGGACGTCATTGAGGCTTTCGGCAAGCTGACTGAATTTTCGGGGTTGCTTCAATTGGAGGCATCTGCTGAAAATGCAAAAGTAACGGGTTCTGCTCCTGTTCCAGATCAGATCGTTGTTGATTCTTCGAGCTTTGGCAAAACGACTGAAAATCGCAACAAATTCGAAGCACGTTTGGTTCAAGTCAAAAATATTAAAGTTGAAAGTGTTGCCAGCGGCGTTGTTACAGCTACGGATGCTGTGAATGGCGGCAAAGTTATTATTTATTCTTCCGATGCTTCGTTCGTGGCAGGTAAGACCTTCGAGCAGGTTACTGGCGTTATGACGTTCCATTCCAGTGTAGGATTGGAATTATTGCCGCGTAATACACTCGACATTGTTGAGAAACGGTTGGCTGTTCAAGCGAGCATTCCGTCAGGCGGCATTAACGCAGGAGGAGCTGTATCGCTAAGCTCACTAGTTCCGGGCGGTGTGATTCGTTACACGACAGACGGAACTGTTCCGACAGCTACTACAGGAACGCTTTATACGAAAGCTATTGTCGTAAATGCGGATATGGTCATTAAAGCGGTTGTGACAGCTGGTGGAGTGACAAGCGATGTATCGACATTTTCGTATAAAGTATTAGAAAATACCAATGGTATTGCCATTCATACAATTCAAGGTGAGACGCATAAATCGATCTATACCAATGTAAAGGTTTCGAATGTTACTGGTATTATTACTTCGGTCAGCGCGAATTCCTTCTACATGCAGGCACCTGATGAGGATCAGGATGAGAATCCGAATACGTCCGAGGCTATTCAGGTGTACAAGCCTGCACATGGTCTAGCTGTTAAGGATGAGGTATCAGTCACAGGTACTGTAGAGGAATTTGGAAACAGTCCATCTTTGACTGTAACGCAAATTAATGCAGCAACAATTACTAAAGTATCGAGCGATAACCAGCTTCCTAAAGCTACATTGGTAGGAACAGGCGGTCGAATCATTCCTAACCTGATCGATACCGACAGCTTTAGCAAGTTCAACCCAGAGAACGATGCAATTGATTTCTTCGAGAGTTTGGAGAGCATGCTCGTTGAAGTGAAAAATCCAACGATTACTGGACCTTACGCGAATGCGGTAACTCAAATTACGTTTGATAATGGTGCTAACAATCCAGTGAAAACCGCTGTAGGCGGAATTGTATTGCAAGGAAATGGTTTGTCTGCTATTGATAGCAGCTTGAACCCGCAGAAGCTGTATGTAGGCGGATCAAAGCCAGCTGGTGCAGAAATTAAAACTGGCGATGCTTTTAACGGCAATATCGTTGGCGTAATTCAATACGCTGGTGATCTGTATAAACTGTTGCCTACACAAGCTTTGCCAACTATCGTACGCAGTACAAACGTCCAGAAGGTAACGAGTATTGTACCGAACCCGGACAAGCTGACGATTGCTACATTTAATGTGGAAAACTTCAGCGCAGATCAAACAGCTAAAGCTGCAAAAATTGCTTCAATTATTGTAACGAATATGAAGCAGCCAGACATTATCGGTTTAATGGAAGTACAAGACAACGATGGCGAAAAGGATACGGAAAATACGGATGCTGCCCAAAGCTTCAAAACGCTGATTGATGCGATTAAAGCAAAAGGCGGACCTACGTATTCTTATACAGACATCGCTCCTGAGAGAAATAAAGATGGCGGCGCTCCTGGCGGTAATATCCGTGTAGGCTTCTTATATCAAGCCGACCGTGTAACACTTGCTCAAGGAACGAAAGGCGATTACAAATCAACAATTAAAGTAAACGGAATTGGCGGCTTAACGCAAAATCCTGGCCGTATTGGCTCTGATGACGCTTCAACATTTGCTTCATCTCGTAAACCGCTTGTAGCAGAATTTATGTTCCAAGGAAAACGAGTTGTTGCGATTGCGAACCATCTGAATTCAAAAGGTGGAGACGGCAAGCCTTGGGGTGATGTTCAGCCGGTTGTTCGCAGCAGCGAAGTGCAGCGCGCGAAGCAAGCGGAAGCTGTTAACAGCTTCGTGAAGGATTTGACAACGAAAGACCCTGAAGCAAGTGTAGTCGTGCTAGGCGACTTTAACGATTTCCAATTCTCTGGCACATTGAACAAAATTAAAGGCAATGAATTGACAAACCTTGTAGATACGCTGCCGGTTTCAGAACGTTACTCGTATATCTATGACGGTAACTCTCAAACGCTTGATCACATTCTCGTTGATAAAGCAAATGGGACAAAAGCAGAAATCGACGTAGTACATGTCAATGCTGATTTCTCTACAGAACAGGGCAGAGTGAGCGATCATGATCCGCTTCTTGCGCAGCTGGATCTGTCAGCTAAGAAAAAATCAGAATTTGCAATGACGGTATTGCATACAAATGATACGCATGCGAATTTGGATTTAGATACGACGAGCGTACCGAACAACATCCTACGCCGTGTAACGGCGATTAAGGAAGCAAAAGCAAGCTCGAAGAATCCGATTCTGGTCGATGCTGGAGATGTGTTCTCAGGCTCGCTGTATTTCAACAAATACTTGGGACAAGCGGACCTTGCATTTATGAATTTAGTTCAATATGATGTTATGACCTTCGGTAATCATGAATTTGACAAAAATTCGAATGTACTTGCTGATTTTATTAAAAATGCATCGTTTCCTTTCGTTTCGTCTAATGTGAATTTTTCGAAAGATGTTGTTTTGAACGAATTGTTCAAAAACGAAATAGGCAATGGAACCGTTGGTGCAACCATATATCCGGCACTTATTAAAGATATAAATGGTGCGAAAGTCGGAATCATTGGTCTTACCACAGAAGATACGGCTAATATCGCTTCACCGGGCGATGTAACTTTCGAAAATGCAGTAGAGAAAGCCAAAGAGACAGTTGCTATGCTTCAAGGAAAAGGCATTAACAAAATCATTGTTTTATCTCACATTGGTTATGAGGCAGATGTGGAGCTTGCTAAAGCGGTGCAAGGTATCGATATCATTGTCGGAGGACACAGTCATACGAAATTAGATGCAGCAGTTGTCGACAATTCGGATCCGAGCGCACCAAAGCTTATCGTTCAAACAGGTGAAAAAGGCCAGTTCCTTGGCAAGCTTGAAGTGAGCTTTAACGATGAAGGTATTCTAACCAAATGGCATGATCAACTGATATCCATCGATGCGATGACGGGTAAGGAGTTTAACATTGCTGAGGATGCCGACGCTAAACAAATTTTAGAATCGAAATACAAGCCTGGCGTTCTTGAGATGTCAAAAACGGTAGTAGGGAATACGGATGTTATTTTGAATGGCCTTCGTGCTGATGTGCGCTCAAAAGAAACAAACCTTGGAAATTTAATCGCTGACGGTATGCTGGCAGCAGCGAAAGCGGCAGGAACAAATGCGGTCATTGCGCTGCAAAATGGCGGTGGCATACGTGAAACGATTAGCGAAGGGCCGATCACTCAGGGGGAAGTATTAACTGTTCTTCCATTCAATAACGATTTGGTTACGATCACATTAACGGGACAAGAAATCAAGGATGCAATGGAAAACGGTGTGTCTACGATTACAACGACTAAGGACGGTCGCTTCCCGCATATCGCTGGAATGCGTTTTGACTATGACTCGACTAAACCAGTGAACGAGCGTGTAGTGCGCATTCAAGTGAAAAACGGAGATAGCTACGTTCCGATTGATTTGAAAGCAAAATATGAAGTTGCAACAAATGCTTTTACGGCCAAAGGCGGAGATTTCTATGCTTCACTTGAGAAGGCCTATAAAGAAGGACGCGTAAACTTATTGTATTTGCCGGACTATGAAGTATTTACGAGCTACATTCAGAAGCTTGGAACTATTACGGCGGCAACTTCAGCTGTTGAAGGGCGGATTGTTGATCTAAAAGGCGAGCCTCTTCCAGGTGAGAACGATCCATTCAAGCTAACGATTATGCATGTGAACGACACGCATGCTCACCTTGATTCGATTGCAAAACGTTTTACAGCGATTAAAGAAATTCGTGCAGAAGTAAAAGACTCTATTTTGCTTGATGCAGGTGATGTGTTCTCAGGAACGCTGTTCTTCAACAAATATCTTGGTCAAGCGGACTTGGAGTTTATGAATAAGATCGGTTATGACGCGATGGTATTCGGAAACCACGAATTCGATAAAGGTCCATCCGTACTTGCTGATTTTATCAAAAAAGCGGAGTTCCCGTTTGTAAGCTCAAATATCGACTTCAGCAAGGAACCTGCAATGAACGGACTTGTGTCTGAGCAGGCAATCGGTAAACCAGCTGCGAAAGGTAAAATTTATGACGCGATCATATTGGATGAAGGCGGGCAAAAGATCGGCGTATTCGGCTTAACAACGGAGGACACAAAATTCCTTGCTTCGCCAGGAGATAATATTGTGTTCGAGGATTATATTAAGAAAGCTGAAGAAACGGTCAAAATGCTCCAAAAAGAAGGCATCAATAAGATTGTGGCATTGACGCATCTAGGAAATGAATTTGATAAGGTATTGGCTGAGAAGGTTACAGGCATTGACGTTATCGTCGGTGGACATAGCCACACGAAGGTTGACGCACCGCTTGTATATCATGCTGCGGGAGAACCAACTCTCGTTGTACAGGCAGAAGAGTATGGCAATTATTTGGGCCGTTTGGACCTCGAGTTCAATAACAAAGGGGTATTGACCGCATGGAATGGCAAGCTGCTTACAGTTAGCGGTTATGCAGCAGACCCGGAAGCTGTTGAAATGCTGAAGCCATACAGTGCGGGTGTTGAGAGTATTCAGAAACAAGTGATCGGCAAAACAAATGTGTTCCTAGATGGTGAACGTGCTTCTGCACGAGCAAAGGAAACCAATCTCGGAAACCTAATGACAGACGGAATGGTCTCCAAAGTAAAAAGCTTTGTAAACAGCAATGAGGCATTAAAGGAATTAGATGTAAAAGGTTATGTAGGTATTCAGAATGGCGGCGGCATTCGCGCTTCGATTAAGAAGACAGCTGAAGGTAAAGTAGATGGAGACATCATGATGGGTGAGTTGCTAACGGTGATGCCTTTCGGAAACAACCTTACAGCGCTTCGTATGACGGGCCAAGAAATTATTGCTGCGCTTGAGAACGGTGTGAGTGGAATCGAAACAGGACAAGGCCGCTTCCCGCAAGTATCAGGAATGCGCTTCTACTACGATTCTAGTAAGAAACCAGAAATTTTGGATGCAGACGGAATTCTTAAGCAGGCTGGCGAACGCATTACGAAGGTTGAAATCAAAAACGCAGACGGCAGCTACAGTGCAATTGATTTGAATGCTTATTATTTTGTAGCAACAAACTCATTTATGGCTAATGGCGGCGATTTCTATCGTTCGATGAAGCAAGCCAAAGATGCTGGACGCCAGCACGAAATGAATATTGTTGACTACGAGGTATTCTTGGAGTATATCAATCAATTAGGTACGATTAATGCAACGACAGAAGGACGTATTGTTGATGTGAATGTTGTAGTTCCAACACCTACTCCAACACCAACAACACCGCCGGTGACAACACCGACGCCGACACCAACGCCAACACCGACGACACCGCCGGTGACGACACCAACACCGACGCCAACCATCACATTTAGTGATGTACGCGGCCACTGGGCTGCAGATGCTATATCGAAGGCAGTGGAAATTGGGTTTGTTAATGGGTATGGAGACGGTACGTTCCACCCTGGAGACACAGCAACAAGAGCACAATTTATTACAATGGTTGGCAGAGCGCTGAAGCTTGAATCGTCGACAAGCAAGCTGGACTTTGCAGATGCGGGTCAAGTTCCTGCATGGGCACGCTCCTTCTTTGCACAGCTTATCGAGGATAAGGTCATTGCGGGCTACGAGGATAATACGCTTCGACCATCAAGTGAATTAACAAGAACGGAAATGACCGTAATTCTTGTTCGCGCACTAGGCATTAAAGTTGATCCGAAGGCGAAGCCGACGTTTGCTGATTTGAGTGACATTCCTGTATGGGCTCGTCCTTATATCGCTGCGGCACAAGCCGAAGGACTAGTAGCAGGCATGGGCGGCAATAAATTTGCACCTAAGAAAAATGCAACAAGAGCAGATGTGGTTACACTGATTTTGTCCGCACTAGAGTATGAAGGAAGAAACGGAATTTAATTAAGCAAAAGCGTCCCATTCCACTTGTTATGAGTGGGGGGGACGTTTTTTTTAGTAAGATTTGTTGTTTTCATACAAAGAAGGCGACACTTCATTTGAAACCTATGTTAAATTAGAGGGAGTAGATACCGTTTGCATTTCTAGACATAAATAGAAAGAGTGAAACTTGGATGGCTGATGATCGACTGGATGATAAGCTTAGCAAAATGATTGATGTAGCAAGGCTGTATTATGAACTGGATTATAATCAGGAAGAAATCGCTCAGAAGCTGGGGGTATCGCGCCCTACGATATCAAGATTTTTACAGCAGGCGAAGGATGAGGGGTATGTTCAAATAAAAATCGTACACCCGAACGAAAACAATTTTGTTCTGGCGAATCGATTGGAAGCGAAGTTTGGGCTGAAAAAAGCGGTTATCGTTTCTGTGCCTCAGTATGAGGACAGCATCGTAAAAAAGTATATTGGCGAAGCGGCAGCGAACTATTTATACGATACGGTAAAAGATGGCGATATCATTGCGACAACGTGGGGAACGACGCTCTTTCAAATGGCTTCTCAGCTTAAGGATAAGCCGGTTCGCGACGTAAAGGTCGTGCAGCTCAACGGCGGGGTTAGCCATTCGGAAACCAATACATACGCTTATGAAATTGTTCATTTATTCGGCAAGGCTTTCCATACGATACCTTACTTTATTCCGCTGCCGGCGCTTGTTGACCATGAGGTTGTGAAGCGGACGATTGAATCGGATCGCCATATCCGCAATATTTTGGAGCTAGGGAAGCTTTCTAATATTGCCGTTGTAACCGTAGGAGCACCTACGGATGATTCTGTATTAATTAGAGCCAATTATTTCACAGATTCAGATCTGGAAATTATTCGCGAGAAAGCAGCTGGCGATATATGCTCACGCTATATCGATATTACAGGCAATATTTGTTCAACACTCATGAACCAGCGCACGATTGGAATCAGTCTCGATGAACTGAAACGCAAGGACCAGTCGATACTTGTGGCAGGCGGAGCGAAGAAGGTAGATGGCATTTATGGCGCGCTGCGCGGCGGCTACACGAATGTACTCATTACCGATCAGTTTACAGCGAGGTATTTATTAGAACGGGATGTGTAGACATCCCATAGAACAAACGAGGGGATCTTAGCTGCAAAGCGGCAAATAAGATCCCCTCGTTTTTCTTCCTATATCTCTTATTGAAGTGCAAATCGCTCAGCGGAGTCAACCGTATGCTTCAGAAGCGTGGCGATCGTAACAGGACCTACGCCTGCAGGCACAGGGGTGATCGCACTTGCTTTTGCTAGGCATGCCTCGTAGTCAACGTCCCCAATATTCCCTTTGTTGTACCCTGCATCAAGTACTACAGCGCCATCGCGAATCCATTCGCCTTGAATAAAGCTTGGTTTGCCGACTGCAGCAACGACGATATCGGCAAGACGCAATAGCTCCGCTAAATTTTCTGTTTTGGAATGACAGGTTGTTACGGTTGCATTGCGGTTCAGCAGCATCTGAGAAACGGGTTTGCCTAGAATCGGGCTTCGTCCAACGACGACGGCATGTTTGCCTTCGACCTTGATTTCATAGTAATCAAGAATAGCCATAATAGCAGCAGGGGTACATGACGGATACTGGGCATAACCAAATGCATTTTGAGCAAAACCTAACGCGGTTACACCATCAACATCCTTATGGATACTAATCGCTTCAAAGGCAGCACGCTCATCAATTTGATGCGGTACAGGGTGCTGCAAGAGGATGCCGTGAATAAGCGGGTCTTCATTAAGCTGCAAAATAACGTCAATTAAATCATCCGTTGAAATGTTTTTGTTCAAATGAATACGTTTGGAATCAATGCCAAGCCGCTTGCATGCATTGCCCTTCATTCGAACGTAGGTTTCAGACGCAGGGTCATCGCCCACCAGTATCGTCGCTAAGCATGGAATGATTCCCCGCTTGCTAAGAATCTCAACTCTTTCTTTCAGCTGCTCTTTAATCGCATCGGCCACAATGGCTCCATCCAAAATCAGTTTCTCGGTCATCTTCTACCTCAGCCCCTTATAAATAAATGTTAAAAAAACATAAAAAGGCAAGGGGTATGTCCCCTTACCTTTGCCCAGGCGTACGGCTAATGATCTGTGCGCTTCCTCATGGTTGCCCATGTTCCGCCAGTTACGCACAGCTTTTAAATGGTATTTTGATTTTAACAGGTGGAAAGTTCAAAAGCGAGTCATTAACATTATTTTATGATTATTTAGGTGTAGAAACGAGAGGATGGATGCTATAATTACTTTATCAAGAGGGAGCGGGTCGCGCTGCCCTCTTTATTGCAGTTTGCGCAAAATGATGGGAGATTGAGGTGGTAAGTTGTTAAAGCTCACTAGATTTTTGAGGAAATATTGGCTGAGCGCTGTGCTGGCACCGCTGTTTATGCTGCTAGAGGTGGTCATGGATTTGCTGCAGCCGCGATTCATGGCGAGCATTGTGAATGAGGGCATTATAGCAGGTGATCTCACAGCAATCGCGAGCACCGCGCCCAAAATGCTGATCGCCGCATTGATCGGACTAATCGCAGGTGTCGGCTGCACGGTGTTCTCGACGATAGCATCGCAAAACTTTGGGGCTGATCTGAGGCAGGAGCTGTTTCAAAAAATACAGTCGCTGTCGCTTCGATCGCTTGACCGTTTTGGTTCAGGCTCCATCGTGACGAGACTGACGGGTGATGTCACACAAATTCAGAACTTAGTATTGCTGCTGCTCCGCGTATTTGCACGCAGTTCATTCATTATTATCGGCAGTCTGATCATGGCTTTTGTCATCAGCCCGCGCCTGTCTATTATTTTGCTCGCAATGATACCCTTATTAGCTCTCTTCCTCATCATTACAACTCGGATTACCGTCCCTTTGTTTTCAATGATGCAGCATCGGCTTGATCAAGTGAATACCGTGATGCAAGAAAACTTGTCTGGTATCCGCGTTGTGAAAGCATTTGTAAGGTCCGATTACGAGGAAGAACGTTTTAATGAAACGAACTCAAATCTACTGCATGCCAGTCTAAAAGCAGCTAAGATCGTTGCGCTTAATACGCCGCTTGTGTCGATCATTCTTAATTTTAGTATTGTAGCTGCATTATGGTATGGCGGAATGCTCTCTGAGCACGGGGCGCTGTCGGTGGGCAGTCTCGCCGCCTTTTTAACTTATATTACACAGCTTCTCTTTTCTACTCTAGGACTTGGAAATCAATTGATTGCAATCTCTCGGGCCAAGGCTTCTGCTGACCGCATTAACGAGATATTGGAGGTTCCGGCAGATAAATGGACAGCTGAACGAAAAGCTAACGAGCAGTCCAAAAAAATTCAAGCTGGCAGAATAACTTTTGACCATGTGAGCTTCTGCTACGAAGGCTCGGAGAAAAACATACTTCACGACATAGATCTGGATATAGAGCCGGGCGAGACGATTGGGATCGTAGGGGTGAACGGCTCAGGAAAATCAACGCTGGTCAGCCTCATTCCAAGGTTTTATGAAGCGACAGAGGGGATGCTTCGCATTGATTCCCATCCGATTAACGAGATCGCTTCTGCGGAGCTGCATAGCCATATCGGAATGGTGCTTCAGCAGGCGCATCTGTTCAGTGGAACCATTCGTGACAATATCAGCTATGGCAAACCGGATGCGAGTCAGGATGAAATAGAGGCAGCAGCCAAGGCGGCTGAGGCTCATGCCTTCATTATGAAGCTGGAGAATGGCTACGACACGCTGCTTGGCCAGCGCGGGGTCAATCTGTCTGGCGGTCAAAAGCAGCGGTTATCCATAGCTCGGACGTTGCTGCTGAAACCCAAAATTGTCATCCTTGATGATTGTACAAGCGCGGTTGATCTGAGAACGGATTTACTCATACGCAAATCGTTGCAAGAGATTATGAAGAGCAGCACTTGTCTTATTATTGGTCAGCGAATTGCATCCGTACAGCAGGCAAATCGGATTATTGTGCTTGAGGATGGTCGAATTACAGCCATTGGCACGCATCAGGAGCTTCTTGAACAAAGCAAGCTATACCAGAAAATGGCCTTTTCCCAGCAAGGAGCTTGATAGATGAATCATACGCTAACGACATTAAGAAGAATTGGAACTTATTTGCTTCATGGCCGCGCTAGACTGCTGGCGGTTATTGCACTAACGATAGTTGCCGCAGGACTTACGCTCGCTGGTCCTTATTTTTTGGGCAAAGCTTTGGATGATTATATTATTGCGAAGCGATATGATGGGCTGCTTTCTATTTGTTTGCTTATGTTTGGCCTATACGCGGCTGGCAGCTTAGTCAGCTGGCTTCAAGCCCTATATTTAGCTGATGTATCGCAGCGGACCGTATGGAGTCTTCGCAAGGAATTGTTTAATCATTTGCAAAAGCTGCCTATTCCGTTTTTTGCGAGTAAAAACCACGGTGAACTCATGAGTCGTACGACGAATGACATCGACAATGTTACGAATACGCTGAACCAAAGCTTGATTCAGATCATCTCAAGCGTCATCATGCTCATAGGTTCGTTCGCGATGATGCTTTTCTTAAATGTGTGGCTAACGCTTGTAGCACTCATTGTTATTCCGGTCATTGTTTTGGTAACGAAACGAATTGCGAAGGCAACACAGCGTCAGTTCAAAGGACAGCAGCAGGAGCTTGGCGGGCTTAACGGCTTTATCGAGGAGACGGTATCGGGACAGAAGGTCGTAGCCCTGTTTCATCAAGAGGAGCGAATGGCTGAGCAGTTCAGCGCCGCTAATGCCAAGTTGAAGAAAGTCGGAACCAAAGCCCAAATTTATTCGGGTACGATGGGCCCGTTCATGAACATGTTTGGTCATATCAGCTATTTGATCATTGCAGGTGTCGGCGGCTGGCTGGCGATTCACGGCCACGCAACAGTGGGCGTCATCATAAGCTTTCTCGGTTATTCAAAGCAATTCTCCGGCCCTTTGAATGAGGTCGCCAATCAATACAATATGATTCAGTCGGGGGTAGCAGGCGCGGAGCGGGTATTTGAGATGATGGATATTCCATCAGAATATGAAGAACCCGAGTCCGTGAAAGAGATGGAATCGATTGGCGGCAAGGTAGAGTTTCGCGATGTGCGGTTTGAATATAACGACGGAACCGCAGCGCTTAATAACATCTCCTTTATTGCTAAGCCGGGAGAGACCGTTGCGCTAGTGGGTCCAACTGGAGCGGGCAAGACTACGATCATTAATCTGATTGGGCGTTTCTATGAGATCAAGGACGGTCAAATACTGATTGATGACGAAGACATTTGCACGATAGACAAAAACAGCTTGCGTAAACAGCTTGGAATCGTGCTCCAGGATGCCCATTTGTTCTCGGGTACCATTCGTGAGAATATCCGCTATGGCAAGCTGGATGCTACCGATGAAGAGGTGGAGGAGGCGGCTGCCCAAGCGAATGCGAATAGCTTCATCACGAAGCTTCCGCTAGGCTATGAGACCGAATTGACAGCGGAAGGCGGGAACATAAGCCACGGGCAGCGCCAGCTTATCACGATTGCTCGGGCCATTCTTGGAGATCCTGCGCTGCTTATACTCGATGAAGCAACGAGCAGTGTAGATACGCTGGCTGAGCTCCAAATTCAAGAAGCGATGAAGAAGCTGCTTAGCGGCAGAACGAGCTTCGTTATTGCGCACCGACTCAGTACCATTCGAAATGCGGATACCATTCTATTTATTAAAGATGGTGAAATTGCGGAGCGCGGTACACATGATGAGCTGCTTGCGAAAAAAGGGTTGTATGATCAACTGCATGGCAGTCAATTTTTACAACAAGTATAGACGTACTGTCTCATAAAGGTCATATGAATGTGGTACAATGAGACGAGCGATACAATTAGGAGATGACTAACGATGACAGAACAACTGAACGAGCAAGAACTTTTGCAGTATATAGCAAACGAAACAAACGCGGATGAGAAGCTGATTAAGCTTGTATTAAAGCATGAGCAAGCGTTCATCGGCAGCGCGAAGGAAGATAAAAATGGCGAGGTAGATATTGACGGCGACGAGCTCGTAGATTATGTACTGAGCCGTCCTGATGTAAAGTCCAACGAGCTGGTCGTGGAATCAATCTTGGACGCAGAAATGGATTATTTGATGGACAAAGGCCTTGCAGGTTACGTAGACTAATTTGTGAGCATAAATGTAAGTCTATGAAGGACTGCTTCCAAGCGCATGTTGGCTGAAGCAGTTCTTCTTGTGTTGGAAAGTTTATGATATTTTTGTAAACACTAGCTGAAAATAGATGTTTTGCACGGTTATTGCGACGGAATAAGGACAGGATAGTACAGCATATGTTCTAAACGAGGTACATGCGTTTTTGAAAAAAATGCTTTTTTATGCTAAAGTTATAGGATGAAATCGGGAAAACGGAGGATGGGCAGTTGGCAAAAACGCATAAGGGGTTATCATCTTTAGAAATTTTTAAGCGGTTTATTTTTATCTCGATTGGTTCGATTTTAATGGGCGTCGCACTCGAATTGTTTCTCGTTCCGAATAATGTAATCGATGGCGGCATTGCCGGTATATCGATTATGTTGGCGCACCTCACATCGCTTCCACTCGGCGTGTTCTTGTTCGCAGTGAACGTACCGTTCCTAATTCTTGGATACAAACAAATTGGGAAAACGTTTGCGATCTCAACCCTTTATGGCATTATCGTCATGTCGATCACGACATCATTGCTCCATCACGTTGAAGCATTTACAGAAGAAAAGCTGCTTGCTGTTTTGTTCGGTGGTCTTATTCTCGGTGCAGGAGTTGGTCTTGCGATACGTTTCGGCGGCTCGCTGGATGGCGTAGAAATTGTATCGATCCTGATTTCGAAGAAAATGCGTATGCCAGTCGGACAAATTATCATGATATTTAACGTTATTATTTTTGTAATTGCGGGATTTGTGTTTGAATGGGATTCAGCCATGTACTCGATGTTTACATATTATATAGCGATTAAATTAATTGATATCGTTGTGGAAGGTCTCGATGAGTCGAAATCGGTAACGATTATTTCTTCTGAATATGATGAGGTATCGCAAGCGATTATTGACCGTTTAGGTCGTACAACGACATTGATCCAAGCGCGCGGCGGCTATTCGAAGGATGAAACGCAAATGATCTATTGCGTCGTATCCCGACTTGAGCTTGCGAAGCTCAAAGCCATCGTGCAATCCATCGATGAGAATGCCTTTATTGCTATCGAGCATGTATCCGACGTCATGGGCGGCGGATTCAGCAAAGGCAGCATCCACTAAGGTATAACAATAAAATCCGGCTGCGGCGTCAGAAGTCGCGCAGCCGGATTTTTTTATATTATAAGCTTGTCGAAATAGATGGATCATTCACAGGCCTAGCGAGACCCTTGTCTTTTACACATAGCAGGAACAAGAGCGCAATAACCATGCCTCCTGATGAGAAATAGAACAGCACGGAATAACCGAGCAGATCAATCAAGCCGCCCATGAGCGGCGGTGAAGCGATAGCAGCAAGTGAAGAGATTAAGTAATAGATGCCTGTCCGTGTACCGATGCTTTGCTCTTTGCCGAGCGAAACGATAAACGGATAGGAATTGATATTGATCATCGCCCAGCAGATGCCTCCGACAATAAGCAAGGTACGAAGCGGGAGCAGCGCGTCTGCGAAAGAGATTGCTGCAAAAATAACGATGAGGCCAATAACCCCTAACGTGATAATAAGCTTTTTGCCGAAGCGGTTGCCAAGCAATCCGCTTGGAATGGCGGCAGCTACAAAAGCGAGTGAGAAGAAGGCGAGCGAAAATGATGATTGGCCTTCGGTCAGTTGTAAGTGTTTTGTGCCGTACAGAGTAAAGAAGGCTTCAACCCCTTGATAGGAAAGAAACCAGAAGAAAATTGCACCAAGCAAAAAGATCGTAGGACGGTTCCATTGTTCTTTGAACGATATTTTTGTTTTCTCCTCAGCAGGCGAGTAAGAGAGCGCATCACGTTTTTCTTTTATGTTATTCAAGAGAATGACTAAACAAATGAGCGTTAAAATGGATGCAACTAGAAAAGGGAGTGAGTGATGTTTCTCATATAGAAACGAGCCTCCTGCGAAAGCGATAATGGAGCCGATGCCGCCCATGAAGTTAATAATGCCATTTGCTTTTGTACGCTTGCTGTCATGAGTGATGTCGGGCATAAGCGCGACGGTCGGGGAGCGGTACAGGCTCATCGACAGATTCATAAGCACCATAAACAATACGAGCGTGAGCAAGCTTGTGTGCCAAGGGATGAGCGCACCGAACAAGGCTGCAAGTGGCATGCCGATGAGCAAATAGGGCATTCTTCGGCCAAGGCGCGTGTTTGTGCGATCACTGCGGCTTCCAATCCATGGCTGCAAAAAAAGAGCAAAGTAATTATCGATCGTCATCATGAATCCAATCAGCGCCGTACTCGTCAAAAACTTATCGAGAAAAAAGGGGACGAATGCGTTGTAAAGCGCCCATGTAATGCTGATGCTAAAAAAACCGAACCCGAGCAGCCATGTTTTTTTCATACCGCTTATGCCCCTCTCCTTAACAGCACCTTAGCCAATCGATCAGGATAATCCGTAATGATTCCGTCTACACCTGCGTTAAGGAGTCGCTCCATCTCTTCCGCATCATTAACCGTAAACGGATGGTAGGCAATGCCATATGCAGCGGCGGAAGCTGTCCATTCTGGCGTTACAGCGTATTTGAAAGGATGCAGTGCATCAGCCTGAAGCGTCGCCGCATATTCCCAAGGACGATAAAGCCCTTCCATATACAGAACACCCGTACGAATTTCAGGGGCCAGCTGCTTGCAGAGCAAGAGCGAATAATGATTGAAGCTGGATAGGATGATGCGATCAGCCATACCGAAGGCTCGAACCATGTCAATTACCTTTTGCTCCAAACCTGGATACTGGATGATACCGTTTTTAAGCTCGATATTTAAAATGATATCCGAATGACGGAGAAGCTCAAGAAGCTGCTCTAAAAGTGGAACTCGTTCGGCTTGGAAGGCGGGGTCAAACCAGCTGCCGGCATCGAGTGACATCAGCTCCTCGTATGCTGTATCCTTTACAAGCCTGTTCAAGCCGGTTGTCCGCATTAGTGATTCATCATGAATGATAACCATTTGGTCGTCCTTCGTTAGTTGAACATCGATTTCGATGCCAGTAGCACCTAGCTCAATGGCTTTCTTGAATGCAGCGAGCGTATTTTCGGGACAATAGCCGCTTGCTCCGCGATGGGCGAAATTAATAATAGTTTTAATAACGATTCATCCTTTCTGCACAATAGAGTCTATTACTAACTATATAGAAGTAATATTATGGCTGTGTCAAACACGAAAAAAAAGTGGGCTTCGGAATGATACCAATAAGAGTTAAGCGAAGCGGTAATACAGGAGGAGGTAGGTAGCTAGTACGAAAATAAAATTAAGCGGAACAAACACCATTTGCGTGAAGGTCGTGCGATAAACGGAGAGCGGTTTCTTATAGATGCAAGCGCCTTCGATAATAAACAAAAGCAGTACGATGTGAATCATAAAATGACCAATCAGCTCTTTCATACCAAAAAGCATCGTTGCTGAGATGAAAATGAAGGTTAGCACCACAGACAACATTCGGTTTAAAATACCGATTACGAGTAAATAACCGACCAAAAACTCTATATAACCAGCCATGACGATAAATAGTGAGGTGTCAAAACCAAACGTGGGTACGTGATGTTTAATAATAATGTCCTCTGCCATTGTCGGGTAAATCCATTTCTCTACGGCGACCCAGCAAAGCGATAAGCCTGTTCCCAAATAGAGAAGGGGGAATCCCCATTCGGATAGTTTAGTTCGCTCGAGCAGCAGGGCGCCGATAATGGCCAAATAAAAACCATAATCAAGCATATGAAATATTCCTGCTTCAATGCCTGTTTCAATGAATAGAACGAGCAGCACAAGTGCACCAATTTTTGTTGCATAATGCCGCGGAATAAGCAGTAATATGATTGCAGTCCACATTAGGATCGTTTGCCAGCCGTCTGTAAGCTTAAATTCCAGTGCGAAGCGTGTTCCGGAAGCTGCTTGAATGAGAAGAGCAGCAGCTGTGCCGTACTTTAGGATGGGTAAGGAATATCGCCGGAGCTTAACGAGCTGACGATCCACTTTTGTAGACAAATTTGAGCTCGATAACTCAGGAAGGAACTTGGTTAGCACAGCGAGCAGAACGGTGATAATCATTGCCAGCTTCATAAAAAAAGGAGAAAGAATGGCGGCAAGCGGTTGTTTCTCCGCGATGATGTCTGTAAACCATTTGACATGTGCATAATAATCCATTAACTGATATTCCTCCGATTCGATGTGGTTTAGGATGAACACGAGGATGATCGTAGCATAATAGCGAAAAGAATAAAAGTGTAATATAAGGGATAAATTTACATTATTAAAAAGAGTATTTACATACCCCTAAGGGGTATGATATGATGAATTTATCAAGTAATACCCCATGGAGGTATGCGAAATGGACAATGAAGCAATAATCGATGGGAGTCATGAGCATTCCCATCCACCGGATGACTGCTGCGACCCATACGGTCCGCGTAAGAGTCATCACTCCTCACAAATGAAGGACAATTTAACAAAGCGCTTGAACCGAATTGAAGGACAAATTAGGGGCATTAAGGCGATGATAGAGAAGGATACGTATTGTGATGACGTGCTTAATCAGATTGCCGCTGCACAATCCGCTTTGAACAGTGTCGGCAAGCTGCTGCTTGAAGGACATATGCGAAGCTGCGTAATTGAACGTATTCAAGCAGGCGAAAGTGAAGTTATCGATGAATTGCTCATTACCGTTAACAAACTAATGAAATAATAGACGGAGAGGGGATTTTAATGATGGCAAACGCAGTATTGAAAGTAGAGGGCATGACATGCGGTCATTGTGTCAGTTCGGTTGAGAAGGCCGTTGCAAATGTAGGAGCGGTAGGCAAGGTAGATTTGGCAAACAAGAAAGTAACAGTCGATTTCGACGAATCGAAGGTTACGATAGAGGCAGTAAAAGCAGCGATCGAGGATCAAGGCTACGACATCGTATAAAATAAAGCAGGTAGGGGCTGAATACAGCCCCTCTTTTTTTTGGTTCTGATTTCGTTTATTATGAAAGCAATAAATATACGTTTATATTAACGAAGTGCTTTTAAATCTTTAATTTGCTCTGTGTGCCGCTGCTCATGCAAATATAGCAGTTCGATCCATTGATCTAAAGGCAAGTTACCAAACCTCGGGTGATTCACTGCTATTTCCTCTACAATAGATTTATCCTCAATCTTAACAAGAACATCCATTAAATTAATTCTTGATTCGCTTAATAATTGAATGATCTGTGATACTTGAAATGGTCCTGAATCAGGTTCTGAAATTTGGGGAGCTTGATACTTCACCGACTTATCCAACACAATTTCAATAGGCTGACGTTCGGTTTTGGATAAAATCTTTTGCTTAAGTCCGAACATAATGGCCTTTCTAAACAAGTTTTCCGTTTTCAATAAATGATGGCAAACCTGAGCTATACTCCACATTGAAGTTTCAAATGTACGATTGAATTCATCGTCATCTAGGCATGATATTTCATTTAACAATTTCTCTCTAGTTGTAAATAAATACTCATTAAAATCATCCATCTGATCCTCTCCTTAAGCGGATGGTAATATCTACTATAATCATATAACAAGGTACTATGACTTGGTACTATTTATTACAATATTCTAAGCACTGGGATAACGCATACTATCGTCCGTTAGCAGGATTGAGGCTGAGGTCGATGGGCAATAATGGATGAGATTAGATTTTAAAGCATGAGGTGAATGGTTATGAATAAATCGGCTTTGCATGCAAAAAAGTATCGGAAGCGGACAGTAACTGCGGGAATCATAATTCTTAGCTTGCTTGCGGCGGGCTGCGGAAGCCCGGCAGTCAGTGATCATTCCCAGCATGCTGTGAGCAATGTTGCTGTCACTGATGAACATCGTGGTCATACGGCTAATGCACAAGGCGATGAGATGGAACATGATACTTCGGAAAATCATAGCGGCCACAACCGCTTAGAACAAATGTCAGCGGCCGATATTAAGCTGGAATGGCGTTATTCGCCGGTGCGTCCTGATCCTGGGAAAGAAACAAATATCGAGCTGTTTCTTTATGATCATGCGGGAAAGGCGATTGAAAAATATGAAGTCAATCATGAGAAGCTCATGCACCTCATTCTCGTAAGCGAGGATTTGAAGGACTTCATGCATATTCATCCTGAGTATAAAGGGAAAGGTAAGTTCGAGGTAGCTGCATCCTTCAACAAGAGTGGAAACTATAAGCTATATGCAGATTTTATTCCGACAGGTTCTCCGCAGATGACGGTTACGTCCCATCTACAGGTGTCAGGAGCAAAACAAGCTCAGGAGCCGCTGAAGAAGGATAAAAACCTAACAAAAATCGTTGATGGTATTGCTGTCTCCTTGAAGATTTCCTCATTCAAAGCCGATCAAGAGACAGATTTGATATTCACGTTAAGCGATGAAAAAACGAAAGAACCGATTAGTGATTTACAGCCTTACTTAGGGGCTATCGGACATGTTGTTATTTTGAGCGAGGATAGGAGCCGTTACCTGCATGTCCATCCGAAGGATGACAACAGAAGTGGGCCGA
Source organism: Paenibacillus sp. 01T431 (assembly GCF_056398625.1). Classification (NCBI taxonomy): domain Bacteria; kingdom Bacillati; phylum Bacillota; class Bacilli; order Caryophanales; family Paenibacillaceae; genus Paenibacillus; species Paenibacillus sp. 01T431. The sequence continues at coordinate 327,625 of NZ_JBFTPT010000001.1, forward strand.
CCGCTGAATTCTCCACTCGTTTCCCTGAACCGGGTTTATATAAAATGTGGGGGCAATTTCAGCGTGGAGGAAAAACATTTATTGTTCCATTTATCATTGAGGCAGAGTGAAAAAAATGATCAACATTAAATATTTATATAAATGCTAATCACTCAGAAATGGGTGATTTTTTTGTGCTTAAACATGAAAAACGAGGCAATCCAGCGGGTGTTACGCAGATAGTAAATAAAAATGCGATTCAGCATTGAAAAAAGTTGAACGAAAATTTTGGTTGAATCGAATTTTAGTACTTGAAAACGAAAAAATACGTGTTAAACTAAATCATGTAACATAATTATTAATCGATTAATATAATGGTTATTTCTCATGGAGGTGAAGCTTGAGCTGAACAAGTTTACGTATGTTTTAATGCATGAATATAGGTTCGCGCTATACGGTTAATAAATTAACTAGAATATAAGCAAACTGGGCTGTTAAGTCAAGAGCTGCTTATGTTTAATTCAAACAGAAGCCTAGCAGTGAAAGTAAGCAGGAGTTGTTTAAGCTTTACAATGCTGATAACTAGAGGGAGTCATAGCAGCAAGAGAAACAAAAAAATAGAAATCGTTTTTGATGCCTGCAAAAAAATGCTTCTGATTAACAAATGTGTTAAACACTGTTTACTCATCTATGAACCATAATCAAGCAAGGCATTAATGACTATATCCTTTAAGGGTTAAAATGTAAACGCTTTATTCAAAATTACGGAGGAGGCTTTTTTAAATGAAAAAGTTAACAAGCACTTTCATTTTTATGTTGGCTCTTATTATGCTCGTAACGGCATGCTCCAGCGGTGCAGGTAAAAACTCGGTTAATAATGGTAAAGAGAATACGCCTGCGAATACGGAAGGCAATAAGGAAGCGTCTACAAATGAGCCGGCTGCTAATAATTCTGAGCCTGATGGCGGGGCTGCCAAGTCCTCCATTGATCCGTCGATTGCAGGTGAAGTAACGTTCTGGACGTTCCTTGACAACAAAGAGAAGGATGCTGCGCTTCAAAAGGCGTTTAATGAAGTTTATCCGAATATCAAGCTGAAAACGATTTTTGTACCGTTCGGAGATTTGCACGATAAGCTGCAAACGACTTTGGCAGCTGGCAAAGGAGCGCCGGATGTTGCACTTGTTGAGCAAGGCCAATTTACACGCTATAGCACAGGAAATGTGCTGGAGGATTTGCTTCAACCGCAATATGATGCTGGCAAATATCAAAGCCTTGTATCGGAGTATAACTGGAACCGCTGGTCGTCCATTGACGGCAGCAAATTGTTAGGTATGCCGTGGGATGTTACACCTGCTGTAACTTACTACCGTGCAGACATCTTTGAAGAGCTGGGCTTGCCATCTGATCCAGCCGAGCTTGGCGAATACATTCAAGATCCAGACAACTTCTTCACATTAGCTCAAACGTTGAAAGCAAACGGAAAGTATTCCATGGAATGGCGTGATTCACCCGTTCACTGGTTAGGCGATTCACTTGGATACTACGACAGCGAAATGAACTGGGTTCGCAACACGGATGAGTTCGTAAAATTCCTCGATATTTCAAAACAAGTTAACCAATTGAAAATTGCTCCGCATGACGGCATCTACAGTGATAAAGGCAAGCAGCGCGTAAAAAAAGGCGAGTCCCCGATGTACGTAGCGGGAACTTACGGCGCACGTGATCTAGAAATCAACTTCCCGGATCAAAAAGGCAAATGGAAAGCTACAACAATGCCTTTTGGACTTAACGTAGGTATGGGCGGATCGACATTCGTCATTCCTTCACAAAGCAGCAATAAAGATGCAGCATGGGCATTCGTAGAATTTATTACAACGTCCGAAGCAGCTTGGAAACTATGGATTGAACAATCGGTTCAACCGGATTACAAGCATATTACAAGCCAAGAATGGTACCTGTCACATACAAATCCTTACCTCGGCGACCAAGAGGATTACAAGTTCTACAATGAGCTTGCCAGCCTCATTCCAATTAGACGTTTTACTCGTCTTGACGGTTTAGCATGGCCTTTATGGGTTGAAGGTGTATTAGCCGCACTTGATAAAAACGTTGATTCAAAAACAGCCATTCAGCAAACGCAAGAAAACATTGAGAACAAGCTGAAGGCCGAAAAGGAAAAACTGATTAAAGAGCTCGCCCAATAATTTTGCTTCCTTTATCAGAAAACCGAATCATCCTTCATTGAAGGATGATTCGGCATGATAACACAACGATACGTTTTAACATTTATCGCGAAACGATAGCTGCGCCGCCTTAAAATGACGCAAGCCGTTTACGCTAGTATGGCAAGGGGGTGCTCCTTGGTGATTCATTGGCTAAGCAAGTATAAGGTAACATTGGTTGTCATTGCCGCATTAGTCTGCTTCTTTTTATGGTGGAATAATTCAAGGGGCTACAACGATGATGCGATGGCTGGAATTGCGCTGGATGCTGGAATCGATCAATCGTCAATTTTGGAAGGTGAAGACGCCAGCAGCAAGCTGGAGCCGTCTTTTAATAAATATGTAGACAGCTGGAGTGAACAAGGAGCGTCAGATATGACGGATTTCAGCATCACGCTGTCTTCTACAGATTATGAGGGAATCAGCGAGTCAGGAACACAAATCGTTTCGGGCTTAGGTGACCAGTCAGGTCAAGCCTTGGCTCTTATAGATGAGGACAGCTGGGCGGATTATTCCTTTGAAGTGCCGCAGGATGGCTATTATCAAATGGGAATGAGCTATTACGCGATGGAGGGCAAGCGCTCATCCGTCGTTCGCAGCTTGCAAATTGACGGAAAATATCCGTTTTTCCAAGCGAAGAAGCTGGAATTCCAAAGGATGTGGAAGGAAGCCGGAAAAACATGGTTTGACAATCAGAATAATGAATTCAATCCACGCAGGGAAGAGACATTCGGTTGGCAATACCGGGAATTCCGTGATGCAGAAGGCAAAACGTACGAGCCGTTTCGTTTCTATCTGACAAAGGGCAAGCATACGCTGCGCCTTCAGGCGGTTAGGGAGCCTGCGGCAATTGGGAAAATTGACATTTACTCGCCGGTAAAGCTACCAACTTACGCCGAGGTTGCCAGCACATATGAACAGAAGGGCTACAAGAAAACAGCGGGACAGCTTATTAAGGCGCAGGCCGAGCTGTCGACCTTAAAATCCGATCCGACGCTGAAGCGTATCGAGGATCGCGAGCCGTTAACAGAGCCATTCAAAAAAGATTCTATTGTACTTAACACGTTCGGCGGCGCTAGCTGGCGAACGGGCGGACAGTGGGCGGAATGGGAAATTGAGGTGCCTGAAAGCGGTCTGTACGAAATCGGAGCACGTTATGGGCAATGGTTTCTTAACGGAATGCCAACACAGCGGACGGTAACGATTGACGGCAAGCTGCCATTTAAAGAAATGAATGAAATTTCTTTTCCTTATAAGGCGGAGTTCCAAGTTGCTAAGTTTGGCGGCGACAGCGAGAGCAATGAGCCCTATCTCTATTATCTAGAAAAGGGCAAGCATACGATTCGAATGGAGGTTCAGGTTGGTGCGCTTGGGCGAATGCTCGAGACGGTTACAGATACGACACGCAAAATGTCACTGCTCGGCCGTGAGGTTATTCAAGTTACGGGTACGAACCCCGATCCGAATGGCGACTGGCGCTTGGAGCAAAATATCGCAAACCTCGTACCGCGCCTGCAGCTTATGGCCAAGAGCTTCGATGATACGATCAAAGGCCTTTATGAGCTGGGCGTTGACAAGGGCAGCTCTGAAGTAAGTCCGCTTTACGAAGCGCGCGACGTGCTGCTCAGCATGTCTAACGATACAACCTCCATTCCAGGACGCATGCTGCAATTCAATGATTTGCAGGCATCGCTTGGAACATGGGTGAATGGGCTGAGCAAGCAGAGCTTGCTGCTTGACTATCTCATCATTAAATCGCCAGATACGGCATGGCCGAAGCCTGATGCAGGCTGGCTGGCAAGAACCGGGACGATGATTTACGACTTTACGAGCTCATTCACGAAAAACTACGGCGGTATCGGCAACGTGTATGAAGACGAGAAGGTGCTGGACGTTTGGGTAGCGAGAGGGCGCGACTGGGTCGACATTATTAAGCAAATGATTGATGAGGATTTCACCACAGAAACAGGCATCAAAGTAAATGTCAACGTGATTCCGGCTCAGCAGATGCAGGTGCTCTTGCTGGCAAGCACGGCGGGTTTAGCGCCAGATGTTGCGCTTGGTGTAGAGGGTGAAATTCCAATTGATTATGCTGTGCGCAATGGATTGGTCAACTTGGAGGAATACGACGATTACGATGAAGTGGCCGCTCGATTCAGGCCAGGTGCACTTATTCCTTACAAATATAATAACGGCAGCTACGCGTTGCCAGAAAATCAAAACTTCAACATGTTGTTCTATCGCAAAGATATTATGCAGCAGCTGGGCATCTCCGAGTCTGAAATTCCAGACACTTGGCAGGAGGTTATGGATCTTATTCCGATCCTGCAGCAAAACGGAATGGACTTTTTCTACCCGCATGCTCCGAATAATCCGGCGCTTGCGATTAATGAGTTTGCGCCGTTCCTGTTCCAGCAAAACAGCGAGTTTTACCGTGAAGACGGTAAATATTCGAACCTTGATTCGCCAGAGGCGATAAAGGCATTCAAGCTTTGGACAGGATTGTTCACGAACTTTAAAATTTCGAAGCAAGCCGATTTCTATAACCGTTTCCGTTCCGGCGAAATGCCAATCGGGGTGGCGGACTATTCCACTTACGTGCTGCTATCTACTGCAGCGCCGGAGCTTACAGGCTGGTGGGGCATGAAGCCGATGCCGGGCATCGAGCAGGAGGACGGGCAAATTAACCGTTCAACCGGCGGCCTCGCGCAAACGGGCATGATTTTCAAAGATACCGATATGAAAGAACAATCATGGGAATTTCTGAAATGGTGGACGAGTGCAGATACGCAGGAAAGATTCGGCTCCGAGCTTGAAGCGCTGCTTGGCGTAGAAGCAAGATGGAATACCGCTAATATCGAGGCGCTGAAGCGGATGCCTTGGCAATCCTCTGATATTAACGCGATTCTCGAGCAGTGGGAATGGTTCAAGGAGCGCGAGGTTGTCATTGGCGGTTACTACACGACCAGGCATATCGCGAATATTTGGAACCAAATCGTATTGAATGGCAAAATACCGCGTGAAGCGGTGGAGGAAGGCGTTAAGGAAATCGATAAGGAATTGCGCAAGAAGCGCGAGGAATTTGGTTTAAATGATGCGCCTGCATCTTCCAGTCAAGCAACTTTCAAAGGAGGCGACAGCCCGTGAAAATGAACACTGATTCAGCGGCAACCGTGGTCACTCCGGCAGCGGAACGCCTCCGCAAACCGAGCAAATTGTCTTTGCTGTGGCATGAAATGAAGAGAAACAGGGTTTCCTACCTGTTTCTCGCTCCATTTCTTATCCTGTTCACCTTGTTTACGATCGTACCGGTCGTCACTTCGGTTGTACTCAGCTTTACCTATTACAACATTCTGGAGGCGCCAAAGTTTATTGGTCTCTCCAATTACAAGCTGTTGTTTGTCGACGACGATATTTTTCTTAAGGCGATTGGCATTACGTTGAAATTTGCGTTCATTACAGGGCCAGTCGGCTATGTGATGGCGTTCTTGCTGGCTTGGCTCATCAGCCAAATTCCGCAAAAATACCGCTTCTTCTATACGCTTTGTTATTACACGCCGTCCATTACGAGCGCTACGGCGATGTCGGTCGTATGGCTCTACCTGTTTGCGGGCGACCGCAAAGGCTTGCTTAACTATTTTGCTTCGAAGCTGGGCATTATCGATGAGCCTTATTTATTTTTGCAAAATATTAATTCGATCGTACCCGTTATCATCATCGTCTCGCTATGGATGTCGATGGGGGTAGGGTTCTTGGCTTTCCTAGCCGGACTTCAGAACGTACCGAAGGATCTTTATGAGGCTGGGGAAATCGACGGAATTAAGTATAGATGGCAGCAGCTCATTTATATTACGGTTCCATCCGTAAAGCCGCAATTGCTGTTCGGCGCAGTGCTTCAGGTTGTTAGCTCATTGACCGTGTTTGATGTCAGCGTGCAGCTCGTCGGATTGCCGAGTCCGCTTTATGCAGGCCATACGATTTTGACACATTTATTCGATTATGCCTTTATCAAGTTTGAGATGGGTTACGCTGCGGCGATCGCTGTTGTGCTGTTCGTCATGATGATCGGACTAAACCGTCTCATATTCAAATGGCTAGGAAAGGACTGAACCGATATGACTGGCGCAGTGAAAGGCAGGAAGGATTGGGGAGGGTTTTTCCTTTATCTATTTCTAACGTTGTTCGGTCTCTTGATGCTTGCCCCTCTGGTTTATATGGTATCTACAGCCTTTAAACCAACAAGCGAGCTGTTCCTGTTTCCGCCGCGATTTTTCGTGAACAATCCGACATTAGTCAATTTTCGCGATTTATTGCTCATAACGGGAACGACAAGCGTTCCGTTCTCCAGGTTTATTTTTAACAGCTTGCTGATCAGCTCCTGTATTGTTGGCTTTGGCATTCTCGTATCGGCCATGGCAGCGTATCCGCTGGCGAAGCACAATATGCCGTTTCGCAGCGCTATATTCAACATGGTCGTACTTGCAATTATGTTCTCGCCAATGGTCGTGCAAATTCCGCAATATTTGCTCATTAGCAAAATCGGTTTGATCAATACGTATTGGGCGATGATTTTGCCGTATTTGGCGGCTCCGATAGGGATGTTTCTCATGACGCAGTTTTTGCGCCAAATCCCGGATGCTTTGCTGGAGGCAGCACGCATGGATGGCGCATCCGAGTGGAAGGTGTTCTGGGTTGTCGTCATGCCGATGCTGAAGCCAGCTATCGCGACCTTTGCACTATTCAGCTTTATATCAGCCTGGAATGATCCATACCCAGCAATGGTCTATACGACCGATCAGGATATGAAGTCGCTGCCGCTGGCAATCCAGACGTTAAGCGGTGGATACGGCGTCGTTGCGCGTGTCGGCACGCTTGCCGCGGCAAGTTTATTGATGATTGTGCCGACGATAATCGTCTTTATCGTAACGCAGCGCTTAGTGCTGCAAACGATGGCGCATTCAGGTCTGAAAGAGTAGGAGGACAACCGGGATGAAGCAGGTTACGATATTCCGATTCGTTGTCAGTACAGCTATCGCTTTACTGATGCTAGTTACAGCTCTACCTGTTCAAACGATCGCGGCCTCTCCTTATGAAGGGTATACGAGAAATAAGCTGGGCCAAGATGTTCACTCGATCAACGGGTACATGTATGAGAGCTCAATTGACGGTTATAACCTATCAACTGGACCATTTAGCTCGCCAGAAGATATTTTCCTTGCTGACGATGGAACGATCTATATCGTGGATACAGGAAATAGCCGGGTCGTCCATTTGGATGGGAAGCATGAGGTGCTGAACATTATCGGCGACGAAGAAGGCGACGGCAAGCTGAACGAGCCAAAAGGCGTTTACGTGAAGCAGGATGGAACCATCTATGTAGCGGATACCAAAAACCAACGAATCGCTATTTTTGATAAAAACGGGAAATTCCAGAAGCAGTTCGGCAAGCCTGAAAGTCCGCTGCTCGGAGCAACTTTCTCGTATTCTCCATCAAAGCTGCTCGTGGATAAGCGGAATTACATGTTTGTCGTGAGTGACGGAAACACACAGGGCCTCATTCAAATTGATCCAAATGGGCAATTTAAAGGGTTTTATGGTGCGAATCATGTAGGCTTCAGCTGGAGCAGATTGTTCGTTAAGCTCGTTGCAACGGAGGAGCAGAAGGCAAAATTGTCAGTCGTTAAGCCGCTCGAGTTCTCCAATGCGGTGCAGGATGAGGAAGGTTTCGTCTACACGTCCACACTTGGAACAGAAATGAACCAATTGAAGCGTTTATCGCCTGTTGGTGTGGATACGCTCAATATTGTTCCTAAAAGGTACGGTGGACGTTTTGATGCTGGCCCTTTCGAAGTACCGTCGTTTCTTGATCTAGCTGTAGATAAGGACGGTGTTATCACCGCACTTGACCTTCAGTCCAGCAAAGTTTATCAGTACGATAAGCTTGGGAATTTCTTGTTCGTGTTTGGAGGGCTCGGCGATCAGAACGGCTTGTTTATAACGCCATCAAGCCTTGATCAGTCAGCAGACGGCACGGTGTATGTGGTCGATAAAGGACGCAATCGCATCGATTTGTTCCGTACGACGCCATTTGCAGATCTGGTGCATGACGCATCGCGGTTATTCGTTGATGGACGATACAAAGAGTCGGAGGGAATGTGGAACGAGGTTTTGCATTTGAATGCAAACTTTGATCTAGCCTATCTCGCAATCGGCAAGTCTCTCTATAAAGCGGAAAACTATAAGGGAGCTATGGAGTATTTTGAGCTGGCAAGATCGCGTTACGATTACTCGGTCGCTTTCAAGGAATATCGAAAGGAATATATTAGAGAGCATTTTGCATGGATATGTTTAGCCATTATCGTGCTTATCGTGCTTTTGCGCTACATCATACCTTTTGTTTGGCGCAGAGCTTCTGCGATGCTGATAGACCGCAAGTCGGCTAAAGTGGTTCAGGTGAAGGGAGGAGTGCCTTATGATCGCAACGTTTAAAATGATGCGGCAGGTGCTCGTGCACCCGATCGATTTTTACCACGATATTCAGGAGCCGGGCCGCATTAAATGGGGGCAAGCGTTGTTCATCGTCGCGCTGGCTTATATCGCGAGAATGGTTGCCATTCTAATTACGGGGTATGCGTTCGAGACGAGAGAAACGTATGAGATCTCGTTTGTACATGAGCTGATATGGATCGTTGTGCCATGGGTAACGTGGACGATATCGAACTGGGGCGTCAGTGCGATTCTTGAAGGAGAAGGGAAATTTAAGGAAGTGTTTGTCGGCAGTGCATTTGCGCTGGTTCCTTATGCGATCTTTATTATCCCAATCACGCTGCTAACGAATATTTTGGCGCTGGATGAAAGCTCTATTTATTCGTTTTTAATCAATCTTACTCTTTACTGGGTAGGATGGCTGCTCTTGCTAAAGGTAAGAATCGTTCATGATTTTGAGCTTGGCAAAATGATCTGGATTACGGTGCTGAGCATCGTCGGCATATTAATTATTTGGTTTATTGGTATTCTGATGTTTGGCTTAATCAATCAACTCCTTAACTTTATAATCGACATGTTCAAAGAAATAAACTTCCGAAGGTAGGTGGACGAGATGAGGAAACAACGAAAATGGCTTATTATCGTGGCATTGCTGCTCGTTGTCAGCATATTCCCTCACTTCGGGAGCGTGGAAGGCGAAACCCGTGTTCAAGCGGAGGAAGACGCGGGCAAGAGTGCAACTGCGACTGCGACGGAGACGACTACGGATGAAGATGCCGCATCGGCTTCGGATTCAACAGCAGCTTCGGAGGCTCCAGCAGAAGAGTCTGCTGCAGAGACCGCGGAGCCAGCTGACCAAGGCGAAGTGAAGCTGTATCCTGTATCTGCTACAAAGCAAATTGCGGAGAACGGCAGCTACAAGATGTACATCGACGATAAAACAGGCAATGTTCGCCTCGTTGACAAGCGAACCAAGAAAGAATGGCTGGGGACGCCGCAGCTACCTAGAACGACGATGCCTAATAATAAGAAGTTTATGGATGCCGCCGTTCATGTGAAGTATACAGAGGGCTCGGATACTGTACAAACGTACTTAGCAAAGGAAAAGGAAAACAAGCTGAAGATCGAGACGATTGATGGCGGGGCGAAAGTAACCTTCCAATTCGTGAAGGAAAAGCTGGAGTTTGCGATTGAATATCGCTTGAATGAGAAAGGCTTCGAACTTTCGATTCCGGAAGCATCCATTAAGGAAGCGGGCAAAGCAAAGTTTGTAAGTATTGAGCCGCTGCCATTCTGGAACGCTGCTGCGGATACGGAGGAAGGAGCGATTTTCCTGCCGGACGGCTCCGGCGCGCTTATGAAATACAGCGCGAAGCATCCGCAGTATTTTGCGGGTTACTCCGAAATGATCTATGGCGCTGACCCGGCTTACGTTACGCAATCACATACGGATATTGATCAAATGTGGCGGCAAAAGCTTGCTCCAAAAGAAATGGTTGCGCTGCCGGTATTCGGCAATTACCGCGACGATGTAGGTTCGCTCGGTATCGTAACGAAAGGTCAATACGATGCGAAGATTAATGGAACGCCGTCAGGCATCCGCGCGATCTCCTATTACCGGACGTCGGCGGAATTTGTATACCGCTGGAGCGATGTGATTTTCATCGGGACATCGGGTGAAATCCCATTTTTCCAAGGCAACTGGATCAAAGGCGATCGGCAGCTGCGTTACGTACTGCTTCAAGACAAGGAAGCTGATTATGTAGGAATGGCACAGGCATATGGTAAATTTCTGAAAGAAGAGCAAGGAGTTAAGCCTTTGGAGCAAACGGCAGTTCCCTTTAAGGTGAAGCTGCTTGGCGGTACTTTGCGTGATGAGGTGCTTGGCAATACGTTCATTTCGATGACGACATTCGATCAAGCGCGTGAAATTATTGATGCTTTTCAGAAAAAAGGAATCGCGAATTTAGAGCTTACGTTTTCCGGATGGTCTGATGATGGTTTATATGGCGATCAGCCGGATCACTTTCCAGTGGAGAAGAAGCTGGGCGGAGCAAAGGATTTGAAGGATCTTGCCGCCTATGCCGCTAATAAAGGGGTTTCGCTTTATTTGGAAGCAAACTATGCCCGAGCAATCGCCGATAGCGACGGCATGAAGAAGTCAAAAGATGCCATTCGCGGCATGGATCGTGAAGTAGCGCCAAGTACGGACTATTATATTGGCAGCAGATGGAATGACGACAGTAGACTTTATTATTGGATGAAGCCAGAGCGTGTCATCAGCAAACATCTGAACAAAGAGCTGAAGGATTATTCTAAGCTTGGCATCTCTGGTGTCCATCTTAGCTTTTGGGGAAATACATTGTACTCCGATATCGATCCGAAGTCGCTGACAACGCGCGGCGAGACAGCATCAACTTGGGTGAAAGCTGCGGATGCTATTCGGGAGACTACCGGCGGAGCGTCAGTCGATTATGGATTTGCTTATATGCTTGGGCATATTGATGGCATTAGCGGAGCACCGCTTGATTCCAGCCATTTTATTTACAACGACGAGACGGTTCCTTTCTATCAGATTGCGGTACGCGGGCTGGTGCCTTATACGGCTAATCCAATCAATTTGCGAAATGATGCCCAGAACGAGCTGCTTCGGATGGTAGAGTATGGTGCGCTGCCTAGTCTAGAGCTGACTTATGAGCCTACAACGAAGCTTCAAAGAACGCTTGAGGATCGGTTGTGGAGCTCCGAATATAGGACATGGATTGATGATGCCGTTTCGCAATATAACGAGCTTGAGTCTATTTACAAAGCGATTGCTAATCAGACGATTGCTGATCATGAGAAGCTGAGCAATAACGTATACCAAACAACGTATGCGAATGGAACAAAGGTTATTGTCAATTACGGCAGTGCTTCAGCGACGGTTGACGGCTTATCTATTCCTGCGGCAGGATATCTCATGCAGAACGGAGGGAAATGAGCATGGGCAAAAAAATTGGACTCTCGATGAGAGGCCGCCACATCTTTGAGGGATACTCGTTCATTTCCATATGGGTTATCGGTTTCTTACTGTTCATGGTCATTCCGCTTGGCAAATCACTTTATTATTCGCTTAACAATTTAGAGGTTACGAAGGCAGGGCTAAAGGCATCTTACACGGGCTTGACCCATTACCGGGCTGCCTTTACGACTGACATCGATTTTGTGCCGCTGCTGCAAGCTACGCTGACAACGATGCTGACGCAGGTACCGCTTATTCTGATTTTTGCGATGTTCAGCGCATTGCTGCTTAATCGTCCGTTTCGCGGCCGTACATTGTTCCGCGGCATATTCTTTCTGCCGGTTATTATCGCTTCCGGCGCCATCTTGAGGGAGCTGCTGGAGCAGGGTGCTGCCCAGCTCCCGATCTTCTATCAATACGATCTTTACAGCAAGCTAAACGCTTTTATACCGGACAGCATCTTGGACCCGCTGCTTCAATATGCAGATTCTTTAACCCTCGTCATGTGGGATTCGGGCGTGCAAATATTGATTTTCATCGCGGGTTTGCAGACAATCTCGCCAGCGTTATATGAAGCAGCCAAATGTGATGGCGCAACAAAATGGGAAAGCTTCTGGAAGATTACGTTTCCGATGATTATGCCGATGCTGTTCGTCAACACGCTTTACAGCGTCGTCAACTCGTTTACCAAAACAGATAACCAAATTATGAATCACATTATGAACAATGTGTTCAAAACGAATAATTACGCTTATGGCTCGGCAATGGGCTGGATTTACTTTATTGTGATTTCGGTTGTGCTAGCGGTCGTATTCTTCATCTTCCGCAAAAGCTTGTCAGCAACCGAAGGTAGGGGGTAGAGGGCATGAATTCACCTAGCATGACCGAAAAATATGCCGACCTTCAAGGCAAAGCGGAAGAGGTCTGGAAGATTACTTGGATTAAGCGCGGACGCGGCGTAATCGGAACGATTTTCTATTATGTCGTTATTCTCAGCTTGGCGTTTGTTTTCGTTTATCCGCTGCTTTATATGGTATCAAAATCGCTGATGCGGCCGGAGGATGTAGCGGATGCTACGATTCAGTGGATTCCGAAGCAGTTTAATCTAACGAATTATTCGATCGCGAAGGAGGAAATCAACTTCTGGCCGGGACTGCTGAACAGCTCCATCATTTCATTTGGCAGCGCGATGCTTCAAGTCGTAAGCTGTTCAATTGTAGGATACGGCTTCGCACGTTACCGTTTTCCCGGTCAAGCGTTGTTTCTGGCGATGGTTGTATTTACATTTCTTGTGCCGCCGCAGACGATCGTTGTACCGTTGTTTACCTTTTTCCTTGACTTGGGCTGGGTAAATACGCATCTGCCGTTCGTTGTGCCGGCGCTGCTTGGACACGGACTGAAAGGCTCTTTGTTCGTCCTTATCTTTATTCAATTTTACCGAACGCTGCCGAATGTGCTGGAGGAAGCGGCAAGAATCGATGGCGCGGGTGCGTTCCGGACGTACTGGATGATTATGTTTCCGCTCGCGAAACCTGCCATGCTGGTTGTCTTCTTGTTCTCGGTCGTGTGGCACTGGAATGACCTGTTTGAGCCGAATATGTATTTACTCGTTCCAGAGTATTTCAATCTGGCGCAAAATATGGCTTTCTTCAACGGCAATGCGAATCTGGATCTTCAGCAGGCATCCAGCTCGGTATCCTCAGGTACGCTCGGCATGGCGCCGACGCTGCAAAACCAAGTTATGGCTGGGGTTATGCTAACGATCCTGCCGGTGCTTATTTTGTATATGTTCACGCAGCGTTATTTCGTCGAGAGCGTCGAGCGTTCCGGTATCGCAGGTGAATAGTAGGAGAGATGCAGCTTGATTGACATACGTCTGAAGAAGCTGGCTGCCATATTGCTGCTGGTATTGGTGGCAGCTGTTATCTGGATTGTCTTCAGCCAGCGGCAGGAGCCTAATATAAAGGAAACAGCCCAGCGAGATGAGCGGCAGGCTTATCAAAATTGTTTGCTGCTGCGCTACACTTTCGATCATACGGAGAAGTCGGAACTGAGCGCTTCACCGAATGAATTGCTGGACGCATCAGGTCATGATAATACTGGGACGCTGAGCGGCGGCGTGCTGCAGAAAGAGGGCAAGTTCGGAAGCAGCTTGCAGCTGGATGGATCAAGTGCCTTTGCGGAGATGCCTACGGCAATTTTGAATGGTTTGGATGAGCTGACGATATCTGCATGGGTAAACATTAACGATCTGCGAACTTGGCAGCGTATATTCGATTTCGGAAACGGAGTGGATCGTTATTTGTTTCTCACCCCGATGTCAGAAACAGGCAAGATGAAGCTCGCGATCAAGAATGGCGGCGGCGAGCAAATGATCAGCACCGAAACGGATTTTCCGGCGGACAGCTGGACGCATATTGCCTTCACTTGGTCTGGCAGCACGGGCATTCTTTATTTGAATGGGCATGAAATCGCCCGCAATGATGATCTATCAATCAAGCCGAGTGATATGGCGGGTACGACAGGCAATTATATCGGAAAATCGCAATTTGACGTCGACCCGTATTTATCCGGCAAAGTAGATGAGGTGCGGATTTATAGCGAAGCTCTATCCGCTGATGAAATTGCTGATCAACTGACTGAAGGGATGAACGATCAGGATACCGTTGCTATTGCGGTTGAATGGTTATCCCTTCCAAGCAGCAGCCGTGTTATGGAATCTTTAGAGCTGCCGCGCAGTGGACCGGGTGGCACAAGCATCGTCTGGTCCTCTGATCATGAAGAAACAGTTGCGCCAGATGGCACAGTTACTAGACCGGCAAGCGGACATGGAGATGTTGAAGCAACGTTAACGGCAATGGTCAACAAAGGAAAAGCAGCGGGGGAGAAAAAAATACCGCTTCGCATATGGGAGGAAGGGGCAGCGGATTACGCGATTTCCATTCAAGCGGATCAGACGGGCGCTCCTGTAAGTGATACCTTATATGGGATTTTCTTTGAGGATATCAATTTTGCTGGTGATGGCGGCGTGTATGCAGAATTGATTGAGAATCGCTCCTTCGAATTCGGCGATTCATTCTGGAACTGGGCGGTAAGAAAAGCTGGATCTGGAGACGGAGCAGTAGAAGTTGCGGATAAAGCGCCGCTGAACGCAAACAATCCACATTATTTATCGATGCAGGTGAGGGCTCCAGCTCTAGAAGATGAGTTTGCAATCGTAAATAGTGGTTTTGGCGGAATGGCTTTGCAGCAAGGTGAGAAATATGATTTCTCGATGTATGCAAGAAGCAGCAACCATGCAACGCTTAAGCTTACTGCTTATCTAGAAGACGATAGCGGCAAAAGGCTTGGCGAAACGACAATCACAGCCGAGAAAATGGGAACGGATTGGACGAAGCTGAAGGGGACAATAACAGCTTCTGAAACAGCTCTAAACGCTAAATTAGTGCTGGGTGCGAGTGGTAACGGTCAGATCGACGTTGATATGATCTCGTTATTCCCGCAATCCACATGGAAGAATAGGCCAGGCGGCTTGCGTGCAGACCTTGTCCGCATGCTGGCTGATTTGAAGCCGTCATTCGTAAGGTTCCCCGGAGGCAGCATCGTAGGCGGAGATGGGATAGGCAATCGCTACAATTGGAAGGACTCGATTGGAGAGCCGTCCGAACGAAAGCAAAATACGAATATGTGGGGCGGCGGCGGCTTAACGACACCTTATTATCAAAGCTACGGGCTTGGCTTCCATGAGTATTTCCAGCTAAGCGAGGATCTTGGAGCAGAACCGCTGCCTGTCGTAAATGCAGGAATGGGCGATCAATTCCGTCAGTCAGACGTAGCGCAGATAGAGGAGCTTGCTTCTTATATCCAAGATGCGCTTGATCTGATCGAATATGCAAATGGTTCTGCAACGAGCAAATGGGGAGCGAAGCGGGCGAAGAATGGACACCCTGAGCCGTTTGGGCTTCATTACCTTGCGATTGGCAACGAGCATTGGGGTACGGACTATTTTATAAGATACGAAATGTTTGCAGCTGCAATTAAAGAGAAGTATCCAACTATTAAACTTATTGCGTCTGCGGGTCCTTCGCCTTCTGGTCCTATATTTGATGATGCTTGGCGGTGGCAGAAGGATAAGCCAACAGATATCGTCGATGAGCATTATTATATGAATCCTAATTGGTTTATAGCGAATTCGAATCGTTATGATACGTATGATCGGAATGGGCCAAAAGTGTTCGTAGGCGAATATGCAGCACATAACGGCAAACGCAGCAACAGCTTCGGTTCAGCGCTGGCTGAAGCGGCGTTCATGGTCGGGTTGGAGCGGAATTCTGATGTTGTAGCTATGGCTTCCTATGCACCATTGTTCGGTAAGGAAGGGTATACACAGTGGTCGCCGGATTTAATCTGGTTCAACAATGCTGAAGTATACGGGACTCCGAACTATTATGTGCAGCAAATGTTCAGCAATCATGTTGCGAGCTCGGTACTGCCAGCTTCAATTCGCATGCGCAGCGGCGAATCGTACGAGGCGGGACGCGGCGGTAAACAAGGAGAGGAGCCGTTCTATTTCATAGCGGGCAGAGATGAGAAGACAGATGAGATCATTTTGAAAATCGTAAATGCCAATGACTATACAGTGAATGCGTCTATTGAAATAAAGGGGAAAACGATAGCCCCGCAAGGAACGAAGCTGTCGCTCCAAGCGGATATAGGTGTGGAGAATTCGTTTGCGGAGCCTGAAGCCGTGCTGCCTAAGGAGCAGGCTGTTGATGGGTTGTCTAACATATTTACGCTGGAGCTTGCGAAACAATCCATTACGGTCTTTAGGCTGAAAAATTTACCGTAAAAGGGGATGGAGAGCTAGCAGCTCGCGCCGCAAGCTCTTATTCGTTCCTTTCATAATAAAGCTTAAAGACGATGTCTTGATTGTAATTGCCAAACCCAGAGCCGAATAACGTAACGCCGCCGACATTTTCGGCGTCCTTCTCGACTGCTATGCGGAATTTCCATTGCTTGCTTAATATGTTGACATCATCAAGGGTAACATCGGATATTTGCTGACCGTCGATGAAGGTTCCGGCTTGCGTAATCTTCAGCACCTTCAACAGGCCGTATTGATTAATTTCATCCCACCACCAATCGGGGGTATACTTTCCGCGTTTGCCGCCGAAGTCGCCAGGACTCGTCCAAAGGCCGATTTTGGTGTCATTTAAGTAAAAGGAAATATCCGAAGGCCAATTGTCATTGGCAAAAGGAGCCTCGGAGGAAATTTCAAACGATATTTCGAGCTCTGTAGGCTTCTCGCTTTTCAATAAGAAGTTGGCTGTTTTGTATTCAATAAAGCCGCTGCTAAACCAAAGGATTCTGGCATTAATGCGATCAGGATCGAGAAAAAAACGCGGCTCATCGAACATGCCAATGACTTTAGCAGTCGTAGCGAGGCCGCAGGTAGGCTCCACTTCAAAGTCGGTGTAGTGACCGATGGAAATGATGGACTCATGATAAGTGCGAAGCGCTGGGCGCCGTGTTGACGGGAAATCTATCTCGATGCTATCAGTGATAAGTTTGCACATTTTCTTGGTTCCGCCGCTGCTGGAAACCATCTCGGAGCTGATTAAACCGGCTTTTTCGAGCTTTTTCACATGCATCGTCATAATGGGGCTGCTCAGCTCGAGCGCTTGTGCGAGATCCTTGATGTTCATCTCCTGCAGAGCAAGCAATTGTATGATTTTAAGCCTTACATCGCTGGCTAATGCTTCATAGATGGGTAAATGAGTATCTGAAATATCAATTTTCATACGTTCACTCCGCTCAATTTTTTAACATTGGATTCGCCATACAGCTTGTGATTGAAAATATGAAGTCGAATTCGTTAATGAAAATGTTATTCTGATATATCTTATCTATTTTATATGCAAAGAGAAACCTTGACAATTTATATTTAGTCGGTGAAACCCTTCGTATTTATAGTAATGAATCAATGAAGTTACTTTATAAAAATAGAAATATTAGCTGGAGGACTGAGAGAAACATGAGCACACAAGCATCTGAACAGTCGCAGAAGCAGCTGCGAAATCCGTTAATAGAGCAACGAGCAGATCCGTGGGTTGTGAAGCATACAGACGGGTATTATTATTTCACAGGCTCCGTGCCGGAGTATGATCGGATTGAGCTGCGAAGAGCACAAACGCTGGAAGGACTTACCGATGCTGAGCAGGTTGTGGTATGGAAAAAACACGATTCGGGACCAATGAGCCACAATATTTGGGCACCTGAGCTGCATTTTATCGCTGGAAAATGGTATGTATATTTCGCTGCCGCAAGGGCAGATGCGCCATTCAGGCATCGCATGTATGTTATTGAAAATGATTCGGCTAACCCGCTTGAGGGCGAGTGGACGGAGAGGGGCCAGATCATTACGGATTGGGATTCTTTCTCGCTTGATGCGACAAGCTTCCTGCATAATGACGAGCAATATTTAGTATGGGCGCAGCAAGACCCAGCCATTCAAGGCAATACAAATTTGTATATCGCTTCGATGAGCAATCCTTGGACGCTGAAGAGCAAGCAGGTACTGATTACGAAGCCGGAGCTCGACTGGGAAGTCATTGGTTTCATGGTAAATGAGGGAGCGGCTGTTCTGAAGCGGGGCGGGAAAATATTTATGACCTACTCCGGCAGCGCCACCAATCATAACTATGCAATGGGTTTATTGACTGCTGAGGAGAACAGTGATCTGCTTGATCCGCTCTCATGGGTAAAGACGCAGACGCCAGTGTTTACAAGCTGCCCGGAAAATAGTCAATATGGGCCAGGGCATAATAGCTTCACCGTATCTGAGGATGGGGAACAGGATATTTTGATCTATCATGCTCGCAGCTACAAGGATATTGAAGGCGATCCGTTATTTGATCCTAATCGTCACGCCCGCGCCAAGATATTTACGTGGAACGCTGATGGAACCCCTGATTTCGGGAAGCCGCCGGCTGATAATTTGTAGTGAATAGGCAAGAGCCGCCTGTAACAGGGCGGCTTTTGTTTATTAATTGATAATAAAAAAGCTGCAAGGATGGCAGGGTGCCATCCTTGCAGCTTTTATAAAATTATACAGCTTGCAAGCCAGCTTGGTTAAGCATGTTCCATGGCTTGTTGTAATGCGGCTGGAAGAAGAAATCGACGTAGCTTAATTCCTCCATCGTCATTCCGTTCTGGATGCAAACCGACAACGTATTAATCGACTGGGTGAGATCAACCTTCGATAACACCTGTGCGCCAACGATTCTGCCGCTATCCGCTTCATATACGACCTTTAAAGTCACTTGCTCAAAGGTAGGCATGAACTCAAGTCGGTAGCTATCAATGATTGTGACATTTTTCACATTCATTCCCGCAGCAAGTGCGCCTGTTTCCGTTAAACCAGTCGATGCAATGTTATAATCGTAAATTTTTATACCCGACGTGCCTTGTGTTCCGAGATATCTGACCGTTGGTTTCATCAGGTTTTTGGCAACGAGCGTTCCCATGCGGACAGCGTTTGTGGCTAAAGGAATATAGGCGTTTTGCCCTGTTGGATTATAGTGGATGGCACAGCTGTCGCCAGCAGCAAATACATCAGCTTTGCTCGTTCTCATATAATCATCCACAATAATTGCGCCGTTTGGAAGCATGTCAACTTGGCCTTTCAGCAGCTCAGTGTTAGGACGGAAACCGATGCAAAGCACGACGAGATCTGCTTCATATTCTCCAGCTGTCGTGATGACCGTCGTTACATGGCCCTCGCTGCCCTTGAACGAAGTAACCGTCTGGCCAGTTGCGATGGTTATCCCTTTATCAACCAACGCTTGCTCTGTAACATCTGTAAATTCGCGATCCAAGTATTTATATAAAATGCGTTCCATATTGTCGATTAAGGTTACCTGTTTGCCAAGCTGTTCAAATGCTTCTACGAGCTCAATACCGATGTAGCCAGCTCCGATAACTGCAATGCGGTTCGCTGTTTTTGCTTTCTCGATAATTTCTTTCGAATGGTTGTAGTTTTTGCAAAGAACGATATTTTCAAGCGCGATGCCTTCCATTTGCGGAATAATCGGCCACGAGCCTGTTGTAACAACGAGCTTATCGTAGCTTTCAGTAAATTCGTCGCCAGTTACAAGATTGCGGACCTCAATTTGTTTGGCATCCGTATCTACTGCAAGCACATCATGTCGCATATGCGTCTTCACGCCAAGCTCAGCGAGCTGCTCGGGCGAAGCATAAAATAACTGCTCAGCATTTTTTACTACACCGCCAACATGCAGTGCGATGCCGCACGATAGAAACGAGATATTGTCATTCCGTTCATAAACGGTAATGTTGGCCTCCGGGTAAAGTGCAGCCATTTGTTTAATTGCAGCCGTTCCTGCATGTGTACAGCCAATAACAGCAATGTTCATCGTCATAAAAAACGCCTCCTATGGGATGTGTAGAGGGTAGTCTGCTATGGCAGCCGCCCAAACAACGTGAATTAATTCACAATATGCTATACAGTGTGAAAAGATTCACAACCTTTGATTGCTTTTATCATATTCGCTTTTGAGAAAATTGACAAGGGGTGTTCAAGCTGTTTTTACAGTATTGATTAAATTTTCAGATTATTTGACACGTTTTGTCCACAACTTCCACAGTAACCATTTATCCATACGATTGGATGATAATAAACTAGAGCAGGGGCTGTGAATCATCAGAGTATAAAATCTGTTTTTATTCGTTTATGGCAATTGGGCTATCAAATGTTCAGGATGGAGCAGCTTTGTGTAGGGGCTTGTTATGTAGGTATTAAACCAAAAGGCATGGAAAACTTTTAAGCCAGCGTTGTATGCGCCATCCAGCTCGTTAGAACCGCCATCGCCTACAAATACTGCATTTTCGGGTAATACGCCTAACCTGTCACAGGCTAGTTGATATATACGTATGTCTGGTTTGGCTAAGCCAACTTCATACGAGAAAATGACATCATCAAAGTAGGGAGCA
Organism: Paenibacillus sp. 01T431; assembly: GCF_056398625.1. Lineage (NCBI taxonomy): Bacteria > Bacillati > Bacillota > Bacilli > Caryophanales > Paenibacillaceae > Paenibacillus > Paenibacillus sp. 01T431. The sequence goes on from NZ_JBFTPT010000001.1 coordinate 348,326, forward strand.
AGCTGGCTAGCTTTCCACTGGCGAATTTCTTCTTCTGTACAATTGCTAATAAGCCCTATTTTTATGTGCTTGCTTTGCAGCTCTTTCAGCATGGCAAGAACAGCTGGCTGAATCGTTAAAAATGGAGCCTGTTTTTCATCGATTCTTGTTCGATACAAGTGCTCCACTATTTGTTCGTTGTAAGGTAAATTCTGCTTCTCCAAAATGTCTCTCATCACTTCAATGAAGTTAATATATTGTCCGGTCATTCGTGCTTCTTGCCGTTTACGCCATTCATTCTTGAAATCGCCATGATTCATGCCGAGAAGTGCAGCATCGTCCGTGGATCTATTGATGGTGCGCTTGCCATCCGTAAATTCAGTTATCAACGTTTCAAATAAATCGAAAAAAATAGCTTTAGTGTTCAGAGGAATCAGCTCCATTTTTCAGATTTTCAAAAAAATCCTGCCGTTGTTCCGTTGACTATTATTTCGTGAAGCTGCTGTATTTGTCCTCTTGATGGAGGTAAGCGGTTTGGATTTTCATTTTGCTTCGATTTGCTTTAAACTCTTTAGGTAAAAGGACAGGCTAAGGAGGCATTCAAAATGAAAGCAGCATACGAGGATAAGGTTGTACTCATAACAGGCGCTGGGGCTGGTATTGGACGAGCGCTTGCACTAGCTTATGCGGAACAAGGAGCACTGCCTGTATTAGTGGATAAAAACGAAGAAGGACTGGAGCAGACTGGCTTGCTGCTGCAAGAGGCAGGTTATGATTCTTTATCTCTTTCTGCCGATATGAGCGAGCCTGATGCCATTATTAAAATGCTGCGTGATTTGGAAACGATTGTCGGGAGATTAGACATCGTCATAAACAACGCGGGGTTTGGCATATGGAAGTCGCCATACGACCTATCCATTGATGAATGGGATAGCGTTGTGAATACGAACCTGCGCGGGACGTTTGTCTGCTCGCGTGAGGCTGCCAAGTTGATGCGGACAACCGGCGGTGGAGCTATCGTAAACATTTCTTCTACGAGAGCAATGATGTCAGAACCGAATTCAGAAGCCTATGCGGCATCCAAAGGCGGGATCCTATCGCTAACCCACGCGATGGCGGTTTCGCTCGGCCCAGATCATATTACGGTTAACGCAATATGTCCAGGTTGGATCGAAACGGGTGATTACAGCAAGCTGCGCCCAGAGGATCATGAGCAGCATCCGTCTAAGCGGGTAGGGAAACCGGAGGATATTGCACGGGCATGCCTATATTTAACAGATCCTCAAAATGATTTTGTAACCGGAACCCACATCACAATTGATGGCGGTATGACTAGAAAAATGATTTATGAGGAGTAATTTGACGGGGGATGTAGAGCGAGTGTAATGGCATAAGGGCGGAGGTGTTGGGGCAGATCTCGTAGTGTGTCAGCGCCGTATGGAGTATATTGGTTTAACGAAAAGAGGCAGTCTCAAAAGCAGTTTATCTGCTTTTGAGACTGCCATTGCTTTTTATAAGCAGTTATTATCATAAAAACAGCCTGACTATGAGGGAGAGAAAATAAGACTATTTTCTAGATCATTTTTTACAAAGGTGCGAAGTCCATGCTTATGTGTGAAACCCCATCTTTAACTGTTACGCCTGCGCCCCTAGACTCCTCGATAAACAGCTGGATGCATCATTGGTGATCTAGACCAAGTGTAACCTGAAATGAAGCCATGAATAAATACTCCTCTCTAGAATGGTTTAGGCAGCTTCTGCGAGATGAGTATTTACTTCATGGCTTACTTTTTATGAAATCCTTCATATTACACAGGACTCAACTTCCAAACGCTTCGTGGATAGAAAGGTGACCTATTTTAGACTAGTGGTTGCCAGAAAGAGCACGGTAGGACAGATGCGTAATACGGTAATGAATTGTCCGAGAAGCTTTTTACCTTCTAGGATAACCCATGTATTGAATACTTTTTTATGCTAATGAATCAACCAGGGTTTGCGCCATCAGCTAACACGAACAAGCTTCCATCTTTGGGCGCCGTTTCCGAGATCATCCCAGATTTGAACGTTTGAACCGTTGGCTGTGCCAGAAGCAGCGACATCCAGCGCCCTATTGCTGAGTGAGTGGATAAGCTTGAAGTAAGCGCTCCCGGTATCGATGATCTTCCAATGCAGGTTATCTGAGTTCGCATAATCCCAGATTTGAACATTGGTGCCGTTAGCTGTTCCTGCCCCGCTGACATCAAGCGCTTTGCCGCTGTTCGTGTTAATGAGCTTGTATGCTCCGCCCCCGACATGCGTAATTTGCCAGAGCTGATTTGCCTGATTCGAACCCTCCGTCCAAATTTGCACATTGGAGCCATTCGTTGTTCCCCAAGCATCCACCTCAAGCGCTTTGCCGCTATTTGTATTGATAAGCTTGTATACACCGCCTGAAACGACACCATTGTAAACATCGTTGCGAGTAAACTCAACCCGGTCAATATCGACCCATTGGCTCGCTTGGCTGTTTGATGTGAAAAAGCCTATGGTTGCTTGCCCGTTTACAACTGCGATGTTCGAGAGTGTAACCGGCGTCCAAGCCGTGGTTACGGGGCAATTGGTTTGACGCGACGTTCCGCCAAAATCTTTTACTTCCATTACGCAAGAATTTTGACCGCCGCTGCTCCGCATATACGCACGCAGTGTATAGCTGCCATTATCAAGCCCGCTAATCGTTTGGCCAACATAAGCCGATGCAGGTCCGCTCGTTCCGGCTAGTCCGATAAAATAATTGCCCTGGGCGGCGGGTACACCGACACCATCGTTTGTGCCATGTACTTTAATTCGAGCGGGGAAATCATCGCCAAATGTCGTCCAGCCGCTTACATTTGCCGTTTCAAAGCTCCAATTTGTTACTAGGTTTGTGTTCGATGGTGTAACTGCATGACCAAATCGAATATACACTCCGCTGCTTGGATAGTCTGCACTCGTCGCTGCAAGGACGTGAGTAGAATCTATGGGCAGCAAGGCATTCCAATTGGAGCTGGTCGAGTCGCTTACTGGGAAAATATTAGTCCGATATTGCCAAGTTGCACCATTGTCTGCGCTAATCATCGTGTACATGGAGGAGAAAGCGTCGCCGGTATTCGTACTGTCATTGTCCGTTTGAAAAGAAGCAAGCAAGCGGCCATCTCCAAGCTTAACAACAAAAGGCGCACCAGCTTTTTTTCCGGCTTTGGAAGGAACATAAAGGGTTTGACGAGGAACGTTCCAGTTATAACCATCCGACGATATTTTATATTTTATAACAAAAGGATGACCTGCGACGTCGGTCGCTTCCAACACTAGGATGTATTGGCCATTAGCCATTTGGGTAATAACTGGCATTCCATCTCTAGAGCCTGCGGCAACACCGTCGCTGACAATTATTTCGCCGCTCCAGCCGTTACCGGTCCATGTTTTCATAATAAGCTTCTGAAGGCCTGTATTGCCTACAGTGGCAGGACTATCATCCGCATAATATACAGCTATTGTATTGCCAAGCATTTGAAGATGCGGTTCCCATAATCCTTTGAACGAGTTTGCTGTCGCAGAGCCGATTTGGCCGTTCGTTAAATCTGACCAAGTGCTGCCGCCATCGGTGCTTTTTTTGGTTTTTAGGTAAGTGTTATAAATCGAACCCGATTGCACAACAAGGCGATACGATAGCCAAATCTCGCCATTCGGCAACTGAAGCATTTGGCCATTACCTACATTACCGCTGGAATCAGCTGCAGCTTGTATGGCAGGAGACCAGGTATGACCGCCGTCCGTGCTGCGAGAAAGCATAATTCTTGTATTGCCCCCGCCTGCATTCGTATCGAAAGAGGCTAAAATATCGTTATTGTTCAGCTTTAGCAGCCGTGGATACCATACTCCGCCATTTTGAGGGGTGAATACGGTTGCGGTATTTGAGGGCCAAGCTAATCCAGGAGCTGCAAAAGCTTGAAAACCAGGGAGCAGAATACTGATTATAAGAAGCAAGCCAATCCATAAAGCGGTTATTCTAACCTTGCTTTGGACAAACATGTGAAACCATCTCCTCTTATTGTTTTGTAAGCGCTTCAAAACGGATTATAGAATATATTAGTATTTAAATATATACTAAAGTTAGTATATCCTGTGCTTTAAAAACGCTGGAATGATAGAAGTTGAATGAAAATGCAGAAGTTTTCGTTTGAAAATGGGGTTATAGACTGATTTTTAAGGTGAAGCATTAGTTGAAAGAACATAATTTCTTATTTTTTATACTAAATAGAGTATTTAAAAGTATAACAATATAATCTAGAATGAGTTCATCAAGGAAGCGCTTGCAAAAAAAGGGAGGCGTCAAACGAAATGAATAGAAAATTATCCGCGAAGCTTGGACTTGTAATGCTATTATGCTTTGGAATGCTGCTATCGGCTTGTTCATCAGGTGGAAATGGCAACAGCTCTGCTACAAATGGAAACACGGGGAATAAAGGTGATGCAGCAACAAACGCACCGCAAGAAAAAGTAAAGATTTCGTTTATGGGTCATGGCAGTCCGCAGGAGAAAGATATATTTACGAAGCTGATCAAATCGTACGAAACGAAATATCCGAACGTAAAGGTAGAGTACACAAGCGTGCCGCCTGCTGAATACAATCAGAAGCTGTCTACGCTGGTTGCATCGGGTAAAACACCGGACGTATTTTATGTATCGGGCCCGCAGTTTTACAAGTTTGCCGAAGCAGGCACGATTCAAAACCTGCAGCCGTTTCTAGAATCGACCGAGCTGTTCCAAGCGGATAACGTATGGAAGCAAGCGCTTGATCGTTACCGTTTTGACGGCAAGCAGCTGGGACAAGGGGATTTGTACGGATTGCCGAAGGACGTAGGTCCATGGGCAATGGCATACAACAAAACGATGTTTACCGAAGCTGGGCTTGAATTGCCGCCGGCAGAGGTTGGCAAATGGACATGGGACAACTGGCTTGATGCAGCGAAGAAGCTGACGAAGGATGAGAATGGCGATGGCAAAGTCGACATTTATGGCGGAGCCAACTTTACACTCGAAGGCGCGGTATGGGCAAGCGGAGGCGACTTCATCGATTATACAACAGGCAAAGTAACGATTGATACACCGGAATTTGCAAAAGCAATGCAATGGGTAGCAGATCTGCGCGTCAAGCACAATGTATCGCCGTCGCCGGAGGATGAGAAAGCGATGAATTCGTACTCGCGATTTGTAGCCGGCAAAGTAGGCATGTTCCCAATGGGACCATGGGATCAACCGGGATTTTGGGATTTGCCGTTTGAATGGGATATCGCGGCATGGCCGGTGAATCCGGAGACAGGCAAAGCAGGGACGTGGGTTGGCTCAATGGGTTACTCAGTATCCAGCAAATCGAAGCATGCACAAGAAGCGTTTAACTTAGCAGCATTCCTTGCACTGGATAAAGAAGGACAAAAGCAAAACTACGAGCTTGGGCAAGCGGTGCCAAACTTGATTGATATGGCAAAAGGCGAGTTTGTAGCGTATGACAAAGCACCAGCAAATCGTCAAGTTTTCCTTGATATTATTGAAGATTATGGTCATCCGCCAATTGATTTCGGTTCGAAGGATACGAAGTGGATCGATACGATGTGGCAAGAGGCAGGCAAAGTGTGGGACGGCAAGATGACAGCTGCGGACTGGGCGAAGGAATTGCAGCCGAAGCTTCAAGAGCTGTATGATAAGGGCAATAAATAATAGAATTATGCAATAGTGAGGTTAAAGGGTTGTTTCTAAAGTAGATCATTCTACTTTTGGAACAGCCCTGTTTTTTTTGATGAATCTTAGGGAGGACGATGTCCTTCCATGTATCATACCTATAGCTTACGAACCCAGTAGGTCTTATTTAAATCATTTATTATGGATTAAAAATGTAACGAACTCCATAATCGTTATTTCGAGAAAAGCAGCTCATGACACCTTACAAAACGTGATATAACGTTAATCAGGTTCGTTAAAATGAAATAAAAGTAGTTTTCAACATAATAAGCGTAATAGAGTTCGTTAGAGAAATGACTCGTGGATATTGTGCATAGCCGACGAGACCAATAATTGAATCTGAGAGGAACAGTCCTTTTAGATAACGTAGATCAATTTTCACTGAGATGATCGGGGGTTTAAGTTTATGCCTTCTTGTATTCTCTAAGAGATCTCGCTCATCATTATAAAAGATCACCAATTATTCCGTTGCAGACAAAATAAAATTAATTTAGTATAATTAATATATTAATATAATGAGAGGACGTCGTTATGAAAAATTTCCCTTTATATAAGCAAATTCAAGTCGATATTTTAGGGCAAATCAAAGCTGGGAAATTGCGTCCTGGAGATCGTGTCCCATCCGAGAAGGAGCTTGCGGACAAGTATAGAGTAAGCCAAATCACGAGTAAAAACGCGTTGATTGGTTTAGCGGATGAAGGCGTACTCGTTCGAGTACAAGGAAAGGGAACGTTCGTAAGACAGGATGGCGAGACGGCTGAGGATTTAGATGTTTCAAGCCATGTGCGGGACGTTATCGGACTTATTTTACCGTGCATGAAGACGAAGGTGGATCAGAAAATACTGGACTCAATCGAAAAGTACGTAACAGCCAGCGGCTACAACCTACAGGTACGGATTACGAGAGAGTCGCAGCTTGAAGAAAGCGTAGCTATTGAATCGATGGTCGCTGCAAGTGTACGCGGATTAATTGTATTTCCGACGGAGGAGGAGCGATACAACGATAGCATTTTACGCTTGTCGCTCGATAAATTTCCGCATGTGCTAATTGATCGTTTTTTGAAAGAGATTCGCACGTACAGCGTCAGCTCGGATAATGTGAATGGGACGGAACAGGCTATCACTCATTTGCTCGACAGCGGGCATGAGCATATTGCCCTTATCACGCCTGAAATTACGAATACAGCGACCGAAGAAAGAGTGATCGGATTCGAAAAAGCGTATTTAGCCAAAAAACTTCCGATTAACAAGGATTTGTGGTGTATTCTCAAAATTGAGGATATATCGAGCGGCAATGCGCAGCACATTATTGAATCCTTTATGAGTGAGCGCCCTGAGGTTTCAGCAGCATTCGTTGTCAATGTAGAGTTGACCAACTATACTTATTACGCAGCGAAGAGGCTGAAGAAGTTAGTGCCTGACGATCTCGAGCTCGTTTGTTTTGACCGGCCTGATTTTCAGGATGTATCGTATTTGCAGCAAAATGAAGACGAGATTTGCAAGGTTACCGTTGAATTGCTTCATGCGCAGCTACAAGGGGAGTACGAGCCGCAGCGTATTGTTGTACCTGTAAAATTTTGCAAAATGTAATTAATAGAACATAAAAATACCGTGTGCTGATTTTTAGCGCATGGTATTTTTTATATTATATTCAGTATATAAACATATAACAATATAATTTATAATGAATTCATTGGATTAAGCGCTTACAGAGCGCAATAAGTATTCACACAACATAGGGGGCGACAACCGCAATGAAGAGCAAATTATCCACGAAGCTTGGACTTGTAATGCTATTATGCTTTGGAATGCTGCTATCGGCTTGTTCATCAGGTGGAAATGGCAACAGCTCTGCTGCAAATGGAAATACGGGGAATAAAGGCGATGCAGCAACAAACGCACCGCAAGAAAAAGTAAAGATTTCGTTTATGGGTCATGGCAGTCCGCAGGAGAAAGATATATTCGCCAAGCTGATCAAATCATACGAAACGAAATATCCGAACGTAAAGGTAGAGTACACAAGCGTGCCGCCTGCTGAATACAATCAGAAGCTGTCTACGCTGGTTGCATCGGGCAAAACACCGGACGTATTCTATGTATCGGGCCCGCAGTTTTACAAGTTTGCCGAAGCAGGCACGATTCAAAACCTGCAGCCGTTTCTAGAAACGACAGAGCTGTTCCAAGCCGATAACGTATGGAAACAAGCGCTAGATCGATACCGTTTTGATGGCAAGCAGCTCGGGCAAGGGGATTTGTACGGATTGCCGAAGGACGTAGGTCCATGGGCAATGGCCTACAACAAAACGATGTTTACTGAAGCTGGGCTCGAATTGCCGCCGGCAGAGGTTGGCAAATGGACATGGGACAACTGGTTAGATGCAGCGAAGAAGCTGACGAAGGATGAGAATGGCGATGGCAAAGTCGATATTTATGGCGGAGCCAACTTTACGCTGGAAGGCGCGGTATGGGCAAGCGGAGGCGACTTCATCGACTATACAACAGGCAAAGTAACGATTGATACACCGGAATTCGCAAAAGCAATGCAATGGGTAGCAGATCTGCGCATCAAGCACAATGTATCGCCGTCGCCGGAGGATGAGAAAGCGATGAATTCTTACTCGCGATTTGTAGCCGGCAAAGTAGGCATGTTCCCAATGGGACCATGGGATCAACCGGGATTTTGGGATTTGCCGTTTGAATGGGATATTGCGGCATGGCCGGTGAATCCGGAGACAGGCAAAGCAGGGACGTGGGTTGGCTCAATGGGTTACTCGGTATCCAGCAAATCGAAGCATGCACAAGAAGCATTTAACTTAGCAGCATTCCTTGCACTGGATAAAGAAGGACAAAAGCAAAACTACGAGCTTGGGCAAGCGGTGCCAAACTTGATCGATATGGCAAAAGGCGAGTTTGTAGCTTATGACAAAGCACCAGCAAATCGTCAAGTATTCCTTGATATTATTGAAGATTACGGCCATCCGCCAATTGAGTTCGGTTCAAAGGATACAAAATGGATCGATACGATGTGGCAAGAGGCCGGCAAAGTATGGGATGGCAAGATGACTGCTGCAGACTGGGCGAAGGAATTGCAGCCGAAGCTTCAAGAGCTGTATGACAAGGGAAATAAGTAAACGAAAGTTTCGAATGATAAACATAAATAACGAATAGCTAGTGCGAGGATGTGTACGCATGAGGAAAAGTAAACCTAGTTATATCCGCAAAGAATATGCATGGGCCTACCTGTTTGTCGCGGCCCCAGTGCTTGGCTTTCTCATTTTTGGAGTCGCACCGCTTCTTTACTCCGCGTGGTTAAGCTTCACGTCTTGGGATTTGGTTACGCCGCCTGAGTTTGTAGGTTTTGATAACTATATCGAAGTTTTTCACGATGAGAAGGTGTACAAATCACTTTTTAACACAGTATTTATGATGCTGGGCATACCCATTGGCATGATTGTGGCACTCTTGCTTGCTATTATGATGAACCGTCCGCTCAAAGGAATCTCGTTTTTACGGACAATCTATTACTTGCCAGTCATTTCACCCATTATTGCGGTGTCGTTGTTATGGCAATGGATCTTGAATCAAGATTTTGGTTTGCTCAACCAAACGATGTGGAGTTGGTTCGGCATCGAAGGGCCTAACTGGTTAGGTGACGCAAATTGGATTAAGCCTTCCATGATTTTGATGGGAGTATGGGGCGGCGTTGGCGGTACGATGGTTCTTTATTTAGCCGGGCTGCAATCGATTTCGTCGTCCTATTACGAGGCAGCTGAAGTGGATGGCGCGAGTGCATTCCAGAAACTGCGGTTAATTACCATTCCACTGCTGACGAACATTCATTTTTTCGTTATTGTCATGGGCGTTATCGGCGCGTTCCAATCGTTTAGCCAAATTTACGTATTGGCAGGCGACGGAGGGCCGGAGTATAGTGCGGCAACCGTAGTATTTTATATTTTCGAAAATGCGTTCAAGTATTTTAATATGGGTTATGCCAGCTCAGTGGCTTGGTTTCTTGGCATTATTATTTTCATCGTTACACTCCTTCAGTTCCGTTTATCGAAAAAATGGGTGTACAACGATTAATCTTTTACCGTTACAGTTTGCGAGGGGAGTTTGATTTCAAATGCAACAGAAACGACTAACAAACCTTTGGGTGGCATTAATTCTATGTATCGGCTCTATTATTATGCTGGCGCCGTTCGTATGGACGATATCCACTTCATTAAAAGATCAACGCAACGTTTTTGAAATTCCGCCTAAATGGATTCCAGACCCGGCTACATTCAAAAACTATGTAACGGCTTGGAATGATTCTCCGTTGCTAAGCGGTTTTATGAATAGCATGATTATTGTCGTCTTTGTACTTGTCATTGGAATATTCGTTTCAACAATGGCGGCATATGCATTCGCTAAGATTGAATTTCCGTTTAAAGATGCTATTTTTCTATCCTTGCTTGGCACGATGATGATTCCTTTTTCCGTCGTTATGATTCCTCAGTTTATTGGCTTCTCGTCAATTAATTGGACGGATACGCTTTTACCGCTTATCGTACCCGGGTTATTTGGCAATATCGTCGTTATTTTCTTCCTGCGCCAATACTTGGCGGGAGGTTTGCCGAATGAGCTGGTGGAAGCAGCGAAGCTGGACGGCAGCGGTTTCTTCCGTACCTTCTGGACCATTGCACTGCCGGTTGCAAAACCTGCGATTGCAGCTCAAGCAGCGTTAAGCTTTATGGGCATTTGGAATGATTTTATGGGACCGCTTATTTATTTAAGCTCACCGCAGAAACAAACCATTCAAGTTCTTATTGCTTCTATGCAATCACAATATATGGGATCTTCTAACTATCCGGTAATCTTGGCAGCATCGATTATATCGATGGTTCCAGTCATTCTTGTATTCTTTTTCTGCCAACGCTACTTTATCGAGTCTATGGCGATTAGCGGCTTAAAAGGTTAGCGCATGAGATATTTTAACCTTACACAAATGAGGGCGACGAAGCTTGTCGCCTTCCTCGTTGTATGCATTGTAGTCATGTTAAGTGGCTGCAAGTCCACGCCAGAAGAAAAAGCAGTCGTACTGTTGAAGGAGGATGCTAAATTGTATACAAATTCGTTGAAGCTGGAGCAAGAGTGGGAGGATTACGGGATCGGTGATCCTTTCATCATGCGTTACAACGGTAGGTTTTATTTGTATTGCAGTACAAAGGACTTTCGTCCGGGCATTAAAGCTTGGAGCTCCGAAAATTTAGTGGATTGGAAATATGAAGGTCTAGTTACTGAAGATCTCATTACGACTGGGGCTTATGCACCTGAGGTTTTTTACTGGAATGGCAGCTTCTATTTATATACATCCCCGGCAGGCCAAGGGCATTATGTGCTGCAAAGCGACAGCCCAACGGGCCCTTTCGTCGTCAAAACCGAAAATCTCGGAAATTCTATCGATGGCTCTGTTTTTATTGACGATGACGGGAAATGGTATTTTACGAATGCAGGCACGCAAGGCATCGTTGCGCATGAAATGCCAGATCCATTAACGATTGATGTTGGCGTAACGACTAATGCATTTCTTGGACATTGGACAGAAGGTTCAATGATCTGGAAGAGAAATGGCCTTTACTATATGACGTATACGGGCAATCACGTATTTAGCAACGGTTATCGGGTGAACTATGCGGTATCCAAGGATGGGCCTTTCGGCGATTATACGATTCCTRCAAACAATCCGATCGTCATCAGCGTAAAGGATGAATTTAAAGGGCTTGGCCATAGTGCAACAGTGCTTGGGCCGGATATGGACTCTTATTATTTGACTTATCATAATCTGGTTGGACATTCTTCTGAAGGCCCGCCAGTACGTGAATTGAACATTGATCGACTTGCCTATAACGGTGATAAGCTGGTTGTTTTTGGTCCATCTCATGATCATATGCAGCCTGCGCCAGCAATGCCTTCATTATATAGCTGGCTCACTGACGGCATTTCTTCAGAACAATGGGATGAATCATCATCCACGGCTGAACAAAAGGTGCTGAGTAAGCTTTCGACGGAAGATGCCTTTATTGCGGAATATAACTTCCGATTGAATTTTTCGGACAGTGCAGTGGATAGCGGTACGATTGCAGCAGTATTCTCTTATGCAGATGAAGCTAATTATTCAGCAATCAAGCTGTGGCCAGGCAAACATGAGATTGGGTATGTAACGGTTCAAAATGGATCAGAGAAACAGCTTGCACAAGCACTGCTTCCTAGTGAATTTGATTACTCGAAGCTGCATACGATTCGTGTTGAGCAGCGTGATGACAGCGTTCTTGTCTTCTTCGATGGAATGAAAAAGATAGAGGAGCATACAGCTAAGCCGAGCGGCGGGAAAATTGGCTATATCGCCAATCAGTCGCAGCCAATTTATGAATATACAGCCTTTACGAATGAAGCAGGCGGCAGCAGTGATTTTGAGGCCTATAAGCCTGTGCCTGGGGCAATTGAGTCGGTTCATTATTTGAAGGAAGCTGATCGCGGCTTTCATTTGGAGCAGAAGTCATCCGAGACCAGTGATTTTAGGAAAGCAGACGGTGTACCGATTCGCAAGCTGGATGACGGCAGTTATTCCGTGAGCCTGCTGCAAGGCGGTGACTGGTTGAAATACAAGCTGAATGTGAAGGATCATGCGAAATACGGGATCGGCTTAACGCTTAAAAAGCCGGAGAAGGATGTTGTCTTGGAATGGTCAATTGACGGCGGCGAAGCCGTGAAGACGAAGATCAAAGCCGATGACCCAGCCTTTGTAGAAGGTACAGCGAAGGTTCGAATTGGAACAATCGAAATTGCGGCAGGTTTTCATGAGCTTAAGATAGAGCTGAAAGCTGGACCAGTGGAAATGCATTCCTTTGAGCTGTTTGCTATAGACCTGCTGGATAAGGAGCAGCCGTTCCATTCATTATCCTCTCAAACGGGAATGGGGCTGTTTGGACAATCGGAGGATGATTATAGCGGCAGCGGCATAGATGATGACATGTTGTTTGCGGGCAGTGACAATTGGGACAATTATGAGCTGGCGTTTGATGTGCAGTTGAATGCAGAAACGGATATCGGAGGCGTTTTTGTTCGAGCTTCCAATGAATCCTACCATCCGGCTCAGGTTAGGGATGCAGTCATGGGCTATTACATCGGCATTTCTTCTTCGCAGCTAACTTTGAATCGGATGAACTATGATTCCAATTTAGTAGCTAGTGAAACCGCAGAATTGGAAACTGGTAAAGCCTATTCGTTCAGAGTTGTTGCAAAAGACGGGAACATACAATTATTTCTGGGGGATGGCTCAACTCCAGTTATTAATTATACGGACCCTTATCCATTTTTGCATGGCAAGGTAGGCATTCGGTCAGAACGTTCAACAATGTTGTTCAACCATTTAATGATAAATCCGCTAAAAAAATAATATATAAGCATAAGCAATAGGACTGGAGTGGGAACATGATGGATGCAATACGAAATGAATATCCAAGACCGCAATTTGAGCGATCATCCTGGTTAAACCTGAACGGGGAATGGGAATTTGAGTATGACGACTCAAACGCAGGTTGTGATAATAAATGGTTCGAGAGAAAACAGTTTGATCGCAAGATTCAGGTGCCATTTTGTTACCAAAGCGAGTTAAGCGGCATTAATGAAAAATCGTTTCACGATATCGTATGGTATCGTAAAAGTATTGAGGTTCCAACGGAGTATGCAGGGAAACGAATCATTCTCCATTTCGGTGCTGTTGATTATGAAGCAAAGGTATGGGTAAATGGACATTTAGTAGCAAGTCATGAGGGAGGCCACACCCCATTTCATGCGGATATTACTGCTGTGTTGAATGCAATAGGCCCCAATAGCATAGTCGTGCGTGCTCAAGATTATAGTAAAGACGTCACGCTGCCTAGAGGGAAGCAGTATTGGAAGGAGCAGTCAGAGCAAGTTTTCTACACGCGAACGACTGGGATTTGGCAAACGGTTTGGATGGAGGCTGTTAATCAAGCATATGTGAGCCGAGTGAGATTGACGCCGGATATCGATCATAATAAAATTCATATTCGCAGCTTTATTAAGGGAACGGAATTATATAATGGCTTGCGACTTAGCATTAAAATATCGTTTGAAGGTGAATTAATCGCTGAGGATGTTATTCGTGTTATGGAGCAGGAAGAGGAGGTCTCTATCAAGCTTCATGATTTTAATGATCATGGGCTTGGCCGCTGGTGGTCACCGGAGAAGCCAAACTTGTATGATGTTGAATTTATGCTGCTTGATGGAGAACGAGAATTGGATCATGTCAAAAGCTATTTCGGTATGAGAAAGATATCCATTGAGGATGGCGTTATTTGCTTAAACAATCGCCCTTATTATATGAAGCTAATTTTGGATCAAGGTTATTTTCCAGGTGGTGTGCTAACAGCTCCAAGCGATGAAATGCTCCGTACGGACGTCGAGCTGACCAAGCAAATGGGGTTCAATGGGGCGAGAAAACATCAAAAAATAGAAGACCCGCGTTATTTGTATTGGTGCGATAAGCTAGGACTGCTCGTTTGGGGCGAGATGGCCAATGCGTATCAATACTCCGAACAATACGTGACGCGTATCATGAATGAATGGCAAGAGGCTGTTCACCGTGATTACAATCATCCTTGTATCGTCGTGTGGGTTCCGCTTAATGAAAGCTGGGGAACGCCAAATATATTAATAGACAAAAGGCAGCAGCACCATGCCTCTACTCTTTATTATTTGACCAAATCTCTCGACGATACAAGACCTGTTATCTCAAACGATGGTTGGGAGCATGTGAAATCTGATATTTACACGGTTCATGATTACGAAAGCAATGAACAGATACTGGCAAGTAGATATGCAACGCCTGAAATGTCCGTCAAATGTGATCCTCAAGGCAGAAAAATACTTGTGCCTGGGTTCACTTATAATGGCGAGCCGGTGCAGTTATCGGAGTTCGGCGGTATTTCGTATATTAAGGATAATGAAGTAGGTTGGGGGTATTCTTCGGCTAGAGACGATCAGGACTTCTTGAACCGTTTAGTTGCCGTGATGCGTCCGATTATAGCGGCTGGCGGACTGCAAGGTTATTGTTATACGCAGTTAACGGATGTTGAGCAGGAGAAAAATGGCTTGCTGTCCTTCGAGCGTGAACCGAAGCTTCCTATTGAAACCTACCGAGAGTTAAACAAAGGAATGATCCCGGTTCTATAGGCGACATTCCAATGCTGCGAACTGCACTTAGCATAGCTAATGTACTTACCGAACATAATAGTCGAAACAAAGACTATGAACAGGTCAGGAGCATTGCGATATGTTTAAAGAAGCAGTATCTATAGTTGATCAGAAGATAAAAGTGATTGAAAGCGATCACGGCAGTATTTATTTAGTCGGTCCCATTCAACTTCCGGTGAAGCTTGATGAAGGCGAGGCAATTTTTCAATGGTATTGTTGGCTGCTCTGCAAAGAGCAGCTTGACGATGCGGAGCAAATCATCAAGAAGCTTTCGTCGATTAATTTAGCAGAAATGCAGCAATCAAGCGTGCTGGTGTATGGCGATTTCGAACAGGCAGATGAGGCGTGGATTCGAATGCACAGCATTTGTCATACGGGCGATATTTTTGGCAGCAAACGTTGTGATTGCGGTTATCAGCTGCATGAATCAATGCACATGATTGTGGAAAAGGGTACAGGCGCATTGTTTTATTTGGCCAATCATGAAGGAAGAGGAATCGGTTTGTTTAGCAAAGCGATGGCTTATTTACTGCAAGAGAAGGGTTATGACACCGTAGAGGCGAATGAGGAGCTTGGCTTTGTGGATGACGCTCGCAGTTATAGTGATGCGATACTCGTATTGAAAGCACTTCGTGAGAAACCAGTGTCGCTCATTACGAATAATCCGAAGAAGCTGGATGCAATGCAGGCGGCGGGACTTGATGTGAAAAATCGTATTCCGCTTTGGGGAGATCGATCGGAGCATAATGAGAGGTATCTCGCGACAAAAGTGAATCGTTCGGGTCATTTTGCAGCAAGYGGTTGTCCTAATGAATAATTAAAGGTTAAAAAATTGGATAGGGCTGCCCAGGTAGCACATAAATGCGCTAGCCGGACAGCCCTTGTTTGTATCATATATTTAACCGGACCTCTTCTTCTTATAAGAAAGGCCGTACTGGGTCCCCTTGTTAACAGCAAACAGCATGTGTACCAAGTTGTCTTAAACTCGCATCCTAAAACAACGAAAGCCCTACCTCTCTTCCGTCCTCGCGGCTCCGATGACCGCGCCAGTGTGAATCAGAAATACATCACGTAACAGGTTTGGAATTAACAGCAAAGAAATCAAAATCTGAGGAAATCATTGAATCTTACTGGGGATGTTATGGGGTTAAATATTATACATTCCCATTATCATACTACATATTATATTTAAATGCAACAACAAATTACAGCGAATGACTTTTTCCTTTCTGGATACTCTAGAAATGGAAGGGGGAAGTAAAATGCCAAGTTGGATTGAAATTGTACTGCGAACGTTAGCGGCCATCACTATTTTATTTGCGCTTACGAAGGTTTTGGGAAAACGCCAAATTTCTCAGCTGTCGCTGTTCGAGTACATAACAGGTATATCTATCGGTAATATTGCCGCATATATCTCGCTTGATCTCGACAATTTATGGTTTTTGGGACTGGTATCATTAGCGGTTTGGGTTAGTGTGTCGGTCGGAATGGAATTTTTGACCATAAAAAGCAAGAAGGCTCGTGACTTTATTGACGGAAAAGGTACTGTGCTAATTAAAGATGGCCAGCTGCTCAAAGAAAGCTTGCACAAGGAACGGTTGACCTTGGATGAGATGCTCGAGCAATTGCGCAAAAAGGATGTATACCGTGTAGCCGACGTGGAGTTTGCTGTTATGGAATCAAGCGGTGAAGTCAATGTGCTGTTGAAGAAAGCCTATCAGCCTTTAACGCCGGATACGCTTGGCTGGCAGGTGCCGAATGAGCGAGAGGCAATGACCGTATTGATGGACGGGGAAATACAGGATGAAGTGCTCACAAACTTAGGCCATGACCGACAATGGCTGCTGCAGGAGCTGGAAAAGCGAAATGTGAAGGAATCAGAAGTGTTTTTTGCCCAAATTGACAGCAATGGCGAGCTGCTTATCGATACCGGCGAAGAGAGCAAGCAGCCGCAAAATAGTCAACAATCCAAACCCAAGGATCGTGTCATTATGTTGATTGAGCAGTTTGAGGCGGAGTTGATTCGACTTGAACGCTTGTCTCGTAATGAAAGCGATCGACGCGTTTATCAGACTGCAATTGATCGCTTTCAAGCAAGCACAAAGTCACTGCCTGATCAGCTGTTGAAGCATTAGCCTATGTCCATCTA
This sequence comes from Paenibacillus sp. 01T431, assembly GCF_056398625.1. Taxonomy (NCBI): domain Bacteria; kingdom Bacillati; phylum Bacillota; class Bacilli; order Caryophanales; family Paenibacillaceae; genus Paenibacillus; species Paenibacillus sp. 01T431. Next base: position 365,469 of record NZ_JBFTPT010000001.1, read on the forward strand.
GCCGACCAAAGCTTCATTTCTTTTAAAATATGATGCAAGTCCTCGCCCTTAGGTGTCAGTGTGTATTCGACGGTAACAGGCACGGTTGGAAAAACCTTGCGTTCAAGCACGCCCTTATCCTCGAGATGACGGAGCGTGCTTGTTAATGCACGAGGACTAACCGCCGGAATAAGCCTCTGTATTTCTCCGAATCTTTTGGTGCCGCAAAACAGTTCTCTCAGCACTAAAAAAGCCCATTTACCGCCGATCACATCTAATGTCTTCTCAATATTGCATTCGATATGGAGCGGTTCCTTCGGAATGTAATTATGTGCACTCATCGACAATTCCCCTCTCTGCTATATGCTACCAATAGTATAGTATGTATATTAAAGATAGTAAAGCTAGCTAAAACGCCTTCGGCGTCCTTCTGACGCTGAAGCAGCTTAGACGGTGAAATATAAGATAAGTATGAGAAAATAATATACTTTCTTATATTTTGAAAAAACATTCACTACTTTAATAATAGAACGTTGTACTATAGACTACAGATGAAGAGCGGAGTAAATCGATTCAGGACCAAATGATCGCGGTCTTTCTAGAAAACATATCGTCGAGCAATGTGATGCAAGCTTGAAGCGTTTGGGTACTGATTATATAGATCTTTATCAATGCCACCGCTTTGATTCGGAAACGCCGGTTGAGGAAACTTTGCGGGCACTCGATGATTTGATGGCACAAGGGAAGGTGCTTTATGCAGGGGTCAGCGAGTGGACAGCTGCACAAATTACGGATGCTGCAGCGATAGGGAAACGTCTTAACCTCCGGAAGCTTATTTCGAATCAACCGATTTACAATATGTTTGAGCGGTATATTGAACGGGGCGTTATCGAAGCTTGTGAGCAAGAAGGCATGGGGCAGGTTGTTTTCTCACCGCTTGCACAAGGGATTTTAACAGGTAAGTACAAGCCAGGCCAAGCCGTGCCGGCAGGCAGTCGTGCTGCAAATGATAAAACAAATGGCATCATTAACAGTTATTTGCGAGAAGATGTACTGCAGGTTGCAGAGAAGCTGGAGCAGCTGGCTGCAACGATTGGAGCATCATTGTCACAATTTGCATTAGCATGGGTGCTTCGCCAGCCGAATGTGAGCTCAGCTATTATCGGTTCGAGCCGACCGGCTCAAATCGAAGAAAACATAAAGTCAGTAGACATTGAACTGTCAGATGAGCTGCTATCACAAACTGAAGCAATCTTGGCAGAAATCAGCGGCTTTGCTCCGATGCGTTAAAAAGCAAAATGATAGAAATAACAAAAAGGCTCTTCGAGAGAAGTGCCTTTTTGCTATATATATAATAGAAGCGATTTTTTTTTAATGATTCATTTGGGTCTCGGAGGGGCTATAGGTGCCCGGTTGTGTAATAGGAGGGGGCATATCCTTTCCACCGGCAAAATGATATTTCACTACGGTATTGAATTTATCGATATGTGGCATTAAGGATCGTCCGCCCCATGCTTCCTTGGCAAAATCGTTGAAGTAATTTACGAACTCCATATTGGCTGAAATATGAACTTCTTGTACAGCTGGAGCCAGCTCGCGAACTCTAAGAGCGACAGTCTGCTTAAGTTCATCCGACAAATCATTAACATCGTTGACTGAGAAATAGGAGTTGTACGGTGATACAAGGATCTTGCTGTTGCCATACGGACTGCCTGTATCATGGTTATATACGCCATCACTAGTACCTGTATTGTCTTGCTCGCTTTTGCCGCCTGAATTCCGAGTACCAACTGCGGTCCAATCAAGCATTAAACCGACATAAGCATTTTTGTCTGTCAGCATAACGATTGCGGAAGCTATGCCGTTTAGATCAGTTACTTTGCGTGAGATGACGGAGCTGTATTCAAAAAATGAATTATTATGCTGGTCAGCATTGTTCGTAGTCGGCCCATAAGCTCTGCCGCCGAGCATCTTCGGATCGTTAGCTTGACGGCTTCCATAATCGGTGTCGCTTTGCTGAGCATACTGTTTGTAGGCACAGCCGGCTGAAGTTGTTATCATGACTGCCGACAACAGCAATGCGGCAATTCGTTTAACCATAAAGAACGGACCCCCATTCATACGATAATGACTTTAGTTTTTGCCGTGGCTCCGTAATTATACGTTTTTGCAAGCATACATAATTGACCATGGGTTTGGTGCACAATGTAGGATAGAGAGAATGCCATGCAGACGGGCTAAACAAGACAGTTTATCATGCGAAAAAACGCAGTAATGATGCGAATTTGACAGCTTTGAGAACAATTTGTGAACTCTCTGTGGAACATTGACAAATAGGGGCTTCAACTTTATATTTAATAAAGTGATTTAAGTTGCAGGAGTTGTAATAACATCTGTGAAACACGCAGCCAGCCGTATGCCACGTGAAAATTAGGCAGCTGCGAAAACGTCAAAAGTGGGGTTGATTAATGATGAAACGGTGGCGATTTGTAAAACGGCTTGCGCCGCTTATGGCCATGATGGTGCTAGTACTAGCGGCTTGCGGGCGGAGCGATTTGTCGACGCTGAATCCTCAGGGACCTGTAGCGGAAGAACAATTCGGGCTGATGAAGCTGGCAATAGGAATCATGTTGATCGTGATTGTTGCCGTATTTGCGATTTCTTTGTTTGTAATTATTCGTTTCCGCAGACGTCCGGGAGACAAAACAATTCCTAAGCAGGTGGAAGGAAATCATAAGCTTGAGATTATTTGGACAGTAATTCCAATCATCATGCTTATCATTTTGGGTGTACCAACCGTTCAATCCGTATTTAATCTTGCTAAAGACTACAGCAAAGATCCGGAAGCGGTTCAGGTCATCGTTACTTCACACCAATACTGGTGGGAGTTTGAATACCCAGCTTACGGAATCAAGACAGCACAAGAGCTTATTATTCCAAAAGGTAAAACGATCTCCATCACAGCGAAATCCGCAGATGTGCTTCACTCATTCTGGATTCCATCGCTTGCTGGGAAAATCGATACCAACCCTGGTGCAAACGTAAATAAAATGTACTTCTCTGCACCAAAAGAAGGCGTTTACCTGGGTAAATGTGCTGAGCTTTGCGGACCTTCACATGGTTTGATGGACTTTAAAGTTAAATCAGTGGACGAGTCGTCATTTGATCGTTGGGTAGCTGCACTTAAAGAACCTGTAGCGCTTCCAAGCGATCCGGCAATTGCTAAAGCATTTGAAAGCAAATGTCTATCTTGCCACGCAGTGGGTGATTTGGGCGGACCTGCTTATCCTAACTTGACAGGTATCGGAAGCCGTGAGACTGTCGGGGGTATACTTGTTAACACCGATGATCCGCAATATTCCAATGAAGGTTCAGTATACGACAACTTGCACCGTTGGATCAAAAACCCGGACGAAGTTAAACCGGGCAACCAAATGGGTAAAATCGAAGATTTGACTGAACAAGAGATTGAAGGTATTGCTAAATACTTATCTGAATTGAAGCTTAACTACGAACAATAATTTATCGGTGATTGAAGGAGGTACCTACTTTGGCTCATGCGCATACGCATAAGGTCAAACGTTACAGCGGTCTAATGGACTGGCTGACTACGGTTGACCATAAAAAAATCGGAATATTGTATATGATTGCCGGCGGTTTTTTCTTCCTTGTCGGTGGTTTGGAAGCGATTTTGATTCGGGTTCAATTGTGGAAGCCGCTAAATAACTTTGTTAGCGCGGATACATATAATGAGCTTTTAACCATGCACGGAACGACGATGATCTTCCTTGCAGCGATGCCGCTTTTATTCGCCTTAATGAATGCGGTTATACCGCTTCAAATCGGCGCGCGCGACGTAGCTTTCCCTTTCGTTAACTCATTAGGCTTCTGGACATTCTTGTTCGGCGGTATTTTGCTTAACGTGAGCTGGTTTACTGGCGGCGCTCCAGATGCAGGCTGGACATCATATGCACCGCTCGCGGGGACGACCTATAACGGCGATCACGGCGTTGACTATTATGTACTAGGTTTGCAAATAGCGGGTATCGGAACACTTATCGGGGGTATTAACTTCCTCGTAACGATTATTAACATGCGTGCTCCAGGCATGACGTTCATGCGTATGCCGATGTTCACATGGGCAGCGTTCATTACTTCGGCGCTAATCCTGTTCGCATTCCCTGCTTTGGCAGTTGGTCTAGCGGCACTCATGTTCGACAGATTGTTTGATGCAAATTTCTTTGATCCTTCAGGCGGCGGTAACGCGGTCCTATGGGAGCATATTTTCTGGATATTCGGGCATCCTGAGGTTTATATCCTCATCTTGCCGGCCTTCGGCGTTATTTCCGAGGTAATAAGTACATTCTCACGTAAGCGTTTGTTCGGTTACAGCTCGATGGTATTCGCTACAATCCTGATCGGCTTCTTGGGCTTCATGGTTTGGGCGCATCACATGTTCACGGTTGGTCTAGGACCAGTTGCGAATGCGCTGTTCTCCATTGCAACGATGCTTATCGCGGTTCCAACAGGTATCAAAATTTTCAACTGGCTATTTACGATGTGGGGCGGTTCCATTAAATTCACGACAGCTAACTTGTTCGCTGTCGGATTTATACCAACCTTCGTAATGGGCGGCGTTACCGGCGTCATGCTGGCAGCAGCACCTGCTGACTTCCAATATCATGATTCTTATTTTGTCGTAGCGCATTTCCACTATGTTATCGTAGGTGGTTTGGTACTGGGTATTTTCTCAGGCCTTCACTACTGGTGGCCAAAAATGTTCGGACGCATGCTGAATGAAACACTTGGTAAATTGACGTTCTGGACATTCTTTATTGGCTTCCACTTAACATTCTTTATTCAACATTTCCTTGGCTTGCTAGGTATGCCTCGTCGTATTTGGACATATCTCGACGGTCTTGGTTTCAACGAAATGAACATGATCAGTACAGTAGGCGCATTCTTGATGGGCTTTGGTACAATTTTCTTCTTGCTGAACGTTGTTATCACAGCTTTCAAACCACAAAATGCACCAGCTGATCCATGGGAAGACGGTCGTACTCTAGAGTGGACGATTCCATCTCCACCTCCTGAATACAACTTTGCTCAAACACCGCTTGTACGCGGCTATGATGCATACTGGAAAGAAAAAACGGACGGTCACAAAGGCATGACGCCTGCGGAGCCAATTGGTCCAATTCATATGCCTTCTCCTTCGATCCTGCCTTTCTTCATGGGATTTGGATTGTTTATCGCAGGTTTAGGTTTCATGTACGCTAAAGATTGGGGCAACTTGTTTGGATCATTCAAATCAGGTTATGCTCTCGGTATTGTTGGTTTGCTGATCTTGTTCGGTTGCATGTTCCTTCGTTCCGTAATCGATGATCACGGCTTCCACATTGAAGAAGAAGAAATCCTTAGAGATATGGGGGGTAAAGCATGAGTGCGCATTCGCATGTAGAGGGGCAATTGCCTCATGAGCCCGAAAAGGCGACCCTCGAGGGACGCAATAAAGTATTAGGCTTTTGGCTTTTCCTTGGCGGAGAAACTGTATTGTTCGGAACGTTGTTCTCAGCGTTCCTAGCACTACGGAATCAAGTCCTTGATGGACCGCCAGCACATGAATTGTTCCAGCTTCCACTCGTTGCGCTTGCGACAGCACTTTTGCTTACGTCAAGCTTAACAAGCGTGTTCGCTGTTCATGCGCTGCATACAAACAGAGTGAAGGCGTTAATTAATTGGCTGATTATTACGGTCATACTTGGCGCAGGTTTCCTTGCTCTTGAAATTTATGAGTTCTATCATTATGTACATGAAGGCCACGGCTTTACAACGAGCGCATTCAGCTCCTCGTTCTATACGCTGGTAGGTTTCCACGGAGCACACGTTGCTTTCGGTATTACATGGATCACATTGATTATTATTCAATTAGCAAGAAAAGGATTGACTGTAGTAACAGCACCTAAGGTATATGTAGCTGGTATGTACTGGCACTTTATCGATGTTGTATGGGTATTCATTTTCACCGTCGTTTACTTGATGGGAAAGGTGGTTTAATCCATGGCAAGCAATCATACAGCCACTGAGGAAAGCCCCAAGCGTCATAAGGTCGAAGGACCTAAGAAGCATATTATCGCGTTTATTTTCTCGATCTTGCTTACGTTCATCGCATTCGCGACTGTAATAAGCGGAGAAATCAACAAAGATTTTATCTACATCATTTTGATCGGCTTAGCGGTATTGCAAGTGTTCGTACAAATGGCATTCTGGATGCACATGAAAGACCGTGGTCATACTTTCGCAATTATTGGGATTTTGACTGGTGTATTCATCGTCTTCACATGTGTCATTATGGCTGAATACTGGGCTTGGTGGTAACCGATTTAACTATTGGAGGAGAGGAGGGTCCCGAGGCTTGGGTCCCTCCTCTTTTGTAAAAAAGCTAGCGTAATTGAAAGGAGTTTCCACGATGCTTGGCTTACAATATTTTCGCTTCGAGGAATTGTGGACCCCCATGTTTCTATTCGGAATGGCCGCAATTGTCATTCTATATTACTACTTAATTGGACCATGGCGTGAGAAGAATGCTCCTGAGGCTGATGCAGCGACAAAGCTTCAGAAGTTTATGTTTGTTTCGGCTGCAATTATGTTTTATATGGTTCACGGAGGACCTTTAAATCTATTAGGTCACCTTATGTTTACATTTCATATGGTCAATATGTCAGTATCTTATTTAGTTGTACCGCCGCTAGTATTGCTTGGAGTTCCAAGCTTCTTATGGCGAAAAATGTTCTCCGCTCCGTTTTGGAAAAAACTGAGCTTCATGATGCATCCTATTATTTGTCTTTTGTTGTTTAATATTTTGTTCTCGGTTTATCATGTCCCAATTGTCCATGACTATGTGATGACGCACTTCTCTGTGCATCGTCTTTATTATTTTATTTTGCTTGTAACGTCGTTTATGATGTGGTGGCAGATTGCCTCACCTGTTCCGGAGTGGAGCAGACTTAGCGATGTGAAGAGAATGGCTTATGTGTTTGCGAACGGCATGCTTCTGACACCAGCTTGTGCTTTAATTATTTTTGCCAAAACGTCTATGTATGCGATTTATAGCGATCCTAATGTTTGGGTTACAGCGATGGGGTACTGTGTATCGGGTGATCCGAGTCGTTTGCTGGAGAGCTTTAGCGGTCCGCAATTTTTTAATATTATGGACGTAGTTGAAGACCAGCAGCTTGGCGGAATCGTCATGAAGTTCGTGCAGGAAATTATGTATGGCATTATATTGGCGTATATATTCAAGCAATGGTTCAAGCGTGAGCATAAGGACGATGAATTGCCGAATACGAATACAGGAACAGCTTAATACCAATTATTTAACGAACATTAGGTGGGGTAAAAGTGGACAAATATAATATTGTACCGACAATCAGTACTTTCTTCATCGTGCTTAGTGCGGTGCTGGTAGCCGTAGGCTGGAGGCTCGCGATTAAGCGCAGGCTGGCGGAGCATCAGAAGGTTATGTTCTATGCAGCAGTGTCAGCAACGATCTTCTTTATCGTATATGTATCGCGTTCGATTTTCGTGGGAAATACAATCTGGGGCGGCCCAGACAGCTTAAAGCCTTACTATTTTGTCTTCTTATTGTTTCATATCGTGCTTGCTACAGTTGGCGGCGCATTCGGAATTACAACACTAACGCTTGGTTATAAGAAGAAATTTGCCAAACATCGCAAATGGGGTAAAGTAACTTCAGTGGTTTGGTTTATTACAGCTATTACAGGCACAGCGGTGTACGTATTGCTTTACCTTATGTACCCAGGCGGCCATACGAAACCCGTTATTGATGCTATTTTCGGATAGAACGACAATGTGTAAGCCATGTTTTCAAAAGAGACTACTCTTTTGAGAACATGGCTTTTTTTATGTTTATGCAGAAGTGATTGGCTTGTAAATAGGGGGATTGCCATTGTGCAGGAGTATTTACCGTAGAAGGGAATTCTCCTCCAAAAATCTTTTTATGGAAGTACTTGACAACTGTGTATACACTGAATATACTGTGTATAAGGATATATACAGTATATTCGCTAAGCGATTGAAGGGAGCAAATGCTGTGGGGTTATGGAAGGGTGCATGGTATTTAGCGAAGCATGAGCTGGCTAAAGATCGTTGGAAAAGTCTTTTTACATTATTTTTTATCGGATATCTATTGTTATTCACCGTTCCTTTAATGCGGGATGGCTTCATAGGGGAAAATGGCCCATTCGGAAACTGGTCACTCGATTTCATTTACCTTTCGATTCTGCCTGTTCTAGGGTTCATTGCTAATAAGACAATGATGCGTTCCTGGAAAGAGAATTCCTATACGAGGAAGATCGCACAATGGAGAACGCTGCCGATTTCATCGAAACAAATTGCACTAGGGAGAATCATTCAGCTGGCTATCGTATTGTTTGCTGCTCAACTTGTTTTCTTCTTATTGCAATTTATCATTGCACGGAATATGGGCGTTGATATTTCAGCCTTAAGCTTCGTGTTATATGGAGCAAGCTGGTTTGGCTATTCACTGACAATGGGGACTGGTTATGTATACTGGGAGTTGGGGCATTCAGGAAAAACATATTTTTTCTTCAACATCACTTATCTCGCTTTTCTGCTTATCTTTTCAATCAGTCTAGCCTTTCTGGATATTGGAAATATTGTTTCAAGTTCGCTGCATGCAATCGAGAACGGCAGTTGGTGGCTGCCAATCATAACCGTAACTATTGGTGTTGCTGCTGTGTTCCTCGGCGTTAAACGAATTGAAAATCGGCTGGAGAAAAGAACCTACAGAGCATAGATATTTGAGAATGGAAGAAGGTGAACCTCATGCGGCTGCCGATCCAAATTAATGAACAAAGTGCAGAGCCGCTTTATCATCAGATCGAAGTACAATTGCGAGCATTAATCGTCAGCGGTCAACTTTCGGAAGGGATGCTGCTGCCATCGATACGCGAGCTTGCCCAAACCGTTAAGTGCAGCGTGATTACAGTAAAAAGAGTATATAACGATTTGGAAGCGGAAGGGCTGCTCCGAACAAGGCAAGGAACTGGCACTTATGTGGCACAGGTTGGTGATCAGGAACGTGACCGGCATCGTCTTGCTTCTGTTATTGAAGCGCTAGAGCTGGCAGTTGTAGCCGGCAAGCGGGTTCAGTGCACAGAGGAAGAGCTGCAGAAGATGTTTAAAGAAGCGATGAGTAAGCATTTTGATTAAAGGATGGGACATATGATGAATGAGACGATGGCGATACAATTAAACGGCGTTGTGCAAAATCGTGCGAGCTTCAAACTAGGGCCGGTCCATATGAGTATTCCACAGGGTTACATCACTGCCATTGTTGGGCCGAACGGATGCGGTAAGAGCTCCACCTTTCGCTTAATGCTTGATCTGGATAAAGCGGATGAGGGCACCATTCAGCTGCTTGGAGAGCAAGTGGAGAATGGTCTCAGCACAGAGGTTAAAAAACGAATTGGTTACCTGCATGATCAATCCTCCTCGCATGAGGACAACATGAAGGGGACGGAGAAAGCTGAGTTTCATCGTTTCTGGTATGACAAATGGGATGTGAATCGTTATCGGGAGCTGCTTCGCATTCTTGAGGTCGATGATAATCAGCTGCTAGGCAAAATGTCGAAGGGGATGCGCCGCAAATTTGAATTTGCACTAGCCCTAACACATAATCCGGAGCTGCTCCTGCTCGACGAGCCTTCCTCAGGGCTTGATCCGCTTGCATGGAAAACGATGATTGAGGTGCTTCATCGGTACATGGATCGAGGAGATCGTACCATTCTTATGACCTCCCATATCATAGAAGAGGTGAAACGACTTGCTGATTTTATCATATTTATGGCTCAAGGCAGAGTGCTTGGCATGTACGAGAAGGATGAGCTATTCAGCAGTTGGTTTACGTTATTTGTAAGTGGAGCGGATCTGACTCCGAAGAAAGCAGCGTTAATCCCAGGTCAAACCGTTGTTGAGCATGCAGGTGGAACGACCTATCGAATTGCGACAAATCAGGCTGCAGAAGCTGAAGCATGGTGTGCTGAGGAAGGCTATCAGATTGTAAGCAGGCAGGCACTTGAGCTGGATGAGATTATGAATGCTTTGCTTACACAAGATAGATTAAATACAAGAATGAACTAGTAGAGGGGAGTAATGAAATGAATCCATTAATAGTAGAAAAGGTAGTTAAGCAATACGGGGATAAAACAGCAGTAAACGAAATTAGCTTGGAGGTAAGCGAGGGCGAGATTTACGGCCTGCTCGGGGCCAACGGCGCCGGCAAAACAACGACGATGCGGATGGTGCTCGGCTTGATCTATCCGGACGAAGGGCGGATTCTCTACAACGGAAAGCCTTACAGCAATGAGCAACTTAGCCTGCTCGGGTATTTGCCGGAGGAGCGCGGGCTGTATCCGAAGGTGAAGGTCAGCGATCAGATCATCTATCTGTCGCAGCTCAGAGGAATGTCGAAAGCGGATGCCGACCGCAACCTTAAGCAGTGGCTGGAGAGGTTCGAGGTGCCGGAATATTACAACAAGAAGGTCGAAGAGCTGTCGAAGGGGAACCAGCAGAAGATTCAATTCATCGCGGCTGTCAACCACAAACCACGCATCGTCGTCATGGACGAAGCGTTCAGCGGACTTGACCCCGTCAACGTCGAATTGTTGAAGTCGACGGTGAAGGAGCTGCGCGACTCCGGCTCGAGCATCCTGTTCTCGACGCACCGGATGGAGCATGTCGAGGAGCTGTGCCGCAACATTACGATTTTGCATCGATCGAACACGGTCTTGAAGGGCAGCTTGAAGGAAATAAAAAAACAATTTCCGAGAGAACGTGTCATCCTTGGCACTGACAAAGAAATTAGCGGACTCGATCGGCTGGCTGGCGTAACCGGCGTCACACGCACGGAGCGCGGCTACGACATTGCGATCTCCTACGAAGCGGCGGGTGCTGACATTCTGCGTTTGGCGATGGAGCAGGCGAACGTGAATCATTTCGAAATTAAGGAACCGACGCTAAATGAAATCTTTATCCGAATGGTGGGTGATCGTCATGAATAGTTTCTGGACGGTAGTAGGGTTTACGATCCGGAATAAGGTCAAAGGCAAAGCTTTCGTAATTACTACGTTGATTATCGCGTTAATTATCAGCATCGGCATTAATCTTCCTTATATCATTGCACAGTTTGATAAAGGCGACAAAGTAACAAATATCGGCTATATCCAGTCGCAGAGCGAACAAGCGGCGAGCGGCACGGCAACAGGCGACAGCTTGAAGGCGTACTACGAGAAACAAGAAAATTCGAACATCGTGATGGTTCCTCTTGAGGACAAAGGCGATGCCTCGGCAAACGAGAAGCAGCTGAAAAAAGCTATCGATGAAGGGGAAATCAAAGGCTACCTTGAGTTCGGCGATATGACGGACAGCGGTTTCCCGGAAATGACTTACAAGTCCGAGAAGCTGATGGAATTCGGCATGACGGAATCAATACAGGGAGCGCTTTTGCAAATTCGCCAAACGAACGTGCTCCAAGATGCAGGCCTTTCGGCAGAGCAAATGGCGCAGCTATCGGCTCCGATCAAGATCGGCACCGTTCAGATTTATACCGGCGAGGGTTCGGGCAGCGGCAACACGGGCAGAACACCGGCGGAGCAAGGCGTCAACATGGGCGTCATCTATGTCATGATTATCTTCCTGTTCATGGCAATCATGACCTCCGGCAACATGATCGCGTCGGAGATTACGGCGGAGAAAAGCTCGCGCGTCATGGAAATCCTCATTACGAGCGTATCGCCGCTGAAGCAAATGTTCGGCAAAATATTCGGCATGTTCGTCGTCGTCATTGTGCAGGTCACATTCTACTTAGCCGTCATTCTGACGAACATATCCATGCCGCATAACAAAGGGGCATTAGGCAATCTCGACATCGACTTGTCGCTCGTTGATCCGATTCTGCTCATCTACGCGCTGCTGTTCTTCCTGACGGGCTTCTTCCTGTTCGCGACGCTGTATGCGGCGGTCGGTTCGATCGTAAGCCGGACGGAAGACCTGGGTCAAGCGGTCATGCCGCTGACATTCGTCTCTCTGGCGGGCTTCTACATCGCAATCTTTAGCATAAGCGCGCCGGACAGCATGCTCGTGAAGGTGACGTCGTACATTCCGGTCTTCTCGCCATTCGTCATGCTGCTCCGCCTTGGGCTGACGGAAGTGCCGATGTGGCAGACGCTTCTCTCTTTCGGCATCTTGCTCGTCTCGATCTACGCGGCGGTCTACATCTCCGCTAAGATCTACCGCACCGGCGTACTCATGTACGGCAAACGCCCTAGCTTGAAAGAAATCCGCAAGGCTATGAAGGCGTATAAGATTTAGGAGTAGTTCTTGGTTCCATCTGATTGCGGTTGCCTAAAATCGTTGGAAATTCCATCTGCTTCGAATTTACCTAATAAAGGTATTCAAAAGTTATTGAAAAAACCCACATTCGGCCTATCTGGCTCGATTGTGGGTTTTTTGCTTAGTTAGATGAGGTCCTATCCATTCTCATTTTCATTTTCATTCTCTTTATAGATGGAGATCAGCACGATTGCCTTATCTTCACCTATATTTCTTACTAAATGTGGCGTACATGCATTCCAACTAAAGGAATCACCTTCTCCAAATTCAGCCTTATCTTCCCCTTGTTCCGCGTAAATTCTCCCTTTAATGACCACATGGACCTCCTCGCCTTCATGAGCATGAGGAGTATTGCCAGTCGTAGAACCAGGAGGAAACTCTATAATCATCATCCGTACGTTTTTTGTGGAACTCAAGTGTTCGACTTTTAGATTTTCTGAACCGCTTGTAGTGATTGTCCGTTCGTCTTTCCGAACAATTCTCATTCGCTCTTCTTTCTTTAGAAGCAAGTAGGCAAGTGGCACTTTAAGTGCTTGAGCTATACTTTCTAATGTTGAGATGGACGGTGAGGTCTTATTCGTTTCAACCTGACTCATAAATCCTTGAGACAGGCCGGTTGTTTCGCATATTTGAGCGATTGTGATATTTTTTCGCTTCCGGATCGCTCGTATAGTGGAGCCAATATCCATCTAATCACACCTCTAGAATATTTGTAATACTAAATTTAATTTTATATTATCAATATTTGTGTTGACAAGTCAATGTAAATCGTTTTAAATTACACCTATAGAAAATATATTTCTATTACTAATATTTTTGGAGGGAAAAAGAATGACTAAAACAGCTTTTGTTTCCATAATCATGCGTGTGGTGTTGGGCATCATATTTATATTTCACGGAGTGGATAAGTTTCAGGGAATAAGCAATGTAGAAGCTTGGTTCAGTTCCATAGGCATTCCGGGAGTTTTAGCTTATGTTGTTGCAGCGCTTGAACTTATCGGCGGTATATTGTTGATCTTGGGGTTGTTTACTCGTTATGTAGCAGGATTGTTTGTCATCATACTCATCGGTGCAATTATAACCGCGAAATTATCGGCTGGACTTCTTGGTAACGGTCAAATGGCTGGTTATGAGCTGGATCTTGGATTCATCTTGGTCTCGTTGTATCTGGTTGTTGCCGATCGATCACCGTTCTCTGTTGACCGTTTTATTATGAGCAAGCGCAGTGAATAACTTACAGCATGGAGGAAACTAAGATGAATCCGAAATATCAATATGACGTTCACTTACCGGTTAAACTAGAGCAAGGAAAGAAATATCCGACGATCTTCACCTTCCACGGCAAAGGATCAAATGAACGAAATATGTTCGGTTTGGTTGCTCCATTGGCTGAAGAGTTCATCATCATTGGGGTTCGCGGTAATTTGCCGCTTGGTACGGGATTCCAATATTACGATTTGAAAAGCCTAGGAAACCCTATTCGAGAGATGTATGACCAAGCGGTTACAGATCTCGAAGCATTCATTCATTATGCGACTGAGGAGTATCCAATCGATCCTGACAAACGTTATTTGCTCGGCTTTAGCCAAGGTGCAATCCTGTCCATGACGCTTGCACTTACAATGGGAGATCAATTAAAGGGAATCGTAGCGTTGAATGGATATATTCCTGAGTTTGTGAAAACGGAGTATTCACTTCGAAGTGCTAAGGATGTTTCCATATTTGTCTCGCATGGGGAATTCGACTCCGTATTCCCGGTTCGTATCGGCCACGAGACAGCTGCCTATTTAAAAGACCAGACGGAGCGCTTAACTTTCAAACTATATCCGACCGACCATGGCGTATCTGAAGAGAACCAGCATGATTTTATGAAGTGGATGAAGAAGGATGTCGAATTAAACATAAATAAGGAGTGAGATCACATGATGCCATCCTATTTTTTCGCGCACGGTGCACCATCAATCGTGCTCGATGATAACGAATATACAATGTTGCTTAAGCAATTTAAAGAGCACACACCAAGACCAAAAGCTATCGTTCTCTTCTCCGCTCATTGGGAGGAATCGATACAGACGGTTAGCGCTGCAGAAACTTATGAAACCATTTATGATTTTGGCGGGTTCCAAGATGAGCTTTACCAGATGACTTATCCGGCACAAAGTGACCGATCGTTAGTAGATCAGATTCAAAACTTGTTTACAAAGCATGGTGTTGAGAACGTTCAAAATGAAAAAAGAGGTTTGGACCACGGGGCATGGGCTGTTCTAAAACTACTGTATCCGGATGCAGATATTCCGGTCGTAGCGCTATCCGTAAATCGTTATTTATCTAATGAAAGGCAGTATCAAATCGGCAAGGCATTAGCGGAACTCCGCGAGCAGGATGTTCTTATCATCGGAAGCGGTGGGACCGTTCATAATTTACGGAAATTGAACTGGCGGTCGGAGGGAATTGATGAGTGGGGGGAACAATTCGACAACTGGATTCAAAGTAAGCTGGAGTCATGGGATACCGAAGCCCTGTTTCAATACCGTGAGCTCGCTCCCCATGCCCAAGAGGCCGTACCGACAAGTGAGCACTTCATTCCGCTTCTTCTCGCCATGGGAGCAGGTGACGTCAACCGCAACGCAAAACTTCTTCATCGCAGCTACCAATACGGTAACCTAAGCTTAAGCTGCTGGCAATTCAATTAAGATGAAATGAAAGAGGGCGGATCGGATGACATCCGCATTTAAGACGGCAGCGGAGAGAATAATAATATTTTCTATTGCCGCTGTGTATATTGCGTTGCAGGCGGCGCAGCTTGAGATGCTGGTCTTTCTGCTTGGTGGATTGGTGTTTTCTGCAATCGCCTTGCTGTTGCCAAAACTGAAGGGGATGACGTTTTGGCTCACGATTTTCTTTGTGACTATTGGAGTTGTACTTCTTGCGCTGCAGAAAGCAAATGCTAGGATTTGGTTCGAGTCGGCTGGAATAAACGTGACCATTGTAACGCTTTTCCTATTCGCTCCGTTGTTCGGAATTCCAGTTCGTATTCCTGAATACGTTAAGGCCTTGAAGCGGTTTTACGAAGCTAACCTGCACAGCAAGGCCGCTCTATTCTTGGGAACGCAGCTGCTCACTCAAATTATGGGCGTATTTATCAACGTAGGTTCGATACCGGTTGTTTATCAAATGGTCTTTATTAAACCGCAGCCAGGGATGAGCCGTTTGCTTGCAAATGCGCTCAACCGAGGTTTTGCGGGAGCGATTCTCTGGTCACCTTATTTCGCTGCCATGACACTAGTGACTTCAACGTTAGGACTGTCCTGGTCGTCCGTTCTGCCCTATATGCTTGGACTCGCCATTCTTAGCCTCGGCATAAGCTGGGCAGTCGATTTTCGGGAATTGCGTAACGCTAGTCTAGATGAATTTGAAGAGGCAGTAGACAAAAAGGAGAACTCGAATTTTCCAGTTGGACTCGGCATGTATTTAATAGGCGCCATAATTGTCATCTTAACTATGGAACGTATGATCAAGCTGCCAATGGTCTTATTAATCTGTATGGCTGCAGTAGCTTTCCCTTTGTTCTGGTGCATTATAAAGGGGACCATGAATATATACAGAGAAGGAATTATAAATCATATAACAATCACTTTGCCGGCTTTGCAGAAAGAGATTACGCTTTTTCTGGCCGCTGGCTTTTTCAGTGGCGCAATTGGGATTACAAACTTCGGCTCAAAGGTTCCGAATTTGCTTGAGTTTGTTCCAATGCCGATTTCCTTCACATTCACGATATTAACCGTTCTTTTGATTGCAAGCACTTCAATAATTGGTCTCCATCCAATCGTGCCAGTGACTATGCTCGCTGGAGCCATTGATCCCGTGAGCGTGCAAATCAGCCCAACTTATTTTGCGGTGCTGCTGCTTGGAAGCTGGGCTTTGTCTAATCCCATCTCGCCGGCTTCGGCTGTAAACAACTTGCTGTCCGGTTTACTAAAGAAATCAGTGTTTGAGATAGCTGCACCGAATTACAAGTTCGCCGGCTGTATGGCGCTCAGTTTGATCATTTTTTTAATGGTTGTGGTGAGGTATTAGAACAAAAAACAAGCTAATATTGAACTGACATATCATTTTCATGATCTATTTCTTGCCCTAGCTGCAGTCTGTATTCACTCAAGGACATGCCAAAATGCTTTTTAAACGACTAAAACAGGTACCCATACGCTAAACACTTTTTTTAAAGTGTCGAGTGTATGGGTACCTGTTTTGTGTTCGGCAACTGATTTTCCTGTTGCCTCTTTGAAAAATCTCCCTAAATAGACGTCTTGGAGCCGTTAAATCATAGAAGGATGCGAGTGCAATCTTTGTTTTTTTTTGAAAATCAAAATTTAGAGAGAATTATCTTTTTTAGAGAGCTGCAATGATGATTTATCAAAGGAAAA
The DNA here is from genome assembly GCF_056398625.1 of Paenibacillus sp. 01T431. Lineage (NCBI taxonomy): Bacteria > Bacillati > Bacillota > Bacilli > Caryophanales > Paenibacillaceae > Paenibacillus > Paenibacillus sp. 01T431. Next base: position 382,307 of record NZ_JBFTPT010000001.1, read on the forward strand.
TACACTTTTTTATGTTTTCAACACTTTTTTTATCAGCTACTGTGAAATAGAAATAAGCAACAATGGAGTCTTTTGAAGAGAAGGGGAGGTCGATCAGCTGGTGCGGATGATATTATCGCCGAGAAGCAAAAACAGATCAATGAACGGAGAATAGCGAACGGCTCGTAAGAGAGGGGTTCTCGAATGAGCAACCATTAAACATGATTAAAAAAGAAAGCGTTGTCATGTTATCCTGCGAATGGCTACGCCTTACTCTGCTAGGAATACCTCAACTACTGTTTCGACAATATGCTTTTTGTTTCAGGTTCATAAGCGGAGAAATTCAGAATTGGGAGGAAAGGTATTAATGATGAACAGATTCAAAAAAATCACTTCTGTAACATTGGCAGCTGCAATGATTATGACAACATTTACGTTTGTATTCTCAAATACGAGAGTAAATGCACAGCAAGTGACAGGTAATGCGCCTTTTATAAATTCGTGGCTGGTAACTGGTCCATTTGATGCGCCAGTAGTGGACAAGATTTACGGGACTGAAGTGGGTGAAAATGTAAATTATGCGCCGTTGGCATCAGAAATAACAGCATCGTCGTCAACGCTTGCAGTAAACCCTGTATCAAATTTGGTTGATGGAGACAAAAAAAAGCAATGGGTGACAGAAAGAGACTCTAGCCCATGGGTAAATCTAAAATGGAGTACACCTATTGCAATCAATGAACTGAAAATAGCGCAATGGGGCGATGGGCGTCACGTAAACAATGGGTATCATCTTACGTTCACTCTTGAAGACGGCAGCAAAGTAGAATCGGGAGAGGTTAAAAGTACATCTTCTAACCCATCCGAACCAACTGTGTATGCATTATCATCCGGACTTAAGAATGTGGTTCAAATGAAGGTTGAAATAGATAAGGGACGCACACCTTATCCAACAATTACCGGCCTCTCAGAAATAGAAGTTTATAACAATCCGGCAGTGACAGGCGGAGAGCCAACGACTGCGATCACTCCCAATATTGGCGATTCATTAAGTTCTGACGGTGAAAGTAATAAGTGGGAGTACTTTGATGATCGAATTTATAACAGAAACTATGATGATTATCAAGACTTATACGGTTACTATACGGTCAAAAAAGGTGTCGACACAAGAAACAAATATGTGTATGCTCACACGTACATATACAGTCCGATAGCACAACAAGCGTATTTTAATGTAGGTGCCAGCGGTTCATATCGCATTTATGTAAACGATAAAACTTTGACCGCACCGACTGTACCAGTAGAAGTACAAAAGGATTTGACCAAACAAGCAGTCCTGTTAAAGCAGGGTTGGAATAAACTGATGATTCAAATCAAGCATACGTATACAGAAGATGTGAATTCAAATAATGTCCCGTTAGGATTTGATGACAGCGCAGCGTACCTTGGGTTTTATGGGAGAGTCACTGACCAAAATGGCAATAAAATCAATGGACTTATTTCTTCGGTTGAAGGCGAAACGGAAGCTCTAAATATCGTCACGCAAGGACTCTCAACCGAGGATGCCATTAAAACTCCGCTTCCAACCCAAACCATGCCGATTGGCTACAAGGAATGGCCATATGTATGGAATAAATCGAAAGGGAATAAGAAATACGGCTTAGCGGCATCATCCTTCCAATTTATGGCGGGCGGGGGAACTCCCGGTTATACTTGGAGTATCGTAGAGGGCAAACTGCCGGACGGCTTGGAATTAAATGCCGATGGCACAATCGCAGATGGATTAGTGAATGGAAATGTCGATTTAAATAGCAGCAAAGGCATCATTAGTATCAATACGAAACCAGGAGATTATAACTTTACGATACAAGTAAAGGATGGAAATGGAAATACGGCTAGCAAGAATATGACGATTACAGTAAAGGAACGTCCTAATAAATGGTTTGAAGAAGGGCGTGTGGGCGCTTTAACTCATGCTGCCCCAATTTACCAGTACTTTGTTGACCCGAATTTCTCTGCCGACTTATGGGCGGAAAGAGCGAAACGTCAAGGGCATTCATTAGTTTCGGTTGAATCGGTACAACAAGCTTATCTTTGGCCGTCCAAGTTTGCGGATCCAAAACATGAGAGGCATATGTATCTTCCAAAAGACGCAAACGGCAAAGTAGTAGATGGATTGAAACCGTTTGAACTGGCCGTAAAACGTCATGGAATGAAATTCGGTTTATATTATGGCGGAGGGATTCCATACTACACGACGGACGTCTATGTGCAGAATCTGACCGATTTGATTGGACGGTATACGCCTGATTATATTTATTTTGATGGACCGCAAGGGATACCAAACGCCAATTTTGATGTGATATACAGTGTTGTACGCAATTATAGCGATGATATTATTATAAACTCCAATGCATGGGGCGATGAGTATGGAGACCCTGATTTAAGAACCGAAGAAGCGTCTGGTATTTACAGTAATGGCGCTGCAAATCATCTTTTAAAACGTACGATTATGGAACCATGGAAAATGATTCACACAAAAAATGCACAATCTCCCTATTACGGTATACGAGATGACTACAGGCAAGTTATCAAGGAAATGGTCATGAATGTCGGCAGAGGTTATGTGGATAATAATGATCAGACGCCGGTAGATAGCCGCGGACCCAATTGGAACTCTCCTGAGGAAATTGCGACAAGATATCCTAAAGCAGAGCAGGAATACATTGATGTGAGAGAAAGCTTGGCAAGATGGTTTGCGCCTGAGGGCAAGCCGGAAAGACACGAGGCAACAACGGGTACAACGCCATATTTCCTCTCAGGCTATGGCTATGAAGATGATGGAAAAGGCAATTATGAAAAATTTGCTTTAGCAAACAGCACTACAGGACCACAATGGGGATATGCAACGTATAGAGACAACAATGTGTATCTGCATGTAATGAAAGGACCCGACAGCAAAAAAGGGTTTGACGCCATTGCAGGAAAGTCTTTGACCATTCGTCCGGTTAAAGATAAGGTGACATCCGTGACATGGTTGAACGAGAATGTCCCGGTCACATCGTTTGAACAAAATGAGGACAGCTTGACAATCAATCTTGCTAACGTTCAAGAGGATCAGATTGATACGATCATTAAGATTGTAACCGACAATCCTGCACGAAACTATACGCTTACGGATGTAAAAGCAACAGGGGAGCAGTTAACGCCTTCCTCACTTAAAATCAACGCTGAGGGATATATGACATTCCCGGCGCTGAAAGCCCAGCTTTCAGATTTAACTTATCGCAGTGCAGATCCAGCAATAGCTGCGGTCGATACGAACGGAATTGTGACTCCAGTATCAAATGGAACAACTTCCATCACCGTAAGTGCTGCTTATGAGGGTGTAACGAAAGAGGACATCTTAAAAGTAACCGTTAAAGATGGAGTCGTTTATGTTGGCGAGAGCATGATTGGTGCGACTTTGTTGATTGAGGGTAAAGAAGCCTATGGTGAGTTTAATTTACTGAAAAGCCTACGCTATGAAATAGAAGGCAGATCAGCTAAAGGCGGAGCGATCGGGCTTGATACAGCAGATATTACATGGCATGGGGGTACTATTGATTTAAAAGCGGGTAATAACTATAATCCCGTGGCGATCAAAGAAGTAGATACGTTTACATTTAAGAAAAATGAAATTATTGCGCCGTTCGTAGAGAAACTTACACGCGGAGTCGTTTGGGCGGATGTAACTTTAGACGGTCAAACATTTACAACAAATAAAGTATTCATGGACCTGCTGCCGCATGATAACCTTGCAGGGGCCGCTGAAATTACAGCTAGTCATGATCAAGATGCTGTGAGTCAATTAGTTGATGGGAAAACAATTGACGGTATTCATTTTGACGGGGCCAAATGGTCGGTACCAGCAAATGAGAAGTCTTGGATTCAATTTAAGCTGCCGACAATCTCCGAGATTGCTAGTATCAATCTTAACTTCAATTCTTTAGAACAAAAATACATCAATACGCCTAAAACAATAAAAATTCAAACGAGTGCTGATGGCGTGGACTGGAACGATGTCAGCACCGTTAACGGCCCGACGGGCTCTGCTTATTTTGGATTCTACAATCAATATGTAATAAACACGGGAGCGGGAGCTCAATACGTTAGATTACAATTTGAAAATGGTTCAAACGGGTCAACGATTGATTTGCTTGAAGTGGCAATAAACGGAGTGGATAAGTCCGGATTATTTGATCGTTTCGATTATGAGTATAAACCGGTGAATGCTGCTACAGGTAAATATGACATTGCGGCTTTTACGGGTAAGGGTGAACCGATTGATATTAAAGATGCGAAGATCACAGTGACAAGCGAAAACCAGGATGTGATTACGGTGGACGAATCCAACCTGTTGACCGCTGTTTCAGAAGGCATGGCAAAGATTAACATTCGAGTGCAAATAGATGGACGTTCGATTGACAAAGTTACGTATCTTTTTGTTAATGAGCAAAAGGAAATCTACATGGCTCCTTATTTAGAGAAAATGGACTTCACTCTGAATAAAACGACTATTAAACCGAATGATCCAATCGTGTCTACTATTAATGGCATATTAAGTACTGGAGAGACGGTCGATCTATCAAAGGCAGCTGTAGAATATCAATTTAGCGATGCAAGGTTATCTGTTGTTGACGGCAGTAACACGATCATTGTTAAAGGCGATTTTGGCGTTGGGTTTATAGCAACTGTTGCGGTAAAGGTTACTTTAGAAGGGGTGACCGTTGTAAGTCGCCCTTTGACAATAAATGTAGCTAGCAATAGTGTTCCTCAGTCACAAATGACGGCAACGGCGGCAAGTCAGGAAACGGCTGGTGAGAACAATGCAGCCTCGTTGGCGGTTGATGGAAACCCACAAACGTTTTGGCATACAAAGTGGGATAAATCCGGCGTTCTTCCCCAATCGATTATCTTAAATCTGGGTGGAACTCACCAAATCAATAGACTTGCGTATTTACCAAGGCAATCAGGCAGCAACGGAAATATTACAAGCTATAACGTGTATGTCAGTGAGGATGGAGTATCTTTTACCAAAGTTGCAAATGGAGATTGGGCAAACGACAACAAGGAGAAATACGCATCATTTACTTCGACAAAAGCATCATATGTCAAGCTTGAAGCAACAGCAGGCGTTGGTGGTTACGCATCGGCTGCTGAAATCAATGTATTACTGGAATCAGTAGAAGTGCCGCAATCGGTTATAACCGGGCCAGTTAAGGTGAACGCTGACCAAGCATTCAATCTGAAGATGGGATTGTCTGGCGTTACGGATAGTGTATACAAGCAAGTGTATGCTCAAGATTTGACGCTTCACTATGATCCGGCACATTTACAGTTTGAATCGGTTACTTCATTAAAAGACGGTTTTAAAGTCATCGATCATGAGGAAAAAGTACCGGGACAAGTCCGGATTTTGGCTGCTAGCGTGAACGAAAACCAAGGAGTGAATGCTCAAGGGGATGTCCTTGCATTCGCATTTACCGCCAAATCTGGAACGCAGGCAACCTCTACGACGATTTCTGTCGATCATGTTGCGATTGCTAACGCACAGGGGCATGAACTGCAGATCAGAGGAAGCAACCATGATATTCAAATCGTGGAAAGCGTGGATAAATCATTGCTAAATGCACTGATTGCAAGTGCTGAGGCGAAGTACGATGCTGCAGTGGAAGGAAATGCGGACGGCCAGTATGTGGTTGGATCCAAAGCGCTATTACAGTCAGCTATCCATGCGGCTAATGTGACAGCAAGCGATTCGAATGCTTCTCAAGCGCAAGTGGATAATGCGAAAGGCGCATTGGAAGCAGCCATTCAAGCGTTTAATAACAAGAAGATAAACGCAAATGTCGATGGTAAAGGCGGCGTCTCGATTGGAGATTTGGCTATTGTTGCAGCGGCTTATGGCACACAACAAGGTCAAGCGGGTTGGAATGTGAATGCGGATGTCAATAAAGACGGTAAGGTTGGTATCGAAGACCTTGCAATCGTAGCAAAAGCGATCTTGCAATAAAATAACATCGAACATTGTTTTGGGGGAGCTATATGCTTCCCCTCTTTTTTTGCTTTTATAGTGAGATCGTTATAATTCTGAGAAATATCTAAAAAAAATAGTTGATATTGTTATGTTTTTTTGAGGATTGTTTATTCTTCATTGTTTTCTAAAGAAGGGGTACTTGTTAAGCTGACAACATGACTAATCAAGAAAGAAGGAGCAGAAGCTATGTCTACTTTTACAATCGAAGGAAATCAATTTGTTTATAACGGGGAGCCTATTCGTATTCTATCTGGAGCCATACATTATTTTCGTATTGTGCCGGAATATTGGCAGGACAGACTAATTAAATTAAAAGCTTGTGGATTTAATACAGTAGAAATTTACATTCCATGGAATTTACACGAGCCAAGGGAAGGGGAATTCAACTTTAGTGGCATTGCTGACGTCGTTCGCTTTATACAGATAGCGGATGAGCAGGGATTATTCGTTATCGTACGCCCAAGTCCGTATATATGTGCGGAGTGGGAATTCGGAGGATTGCCATCTTGGCTGCTTAAGGAAGAAAATATGCGCTTACGTTGTTTTCATCAACCCTATTTGGAAAAAATCGATGCTTATTACAATGAGCTATTGGCTAAATTCTTGCCACTTCTATGTACGAATGGCGGGCCGATTATTGCGATGCAAATCGAAAATGAATACGGAAGTTACGGCAATGATAAGAAGTATTTGAAATATTTGGAGCAAGCGATGATTAAACGTGGAATGGATGTCTTATTATTCACATCGGACGGGTATACCGACAGCAATCTACAAGGGGGGACTCTCCTTCCAGACGTGTTAGCCACAGTCAACTTTGGGTCGCGGCCTGAAGAGGCTTTTGGAAAGCTGCAGGAATATCAACCGGATAAACCGCTTGTATGTATGGAATTTTGGAACGGATGGTTTGATTCTTGGGGCCATGAACACCATTTGCGAAAGCATGAAGATGTTGCGGAAGTACTGGATCAAATGTTGAAGGTAGGAGCTTCTGTTAACTTTTATATGTTCCACGGCGGGACGAATTTCGGATTCTATAACGGTGCGAATTATTCGGGTAAATATGATTCGACGGTGACTAGCTATGATTACGATGTGTTATTGGATGAATCAGGAGATATCACGGACAAATATATTGCAGTTCGTGAAGTTTTATCGAAATATACCGAAATTGCTGAGATAGAACTACCACGTCCTGTGCCGAAGAAGCATTACGGTGAAGTCCGCTTAATGGAACATGTGCGGTTGTTTGATTCGCTTAATTTGTTGTCGACTCCGGTTCAAAGCACATGTCCGGAAACAATGGAGCGGCTTGATCAGGACTATGGCTTCATTTTATATACGACTAACATTGTTGGTCCTATATCGCAAATGAAATTAACGATACAGGAGGTACGTGATCGCGCATTGATCTTCCTTGACGGTATTTATCAAGGAGTGATTGAACGAAACACACATGATATAACACCGAATATATCAGATATCGATATCGTTTTAGACATTCCTTCAGAAGGTGCAACACTCAGCATCCTAGTGGAAAACCTAGGACGAATTAATTATGGTTACGGGATGAAGGATCCAAAAGGAATTACGGAAGGCGTTCGCCTGGGCCAGCAGTTCCTTTATGACTGGACGATTCATACGCTTCCTCTGAACAATGTATCGGAGCTAATATTCCGGGAAGTACAGACAAACGAGGCCTTTACCCCTACCTTCTATAAAGGTGTTATTCACTTGGATGAAATCGGTGATACTTTTTTGAATATGGAAGGTTGGACGAAGGGAGTTGCTTATATCAATGGGTTCAATCTCGGCCGTTATTGGGAGATTGGTCCGCAAAAAACATTATATATCCCTGCTCCGCTCTTGCGTATCGGTGACAATGAACTCATCATATTTGAACTGCATGGAACGAAAAACACAATCGTTACCCTGCAAGATTATGCCGAGTTAGGTTAAACAAATTTTTTATAATCAAATTTGGGAGGCTTATTGATCATTGAGACATTTGAATGGCTGCAGAAAAACAATGAATTTCAATAGGAACTGGAAGTTTATTAGTGAGGACGTATGTGGAGCACAGCAGAAGCGTCATTCAGACGAAAGCTGGGAAACCGTCTATCTGCCTCATACGCCAAAAATTGAAACGCTGCATGCGGACTTGCATTTTCAAGGGATATGCTGGTATCGCAAGCAATTTGCTTTGGACGAAGCAGACAGGGGAAAGAAGCTCTTTGTGGAATTCGAAGCGGCCATGCATGAGGCATCTGTATGGGTCAATGGCAGGCTCAAGCTGAATCATAAAGGCGGTTATTTGCCGTTTACGATCGACATCACCGACGATGTCGATTTCGAGGCGGTCAATGTAATTGCCGTACGACTCGACAACCGGAACAACGGAGCCATACCTCCGGGAAAGCCGCTGGAAAGTCTGGATTTTTCCTATTTCGGCGGACTTTACCGCAACGTGCACCTTCATGTCACGGATAAGCTCCATGTCACGGATGCCGTTTATACCGGAAAACCTGCGGGAGGCGGGATCTTCGTCAAATACGCCGACGTCTCGCAAGCATCGGCGACGGTCGAAGCTCTGACCCATGTGATTAATGAGCATGAAGCGATGAAGAAAGTGAAAATCGTGACAACACTCTTGGATAAACAGGGGCGGCAAGTAGAATCGGAAGAAAGTTCGGTGGAGACCGTTTTAGCCGGCGGAGCGCATACGTTCGTTCAAATGCTAACGATAACGAGGCCTCATCTCTGGCATCCGGACAACCCTTATTTGTATACCCTGCAAACGGAAATCCTCGAAAACGGCCAAACGGTGGATGAGATTCGCACCCGAACCGGAATACGCAAGATTTCGTTCAGTAAAGAAGGCGGCTTTGTAATAAATGATGAAAGGCTGGTCATCAGGGGGACGAACCGCCACCAGCAATATCCATATATCGGAAATGCAGCTTCGAATAACGCACATTACCGCGATGCGAAGAAGCTGAAGGAGGCGGGATTCAATTTCGTCAGGCTTGGCCATTACCCCCAGGCGCCTGCTTTTCTTGACGCCTGCGACGAACTCGGGCTGATGGTCGTCGAACCGGTGCCGGGCTGGCAGTACTGCGAGGAAGGAGAGTTTCTGGATCTTGTCCGGCAAAACATACGTGATATGATCCGCCGCGACCGGAACCGTCCGTGCGTGATCATGTGGGAGGTCAGCCTGAATGAAACGTATCCCGGCAGGAAAGGGGCGACGGACGAATTTTTTCACGAATGCCATCTGATTGCCCATGAAGAATATCCGGGAGATCAAATGTTTACTTCTGGAGACACGATCGGACGAATAAATCCGGCTTACGTCAACTTTGATGTGCCCTATACACTATGGAAAGACGAAACATTGTCGCGTCCACTGGAAGAGGTGCTGCCCGAGAAAGGGGGGTTCGATAGAGAATACGGAGATTACGAGTTCGGCGGCCATGAGAGTACAAGCAGGGTACCGCGCGGCGCCGGAGAACAGAAGCTGCTATTGCAAGCCTGGAATTATCAATGGTCGCTGAACCGGAACCGCGGTAACCGATGGTCGCTCGGGGACGCCTCGTGGGTTGGCATCGACCATAACCGCGGTTGTTATCCAAGGCTGGCGGAATGCGGGGCCCTCGACACGTTCCGTCTGCCTAAAATGGTTTACTATTTTTACCAGAGTCAACGAAGAGCGGAAATCGCTCATGAACATGTGGAAAGCGGACCGATGGTCTACATTGCGAATTATTGGACGGAACGCATCTCGCCGACGAAGGTTGTCGTATTTTCAAATTGCAGCGAGGTCGAGTTATTTGTAAACGGGAAATCAGTCAGTGTGAGAAAAGCTGATCATGGTCCGGATACGGAATACGGAGAACGTGTGACAGGCTACGAAGTGGACTATTGGCTTACGGATGAAGAACAGCATAAAGGGAATCAAGCAGGCGTGCATGGGAAAACGGATGCTGGTGACATGAAGGTTTATCCGCATGACGGAGGAAACTGCCGAAATTTGACGCAAGCTCCGTTCACATTTACCAATGTAGCGTACGAGCCCGGAGAATTAAAGGCAATCGGGCGAATAGACGGCAGGGAAGCTGCTGTATGCGTCGTGCATACTCCACTGGAGCCTGAGATGCTTTCCATCCGCATTGACGAGAGCGGGAGAAAGCTTACAGCCGACGGATGCGACTTTATCTTTGTCTACGCCGAAATCAAAGACGCGAACGGGACCGTGGTGTCCCCCTCCTGCCATGAGGTTTGGTTTGAAATTGACGGTCCTGCAGTCATCGTCGGCGAGAACCCCGTAAGGGCGGAAGCTGGCATCGCAACTGTGCTGCTTCAGTCGCGGGAGACGCCTGGGGAAATCAAAGTGAAGGCTTATTCTAAAGGTTTAAAGCCTTCCTCGGTCAAGCTTGCAAGTGTATAAAGAACAAGAAACTTTTATTGTTGACTAACATTGTCTTAAGAGTGCTATTTCTAAATCTCCAAAAATAAAATAGATTTAAGTGAAGCGATGGAAAGGCGCGACATCGCTCCACATACAAAAAAGAGCCCAAACTGGTCCCCATACACTGGACACTTAGAAGTGTTTAGCGTCTGGGGACCTTTTTGTATACCCTTTCGATGCATATCAGTGACTCAGTGACTCTAGTAACGAGAAGCTCGCATTTGCTGCAAAAGGATAACGCCTACGTTTGAAGAAGTATTAGGAGTAGAGGAGAAGGATTTCATATAGCAAGCGAGAAGGAGGCGTCGCATGAGACCAAACGTACTTTTAATCACCGTTGATCAGATGAGGGCGGATTGTCTTCATTTCTTGGGCCATCCCGTTATCGAAACACCAAATTTGGACAACTTGGCGAGAACCGGCGTTGCGTATACAAGCGCTTACACAGCAACTCCATCCTGCGTTCCGGCAAGAGCCGCCATTTTAACAGGAATGAGCCAGCAAAACCATGGAAGAGTTGGGTATGAGGACAAAGTGCCCTGGAGCTATGAGCATACGATGCCTGGAGAGTTTGCGAAGGCCGGGTACCATACACAATGCGTAGGCAAGATGCATGTGTATCCCACGCGCAATCTGTGCGGATTTCACAACATCGTACTGCATGACGGCTATATGCATTATAACCGTGATCGCTCCCGATCGACGGCGAATGAGTGGTGGGATCAAACGGACGATTATATCAGCTGGTTGAAAGAGAGAGCCGGATCACAACAGGATATTATGGATCACGGTCTTGATTGTAACGCTTCGACTGTCGCGAGACCTTGGCATTTGGAAGAAGCGTTACATCCGACCAACTGGGCGGTTACTCAGTCTATTGATTTCTTGCGGCGGAGGGATCCGAGCAAGCCGTTCTTTCTTTGGACTTCATTCGTAAGGCCACATGCGCCTTTGGATCCTCCGCAAGCGTTTCTTGATCTGTATGATGGAATCGATTTGCCGGAACCTCCGATTGGCGATTGGGCGCGCCTCGATGATCCCGACCGTGACGGGCTGAATCCGACGACTGGGAGAGGAATCGTGAATAAGCGTATGCGCCAAAAATCGTTGGCGGCCTACTATGCTTTAATTACCCATATCGACAACCAGATCGGCCGATTGCTGAACGCCCTATATGAATTCGGTGTAAGTAATGATACGATCATCCTCTTCACGTCGGATCATGGAGACCTGATGGGGGACCATCTTCTCTATAAGAAAATATTAGCTTACGAAGGAAGCGCCAAAGTGCCGTTCATTTTGAATGACCCTACAGGTAGGTTAGGCCTCGTCCGAGGCAAACAAGTGGATCGAATCGTGGAATTGCGTGATATTATGCCAACCTTGCTGGAGGCGGCAGATGTCGCGATCCCAACCACGGTAGACGGAAGCAGCATCATTCCTTTGGGGACGCATGCCGGCACATCCGAATGGAGGACTTACATCCACGGTGAGCATGCCTACGGTGAGCTTTCCTATCACTACTTAACCGATGGCAAGGTTAAATATATTTGGTATTCCCAGACGGGCGAGGAGCAATTGTTTGATCTTCAGGTTGACCCGCAAGAGCTGTGCAACCTTGTAAAGTCTGCGGAGCGCGCAGAGATGTTGAACTGTTGGAGAGACCGAATGATTCTGGAACTTACCGGACGAGAAGAGGGTTATACGGACGGAGTCAGCCTCATCGTGGGGATGACTCCGCAAAGCTGCCTTCAGCATCTCAGGACGGCAGCGGCATCCGATCCTGTCGCAGGCAGATAGTGGTTTGCAAGGATTGTGTGAAAAAGATTTACACATAAGTATCGGCTCATTAAAATAGAAATCCGGTGTACGCTATAAAGCGATACACCGGATTTCATTATTGAGTGAGAGATTATTATTTTTTCCAAGCGTCATATTGAGCTTGTTTTTCTTTGATGATGTCATCTACGCCAGCAGTTTTCAAACGCTCGAGGAATTTAGGCACGGATGTAGTCGGGTCAATCGAACCAGAGCTGATAGCGGGGATCATCTCAGTCATAACGGAAGCTACGTTGGCAACTTGCGTTTTTACAGGAGTTGGGTCAAATACAAAGCCTGATAATGGCGAAACATCTGCTGTTTGATCATTTTCAAAAACGATTGACTGAGCTTTTCTCTTCATTTCGCCAGCTGCATTTTCGGCATGATCAGCACGGTTGAATGTTGGGCTGAAGGATTGACCGATTTGCCATTCATTCCAGTTGAAATTATATTTGCCTTCAATTTGAGTGAAGTCACCTTTTTCGTTGTAGGTGTAGTCAACGTCTTTTTCTCCTAATGTAATGAGTTTGTATAGATCATCATCAGTGTTTAGCAATTCAATTAATTGCAAAGCCTTTTCAACGTTTTTTGAACCTGAATTGATAGCAATAGCTGCATTGGAGGCAGCTCCAGCTGAAATTAATGTACGAGTAGTAGATACGGATAGAGCAGGGAAATCTTTGTATTCTGTCATGGACATAGCTTGCTCTTGACCTGGAAGATCGATGCTGTCAGGCCAGCCATAGTGCATCGCAAAAACAATTTTGCCAGCTTTACGATCAGGAGTTGTATCTTTTACCGTTGCACCATCTTTGCGCACATAGCCTTTATTGAACCAGTCACGCATAATTTCTGCGTATTTAGCGAACTCAGGAGTTTCAAACTGGTTGATAACTTTGTCTGGCGCATTGAGATTGACCCAGCCAGGAGTTAGCAAATCACCTACAGGCTCCATATCCCAGTAAAGCGGCTCATTGGCAAAAAAACTATGATTAGCGCTAGTTTCAAATCCGATCATATCAGGATGCTTAGCTAACGCTTCGCCAAGGAATGGTCCTACCATTTCGAGAGCTTCTATGGTTGGCTTGCCTTTAACAGCTTTCCAGTCAAACCCCGTTTCTTTAAGAACATCTTCGCGGAAGATAAAGCCACTGCGCTTGGCAACGCCCCATTGCTGATAATTGACAACTGCATAAATACGATCATTTATTTTCACACCATCCCATAGACCTTGAGGGATGCGGGAAAACGTTTCAGGCGCATGTACAGGAAGAAGGTCAGTTAAGTCAGCATACGCTCCCTTTGCAGCGTTTCCAAAGTAATTAATTCCACCCCAGAATGCAGTGAAAGCAAGATCCCAGTCGTCGCCCGAATTGATCATCAGATTCATTTTATCTGCATAAGTACTGCCGTCTACAAGAACTAAATTCAATTTGGCATTGATTTTTTCAGCAATAATTTTATTAGCTTTGTTCATGATGCGGTCAAAGTCATTGACAGGGCTGTTCGACATATAGAAGTTAAGGGTAACGAGTTCTTCTTTTTCTTTTTCCTTTTCTTTTTCAGCATTTTTAGTATCAGGTGCTGGAGTCGTAGAATCGCCGTTAGCGATTGGTGAAGCCTTCGAGCAGCCAGACAGGATCATGGTGAGAAGCAGAGTTACGCTGATCAACAACATAGAAAATCTTTTCATTGATATCCCCCTAAAAACTAATTTTATTCTCAACTAGATTCTTGTAAAATTACTCTTTTACAGCACCTATTGTTAAGCCTTTCTCGAAATACTTCTGTAGAAAAGGATACAGTAATATAATCGGACCGATGGCAAGTACACAGGTCGCCATCCGTGCTCCTTCACTAGGAAGCATACCGATGGCGGCTTCCATAGATTTAGATGCTGCTTCATTGGCTTGCAAATAGCCGATATTGTTCATTAAAGATTGCAGTAAATATTGCAATGTGTACAGCTTCGGCTTTTCGATATACAAGGCAGTGGTCGTCCAGTCATTCCAGTAGGAAATCGCTGTGAACAGACCGATAGTCGCCAGTGACGGTTTTGAAAGTGGAAGTGCAATACTGAAAAAAGTACGAATTTCACCTGAGCCGTCTATGCGTGCAGACTCGAACAAGGAACTAGGAATCGATTTGAAAAAGTTTTTCATAATGAGCACGTTGATCGCTGACACAAGGAAGACGACAATGAGAACCCAGATGGTATTCTTAAGATGCAAATATCGTGTTATTAAAATGTAGGATGGAACAAGTCCGCCATTGAACAGCACGGGAAGGTACACGAATAAAGTGAGTGCATTTCGATAGGTAACTTCAGGTCGCGTCAACGAATAGGACAGCATCGAAGTAACAAGTAAATGCAGCAGCGTACCAACAACGGTTACAAAGATCGTTACTGCGTATGCATTGGCAATCGAGCCTGCTCCGCTAAATACGTATCGATAAGCTGAAATATCAAACACTTTGGGCCAAAAATTATATCCGTCGACCATAAGCGACTTTTCAGCTGTAAACGATATCGATACAACTAATAGCAACGGAATGATACAGGCTAGTGCTGATACAATGAATATGAGATGAATCACGATCTTTGACACGTGAAAGTTTCTTGCTAAAATGAAAATCCCTCCCTTTCTCTACGCTGATCGATTAAAATAAGGCGCTGTCGGGGTCTGTTTTTTTAATAATATAGTTAGAAATCAGGACAAGAACGAGACCAATCACTGCCTGATATAGACCAATTGCAGACGACATGCCATAGTCGTTCAGCTTTTTCAGAGAGCGGAATACAAGGGTGTCTATAACATCTGTTGCACCATATAGTGCTCCTGAATCATTGGAAAGGGTATAGAATCCATTCCAGTCGCCCAATCCGCCATTGAACAACTTACCTACCCATAACAACATGAGGACGATAATTATTGGTTTCAGCAGCGGCAGTGTAACATATTTGACTTGCTGCCACTTCGAAGCGCCATCCAATTGAGCAGCTTCATAATAGTCCGTATTAATCCCCGCGATCGCTGCTACATACAATACCGAATAGTAACCGATATTCTTCCACAGATAGGCTAAGGGAAGAATATAGTGCCAATGTGAAGGCTCACTGTACCAGTAAATAGCTTCTCCACCATTTGATTCGATAACATTGTTGACAATACCTCGGTCTACACTAAGCATACCGAACACAATATACTGAACTACAATCCATGAAAGGAAAACTGGCAGCAATAAAGCACCTTTATAGGTGGCTGAGAGCTTTTTATTTTTCACTTCGCTCAATAGAATGGCCAATATTAGTGCACCGAGCGTAACGGTAACCATCTCTATGATATTGTAGAAAAGTGTATTGAACGTAACAATTCTCGCTGTTTCGGATTTAAAGAAAAATTCGAAGTTTTTGAACAGCGGATCCATCCATGCGCTTCCGAATATACCATCGCGTGCATTGTAATCTTTGAAGGCGATTATGACACCGCCCATTGGGATATAACACATGATTGCAATGAATAGTAGACCAGGTGACATCATTAAATAGAAAGGAAACTGTTTACGTACGCTGCGCAATGTTCTGTTATGAATTGGTCTTGTAGTTAGTTTCATTGAGTTCACCCCCTTCCTTGCAATTAATCTTTTACTTCCCTCATTGTATTTAGTGGTACTTTTATCCACAACAATCAAAACCATCATTCTCTTAGTTTTTCGACAGATGGCATCTCTAAAAAATAATGAAATCTACAAAGAGCTTTAATCGTTGTGATGCTAAATGGATACTTATGCTATTATGATGATAATTGTAAATACATAGAAAATCGAAGTCATATGAACTGGGGGATCACAATGAAGCTACCGAGGATATTGGAAAAAAACAGTACGAGCTTTTTTCGCAAATCATTCTTCTCCTTTCTGATTATTACGATCCTCATCACTGTATTGCTTACTGTTTTCTTGACCATTACTTATTTACGCACGAGTATCTCGATGATTAACCGCTTCAATCATGAGCTGATTGAACATTACAATTACAGTATTACCTACCTAGATGAGACTGCAAAAAAATTAGGAAATGCACTGTACAGCGATAAAGATATCATCCAATTTATTAATATGAAGAAAAATGATGAGATCGTGGCGATTTTAGCAAGCAAGGTCATTGACAAGCACTTTCTTACACTAAAAGATATCGATAGCGTTTATCTTTACAATGCGGGGGCGGATTTGTTTTATTCTTCAAGGAGCGGTGAACGCCAATCAGCCTCTAACTTCTCAGATCAAGCGATTGTAGCGCTGCTAACCGATAAAAATTTTATATCGGAGTATCGTGGTCGGCCTATTGTGACATCTGTAGAAGAAGCAACGCAATCGGCCGATACATGTTCCTATATATTATTTGAACCGGGGGAGACTTTATCGGGCTTGAAAAACGCTATTGTCGTCAACATTCGCACGAAAGCGCTTACGGAATCTATTCAAGCGATCAATGGCAATGACCCTGAAACGAAATCTTCTTTTTTAGTCGTTGATTCAAACGGCTCTATTCTAAGTAAGACGCTCACACCGGAGTTTGAGCATAATATGAGTGAAGTAGGCGGATTAAGCCAGCAAGCAAATGAACTTGTTGGAAGCAATAATCAGATACGAGAAATTGGGGGTATCAGCTATTTGGTATCCAGCAGTAAAAGCAACGCAAACAATTGGTACATTATGGGCCTTACTCCTGTAAAAGAAACGTTTAAGGATGTAATTAAAGCATCAATGGTGTCTGCGGGTATCGTAGTTGTTGTATTTATCATTTGCGCAATAATTTGTCTGTACTTGGCTCGCAGACTGAATCATCCGATTCAAACGATTACGAAAATTATTAACGGCGAAGCTTCTGAGAAAAACGATGTAGTCATTTCGAGAATGGAAGAATTTCAATTTATTTTGTCTGTATTCGAGTCTATGAAGGAGAGAAATCAACAGCTTGATAAAATAATCCATGAAGCAGGCTATGCGGTCAAACAAGACTTTCTTAATGCACTATTAAGTGATAGTACTACACACTCTATAGACCAAGTGCAGGAGAAACTACATGACATCAAACTGGATTATATCGCCACCAGTCAGTTGTGCATGTGTCTCATTAAAATCGATAATTACAGCCAATTTGTATCTGTGAATAGCCAGAAGGAACGATGGGCACTACGCTATGCTATTGTGAATATTGCAACAGAACTGGCAGCGGACTATGGTGTGTGCGAAATTTTCAGCAGTGAGCCCGATAAATTCGTAGTGATTATGGATTGTTCCACAGTAACCCAATATAAAGTGCTGCAGGAGAAAATAGAGCGTTACTTGCTCGAGGTACACAGTAATACACTTAAGTATCTTCGTATTTCTTTATCTATGGCGTACAGCACGATGTTTCAGGGGATTGAGCATTTACCTAGCATGTACAATAATATGAAGGGCTCCATTCTGTTGAAGATGCGCTACGGACATGGTTGTATTATTACTCCTTACATGATGGATGAAATCAACACAGATAATTTTCATATACCCGTCAAGAAAGAAGAGCAGTTGGTTGAGAAAGTACTCGAGGGCAATTATGAATCTGCTGCCGCAATCTATCAAAGTATTAGTCCAAAGTTATATCAATACACTTACGACGAAATTTTGTATTGCATTGTTCATTTGATTTACAGTGTTTACTCCAGTGTGCTAAGCAAGATGCCTGCAGTAAAGGATAGTCAGGATTTAACACTACAAAAGTTTTTGCGCGGGATTCAAAATGCAGAAGTGAGTACAGATATGGACAGCGTAATGGATTCATTTTTACAGAAGCTGTGTAATAAAGTGGAGGTTCTCAGGAACACTTCCAATAGTAATGATCATCTGATCCAACGTATTGTCGCAATTGTCGAGCAAGAATATTCCAACACAGAATTATGCCTGAGCTCTATCGCCGAAAAATTACGGTTATCATCTAACTATGTCGGCCATATATTCAAAACTGCACATGGGCAGTCTATTGCGCAGTATATTTTCGACACGCGAATGCAAAAACTGGACGAATATATGCGCAATACGCAGCTTCCTTTAACATCCATTATTGAAAAGGTGGGACTAGAGAGAAATAATTATTTTTACACGCGATTTAAAAAGCATTTTGGCATGTCTTTGAGTGATTACAGACTGCAGCTTGGGCAAGAGATAGATCATGAAAATGATATGCCATTTCAATATTAGTATCGTTCTGAAGAGCCTGATTCCATTGCGGATATTGGGCTTTTTTTTATTAACTTGAAAGTTATCAGATTGAATTCAGAGAAATGATATTAAATAGTAGTCGATTTGTATTACTTTTCGAAGAAATACAAACTTTTTATTATTTTCAAAATGGACGAACCTATTTAAGCTGATATTAACTAACAATAGAGATGGAGTGGAGCACAGGAATGAAAAAAATTACTGCTGTATTAATTGGAGCTGGACAAAGAGGGGGAGGTGCTTACGCTCCATATGCCTTGCAACATCCAGACGACATTCAATTCGTTGCCGTTGCGGATATCGATCCTGAGCGAATAGAGCGATTCCAAAAAGACCATGGTGTTCTGAATGAGAATTGTTACTCGAACTGGGAGGATCTGCTTGCAGGGCCGAAGCTAGCCGATGCGATTCTCATCTGTACTCAGGATAAAATGCACTATGAGCCTGCGCTGAAAGCATTGGAGAAAGGGTACCATGTGCTAATGGAAAAGCCGATGTCACCCGATCCAAGAGAATGTATTGTCATGGGGGAATATGCTGAGAAATATAATCGGGTATTTTCGATATGTCATGTACTTAGGTATACGGACTTTTTTTCAACAATCAAGCAGATTATTACGGAGGGAAAAATCGGCAAACTCGTTTCAATTCAACATACTGAAAATGTAGAACATCGTCACCAAGCACATAGCTTTGTAAGAGGTAACTGGAGTGATTCAGAGGTTTCGAGTCCAATGATTCTGGCAAAAAGCTGCCATGACATGGATATATTACAATGGCTTGTTGATGCAGATTGTACTAAGGTTTCATCTTTCGGCTCATTAACTCATTTCCGCAAAGAAAGTGCGCCGGAAGGCGCGCCTAAGTACTGTTTGGACGGTTGCCCGGTACAGGACAGCTGCCCTTATTATGCACCTAAAATGTATATTGAACGAGATGATTGGGTGGGTGAAGTGCTTCGCACGGTTGTTAGCAACGATACAAGTGATGAGGGAGTGCTTCGAGCACTGAAAAATGGGCCATATGGAAGATGCGTGTATCATTGCGATAACAATGTGGTCGATCATCAGGTAGTGAACATGGAATTTGCAAATGAAGTGACGGTTGCGTTCACAATGAGCGCATTTACTTATGAAGGCGGACGCTCGGTGAAGCTAATGGGCACTCATGGTCAGATCAGAGGCGATATGGAGAAGAATGTAATTGAAGTGACGAGCTTCGTTACTCGGGAGACGGAGACTATCACTTTGGATACGGACTTGGCAGGTCATGGCGGCGGTGATACAGGTATAATGAGCGATTTTGTACGTCTTGTTCGAAGTGATGGGAAGGAAGAAGGGCTTACAGGTGCAGGTGTCTCTGTAAAGAGCCATCTGATTGCTTTCGCCGCTGAAAAATCACGTTTGGAAAGCCGAGTTATTTTGATGGAAGATTATATCAATGAGTTAAAGAATAATAAATGATTATACCCTGATGCGAAGAATAATTAGGCAGTCAACAATAACAAGCTTTCAATGAAGTACTTTGTTTTTTGTTGCTACGAATGCATAGATTTTGTTGTTTTCTCCGATTTTTATAGTTTAGTTATGTAGGATTATCAACATATACTGATAGTAGTAAACGGTGAGAGAGTGGTCAAACATTAATAGGCTACTCTCGCACTCTTATCTTTGTTTACCGAAGGGATGGTTCAATGATGATCCGTAAATTACTTTTATGCAGCTTGGCATTATTTCTGTGTATATCCTGCTTGCCTCCGAGAACTACGTTTGCTGCGAATGATCAAGCATTTTCGCTATCCATCGAAGATACCGGTTCAAAGGCGAACCAAACCTTTCAAGTCAAAGTGAATGGAACAAATGTTATCGATTTGTACGCCTACGAAATTAATCTAACTTACGATTCGAAACGACTGCAGTTTGTGAGCGCGGACTTTGGAAAAGAAGGGTTCGGAGTAAGTCCGATTTTGAAAGAGAATACGATTCAGTTAGCGCATACACAAATAGGAAACACAGCAGGCAAGAAGGGGAATGTGACTCTGGCTACACTAACCTTTAAGGCAATTACTGCGGGATCGGCCGAAATTACACTTTCAAGTATGAAGCTCGTGGATTCCGAGTTAGAGTCGAAGGTTGTTTCAAGCCTTGGCAGTGTGAAAGTTGATGTGAAAAGCGACGGTTCTTCTGGCAGCGGATTAACTGACATTTCTAGTCACTGGGCGAAATTGTCTATCGAAGAAGCAGTTAAGTTAGGATTCATCACGGGGTATACTGATGGTACATTCCGACCGAATGCACAAACAACACGAAGTGAATTCGCAGTCATGTTGAGCCGTGCATTGAAACTGGAAGGCGTAGAAAAGGAGCTGCCTTTCAGAGATCTTAATAAGATTCCGGCTTGGGCTAGACCTTCCATTTCACGAACGATAGAAGCAGGAATTTTGAAGGGCTATGATGATAATACCTTCCGTCCGACACGTAATATTACCCGCACGGAAATGACGATAATGATCGTTCGTGCACTGGGGCTCAAGGTCGATCCGAACGCGAAGTTATCTTTTGCTGATGCAGACAAGGTAGCTGAGTGGGCAAGACCCTCTGTGGCCGCAGCGTATGAAGCGAAGCTCATTAAGGGGCGCGGGAAGAATCTCTTCGCACCGAATGAGAACGCCACGAGAGCGGAAGCGGTGGTCATGATCTTAGGGATGTTGGAACATAAATAATACGGCGAATTAATAGTGAAATGGTGAAGGATTAATTCAGGGCCAAAGCGGTCGGATCTTGAAGTTGTTGCTAGATTGATACTGGGTTAACTAAGAAGAGGGGGAGGCAAAAAAGCCTTCCCTTCTTTTTTATCGAAGAAGCCAATGATCAAAATCTCCGTTTTTTTATCAAAATGTCCACATAGTGCAAAATTAAGTCTCGTTTGTTCAAAGACTAATTTAGTTTGGGAGTTTATCATATCAGACAACACTATCATTTGTTGATTCGCGGGCGGGTAGAAGCTGATCTTAAATCAAATGATGAGCCAATTCATGATAGCGTTTGCTAACAAAAAAGTTAATCACTCAACTAAGGAAAAGAGGATTTAAATATGATCACAAACAAAACACCGCAATTAGGAAATACCGCACGCAGCTATGATCTTGTTCAAGGCTGGGCACAGCTTCCTGCTCACTTGGAGTTTGGCTATACACATGGAATCGTCGTAGATCAACAGGATAATGTCTATGTCTTTCATACAGGAAAACCCTCCATTTTCAAATTTGATCAGAACGGGGAGTTTCAAGCGGCTTGGGGCGAAGAGTTCGAGGGTGGCGCACACGGATTTTATCTTCATAAGGAGCAAAATAGCGAATACCTTTATATCACAGACACAGCTCGCGGTAATGTTGTGAAAATGGATTTGAGCGGAAAGCACTTATTGACATTGGGAACACCTGATCGTCCTGATATTTATAACGAGGAGCTTAAATATGTCCCTACAGATGTAGCCGTTTCGGCAAATGGTGATATTTATGTATCCGATGGTTATGGACAAAGCTGGATTCATCAATATACAGCAGCAGGAGAATATATCCGTTCGTGGGGTGGGAAAGGTACGGAACTAGGACAATTGAATTGCCCGCATGGTATTTCGATTGATATTCGCAGTGGGATAGAAGAAGTTTATGTAGCTGATCGTGGCAATCATCGGATTCAAGTCTTCACTCTACAGGGCGATTTCAAAAGAGTCATCGTCGATGACATGGATCAGCCCTGCAGCTTCTATTATCACGGGGACGATCTCTTCTTCCCAGACTTAAACAGTCGGATTACGATCTTCGACAAAAATGATCGGTTGATCTGTCATTTAGGTGAAGATCAGCAGGCTTACAAACAAGCAGGCTGGCCGAATTTGCCTAAGTCTTACTACAGGGATAATAAATTTAGTTCACCACATGGTATTTGCGTTGATTCCAAAGGTTCTGTCTATGTTGCGGAATGGATTTTCGATGGACGTATAACTAAGCTTACACTTGCATAATTTCGTGGTAAAGAATCTTCATTATTTAGGCATACAGGCTGAAAAAGCATCTAAACTGTAATTAAATAATCTAGTAAATGGAGATGAGAACATGTCTGGAAATAAAGCAGTTGTTTATAGTAAACCAGGAAGTGTTGAGGTACGAGACACCGCTTATCCAGACTTGGTATTGAAGGATGGACCGGGTGTCAATCCATTGAATGTAGGACGTAAATGTGAGCATGGGGTTATTCTGAAAGTGATTACAACGAATATTTGCGGAAGCGACCAGCACATGGTTAGAGGAAGGACAACGGCTCCATCTGGTCTTATCTTAGGCCATGAGATAACAGGTGAAGTTATTGAAGTGGGCCGTGATGTCGAGTTTATCAAAAAGGGTGACTTGGTCTCCGTTCCTTTTAATATTGCTTGTGGACGTTGTCGCAGTTGTAAAGAACGTAATACAAATATATGTTTAAATGTCAATCCAGACCGTCCTGGTTCTGCTTATGGTTATGTGGATATGGGCGGATGGGTGGGCGGGCAATCCGAATATGTCATGGTTCCCTATGCAGACTTTCAGTTATTGAAGTTCCCAGATAAAGAGAAAGCAATGGAAAAAATTCTGGATTTAACGATGCTCTCCGATATTTTCCCAACAGGTTACCATGGTGCGGTTAGTGCTGGGGTTCGCCCGGGTTCAACGGTATATGTTGCCGGTGCAGGTCCGGTAGGTCTTGCTGCAGCGCATTCTGCTCAATTGCTAGGGGCAGCGGTTGTTATCGTCGGCGATTTGAATGCAGAGCGTCTTGCCCAAGCGAAAAGCTTTGGTTGTGAGACGATTAATCTTCGTGAGAATGGTGATTTGGCTGGACAAATTGATCAAATTTTGGGATCTCCTGAAGTAGATTCGGCGATAGATTGTGTTGGTTTTGAAGCGCATGGGCATGGGGAGGGGCATGGCGAAGCGCCAGCAACGGTATTGAACTCCATTATGGAAGTTACTCGTGCAGGCGGCAGCTTAGGAATTCCGGGACTTTATGTAACAGGGGATCCAGGTGCTGTGGATGAGGATTCGAAAATTGGAACATTGAAAATTCGTTTTGGTCTCGGTTGGGCGAAGTCCCACACGTTTGTGACAGGCCAAACGCCAGTTATGAAATACAACAGAGAATTAATGATGGCGATCATGAGCGGACGTGCACAAATTGCTAAAGCCGTGAATGCCACGCTTATATCATTAAATGACGCTCCAAAAGCTTATCAAGATTTTGATCGCGGCGTTTCCCGGAAATTTGTTATAGATCCCCATGGCGTCGTTAAATAATATAGTTTTTATCCAGATTGGGAGTATGTCGAAGAAGCTTAGGTTGAACAAGTAGATGCTGTAACTCCAATATTTCGATAGGAACTTCTTGCACGCTCCGCTTGGGGACGGGTGCAAGGAGTTCTTTTCCTTTTTCTCCCCCCTTATTCCCTTTGTGTCCACTGCGAACGTGATCGGATAAATGCGAGGCATCTAGTTCTCCTCCTGATTGTAGTGTTCCTCTTGTCAGTACAGTACTGAATCGCTTAGCACTGAAGAACAATATTTTTCTTCCAGTTATTGACGCATTTCCGATTGAGTGATAATATCTAGCTAAAGTTAAAAGCTTTAAACTTTCGAGGTGCTTGCAGTGGATTGAATAACAACTTGAAAAAACAAACCATTATTAGGACTTAATCATAAAATAGTTAGTCGCTCGATATGTGATCTCACGTTTTTAACATTTTTTTTAGTCTGAAAGTTAAATGCTTTAAACTTTTAACGAAAAAGGTGGAGATGTTAGGATGATTAAAACAAAAGGTTTGAAATTGCTGGTGTTTATGTTATTTGTCAGTGTTCTATTTCCTACTCATTCATTAGGAGTTCAGGCAAGCCAACAAGCACCGTTCGGAACTGAGATCATTGTGCGGACCGTTAACCAATTTAGAAATGTCGCTGACGTAACCGCATTCATTCAAAAAGCTGTTCAGTACAATGTCGATATTATTAGCATGAACGTAAAGCAGGATGAAGACGATGAGGTGCCTTCTGGTCATGTATTCTATGACAGTGCGATTGCCCCKATTGCCGCCGGTTATGAGAATTTCGACGCGCTTTCGCATGTGATCACGCAGGCGCATCAGTATGGTATCAAGGTTCGTGCATGGATTCCCCAGTTCCATGATCAGGCAGCATTTGTTAAGGATCCAAGCTGGCAAATGCACGCTTTAGTTGACGGCAATGTAGTCCCTTTTACAGGCTCGAATGGCAGTGAATATTTCGTCAACCCGATCCATCCCGATGTTCAAGCCTATCAACGCTCAATAATTGAAGAGGTTGTAAGCAATTATGATATAGATGGCGTGGTACTCGATTGGTTGAGATTTGACGATTACAACATGGATGTAAGCAGCTACGCGGTTAACCTATACGAGAGTATTTACGGATATTCTCCGCTCGATATTAACTTTAATGTGGATTCTAATCGCAGGAATGAATGGAATGAATGGAGAACGGATCAAATCGGCGGCTATGTGCAGGACGTTCGTGAAGACATCGATCAGATAAAAGCAGATATGGAGCTCGGTGTTTATATTTTGCCGCCGGAATTCACAGAGGTTGGTCAGAATGTTGCGAAGTTCAAGGATGCGATTGATTTTGTTGCACCAATGGCTTATTTTGATGATTGGGAATTTGACACGGAATGGGTCTATGGCGCCAATGGGATTTTGTCAGATACATCGTCGCTTGCTGGCTCTGGAGTAACGATTGTTCCAACACTGGATAACGATTGGACAGTGAATGAATATCAGGAGGTATATGGCGGTATTAGAGATCACTTTCCACAAGTGACTCATCTCTCCTTCTTCTCCTATGGAGCTTGGGATGAGAACGTGCTAAGCGATATTAATTCGCGAAGGACCTGGCCTGTGGCACAAGACTATGCAGCGAATATTCCAACGGAATGGAAGGCAAGAAATATTGGCTTTAAGCCAGGTAGTGCTAGCTATAGCGGCGGGGTCTTCACATTGTCAGGCAACTCATCGGATATATGGGGCAATGAGGATCAATTCAACTACATCTATCAATCTCTGCAAGGGGATGGAGCGATTGTTGCCCTTGTTGCAGGAATGAATAATATGGATGGTTGGGCGAAAGCGGGCTTAATGATCCGTGAATCGCTTGCTGTGGATGCTAAACATGCGGACATGATCGTAACTCCTGTGAATGGAGCCGCATTTCAATACCGAGCAGCTAACCAAGGGAACACAGTCGATCATATTATAGCTGAAGCTCCTCCGTCGTGGTTAATGCTGGAGCGCAGCGGCAATCAGTTCACAGGCTCGATATCTACAGACGGGGAAAACTGGACCGCAGTGAGCAGCGCATCAATTGCAATGGGCAGTAATGTGTATATAGGTTTGGCATTGAGCAATTCTAGCAGCTCGGCCAATAGTCAAGCCATAATCGATCATGTCTCGCTTAGCGGCGCTTTGCCTGTACTGTGGAAAACCACGGATATTAACTCGACTACAGGAGCTGCCCATTTTCAGTCAGGAACTTATACTTTATCGAGCAGAGACACTGATATATGGGGAACCGCAGACAAAATGCGATATGCTTATCTTCCGTTAACCGGTAATGGATCGATTATCGCTAAGGTTTCCAATATGACAAATATGAACGGATGGGCAAAAGCGGGAGTCATGATTCGTGAGACTTTGGGTGCCAATGCGAAGCATGTCGACATGCTTATCACCCCTAGCAATGGAGCATCATTTCAATACAGGCAGGCAGCTGGAGGCGTAACAACGGACACCGTAACTGCCGCATCCTTGCCGCGCTGGGTTAAGCTGGAGCGAATAAACAATCAATTCATTGGCTATATCTCCTCCAACGGGGTCAGCTGGACAGAGGTTGGCAGACGCACGTTGACCATGAACAGCGGAGCTTACATTGGGCTCGCTCTAAGCAATCCAGGCAGTTCTACCTCCAATCAGGCCTTGTTCAATGAGGTCAAGATTGTGCGTTAAGCAGCTATTTATAGGGTACACAACGCCTAGCATCCATCCAGGATTGACACAATGCTGGATGGATGCTAGCATCACATTGAAATTAAAAGGATTTAACTTTAATACTTACTAAAAGGAGAACAACATTACAGTGAATATACATGATGTGGCAAAAAAATCCGGTTTATCTGTTGTAACGGTTTCTCGAGTCATCAATAATGCACCGTCTGTTCGTGAAAAGAACAGGGAGAAGGTATTAAAGGCGATGGAAGAATTGAATTATCAGCCCAACTCCGCTGCCCAAAGCCTAATTCGAGGAAAGACCGGAATTATTGGCATGACCATTATGAATCTTAACGATTCTTTTTACGATAGAGTGATTAAGGCAGCCAATCGGAAATTAGCAGAGCAAGGATACTTTCTAACCTTGTCAATTTCGGAAAATGAGGGGGAAGGGGACACCAGCAATTTCTTATTTCAGAAGGACAGGGTGGATGGCATTATTGTCCTCTCCCCGATTGAAGAAGAAAGCTATATCGCCGAGTTGAAAAGAAAGAATATTCCTTTCGTTCTACTGGATAATCAAGAAGAGCATGAGGATGTATCGAGTGTGGTTGTAGACAATTATTTAGGTGGGTATGAGGCTACGAAGCACTTGATAGATCTAGGTCATACGGAGATTGCCCATATTGGGGGACCAACGCTGTTCTTGAGTGTTAAGGAGCGAAGAAGGGGGTACTTGCAAGCCTTGTCCGAAGCAGGGCTAACCCCATTTGCTATTGAGTATAGTCAGTTTACGGTAAGTGATGGTTACAAGGTAGCTAAGAAATGGATCAGAGATGACAGCCTGCCGACGGCCATATTCGCAGCAGATGACTTCATTGCACTTGGGGTTATCCATGCTCTAAGCGAAGAAGGGCTAAGTGTTCCTCATGATATTTCAGTCGTAGGTTATGATGATCAGGTGCTGGCTGCTGGGTTTTTCCCAAGATTAACGACCGTCAGGCAACCTGAAGCACAATTAGGCACTATCGGTGTTGAACTGCTCCTGAAGCATATTAACGGCACGATTCAGGAAACAACGATCACCAAGCTTACACCCCAATTATTAATTAGAGAATCAACGGCCTACTTGAGAAAAAATAACTCGATATAAATAGGAGTGACGATTTACTTGAAATATTATATGGGTATTGATGCAGGGGGAAGTAAAACCTATGCCCTCGTCGCTAATTCTGAGGGAACCATTCTGAGTGTAGGAAGAGGGGGAAACGGCAATCACCAAACAAATCGTGATCAAGCGGAAGAAAGCCTGCGTAGTGCAGTCTCAGATGCATTACGGCAAGCCCAATTAACCGTTGATCAAATCGAATTTGCTTGGTTTGGCTTAGCTGGTGCGGACAGAGAAAGCGACTATCGCATCTTAAGGCCAATCATTCAGAAGATGAATCTTCCGAATACAAATATTTCGTGTGATACAACAATAGCGCTTCGAGCAGGAACGAATCAGCCATTTGGTGTTGTTCTCATCTGTGGAACAGGGGTGAATTGCTCGGGAATGAACAGAAAAGGCGAATCCTTTCAATGCGGGGGATTCGGCTATATGTTCGGTGACTTTGGCGGAGGGCAAGATTTGAGTATAGAGGTGTTCCGCAGTGTAATGCGTGCCTGGGAGGGAAGAGAGGAAGAAACGAGCTTATCGAATTTGCTGATAAATAAATTAGGGTATGAAAGCGTTGAGGCGTTAAGGGATAATTTCCTTGATTACTCCAACTATTTGCCTGTCGAAGTTGCAAAATTGTTGTTCGATGCCGTGCAGCAAGGGGATGAAGTAGCTAGGCGTATCTTGATAAAGCAGGGCGAAGAATTGGGTTTAGCGGCCGCAGCAACTATCAATCGATTAGCCATGAACGAGGAGAAATTCGATATTGTCTTGGCAGGCAGTATATTGACACGCGGCGATCAGGACGGGCTGCTGCGGAGTATTATTGAACGAAAGGTTAAGCAAGCAGCGCCGCGTTGTTCGATTACTATTTTAAATACGGAGCCGGCGGTTGGTGCTCTCATTCTAGCCATGGAGAGCAGTGGTGAGGAGGTATCACCCGATATTATGAATAACTTAAGCGAATTTAAGCTAAAAAATATTCGAAATATTCAAAATGTTCAAAAAACGATGTAAAAATAATCATAGTGAGTTGGAAATATCTGTAATCGTATCATGCCAGTTATGCTCCTTATCAGAATTGGTGCTATTGAATTTTTCGTATACTGAAAGCGGTTCCATTCCATTGTTAGAACTATTCCTATAGGAAGGATGAGTTGCTACAGCAGCAGGTAGCAGCGGTTCAAACTAGCAACTCAAGAGATATTAAATACCTATGTTATCTGATTTATTTAATCTTGGCAAAGGAGCAAAAGGCGAATGAAAATCAACTCAAAGCCAACTAGACGCAGCCTATTTATGAAACAATGGGATCTTCAATCTATGGTTTTACCCGGAATCATTTTCGTATTTGTATTCAGTTATATTCCGATGTATGGGGTGTTAATGGCTTTTCAGCAATATGACATTTTTGCAGGGATTTGGGATAGTCGGTGGGTGGGATGGACTAATTTTCGGCTATTTTTTAATGCTCCGGAATTTTTTAATGTGCTGCGCAACACGATAGCTATCAGTTTTTTAAAGCTGCTCATTTCTTTCCCAGCACCGATAATTTTGGCTCTCATGCTTAATGAGATTCGAAATATGGCGTTTAAGCGCATCATTCAAACGGTCAGTTACCTGCCTTATTTTTTATCCTGGGTCATCGTATCCGGATTCGTTGTCTCATTGTTATCGGTTGATAACGGTACAGTGAACATTCTTCTCGCAAAACTGGATCTCATAGAGCATCCCATAAATTTTCTATCCATCCCTGAGTACTTCTGGTCGATTCTAGTAAGCGTCAACGTGTGGAAGGAGGTTGGGTTTGCAAGCATTGTATACCTAGCCGCCATTGCAGGAGTAGATCCGACGCTGTATGAAGCTGCATCTATTGATGGAGCAAGCCGATTTAAGCAAATGTATTTAGTGACGCTTCCATGTATAACCCCGGTTATTATCATCTTCATGATTTTGGCCATTGGCGGGATCCTTAGTGCTGGATTTGAAGATATTCTATTGCTAGCCTCCAATCCAATTCTCAGAGAATATTCAGATGTCATAGATACCTATGTTTATCGAGTAGGCATTCAAAATTCACGGTTCTCTTACGCGACAGCTGTTGGTTTGTTCAAATCTATTATTAGTGTAGTTTTACTGCTAATAGCCAATAGAGTGGCACGCAGGGCGGGAGTTAGTCTTTGGTAATTCATTTTGCAATATAAAGGGGGGAATGCAAGCATGAGGCTTAGCACGGGCGATAAAGTATTTCAGACTTTGATATATGCGAGCCTGGTCATTTTGGGAATCGTGATGTTCTATCCTTTCTGGAACTCTCTAGTTATTTCCTTTAATGAAGGAAGAGATACGGCACTTGGCGGAGTCACGATCTGGCCGAGGGCATTTACACTTGAAAATTATAATGTTGTATTCAAGGATACTCGATTGTTGAATTCCTTCTGGATCTCGGTGATGCGTACAGTGATCGGCACGATTCTGTCCGTATTCGTTACGTCGCTACTGGCATACGGGATGTCTAAGAGAGATCTACAGCTAAGGAATTACTATATGATTTTCTTCATTGTGACGATGTTTTTCAGCGGCGGATTAATTCCGACCTTCCTGCTGGTGCGAAACCTTGGATTGATGAACACGTTCTGGGTCATGATTATTCCGGGATTGATCAGTGTTTATCATATGATCATTTTCCGTACCTTTTTCTCCGCGCTTCCCGACGGACTGGAAGAATCCGCGAAGATCGATGGATGCAGCAATTACGGAATCTTCTTTCGAATTGTTGTGCCTATTTCGGGTCCAATTATAGCTACCATCGGATTATTTACGGCGGTGGGGCATTGGAATGATTGGTTTACCGGAGCCATTTATATTTCCAAGGATGAGCTATTGCCCATTCAGACCTTATTAAGGCAAATTATGAATTCGAATATTATGACAGAAATGTCGTCCGGCAATGCAATCGCAATGGAACATATCAACAGAAACCGAAGCATAACGACAAAGTCTCTTCTGATGGCTACGATGATGGTTGCTACTATTCCCATCATTCTGACCTACCCTTTCCTGCAGAAATATTTTGTCAAAGGGGTATTGATCGGTTCGATAAAGGGATA
The DNA here is from genome assembly GCF_056398625.1 of Paenibacillus sp. 01T431. Classification (NCBI taxonomy): domain Bacteria; kingdom Bacillati; phylum Bacillota; class Bacilli; order Caryophanales; family Paenibacillaceae; genus Paenibacillus; species Paenibacillus sp. 01T431. Next base: position 413,230 of record NZ_JBFTPT010000001.1, read on the forward strand.
GTCCCAATAAAAAAAAGAAGGTAGGGGAAAAAATGAATACAAGATTGAGATGGGTGTCGTTATTGATTGTCCTGATGGTTTTTCTGGCTGCTTGTTCAAACAACAACAATGGGCCGCAAGTATCGAACAACCCGGATAATTCCGGAGGAAACGACGGTCCAAAGCCGGTAACGTTTTCATTTTATGGTCATTATGATTGGTTAACTACGGCACCTTGGGCGGATAACGAAGCAACCAAATGGATTTTGGACAACAAGAAAGTTACCGTTAAGCCGATTCAATCTGGCGGCGCATCGGTGGAGAAGCTGAACACGATGATTGTCTCTGACGATTTGCCAGATGTCATATTTACTGATCGCGGTGCGACAGTCGACCGCTTGGTTCAAGCACGAAAGCTTGTGGCGCTTGATGAGTATTACGATAAGTATCCCAATTTCAAAAAGTATGTGAAGGAATCTACGCTCAATCTACTTCGTTCCGAGGATGGGAAAATCTATCAAATTCCAAATTGGTACACATCGGGAACCTTTGGGAACGGCGGATGGATGGTAAACATAGAAATTTATAATGAACTTGGCAGACCGAAGCTGGAAACATTCGATGATCTATACAATTACTTAATTAAAGTCAGAGACACGTACCCAGATGTTGTACCGCTTGAAGTTGGGGAGAAGGGCGCCGGCTTGGAATTGTTGTACGGAGGCTTCAAAGAAGGTGTAACTAGCAAATTCATCGGTATGAGGGGTTATCCGGAAGGCGACAAGCTAGTCTCGATCTATGAGGACTCTGCATTTCAGGAAACGATGAAGTATATTAGCAAGCTATTCCGAGAGAGATTGATTACCCAAGATGCTATTACACAAACCCAGGATGCAGTCAAAGAAAAAGTAAACACAGGCCGAGTGGCTGTTATGGTCGAATCGAATATTACAACTTACGGAGCAGAAGGGCATCGTGAATTGACTAAGGTTAAACCAGACGGTGGTTACGAAATTATTTGGCCGATTCATAAAGCTGGATTGGACAAAAAGAATATTTTTGTGAGTGGATTTGAAAGCTTAGGATGGAATGTCAACGTTATTACGACTGAAGCCAAAGATCCCGAAGCAATCTTCGCTTATTATGACTGGCTTACAGGACCTGAAGGACAGAAGGTTCTATTCTTCGGACCGCAAGGCCTTTATTGGGATGAGCAAAATGAGGATGGATCTCCAATTCCGAATGAAAACTATAAAAATGGGGACGTCAATAAGCGTTCGGAAACGATGAGAAAATTTGAAGATTTCAACTGGGCGGGCAACACGACCTTCATCGATAAAGCCAAGGTAAGCTTGGAGATGGCCTTGTCGGAGAAGCTAAGATCATGGGAGACGATAGCGCAAAGCTCTGTCACTTGGGAGACATCGAAGGACATTACCGAATTTGTCAATGTGGATCCGCTGCCTGATTCAGAGCTCGGCATTATCTCACAGCAAATCTCTGATATTTTCACAGTAGCCTTTGCAAATATGGTGTTTGCTAAATCTGATGATGAGGTCGCATCCATCTTAGAGAAAACATCAAATGACGCAGAAAAAGCAGGGCTGGAGCGGCTGCTCGAATTTAAAACGGAGAAATGGCAGGCAAATGTTAAGAAAATAAATGCCGAATATTGAGTGGAGCAAGGTGTAACCCAGATCTACAATAGGGGGGCCGGAGCATGAGTCATTTGAAATCATATAGGATCGTTGCATTAATGCTCATCTTTAGTATGTTATTCACTTCATTTAGCTTTGCAGCGGAGGCAGAATCGGAACGGGATATTGTCGATCATTGGGCTAATAAGGAATTAACAGAATGGATGGATAAGGGTTGGTTGAAAGGCTACGGGGATGGTTCAATTCAGCCGGATCAGCTTTTAACAAGAGCCGAATTTGTGGCGCTTGTTAATCGATCCTTTCAATTCACGAATGAATCGGAGCTGACCTTCCAGGATGTGCCTAAGCATAGTTGGTTTTATCAAGATGTTGCAAAGGCTGTCGCAGCGGGTTATATCAGCGGCAAGAGTGCAAAGCAATTCGCGCCGCGAGAGTTCATTACAAGGCAGCAAGCCGCTGTCGTCATAAATCAGTTGCTTCAATTGCAAGTGGATAAATCTACAGCGATGATGGAGTTTTCGGATAGTGAACAATTTGCCGAATGGGCCAAGGAAGCAATTGGCAATGTGGTCATTCAAGGTATAATGCGCGGCTATAATTCTGCAAACACATTTAAGCCTTTGAATCCATTGACACGTGCGGAGCTGGTGGTTATCCTGGACCGCTCGCTGCAAGTTAAATTAAGCCAGCTTCCCATCAAACCGGAAAACGGGAATGTTGGTGGAAACGGCAACGGGGGAGTAACCTCGCCAGTTGAAGAAGAGAACACGCCGTTCAAAACAGAGATTACGGTACGAACGGTTAACCAGTTTCGTAGTGCAAGTGATGTAGCGGACTTTGTTGAGCAAGCCGTTAAGTACAATGTGGATATTATTAATATGAGTGTCAAACAGGACGAAGACGATGAAGTGCCTTCAGGCCATGTATTTTACAACAGTGCGATCGCCCCCATAGCCGATGGCTATGAGAGCTTTGATGCTCTTTCGCAAGTGATCACGCAGGCGCATCAGAAGGGTATTGAGGTTCGTGCATGGATTCCTCAGTTCCATGATCAGGCAGCTTTTCATAAGGGTCCAAGCTGGCAGATGCACGCTTTAGTTGACGGTATTGCAGTTCCTTATACAGGCTCGAATGGCAGTGAGTATTTCGTCAACCCGATCCATCCCGATGTTCAAGCCTATGAGCGCTCGATTATTGAAGAGGTCGTAAGCAATTATGATATAGATGGCGTGGTTCTCGATTGGTTGAGATTCGATAATTACAATATGGATGTAAGCAGCTACACGGTTAACCTGTACGAGAGCATATACGGATATTCGCCGCTGGATATTAACTTTGATGAAGATTCTACTCGCAGGATTGAATGGAATGAATGGAGAACGGATCAAATCGGCGGCTATGTGCAGGATGTTCGTGAGGATATCGAGCAGATTAAAGCGGGCATGGAGCTGGGCGTTTTCATTTTGCCTCCGGAATTCGTAGAGGTTGGCCAAAATGCTTCGAAGTTCAAGGATGCAGTAAATTTTGTAGCTCCGATGGCTTATTTCGATGATTGGGGATTCGATGAGGAATGGGTCTATGACGAGAACGGGATTTTATCCGATACATCGTTCCTTGTTGGTTCTGGAGTAGCGATCGTGCCGACGCTCGATGACAATTGGACGGATGACGAATATCAAGCGGTGTATGGCGGAATTCGAGAGAACTTTCCTGCTATTACACATCTCTCTTACTTTAATTATGGCGCTTGGGATTGGAATGTGCTTAAAGCAATCGATGCGAGAAGAGCTTGGCCAACTGCAGGCTGGGAGCCGCCTGTGGAGCATGATTATGATGCTGTTCTGCCACAGCCTTGGAAAGCTAGAAATATCGGGTTGAAGACTGGCGATGCATCCTATGATGCGGCGGACGAGACATTCACGTTAACAGGAAGTTCAACCGATATTTGGGGAAATAACGATCTATTAAATTATATTTATAAGCCACTGCATGGGGATGGATCGATTATAGCGCAAGTGACTATGATGGAAGAAATGAGTGAATGGGCCAAAGCAGGCTTGATGATTCGTGAGACGTTGGACGTGGACGCTAAGCATGTAGACATGATGGTTACCCCAGTTAATGGAGCCACCTTTCAATATCGGGAAAATGAGGGGGGAGGCACCGTCGATCAGACGATGGCTGGTAGTCCGCCATTGTGGCTTAAGCTGAATCGCAGCGGCAATGTATTTACCGGTTCAATTTCAAATAATGGAGTGGACTGGACGGTAGTCAGCAGTTTTGAAACGATTATGAATGATGATGTCTATATAGGTTTGGCACTCAGCAATCCAGCTAGTACAAGTGATAATAAGGCAGTATTCACTAATGTTCAGGTTATCGCCGGTGATGGAGAAACTAAGAATTAGTATAATTTTGAAAATAGGGTTTGCGAGTATCTTGGCAAGCCCTTTACAACGGCATCGCTCAAAATAAAATTGGAGAAAATCTGCAGCTAGTCGAGTATTCGCTTCGCTGTGACTAAGAAACCGACATTGAGTAGTCGGTTTTTTTAGTATGGAATGACTGCCTTATTCCTTATAAATAGTGAGGCTCTGACGAAATGGGAAAACAATGCCTGTTCGGTCGCAAGGAGCTGAAAGAATAAGCCTCAGAAACCACAATCAAAGTGGAATCCGAGGCTTATTTTTTTTGATTTTACACGCAAAGCGTGGGGCTCGAAAATATTGAAATGACTGATGTAGCTGCCCTTTCTCGGCTATCTCCGTCAATGATTATGGTGACTCGCTAAAGATTATGTGTGCAAGGTTAAGCCAACTCGCTCGGCGATGATTATAGACGGTAATTGTACAGCTCGATAAGCTTGGAATAATTAAACCGCATTTGAAGGGAGCACAAGCAGCATGACCTTAGAGAAGTATGAGGATCGGATTATAGAAAAACGCCAAAGCCATGATGAACGCTTTAATAAATATTCACCCTATTGTGATTTTATTTATTACCCGTCATCCAAGGAGCCTGGTCTTCGCCTGGCGATGAGAATATTAAAGCCTACAGAGCCTTCGCCTATTTTAGTCACGACACATGGATGGCATATGAGCATCCCACCCTTCGAACATAGGGAAGAGCCTTACGGGGGTGGCAACTATCTTGTGGTCGAGGTTGATATGCGAGGGAGAGCTTTCTCTGATGGCCGCCCTGACTGCAATGGGTGGGAGCTGCTCGATGTAATAGATGCAGTCCGGTTTGTGCAAGACCATTATCAAGAATACATTAGTAATTCTCAGTTGGTCTATTTCGAGGGTGGAAGCGGCGGAGGCGGGAACGCTTATGCCATAATCGCAAAGTTTCCGGATTTTTTTGCCGCAGCTACGGCAATGTGCGGCATTTCGGATTATGCGCTTTGGTATGAGCAGGATGAGATTGGAGAATTCCGCGATGAATTGGATGTATGGATAGGCTTTCCTCCCAAGCATAATCCGGAGGCTTATCAATCACGTAGCGGCTTGGCGCTGGCCGAAAATTTGCTTACCCCGTTGTTTATTGCTCATGGCGATAAAGATATTCGTGTGCCGGTGGAGCATGCGCGGATCTATATGAAACGGATTCAAGAGCTCGGACTATCAAGGAAGGTTCATTATTTGGAACTGGTGGGGGTAGGCACAAGGGAGCACTGGGGAAATGCTTCAAGCGATCAGCTTGTTCAAATGCAGGAGCAAAGCGAGGTTAACCGTATACGTAATGCTGTCCCAATTGAGATTCCGGATAAGGGTTTATTCATCGTAGCGGGATATCTCGTCACGAAAAAATTCGCAGTAGTGCTGCAAGATTTGAACGAGGTGGCGGTCTTGCAATATGACTTGAATAGTAAGGTGTTCGATGTTGCGGGAGCAAAGTCAGGTTATTCGATCTACCATCGGGATGACCCTAAGCGCAAGAAGGATTTTTGGGGAGGATTGGCATGAAAATATTAATTCGTGATCGCTGGCTATATCTCATGTTGTTGCCTGGGCTTGTTTATTTTATTTTGTTTAAATATTTTCCAATGTGGGGCGTGTTGATCTCATTTCAAGACTACCAGCCTTATCTGGGCTTTTGGAAAAGCGAATGGGTCGGACTGAAGCATTTTATCCGACTGTTCAACGAACCAACCTTTGGTCTGCTATTTTGGAATACAGTTGTGCTGGCTATGTATAATCTACTGTTTTTCTTTCCGCTGCCGATTATTGTAGCACTCATGCTGAATGAGGTTAGAAAGGAATTTTTCAAGCGGTTTGTACAAACTTTGATTTATATTCCCCATTTTTTTTCGTGGGTAGTTGTAGTCGGTGTTTTCTACATTTTATTTACGGTTGAGGGTGGCGTGATCAATGAGCTTATCGTGAAAATGGGCGGAGAGAAAATTAATTTCCTTCTTAGCGCTGAGTGGTTCCGCTCGATGATCATGACGGAGATTATCTGGAAAGAAACGGGCTGGGGTACAATCATATTTTTGGCTGCATTGGCAGGGGTTGATCCCGGGCTGTATGAAGCGGCAAAAATCGATGGAGCAGGACGCATTCGTCAGCTATGGCATATTACGTTGCCAGCTATACGCGGCACGATCATCATTTTGTTGATTTTGCGGCTGGGAGACTTTATGGATACGGGCTTCGAACAAATTATATTAATGCTTAATGCTTTAAATCGAGAGGTTGGCGAGGTATTCGATACTTATGTCTATACGACCGGCATTAATCAAGGACAATTCAGCTACAGCACAGCTGTAGGACTGTTTAAATCCGTAATTGGGTTGATTCTTGTGCTTGGAACAAATGCACTCGCTAAGAAGGCTGGGGAAGAAGGCATTTATTAGAAGAAGGATGTGAATTAGCATGAAAGACCGAACTGTTGGCGGGCGGTTATTTGATATTGTCAATATTACGGCTTTAATCTTGTTTGCCGTACTCGCTATGCTGCCGTTTTTATATATTGTTTTTAATTCCTTCCTATCATCAGAGGAATTTGCCAGGCGCGGCGTCGTGTTTTTTCCAAAGGAATTTTCATTAGATGCGTACATGTACATCTTCTCGACAAATACAATTGTACGCAGCCTGCTGAATACGATCTTCATTACATTGGCGGGGACTGCGATCAACATCATATTTACGTCTTTAATGGCCTATCCGCTATCGCGAAAAGAACTGCATGGAAGAAARCCGATTATGCTGATGATCATTTTCTCGATGCTGTTTAGCGGAGGGATGATTCCCGCCTTTCTGGTTGTGAAGGCATTAGGCTTAATGAACTCGCTGTGGGCTTTGCTGCTTCCGGGTGCGATCAGCGCATTCAATCTCATTATATTAAAAAACTTTTTCCAGCAGATGCCTGATGGAATTGAGGAAGCAGCAAAAATCGATGGATGCAATGATATAGGAATATTAATTAAAATCGTGCTTCCGCTTTCATTGCCGGCAATTGCTACCTTCTCGTTGTTTTACGCGGTAGGGCATTGGAACTCCTTTTTCACGGCCATTCTCTACATTAATGATACGGCTAAATGGCCGATTCAGGTTTTGTTAAGACAGGTCGTTATTATGGCGGAAGGCGGCATTGGCGACGCAAGCCAGATGAGCGAATCGCTTGCGATTCCGGCGCAGTCCGTCAAGATGGCTGTGATAACGGTATCGACGCTTCCGATTCTAATGGTCTATCCATTTTTACAGAAGCATTTTGCCAAAGGGGTTCTATTGGGTTCGGTTAAAGGATGACGTATGATGCGTCGTCATTTAATATAAAACTATGAGAGCAAGGGGAGGATTTTTAAATGAAGGGTTGGAATCGCTTACAAGCTGCTATGAGATTTGGTGGTGCTATCATTCTATCAGCGGTCCTATTGGCTGGTTGCAGTCAGGGAGCCGGCAAAGGCACAAACAGTGCGAAGGAGTCATTACCGCCGACATCTACATCGGCACCAGAGGAAACGGCTAAGCCTGCTGCACCGATCAAACTGTCCATGATTAATCAATATTATTCGGTTGAGCCGCCAAAAGCGGATAATGAAGCGATTAAGTTCATTGAGGAATATACCGGGACGAAGCTTGATATTACATGGGTTCCTAACTCTGCTTATACGGATAAAATCAATGCGACCATTGCCGGCGGCGAGCTGCCGCAAATTATGATGATAACGGGTAACAAAAGCCCAAGCATCATTAACGCAGCAAAGTCTGGCATGTTCTGGGAAATTGGTTCGTACCTTAAAGATTATCCAAATTTGAGCAAGCTGAATCCGCTTGTGCTTGACAACATCGCCATAGAAGGCAAGACATACGGTGTATTCCGCAGCCGTCCTGTGGCGCGCGAAGGCATCATTTTGCGCAAGGATTGGCTGGATACGGTAGGATTGGAAGCTCCTAAAACAATCGATGATTTCTACAATGTGATCAAAGCTTTTGCTACGCAAGATCCTGATAAAAATGGCAAAAACGATACGTTTGGGATGTACGAAGGCAGAGGCATGAACGGTTTCCAAGCGCTGCTCGCTTGGCATGGCGGATACAATATGTATGGCATTGAGGACGGCAAGGTTGTTCCTGATTTTTTCAAGAGTGAATATTTGGATGTGCTCAAGCTTTATAAACGGTTGTATGAGGAGAAGCTGATCAATCAGGACTTTGCGATTACGCCGGGTACAAAGCGCGTAGAAGCGATGAATCAAGGAAATGCCGGGTTGATTATTAGCGCACTAGATGATGTGAACAGTGGTTTTAATGATTTAATCAAAGTAAATCCAAATGCCGAGCTTGATGTAATTAGCAGAATCAGCGGTCCAGCGGGCGAGCGTCAGATGCTATTCAACGGCGGATATAACGGTTTGTATATGTTCCCGAAAACGAGCGTAAAAACCGAGGAAGAGCTAAAAAACATTCTTGCTTTCCTGGATAAGCTGTCTGATGAGAAAATTCAAAATTTATTTGAATGGGGAATTGAGGGCAAGCACTACAAGCAAGATAACGGAGTACCGGTTCGTACCGATGGCAAAGCCTATGAGACAGATATCAATTCGATTAACCAAATTCGTTACGATGACGGTGCTTTAGTGACAGCAGGCGAGGATGCGCCAATCGTAAAAAAATACAAACAAATGTTTAAAGACAATGTTGAAATTGTAGTGCCGAATCCAGTAGAAGCCTTTCAATCGACGACCTTGGCTGAGAAGGGACCCGAAATGACCAAAATTCTTACCGATGCCAGGGTGAAATTCATTATGGGCGAAATCGATGAGAGCGCTTGGCAAAAAGCGATAGAATCATGGCGTAAAAGCGGGGGAGACCAAGCTATTCAGGAATTGACAGAGCAATACAGCGCTGTACAGAAATAATGGTAGATTCGTAGCCATTCCTGAATAGTTAATCTACAATAACGAGACAGGGGTTCACCGCTTTATGAAGGGTGAATTCCTTAAGTTATTTGAAAATATGGAGGTTTTACTTATTTTAGGAAACCGGCTGCCGAAATTTTTAACGAGATTATTTCTATTCAACATGCTGCTGGGAACTCTTCCTGTCATCGTTCTTGGCGTTCTTTCTTATTATAAGTCCTCCGAGATTATTCAAGATAAAGTAACCAAGGCCAATCGTCTGAATTTGGAACAAACACAGCAAAGTGTTGAGCAGCTTTTGAAGATGGCGGACTTATCTGCTGTTCAATTTATGAATTCATCTCTTGTGAGCTCAGCTTTAAATATGCCGTTGACTGCTAATCAATTCGAAACTGTGAATGATTTGCTTCAAGGCTTACATAAGCTGCAAAGCTTCGAGCTCGGTATAAATGACATATGGCTCGTCAGCTTCAACAACGGATGGGTGATCGACAACAGCACGGAGGTTCTGCGGCTGGAAGCACTTAATCAAAAGGAAATGATTCATAGCTACGCCAAGGTTGACAAGTCAAGCTTTTGGACGACTGCTGACGGGGGAAAGCAGGTTCATTTGGTCAAAAAGCTGCCGCTACATGCACAAAGCCCCTCGGGATTAATCATCATCAAATTTATGAATAAAGAGATTACGAAATTGTTGACCAATAACAATGAGCTTGGCGAGGTGATGATTCTCGATCATGACGGGATTGTCATCGCACACAGCAATGAAGAACAAATCGGGCAGGATTTTCGCGATAAGAAAGAGCTGCAGTTTATGTTTGCCACGGCAGAGGCGGTTGGCGATAACCATGCGAAGATAAATACCGATATGGGCGTCAATTTCCGCAAATCCTCCTATAATAACTGGACCTATGTATCCATTTCATCGGTGAATCTCATTACGAAGGATTCCAAGGTCATTAAATGGTATACCTACACGGCATGTTTGCTGATTTTTGTAGGTACATTGTTTGTTGCCTTGCTGGGGTCTAGAAAAATGTACAGCCCGATCAGTCGTCTTTACCGCTTTCTTGCTGAGAAGGAAGAAGGATCAACAGTCAAGCGCAGCAGTGATGAGTTTCAATATATTGACAGCCAGGTCTATGAAATGCTGTATGCGAAAAATCGTCTCTCCGGCATTGTCGAAGGTCAGCAGCGCTATGTTGATGAGCTGTTCATGATCAAGCTTTATCAGGGAGAAGTGAGGGCCCAAGAAATGACGGAGCGAATGGATGCGATAACGTCAAACCGTAATTGGCATTATATTGGCGTCATGGCGATCCAGATTGATACGCTTGAGGGAACCCGGTATGAGAATAGAGATGAAGAGCTGTTGCTATTTGCTATAAACAATATTGCCGGCGAGGTTTTGAATGAAAGCGAAAGGCTGAAGCCTGTCGTTATGCAGCGCACACAGGTTACACTGATCGGCAGTAATGAGACGTCTGAGGAATTATTCAAGCTTAAAATCAATGCGTATGCCGATGAGACTAGAGAAAAGATTGATCAGTTTCTGGGCTTGAAAGCTAGCGTAGGAATTAGCCGGTTTTATCCAACGGTTGAATCTGCTCCTTGGGCCTATCAGGACGCAACCGAGGCGCTTAAATATACGATACGCATGGGTCCTAGCTGCATTATTCATATTATGGATGTCGAGCCGGAGGGAACGATCCTCTCGCATATTCCGGATGGGATTAAACAAGAGCTGCTGGATGCAATCAAGCTTGCTGATTATGCTCAGGCTGACCAGCTGCTTCATAAGTATCTTCAAGATATTTTCAATGAGAAGGTAGGGCATAGAGAATATTTTGTTCCTTTGACATCCTTCCTGTTGGATTTAGTTCGAATGGCGCAAAGCCTGGGTGAGCCGATAGACTCTCTCTATGATGGAGAAAAGTCATTAATCGACCAGTTGTATCAGCTCAAGACGATTAAGGAAATGGAGCAATGGTTTAGCCAAATTCTTATTTATCCGATGATGAATGTACTAGAGAAGAAACGGAAAAATCAATATGCCAAAATTTCCGATCAAATGCTCGCTATGATCCACGAAGAAGCTGAAACGGACCTTACATTAGAATTATGCGCATCCCGGATCGGTTATCATCCGGATTATATCCGTGGTGTATTTCGCAAGGAGGTAGGTCTCAATTTCAGCGATTATTTATCGAATTTCCGTTTGCAGTTAGCCAAGAAGCTGCTGGTTGATACCGATTTGAAAATTTTGGAGATTGCCGAACGGCTGCGATACAATAATTCGCAAAATTTTATTCGATATTTCCGCAAGCAAGAAGGCATAACGCCAGGGCAATATCGAGAAAAAAATCAGAGACAGGAGTGATTGATATGATTAGGATTAAGAAGTATTTTGCCGTCCTTATGACGGTTATTCTGCTATTGCCAGCCGGCTTGGCAAGCAAGCCTTTAACTGCGGAAGCAAGCTCGAATGACGCTGTCATTCGAGAGGGTTCCACCTTTTTACTGGATTTTCAAGCCGGTACACTGCAAAACGGAATTTATCATGACGGAAGCAGCTCTGCCTTCAAGTTCTCAGGAGATACAGCACATGTAGCCTTGAGTGGCGGGCAGCTTGCTGTTGGGCCAGTAGAAGCTTCAACCGTAGGTGTATTTGATTATGGTTTCAACGGCAACCCCACTCATAAATACGACGATTTTGAGATTTCCTTTGATATGACGGTTACGCATAGGGAGCTGAATAAACAGGCCGGTATCCAGTTTCAGAAGCAAGCCTGGAGCGATGGCTGGGACTCGCAGCTGAAGACGCATATCAGCTATGATGCAAAAATGAACTTTTTTGAAGGGAGCACCTCTATTGCCAATACGGGTAGCGGGAAGTTCCGGGCGATTAAGGATTATGGCGTACCGGCGTTAAACCGCGATGTATTGCCATGGGAAACGTTTCGCGTGAAGCAGGTTGTTGATGGCGACCGTGTTCTTACTTATTTAAATGGTTCAGCAACGCCCATTGTCGATGTCACTCGATCCTCCGAGGCTCTGCCAGGATTCGTTGGCGTATTTGCTAATGCCAATGTCGGATTCACCATGGATAATTTTCTATTTAACCACTTAAGGCCGGAAGCAGAGCGTGACAGCTTAGAACTGGCAGGCGATACAAACGGCTTTTATCTCTTTATTCCCGCTTTTAATGAAAGCGTTTCCAAATTTAAGGTCAATTATCAAAATATAACCGACAATGGAAGCCCGCAGTCCGTCGAATATACGGGACCGAGAAATCAATATGTTTTTGTTGACGGTTTACAAGCAGGAAAGGATTACAGAGTCGAGCTTACCCCCGTCTATACGAGCAGCAGAACGAATGTGGATACGAATATTACGATGTTTAAGAGCGGGACCGTCTTTGTCGGGGATCCGTTAGACACCAAATTGACGGTATCCAGCGGCGATACTTTTTTCGGACAAACCAAGCAGGTTGATATTTCCGTCATTGGAGCCGATCAAATCCGATATACACTGGACGGTTCGGAGCCAAGCTTTACCCACGGTACTTTGATCGAAGGCGATATTATATTTAATGATTCGATCGAAATTAATGCGACTACCACGTTGAAAGCTATCGCACTGTTAGATGGTGTGATCAAAGACCAGAAGCAAGTAACGTATACAGCAGGAGTAAATCCGGTTTCTCTAACGAATTCAGCTATATTTCATAATTCTCAGACCATTGCTATACAATCGGCGTTCGCAGATTCGCTGATCTACACAACGGATGGAACGGAGCCGCTTTATGATCCGGCGACGGATACGGCGTTAAATGGAATAGCTGTTCCTGCTTCAACAGCGGGGCTGACCGTAACGGCATCAACGTATATGAAAGTAAAGGCAGTAAGGGGGAAAATAGCCGGAGCTGCAGCTTCTGCAAAGTATACGAAAGTTCCGCTGCTGGCAAATCAGGTTACCGATTGGGATTTCACCACAAGCGGCGTGCAGCTGTTTGCGGAGGAGCAAGATGAGCTGTATGGCAAGCCGGCGGCCCCTTGGTCGAATCTGCTCGGCTGGGATGTGAATTCGGATACAGGCGTTTGGGCGAATCATATTGATGTGAATCACGTTTATCGGAATTCGGAGGGTGTTCATTTATTTACGACAGATCAGCCAATCGGAGCTTCTACATCGAATCCAACCTTCTATTTGGAGCCGCACAGCGCGGGTTATCCGAATATTCCTTCTGAATACCGTTATGTCAGCTTAACGATGAAGGTGAACCATACCGCCAATGCCGCTATTTATTTCGGGACGGATGCGGGAGTAGATACAGACAGGTTGAGCGAATCTAGAAAAATATCGTTTCGCAACACCGCTGCAGAGATTCCGGAATTCCAGAATTATTTGATAGATATGGGCGAGCATGCAGGCTGGACGGGGAACATCACTAAGCTTCGAATCGATCCGATGGCCACCTATCCGAGCATGAAGGACGGCATTGAGATTGTAGTCAAGGAAATCAAGCTGCTGCGCAAGCAAGATCTTTCTCCTGAAATTCGGTTGACTACGTTTCAAACTTCGGCCCACGAAATCGTATCGCCGGGCGATCAGTTTGTCATAAAAGCTGAAATCGAAAATATTGGCGCCAGCGTAGCGGGACTTGACTTGCAGCTAAGCGCTCCGGATTTTCTTGAAATAACGCCAGTATCAGGTTTTGATCTCACTGCGCTATCGGCAGGAGAGTCCGCACAAATTGTCTATAATGTCAATGTGCTGGATACAGGGGCTGGCGCAATCGCTTTTTCGGTAAAAGGAAATGGCATCGCAACGACGAGAGGCTTATCCCGCATATTCAGCTTGCCGGCAACGCTGCCCGGCAGCGGACAGCCGGATGACGTCATTATCGGAAATGGAGAGAGGCGATTGGTATTCCCGGCTCCGAGCCATACCGGACTGGAGGGCTACGGCTACGGCTGGCTGGAGGCAAAACGCGACGGCGCATGGAGCAGAATCGCCGTTATGCCTTCACTTGGTAGCGTTCAGGAAATAATACATGACGAGCTTACGGTAAAGGAGCTTTATGCAAGCGGGGCTACGGGCTCCAGCTTCTCAATATCCTTTGAGGCTTCCGATGGAGCATTATGGTCAGGAGCGATCCATGTTGAAGAAACTGCCTCAGGGAATCTGGAATTGGAGCACATGCTGCAATCGAATCAGGCAAGGAATATTGCAGCGATTATCGGACCAACGCTGCTGCTTGGCGAAGCCGATGTTCCAGCGCTCGATCCGAACTACCGGGTCATTCGTTCAATGACGGATGTGCAGGGCGATTATATTAACGAAGCGCTGTTTCCTGGTCTGGAGTGGCTGGACGATATGACGAATAACAATCAGTCCTCGAATACCGATGCTGTCATCGATAATGTAGACGCTTATCGTTATGTTCCTCATCCGCGAAAAATTACGGTGCCGTTAATGGCCGTTCGAAAAGGTGAGCTGATGTTTGGATTAATGTGGGATGCCAGGCAAAAATGGGACGGTATAAATGATCAACCGTCCGCATTTTTTGGCATACCCAATCGCCTTGAACGAGGCGAAGACACGATTTCTACCAAACTAAGCTTATTTATTCCTTCGATCTTTAAAGGGGTCAATGAAAATGCGACGTTTGCAACTGGCATCCCAACCTTTTACGATAAAACAACAGCTAGCGCCAATAATGAAAATCCGGTTCGGCAGTCTTATCAGTTAGGCGCTAACCAATTACTAAAGCTCCAATCCGAGTTGTTTGTTAAGGAAGGGACGGAAATGTCCGCGACCATTGAAGAGTGGACGCAGGAGCACGGGCTTGCAGAGCCGCTCCCCTACGCACATGGAACGATGCAGCAGGAAAGCGAAGCTATTCTGACCAGCTTTGAGAATCTATGGTCGCCCTCTGATCATAAATGGATGAATCGTATCGGGCCTGCGGCGACGCCAATGATTACATCTGCATTTATTACACCATATGCCCTATTGAATAAATACGCCGCCGCCTCCTACCAAAACATCGCGAAGCAGCGGGTTCAAACAGCAATGGCTGGGTTAGGCAGCAATTATTCTGCTTATGGCTACATTCTTCCTTTCTATCTGGAAGGAATAACCGCAAAAACGATGGAGGCTATGCAAGGCGTCAATGTAGATTCCTTGATCTCAACGGCGAAGCTCGTAAATCCCGCTGATGTAACGGAGGGCATCTATTGGGATTACGAAACCTTCATTAAACGCAAAGGATTTCCAACGAGTCCTTTTATCGGCCAATTATCGGACGTAACGGCGGGATCAAATGCCGAATTTTTGTTCAAAATGCTTAGACATGCTCGGCTGACTGGCAATGAAAATGCGACAACTTATGGCCTTGCCGGCTTGAATTATATGAATGACAGCTTTACGATGCCTAGAGGCTCGCAGTCATGGGAGCTGAGAAATATGATTCCTGAGCTGGGAACGGCGGCACTTGCAGTAAGAGCCAATGTGGAAGCATACACACTGACGAGCGAAGACAAATATTTGGAAAATGCGAAGCTGTGGGCGGGTAGAGGATTGCCTTTCATTTATCTATGGAGTGACGGAAGTTATGGCATAGAGAAAGCTGACGGCCAGGGAGGATTTTTTGGCAGCCATACATTTATGGAATATTCAGCTATCGCTTCCTTTGGGCAATCCATCTATCGGAGCAACGGTGTGCCGCTTCCTTCTACCTGGTTCGGGAGACCAGTCCAGTGGTCCGGGCATGATTACGGGATTGCACTGATGGAGCTATATGAATCTATGAAGTCATCTGGTTTATGGGAGGATTATTTGGATGCGGGAGGCATTGACTACTCCAAAATCAGTGAGGGCTTATCCGTAAGCGGATCAAGGCAAACGACGGCCGCCGATAGCCGGTATCCTACTCATTTGTATGATGCAACAAGTTTGCTGAAATGGGAAACCTCTGATTACCTGTACCCGAATTACCAAGGTGCTGAGCTGCTTAGCCTGCTTGTAGGAGAACGTACAAATCCGGTAACGAAGATGGTGCGGATTGGAACGCATGATATTCGAATAAGCGCTTTGGCTGATATCGAGCTGCTTGATGTTCAATCGGATCAAATGAGCCTGCGACTCCGATTCTCAACTCCAGGCGAATATACGGTGTTTTTGCAAGGAGTTGAGGCTGTTGGAAGCGTTGAGCTTATACAACCGGAACTAGGCTCGGCGGTAAAATCATTTGCGTTTAGGCCGACAAGCGGTTATGGAGAAATACATTTAGTGGCAGTGGGCGATACGGAGGTGGAACTTACGCTCACCTCACTTGTTGTTCATAGCTAAATGTCGGCAGCAAACCCCCCTTAGGAATATTCAGGTATAAAGAGTTATTGAAGAGAGGCTCCAAGGCAGCAGATGCCTTGGAGTCTCTCTTATTATTTATTTATAAAATCCATTTGGGACAAAAATCAATAAGCCTCGAACTTCTATTCCTGAAGAAGCTGATCTTTATAATCTGTCGGGGATTTACCTGTAACGAGCTTAAATACTTTGGTGAAATAGTGCCGATCTGTATAACCTGTAATTTCAGAAATTTCTTTTAGAGGCATCTCTGGATGAATTCGCATGAGCTCCTTCGCTTTATTAATGCGGAGAGTAGTTAAATATTCGACAAAGGTTTCTCCATGATGCTTGCGAAATAGATTTCCTAAATGGGTGCTCGAAATTTGAAATCGATCCATAATATGAGTCATTGAAATTGTTTCGCTCAAATTCGCGGATAAATAGTCGGAGATTTGTTCAAGTAATCGGACTCCTTTGTTACTGGCGGGGTCATGGTCTTCAAATCGGAAAATATGCGATAGCAAGTTCCAGATATCCTCAGCAGCATTTGAATAGGAGTAGGCGGATTCAATGATTTCCTCCATTTCTTTCTCCGTTGTGATACTTATGAGGGGTTCTAATGAGCGGAAATGCTTTTCTAACCATTGAACCATTTGCTTGCCATTTCTTTGTAAATAGAGGTTCGGACAGGAGTGCTCCTCCCACTGCTCAAACCAATGGAAGATCATTTTTTTTAACAGCTTCCAATCCTTTTTATCCACCGCAATAACAATTTTCTTCTCATCGGTGCTGCTTAGGAGCAGATTGAGTTTTTCTAAAGCGGGTTGTTGCTCAGATAAAAAGATCGTCTTGGATTGTCCAATGACCAGTTGATGGTACAGCTCATCGTGAAGATGATTTGCAACCTGGTGAAACTGTCTAATATCGTTAAAGCTTCGACTAACGGCGATGGAAGGGTGACTGCCTGAACCGCCGATCATCAGAACAATTTCCTCAGCAAGTTGTTTAATCCGCTGGTCGCCGCATTGATATAATCCGAGGATAATAAATCCCCTTTTGAAATCATTTCTTGAAACGATCCAAGCCTTCTCGTTCTTTAGCAATAAAGGATTCGAAGATAGTTTGTTTTGGATTTCTTGCTCCGTCAGAGTGGGACAAYGAGCTTTATCTTGTGAAAATGTAGGCTTATTAAAGCAAAACACATAATAGCTAGAGAATGGAAAGCACTGCTGTAAAGTGGTTTGGATACTTCCCTCTATACTCTTGTTTTCGAGCAATTCATTTAATAAAGATTGCTGCTGAAGATAGGTATCCAAGCTAATGCGTGTATTCGTCTTATCTAATAATTGTTCGATGATTGAAGGATCAACCGGCTTGACGTGGTAGTCCTCCACATTGGCCCGAATGGCATCCCGGGCATATTCAAAGGAAGAGTAACCGCTCACGATTACGACGATGATATGAGGCCAATTTTGCCGAATGATGGCTGCAAACTCGATCCCGTTCATGAGCTGCATCTTGATGTCGGTAAAGATTAAATGGGGTTGAACGGTCGGTATGGCTTCCAGTGCCTGGCTAGCGCTAATACATTGGGCGACAATCTGGGTCTGCTCTCTTTTGCTAAAGTCGCTGTTTTCAATTACTTCTTTAAGATGATCCATGTAGAAGGGTTCATCATCAACAATCATAATCCTCATGGCAGCCGCCTCCATTACATGATACGTTAGGGAACTTATGTTAAAGTTTGATGTAGCCATGGAAACATACATAGGCTCCGCAATCCTCGTTATTGCCGAAGGAGAATTGATATTGCTCCTTGAACATGAGCTGAAGTCTAGCAATCGTATTCACTAGGCCCATTCCTCCAATTGAAATAGGCTCGTTTAATGTTTGATTATTTTGAATGCGTTCAAGATAGCCTTGAATGTTGTGCTTCAACGTTTCCAAAGAAGCAGGTTCAAACCCGACACCATTATCACTGATTCGTATCTCCCACTTATTTCCGATTATTTTACCGATAATTTGAATTTTCAATTGCTTATCGCTATCCGATAAACCATGCTGAATGGCGTTTTCTATAATAGGCTGTATCATTAATTTGGGAATTTGAATATTTAAAAGCCATTCAGGAACTTCTATATCATAATGTAGCCGGTGTTGATAGCGAGATTTTAATAGATCCAAATAATGCTGTGCAAATTCTAGCTCCTCACTTACGGTTGTGATCGACGAGCCGGAAGAAATCGAATATCGTAAGAATTGAGAAAGTTTTCTACTTGTGTCCGATACAGCCTTTTGCTGGCCTCTATCTGATAAAACAGTAATGACACCTAACATATTAAATAAAAAATGAGGATTGATATGAGCTTGTAGCACATCGAATTTAGCTTGCATTTGCAAGGTTCGGAATTGAACAGTCTCCTCAAGACTATCTTGTAAACGCTGGTTCAAGGCTAGAAAGGAACGGTTAATAATTTCGATTTCACCCATATGAAATTTATTTTCAATAAAGGCTTGATTGGTCTCACCTAAATTAATAGAATCAATCGCTTTTTTTAGCTTTTTAAGAGGATGCGTTAAAATTTTGGCGAGAATAAAGTAAACAAAAACCGAGATCGCAATAAGGAGTAGAACGCTTATGATCGTGACATTACGAAATAAGAGCAATGGCGCAAAAAGTTGCGACTTTGGAATAATGGCTACAATCGTTATGCCTGTTTTCTCAGAGGTCTGATACATATAGAAATCATTAGTCCCCTTTTCATTCGTTATGAAGCCGTTCCCTGTATTCCCATTGCCAACCTGTTTAAGGATCGAGGCTAGTTTGTTGGATGAGGGAGGTGTAGACGAATAAAGAACCTGGTCCGCTTGTACAATCATAATTTCTTTATCCTGCTTCGAATCTAATTCCTCTACATGCAATAAATCCGAAGCTTTGAATTGGATTTCAAGAAAACCAACGGGATGCGAGTCCCAGCTGATCTGACGCAGAAATGAAAAGACGGCTTCGGAATCACGGGATAGCCATCTGTCCTTCTCCGAAAAATTCAATAAGGAAGAGCCCTTCGCAGCTTGAACATTCTTAAATCCATCATTCGCAAGGATGGTTTGCATAATATCTACGTCAGCTTCGTTAGTTGAGTAGAAGTCACCTTTTGACGTAAACAAATTAATCCTATGAATCGTTTGATAGACGGCAGCATTCAAGTAAAGGGAGTTTTGAATGGCCTTTTCGGACTGTAACGTTTCGGTGGGACTCGTATTTTTGAGATAGGCGATAGAGCTTAAATATTGGACGGCAGTATAGCTGGAATTGTCACGATTAATATATAGCTGGGTGGTTACGTTGTTATTAATGGTGGAATAAACATCCAGAGCATTGGAGTAACCGCTTACAAGCTTGTCCACATTTTCTTTTAAATTGGTTTCAATATTATTTTTCAAATATACATACATCGGAGTGCTGATAATGAGTGCAATGACGATGAGGACAAGCGAATAAGTCACATATAATTTCGTTTGTAAATTTTTGAAAGACAGCATAGACGACCTCCCCGTTCAGTATAACACATTAAAAATGCAGCCTTGCCCAGTGTGAAATATTTCCCCTAGTACTTTCAAATTCGCCATTTACGATAAGAAGCAAAAAACATAACATTGGTTTTGTAAGCATTTACATCACAAATTTGGAGGAATGAACATGAGGGGTCTCACCACAAAGAGAACGCTGTTATGGATAGTAACGGTTCTTACCATGCTTGTTTTAGCAGCTTGTGCAGGAACGAATAGCAACAGTAATTCAACGGATACGCCGTCAGAAGCCAGTGCAGCTCCAACCTCGGAAAATGTTTCACCATCAGCACCGCCAGAAAAGATTACTCTAAAGGCACTTATGCATACGAGTTGGTTAAAGGGCGGTATGGAAGCGGTTCTGAAGGGCTCTGCAGAGAAGGTCGGAATCACTTTAGAGATTGAGAAGCTTCCTGAGGGCGCAGATGGGGATAATTTAATCAAAACCCGGTTTGCCACGAATGATAAGCCAGATCTGTTGTTCTTCTATGGAGGCGTTAATGAGGGCTACGGCTTAGGGAAACCGGAAGAGCAGTTCGTTTCACAGGAGGATCAGCCTTGGATGGCTAACTTCGATAAGAAGGTTTGGACAGGTGCATTCGACTCGGCTGGAACATTTTATGCGGCTCCTTACGGCGGATCTAATATGGCGGTTATGCTGTTTAACAAAAAGGTTTTTGAAAGCTTGAGCTTACAAATTCCAACGACGATGGATGAGTTCTGGGCTGCTTCTGAAGTAATCAGCAAGGCAGGCAAAGTCCCAGTATACTTGTCCGCCAAAGATGCTTGGACATTGCAAATTCCAACCCATCAGTCCGGTGCGGCGCAGGCTGGCCTTCAGGAATTAACAAACAAAGTATTTTCCAATAAAGCTACGTTTTCTAATTTTGATGCTCAAAGACAGGGGATGACTTTCCTTAAGGAAGTTGTTGATAAGAAGTATGTAAACAAAGATTATTTATCGGATACTTATGATAATGCACAGAAGGCATTGGCAAATGGGGATGCAGCTATGTATCCAATGGCTACATGGGTCATGACCGATATTGCGGCCAAATACCCTGAACAAACGAATGATATTGGAGCATTCCTTATTCCCTTTAATGGTGGGGGCAAGGACGTTGCTGGGGTATATGCGCCTAATGCTATGTATGTCGTGAAAGGAAGCAATCAAGAGGCGGCTCAAAAATTCGTCAACTACTTTGAATCCGTTGAGACTCAAAATATTTATTTCGGCGCAGAAGGCGGTATACCAGCCATCAAGGGAGTTACGAATACACTTCTGACACCTGCTGAGCTTGATGCACAGAAGTTTGGAGAGGAAGGAAAAGCTGCTCCAACCGGCGTTAATCCTAGCGAAGGCATCCCTGCCTATGGATACGGGGATTATCCAGCATTCCTGCAGGATTTAGTAGCAGGCGCGAAAACCCCAGAGCAGGTGCAAGAAGCGGAACAGAAAGAATTAGTGAAGAACGCTAAAGCTAAGGATGATCCGAACTTCAAGTAAAGCTTTCTAGAAATAGTCGATATGAAAAGCAAATTTGGAGAGTGTTTCTGAAATAGAGAAACTCTCTCTCTTTTTTGGAGGGCAAATAAATGCTGAAGCGTCATTACTACAGGTACTCAATGCTAGCTCCAGGACTTTGTATATTTTTAATCTTTTTCGTGTGGCCAGCGATTTCAAATTTTTTCTATGCCTTCACGAATCTAGACGCCACCTTTCATTACACACGGCTCGTTGGATTTGAAAATTTCATATCCCTATTTGATGATTCGAGCAATTCTATTGCATTTAAGAATACTTTTATTTTCACAGTGGTCACAACAGTCGGTAAAGTCGGACTTGGGTTTATATTAGCTAACTTTGTAAACCAAAAGCTAAGAAGTACAAATTTCTTGCGCTCTGCCCTTTTCTTTCCCGTCATACTAAGCCCGATTGCAGTATCACTGGCATTTACAGCCCTATTTCACCCGAGCCGGGGGTTTATCAATGTGTTATTGGAGAACCTTCATCTTGGTTTTCTAACCCAACAATGGCTTACAAATAGCCATATCGTGATGTATTCCATCTCCTTTGTTGAAATATGGAAGTGGACGGGATTAACGGTCATCTTGTTTCTGGCAGCACTTCAGACCATTCCGAAAGAGATGATTGAAGCCGCCAAGATTGACGGAGCAACAAATTGGGAGCAGAAGAGGCATATTATATTCCCGATGATTCTCCCCGTTGTGAATACCAACATTATTATTTCGCTCATTGGCGGATTAAAAGTATTCGATATCGTTTATGCGCTTACTGGAGGCGGTCCAGGGAATGCTTCTAGCGTAATTAACACAATGATCTACAAAAGTTTCTCGCAAGGAAGAAATGGGGAAGCGACTGCCGCTAGCTTGTTATTGTTTGTGATCATTCTCGTCCTTGTATCCATAACGAACAAATATCTAAATAAAGACAACAGAGGGTGAGTGGAATGCGAGTATTGCGTAAAACATTATGGGAAGCTCTATCTGTGTTCATTAGCTGTATCATCGCCATTCCTATCTACTTGGTCGTTGTGAACTCCTTCAAAACACAGGCGGAGGCTTCAGATTTAGGATTATCCTTCCCGACGAAATGGAACCTATGGCATAACTATTCAGATGTGTTCGTAAATGCCAAGATTCCTCAGGCATTATGGAATACAACGATTTTAACCGTCATTAGTGTATTCTTTATCGTTATTTTCTGTTCACTGTCCGCTTATTTCATTCAACGGAGAGATAACCGGGTGAGCAGGCTGCTGCAAACGGTTATTATTGCCGGCTTAATATTGCCTTCCTCCATTATTACGACGTATATGCTGATGTTTGATTTGCATCTGGTTCGTACTTATTTAGGCGTGATTTTGCTTTATATTGCTGGGAATTATGCTTTTCTAACCTACGTATACATCGGTTTTTTTCATAGCATTCCAAGAGAATTGGATGAAGCCGCAATGATTGACGGAGTTAGCCCTTACGGATTGTTTTGGAAGATTATTTTCCCATTGCTGAAGCCGGTAAGCGCCAGCGTCCTAATTATTGCATTTATGTCGGTATGGAATGACTTCACTACCCCGTTTTATTTCTTAAATACGGCGAGCCGCTTCACCTTAAGCTTGACCGTATACTTTTTCTTTGGTCAGCATTCCTCGGATTGGAATCTGGTTTTTGCTGACTTGGTTATGGTATCCATGCCGGTCATTCTATTGTATCTATTCTTGCAAAAGTACATCGTTGAAGGCTTAACGGCAGGGGCAGTGAAAAGTTAAATGGGAGGGTGAGGTTTGCTAAATGTCAGTGCATAACGTGAAACAAACAGCGGAGTCACTCGTTTTTGTGGGGCAAGAAAAGCAGCAGCTGCGATTCCACCCGATCGTCAAAGGAAGCTTGAGCTTAAGAACACATACGAATTCCGAGCATGTGAAGTCGGTTAGTTATAAAGAAGGAAAGGATTTTATTGTTGATTATGAAACTGGGCTGATTGCAAGAACGGTCGCAAGCAGTATACGGGATTGGGCTGACCATGTATTCTTTCAAAACCTGAACTTCGATCATCATTTGTTTGAGGAATACAGTAATCGCAGTTTCACTGTATTTATAGACTACGAATATGAGAGGGAGCAACATCAACATCAATTAAATGCCGGAATGAGCTTGGGGGCTAGTCGTTTATTAAAAAACACGATGAAAAAGCTTAATGCCGGACAAGAAGCTGTTTATGTGGTTTTTGGTGACAGCATTAGCGAAGGCGGAGAGGCAAGTGAGGATAGCTATACTTTTTATCAACGTTTTGCGCATCGGCTATCTGCTATAAGCTCGAGTGGAAACCTTCGCGTTGTTAATAAAGCAATCGGAGGAGAGACAAGCACGGGAGGCGCAGCCCGCATAGAGCAGGATATTGTGTCTAATCAACCCGATCTTCTAACGATAGGGTACGGGATGAATGATCAGAATCTATTCGAGGGAGAAGTGGCAGTACCTTATGCTATTTACGAGAGTAATATTCGAACGATTATAGAAACTACGATGCGTAGCTGTGAAACAGATATTGTGCTTGTTACGCCTTGCGAGCCAAATCCCTTGTGGAAATATACGAGTGGGCTAATGGATGGATACGCTGAAGTTCTTCGTCGCTTGGGGAAGGAATATGATATCGGCGTTGCAGATGTGAATGAGATTTGGAAACAAGAATTACGAGCAGGAAAAACGCCAGAGAGCCTTCTGCTCAACAATATTAATCATCCGAATGATTATGGGCATTGGCTTTATTATCAGGCATTTGAACATCTAATAGAAGGGTGATGCTGTCTTATGAAAGCTTTGCAAATTACAGGAGCGAATACGTATACCATCTTAGAACATGAAATTCCGGTACCTTTTGATGATCAGGTATTGGTAGAGATAAGACTGGTGTCAACTTGTCCTCGCTGGGATATGAATATGCTGGCTGGCCGCAATATGTTTAATTATAATGAATCTCCCAATTACCCATTACCCCCGGGGTTTCCGGGACATGAGCTGGCTGGCGTAGTCAAATCGGTGGGAAAAAGCGTGCGTACGCTGAATGTGGGGGACCGTGTGGCTGCCCTTGAGCATTTGGATGGTAACGGGGCTTATGCGCAGTATTTATGCTTCCGTGAAGAGGAGCTCATCAAACTGCCAGATCATATCTCTGATAAACAAGCAGTATCGCTTGAACTATTGAAATGTGTAGTAATTGGAATCATGCAATTTGGCGATCTGCGGGGCAAATCTATCGTCGTGTCCGGTCTAGGACCTGCGGGAATGCTGGCCATTCAGGTGGCGCGCCTATGGGGGGCTTCACGTGTTATCGGAGTAGATATTAATGAAACGCGAGTACGACAGGTTCGAGAGCTTGGACTTGGCGAGACTTGCCTTGTCGATGAGCTGCAGGGTCAACAATTCGATTTAGGCTACGATTGTGTCGGGGCGGCCGCTTCTGTGCAAAATCTGATTGAGTACGTAGATGAACATATCGTTATATTTGGTGTTCTTCGCGGAGAAGTGAAGTATCCGGAGCATCTGTGGTACAAGGGAATGAAGCTGGAATCTTATAAATACCGCAATGTTGGTCCAAGGGATCATGAGCTGCTAATCGACCTGGTGGGAAATAAGAAATTAAACATGGAATGTTTGCAAACTCATCATTATACGTTTGATCGGTATCAGGAAGCCGTTGATTTATTAAATAAGCAGGAAGCGATTAAGGTATATTTTTATCCACAAACCGATTTCGATATTTAAGTCCAATATACAAGGCGGAGGGGATCTGGCAATGAAAGGCTATGGTGTTGTATTCGTTGATAAAGGCAAGGTTGAATATCAAGAGGTAACCGTTCCTGAGCTAGGGAGTCGTGATATCGTCATCGACGTGGAGCATTCTTGGATTAGTATTGGAACGGAATCTTCCTTCCTAAAGGGCGAACGAATCGCGGGAGAAGTCCCATACCTTGAGGGTGATGCTTTGCCATTTCCACAGATCAACGGCTATCAAAAGGTCGGTAAAATTAGAGGGTTGGGTGATCAGGTAGAGGGGTTTCAAGCAGGTGAGCGCGTATTTGCCACGGTAAGCAAAGTAAAGGGAATGGCATTTAGTGAAGGAGGCCATGTCAGCCCAGCGGTAACGGACGTTAACCAAGTATGGAAAATTCCAGACGGGATGAGCCCTGTGGCGTTTGCCGGGCTTGTGCTTACACAAGTTGGCTATAATTGCGGCTCTCGGCCACCGGTGAAGGAAGGGGATCAGGCCGTCGTTATTGGCGACGGTCTTGTCGGCCAGTGGGCAGCTCAAACCTTAATTCACCGGGGGGCTAAGGTTGCCGTGCTGGGCCGACATGAGGAGCGGTTAGCGCTTCTCCCGGATGAGGCACTCGCGATTAATACGTCCAAGAACGACGTAAGCGGGCAGCTTTCTTCACTGCATGCCGATCTTTCCATTATTGTGGATACGGTAGGCTCGCTCGCCGCGGTTTATGAATGTCTTCCCTACTTGCGTCATAACGGACATCTGGTCTCCGCCGGGTTCCTAGGGACGGATGGCAGAATTGATATCCAATCTCTGCGGGAGAAAGAAGTTACTCTTCACAATCCTTCGGGATGGGATAACGAAAGAATGAATGCAACGATTCGTGGAATAGAAGAAGGCTGGCTGCAGACAGAAACACTCATCACGCATCAGTTTCCAGCGGAGCAAGCTACAGAGGCATGGAAACTAATTTTGGATAAAAATAAACCCTGTCTGGGTGTGGTTTTGAACTGGGATAGGGGGCTTTAACATGCAAAATTTTCATCTCATCTGCAATGCCCATCTGGACCCGGTATGGCTTTGGGAGTGGGAGGAGGGAGCCGCAGAGGCTATTTCTACCTTCCGAGTTGCCGCTGAACTGTGTGAGATCTTTGATGGATTTATTTTCAACCATAACGAGGTTACGCTGTACAAATGGGTAGAGGAGTACGAGCCCGAGTTATTCGTGCGTATTCAGAAGCTTGTTCGGGAGGGGAAATGGCATATCATGGGCGGGTGGTACTTGCAGCCAGATTGTAATATGCCATCAGGTGAATCTTTTGTTCGCCAGATGCTCCTCGGTCGACTCTATTTCAAAGAAAAATTCRATTCCTACCCCACGACCGCAATTAATTTCGATCCGTTTGGACATACGCGGGGACTTGTACAAATTATGAAAAAATCGGGCTTCGATTCCTACCTATTTTGTCGTCCTGATCCGGTTAACTGTGAGCTGCCTGGAGAGGATTTCATTTGGACTGGCTATGATGGTTCAGAGATTATTGGGCATCGTGCGCTTGAGATGTACAATTCCCCCAAAGGTCAGGCCGATCATAAAGTGAAGGAGTGGCTGGAGAAAAAACAGCATAACCCTGTTGCTTCCTTACTCTGGGGAATTGGCAATCATGGCGGAGGGCCATCCAGATTGGATCTCGTTCAACTGCAGGAGTTGATTTCATCCAGCCAGGATACTCAAATCCTGCATTCCACCCCGGAAGCTTATTTCCAAGAATTAAAAGAGAGTGGTATAGAGCTTCTTCATCATAAATCGGATATTAATCCATGGGCGGTTGGATGCTACACTTCACAAATCCGGATTAAACAAAAGCACCGGCTGTTGGAAAATGAAATTTATATGTTGGAAAAGATGGCTTCGCACGCTGCTCTTCTGAGTCTAACGAGCTATCCCTATGATGACATTCATGAAGCTTTATGTGATCTCATGGTCACGGAATTCCATGATGTGCTTCCGGGTTCTTCTATTCAACCCGTAGAGGAGGCTTCCTTGCGTTTAGTTGATCATGGACTCGAAATCATTTCTCGATTGAAAGCCAAAACCTTCTTTGCGCTTGCCAAGGGACAACGCAAAGCGGATGAAGGCGAGATTCCTATTTTGGTTTATAATCCGCACCCGTACCCTATCTCAACCATCGTGGAATGCGAGTTTCAATTATCCGATCAGAACTGGAACGATGAGTTCTCACTTCCTGTTGTCTATCAAGAGGGAGTTCGTCTTCCATCACAGGCGGAAAAGGAGCAGAGCAACCTTAATTTGGATTGGCGTAAACGTACCGTATTTCAGGCCGTTCTCGCTCCAGGCCAAATGAATCGTTTTGATGTTCAATTGGAAGTTTTACCGAGAAAACCCGAGCTGGAACTTAAAACTCACAATCATCGCATAACGTTTCAAAACGAAGAAATGGAGGTGATTGTTAACTGTAAAACCGGATTAATAGATCGTTATCGGGTGCATGGAATTGATGCGGTAAAACCTGGAGCATTCATGCCCTTAGTTATCGAAGACGATGATGATGCTTGGGGAATGAACGTACAAAGCTTTCGCCAAGTGGCAGGCGTGTTTGCATTAATGTCCGCGAGTGAAGGGACACAGTTCTCTGGGGTGACGGAGCAGATGCTGGAGTCTGTGCGTGTTATTGAAGACGGAGAAGTGAGGACAGTCATAGAAGCTATCTTTCACTATCATGATTCTTTTGTCGTGCAAACCTATAAATTGCCTAAGAGCGGTACTCTTATTGAAGTGCAGCTCCGCGTGCATTGGAACGAGAAAAGCAAAATGCTGAAGCTTTCCGTTCCGACCCCTTATGAGCAAGCAAAATATCAGGGTCAAGTGGCGTATGGTATGGATGATCTGCCTTCAGATGGTAAAGAGGTTGTCGCCCAAAAATGGACAGCTGTCCATGATCAAGAAAATGATTTTGTGATGATCGAAATGAATGATGGAACGTACGGTTCTGATTATGCCAATGGGGAGATGCGTCTTTCGTTGCTTCGCTCTCCAGGCTACACAGGGCATCCGATTCATGATCGAACGATCATGCCGCAGGATCGTTATTCCAATCGAATCGACCAAGGAGAAAGAGTGTACCGTTTCTGGTTTAACGCGGGAAAAGCTTCAGAGCTTCTGACGACTGTGGATCGCGACGCGCTTACGGTTAACGAAAAGCCATTTGCGCTCTCCTTCTTCCCTCCTGGAACCGGACAACGACCAGAGTCATCTCTGATCCTGAGTGATTCGAGCATTCTAGTAACGACATTCAAGAAAGCGGAACGATCCGAGGATTATATCATTCGTTTGTTTGAACCGACGGGCCAAAGCAGAACGACAGAGCTTCACATTCCTTCATTGAATATGAAGCAGGTAATCACACTAGGAAAGTTTGAAATTAAAACGTTCAAATTAAACGTGACAGACAAAATACTGTCAGAAGGAAGCATGATGGAGTCAGAAGAATAGGAGCTGTGATGGAATGAGCGGTTCTAAGAACGACTTATATGGAGAAGATCCAGATATCGGAAACTGGTATCGTGAGAAACAAAAGATCGAATTCGATCATCTCATCAAGCGAATGCGTGCAACTGGGAATCAGAATCGGGCGGAGTTCTTCCGCCCGGATACCTCATCGATAGATACGTACGAAGCGGGACTAGAACCCTATCGTGAGAAATTCAAAGCGATGTTAGGATGGCCGCTGAGTGATCCAGCGCTAGATTCATCAATACCTAATGCTCGAGTTGAATGGGTTGCCCAAGATCGTTTAAGCAAAATTTACAGGGTTATGGTTGAAGGGGAATATGGTCTGACGACGTACGGCCTGTTATTCCTGCCACTGACGGAGGGGCCTTTTCCTCTCGTGATTTCACAGCATGGAGGAGAAGGCACGCCGGAATTATGTTCCAGTTTCTATGGTCCCACGAACTATCATGATATGACGCGAAGAGTACTTCAAAGGAACATCGCTGTATTTGCGCCACAGCTTCTGCTCTGGAAGGAAGGGGAATACGGTCCTCCGTATGACAGGGCGTCTATCGATAGACAATTAAAGCAGGTGGGCAGCTCTATTGCTGCGGTGGAAATCTATAAAATTCAGCGGAGCTTGGATTATTTATTATCACGGAATGATATCGCCGCTGACCAAGTCGGTATGATTGGTTTATCCTATGGCGGGTTTTATACCCTCTTTACAGCAGCAGCGGATACTCGTATTAAGGCGGCGTATTCATCCTGCTTTTTCAACGATCGCTTTAGGTATGATTGGTCTGATTTTACTTGGTTTAATGCTGGCAATAAGTTTCTAGACGCAGAAATAGCAGGATTAATTTGTCCGCGATTTCTGCATATTGAGGTGGGTAAAAAGGATGAACTGTTCCACTATGCACATGCGCTTAAAGAGCTTGATAAACTAGCCGTGCCTTATGGGCAGCTGAATATCATGCATCGATTGTCGAGAGAAGTAGTTGATGGAGCTCATGAGCTGGATATAAACGATAGAGCAATGGAGTGGTTTTGCCAAGCGGTCCGAATGTGAAATATTCCCCCTGCAACTTTCGAATCCTCCATTTACCGTATGGGGCTGAAATCATATCATGGTTAATGAAAGCGCTTTAATAAAAGGAGAGGGGTTTTAATCATGAGGAGCAAGAGGTTTAAGGCTTTTAAAAAGGGGATGACATGGACGATTGTCTTTCTCTTATTATTTTCAAGCTTACCGGTCATATCGAATGGCGCAGCTTCAAACGAAAGTACTTTAAGGGATACTTCTTCAGGGGCGGATGCTTACTTGTGGACAGAAGGGGAAGATTATTTATCTGTTTCTCCAGGGGGTTATTATCGGAATGATGAATCGCAGGCAAGCGGAGGGAAATACCTCGCCTTGCATACGAATACGCCCGATACATCAGCGACTGCGGAGTATCAAGTCGATATACCAGAAACCGGAAGCTACGATATATGGGTGCTGGCGACAGGTATGAGTCTTTGGATGTCCGCTTATAGCTGGAAGCTGGACGAAGGCATATATCATTCACCTCCCGTTGTCACGGAGGGAGCTGTCTTCGCTTCGGAGGGGATGCCCTTTTATTGGCATCAACTAGATAGCACCGAGCTGACTCAGGGGCAGCACAACCTAGCATTTTTAACAAACGCTCCTCGGCAGGGGGCGAACGATAGTCTATATAATCAAGGCATCGATGCGATCGCCGTCGTACCTGTTGATTGGGAATGGCAGCCGGATGGTCTGAGTAAACCAACGGCTCCCATTGTACCTGAACCGTCAGACGAAGAAAATTATTTATGGATGGAAGGAGAAAACGCTCATTCTGCACAAGGGGGTTATCATGGAGCGGCTGAGTCACAGGCAAGCGGAAGCACTTATCTCTTGCTGCAAACCAATACACCAGGTACCTCGGCAACTGCGCAGTATCAAGTGGATATACCAGAAACAGGAAGCTATGATATCTGGGCGTTAGCTACGGGGCTGAGCATTTGGATGTCTCCTTGGAACTGGAAGCTGGACGAGGGCTCCTATACAACCCCGCCTGTTGTGACAGACGGCTCCATCTTTGTTGCTGAGGGCATGCCTTTCTATTGGCACAAATTAAGCAGCGCGGATCTGAGCCAAGGACAGCATGACTTCACGTTTTTAACGAATACGCCAAGACAAGGAGCAAGCGACGGTTTGTATAATCATGGCATCGATGCAATCGCCGTTGTGCCTGCCCTTTGGGGGTGGCAGCCGAATGGATTAAGCAAACCTTTTGATAAGGCAGCCGTTAAATATGAATACGTAACAGGCGCGTTAGATAAATCGTTGGTGAATCGAGAAGAGCAAGTAGGCGTTACGGTTACGAATAAAGCCATTGCCCCAGTCAATGCAAGCCTTAGCTTCTTCGTTGAATTAGTATATGAGGGGGAAGTTGTATCAAGGGCGGTTAAAGAGTTTAATAAAACATCTTGGACGGCTGGTGAGGAGCATACGGAAACGATTCAATTAACGGTTCCGTTTAATGCTCCAAAAGGAAAAAACGAAATCCGTACCGGCATTGTAGATATTTCTTACGATAATGCAGTTAATGGCGAGAAATCGGTTAAAGTAGGCCATTTGAATATTGAACAAGAAGAAACGAATGCTGCGGTGCCGATGCTAAAGGCAACGATAGCTAATCTGCAGGTTCAGCCGAACCAAGCCAGCCCTAGATCCTATGCAGGAAATGTAACGTATGCTTTGAATCAAGCCGTAGATTTTGATACGACGGGATATTTAAGCCTTTATAAGGGCGATGTGCTTTGGTATGTTGCCGAGATTGCAGCTGTGAATACTTCCGAGCTCCAAGCTAATGTGGAAGCTCAGGCATCGTTTAGTTTTACACTGCCTGAAGGAGTGCCTGCTGACAGCTATACTGTGGCATGGGGTCTCCACAAATTGCAAGCAGAGCAGGAAACAGCGGGGCAAGTTGAAGTGACAGTCGCTGCGTCCAATACGGACTACAAGCCATTAACACACGGTACTTTTACCGATGAAAAGCTGGGACAATCTCATTTCTGGTATGCTAACCAGTCGCATACGATGATTTGGGATGGTAAACCATTCGTACCGATCGGTGGTATGTTTACTTCGGATTATTTGCTCTTTTACTCCAAAACAGATCCTGCAATCAATAAAGCAAATTGGGATAAGGATGTTGAAGTACTGCAATATATGAAGGCACATGGGGCAATGGATATGTATATCAATACGGCTGTCATGGAGGTTCCGGCATGGGCATGGCAAAAAATGCTGGATTACTTAGACCAGGAAGGCTTTACTTATGGCCTGCAGGTACAAGGAGCCCAAGGGTTGACCCTTTCCGCTTATATGCCGAGAGCCTATGAAGGAGCGGGCGTGCTGAAGAAAGAGAATATCGTGGATAGCGGAGAAGTCACCTTAACGGTACCCACGTTTCAAATTTCAGGTTATGTGGATGCGATGTCGGCGCTGTATGTGGTCATGAATCCGACGACAGGCGAGGTTATTCAATCCGGTGAAGAGAATATTCGCAAAGTGGATTCAGCTACGCTCGAGCTGCATGCAAATGTTGTTCTTCCGAGTGCGAACCAAACGGCCTATACCGTTTATTTTACACCTAAGGTTAAGTACTCTGGCCATACTTTAAGGAATATTTGGGATGCAGGAGATTTGATTATTAATAGTATGGTAGACACGCTTAGCAAGGTCACCTGGGGTCCCAATTTCAGACTGTTTGTTGATCCTGTTACGAACGAATCAGGAATATACAACGGAGATGAAGGTTATCTGTTTGACTCCCCCATCTATAGTTCACAATTTGTAGATTGGTTAAAACAGAAATATAACACATTGGATGCCTTAAATGAGGCTTGGAAAATGAGCAGTCCTGTTGAATCTTATGAAACAGCGGCGCGTTTAGTGCCCATTGTACGGGGAGAAGGATCGGCTGCTTGGAACAACCAATTGTATTTGGTAGACAAGGGAAATCCAGGTTCTACGTATGCAGCGGATGCTTATCGCGGCGTTTTATGGGATGATTTTGTCGATTTCAGAGAGGGTTCCTATAACGACTATCTCATGAGATTTTCAGATGCGATTACAAATGTCGTTGATGTACCCGTTGTATTTAAGCTTTCTGGAACTACAAGGAAATACTTTATTAATGATAAGCAGACTGGAGGGTTTGCTGGCGTTGGAGGCGAGATCTACGGCGATAATGAATATCTAATTAGAGAAAGATCGGGTTATACCTATTCTCAAATCGAACAATCTGCACAAACCTTATGGTTTTTGACGACGGAAACGCAGCTGGATGAAAATATGGACCGAAAATATCAATCCGGCGAAAAGGGATATCCAGACAAAGAAACGATGTTTAATCATTTTGATAGGCTCCTGGAGGCGGGGAGCAAAGGGATATATGATTTCTTATTTAATTGTGATTATTTCACATCATGCCAGGAAGCTTATGGTTATTATACCGCTAAACCGATTCAGTTCGATTGGCYGAAAGAATACAAGGATGCGATTCTGGCTCCTGATTCTCTAGCACATATTGAAACCTATCGACCTGAGGTCTATTACGTATATCCTGCCGGCGAGACTTGGTGGATGTTGAATAGACGTAATGTTGTACTCCCAGGTAATGATTATCGAGGCGGAGCAACGCTTCAAACCTTCGATAATAAATGGGTTGTGCCTACTTTTGATCCTAATATAGCCACGAAAGTCCTAGTCGTCAGCTTGGAGGACGATCCAGCTACGACCATCTACGGTGAAGCTTTATTGGCTCAGGGAAGCCTAAAGGCTGGCAAACGAAATACCGTGTATATGGGCTATCGCAAAAACCTGGGGGCGTTACCAGAGATTGATTCCTATTTTACGAACGAATTTACGGTATTAGAGAATGGAACAAAGGTACAGGTACTTAATTCGAATGCGACTAGTACGACACAAGTGCTTTATAGCTCAGCGGATGGCAAGCCTTGGGGAATTAGGGATGGTAAGCTTTGGATTATAACGGACCCTAATTGGATTCAGAGCTTTAATGGGAATGAACCCAAAGGGCAAATCAAATATTTAGATCAATTAGACTTTTCTACAGACAGCAGCAATGGAGGTAATAATGGTTCTGGCGGAAGCAATGGAAATATGGCTAGGAGCATAGTGTCAGTGGAAAATGGTAAAGCGATAGTAAAGCTAAGCAATGACCAATCCGTCGTATCGATTCCATTAGCGCAAATTGGAGATCATCCTTTATCCGTAGTGGCGGGTTCGGTAATCGTAAATGTAGATCGAGAACTGCTCAATGCTTGGAGAGGACAGATCGGCAATGAGGCAGGGGCAGCAATTGAAGCGCAGATTAAGCCAGTGAGCGAAGCGGGTGACAATCGGTCAGCCTCTCAAAGTGCAACTGCACAAATAACAATTGCAGGTCAAGTGTATGAAATTAGTATGAAGTTAAAAAAGACAGACGGCAGCGTGGTCGAAGTTAAAGGGGGAAAAGACGGTGTAGAGATTACTTTACCTTATGATGCCGATGGGGTTGATGAAGAGCTTCTCGGTATTTATTACTATAACGAGTTGACTAAGGTTTGGGAATATGTGGGTGGTAAAGTGAACAGCAGTGCCAAAACATTGACTGTCAAACTTCGGCATTTGAGCAAATATGCAGTTTTGGAATATAACAAGACGTTTAGCGATTTGCTCACTACTCATTGGGCTACAAGAACGATCCAAGTATTGTCGGCAAAGCATATTGTGAACGGCGTGAATGATTCCATGTTCAAGCCTGCAGGCGATACAACTCGAGCGGAATTTGTATCTCTCTTAGTTCGTGCTTTAAACCTCGAAGCATCTGAGGAAGTGCAGCTGTTTAAGGATGTGAAGGAGGATGCATGGTATGCAGCAAACGTGCAAGCAGCTGTGAAGGCTGGCATTGTTTCTGGTATCAGTCTTGATTCATTTGCTCCTAATGCGCTTATCACACGTGCAGAGATGGCCGTACTAGTCGCAAGAGCACTTGGACTGAATAAAGATACAAGCATGAATGTCGAGTTTGCCGATGCCAAGGACATACCTGTATGGGCAATGCCTTCTGTGGCAGCAATGAATGAAGCGGCCCTCGTACAGGGAAAAGGGGATAATATGTTCCATCCGCGAGCTAATGCTACGAGAGCAGAGGCAGCACAGTTCATTCTTATTATGATTAATCAAATTAATAAGTCTTAATGAAGTGAAGGACAATGTAATCGAAATTGCTTCTTGAAAGGAAATCATGCATGAATCGTCATCTACAAGCTCTCTATGCCAAGTATCCGGATTTGAAGGAATGTCTTCCTGAAATCCAGCAATCCTTTAGCCTCTTGGAAACCTGTTATCGTCATAATGGAAAAGTGCTGGTTGCCGGAAACGGTGGAAGCGCAGCCGATAGCGAGCATATTGTGGGGGAATTGATGAAAAGTTTCATGCTAACACGTTCGGTTCCCGAAACCTTCCGGCATCAGTTTACGCAGTTATTTCCAGAAGAGGCTGACGAGATTTGTAATGGATTGCAAGGTGCTTTACCCGCCATTTCGTTAGTAAGTCAGAGTGCTTTTATGACAGCTTACGCTAATGACGTAGATTCCGATATGGTTTTCGCACAGCAGGTTTACGGCTATGGCAATGAAGGGGATGTCTTTCTAAGCCTTAGCACTTCAGGGAACTCTCGCAACATCATTCGTGCCCTTCAAATCGCTAAAGCAAAGGGAATGAAAACCGTTGGGTTAACAGGGAAATCGGGAGGTAAGATGAAGGTGCTATGTGATGTTACGATCACAGTCCCCTATTACGAAACACCGGATGTTCAAGAGCGGCATCTTCCTATCTATCATACCTTGTGCATCATGCTTGAGGAGGTGTTTTTTGGAGGATGATCACTTATGCTGGAATTGATATTGGCGGAACCAAATGCGCGGTCACAATCGGACGATTATCGGAAAATCAAATACAAATTATCGATAAAGCATACGTTTTGACTGCGCCTACGCCAGAAGAGACCATCCAACAAATGATTGATGAATTAACCCTTTTGTTCTTAAAATATCCGGGTGATAGACAACAATTAAAAGCGATAGGTATCAGCTGTGGTGGACCTCTAAATAGCCAATATGGGCTTATTCTATCTCCCCCTAATTTGTCACATTGGAATAAAGTCGACGTCATTAGTCCGATTGAGCATTACTTTAATGTACCGGTCGGATTGCAAAATGATGCCAACGCATGTGCCCTCGCCGAATGGCAATGGGGTGCAGGCCGAGGAACCCGCAATATGATCTTCCTTACCTTCGGGACTGGAATGGGAGCAGGACTTATTCTGGATGGACGTTTATATTCAGGAACGAATGACAATGCGGGCGAAGTGGGACATATTCGACTGGAGAATGAAGGACCGATCGGATATAACAAAGCAGGATCTTTTGAGGGCTTCTGCAGTGGGGGAGGCATAGCCCGTGCTGCTCAATCCTTAGTGACAGGACGAATGGATAGCGGTGGAGAATTCCCATCCTTCTATCATCCATCTGATTCCATCGATGAGATCTCTGCTAGAGATGTAGCAGAAGCGGCTTTAAAAGGCGATCCATGGGCACTCCGTATTTTCCAAGACGTCGGACGTCATCTGGGACGCGGAGTAGCTATCCTCATTGATATTATTAATCCGCAAAAAGTTATCATCGGGAGCATCTATGGAAGACAAAGACAGCTTATCGAACCCTATATGCTGGAAGCGCTCCAGATGGAGGCTCTACCGAATTCCTTAGCGATTTGCGAGATCGTTCCTGCCGGTCTTGGAGAAGAAGTCGGAGATTATGCAGCTTTGTCTGTTGCTAGAGACTTGCACATGAGCCAGTCTCAGCTTGATGCAATTAGAAAGGATTAATAAATAAGAGCGAATTATTCAAATCATAAAATGTGGGCAACGTTTATAGTTGAAACAAAAAGATCACCAATACGGGTGATCTTTTTTTATTATTAGGGAGACTTAGTTAATATGACAACTTGGATTAACCAGCCACTAAGCACATCAAGGTTGATATCCATAGGGACGAACCGCAGTCTGTATGGTTTAACTTTGTAAGAACAAATAGGTTCTTACAGGAGCTCAGACAAGCTAGTTTTGGAGCAGTAAGAACCCATATGTGCTTACAGCAATCTTTCGGTTGTGGGCAGTCGATCAGGCTGGCTGTGTAAGAACAAATAGGTTCTTACAGGAGCTCAGACAAGTTAGTTTTGGAGCTGTAAGAACCCATATGTGCTTACAGCTATCATTCGGATGCGTTAAGGCGGTCAGGCGGGCTCTGAAAGAACCAATAGATTCTTACAGTAGCTCAGACAAGCTAGTTTTGGAGCAGTAAGAACACATATGCGCTTACAGTGACCATTCGGATGCAGACTGTAGGCCGGCTTTGTAAGAACCTATAGGTACTTACAGGAGCTCAGACAAGTTAGTTTTGGAGTTGTAAGAACACATATGCGCTTACAGTGACCATTCGGATGCAGATTGTCGGTCAGGCGGGCTTTGTAAGAACCTATAGGTTTTTACGGGAGCTCAGACAAGTTAGTTTTGGAGCAGTAAGAACCCATATGTGCTTATAACGATCATTCGGATGCGTTAAGGCGGTCAGGCAGGCTCTGTAAGAACAAATAGGTTCTTACGGGTGCTCAGACAAGTTAGTTTTGGTGTTTTAATAACAACCAATTGTAAGCGTTTCCTAATAAGTGTTGACGACAGAATCAAAATGGTTACAGGCTCCTCGACCATTTTATGGCACGAATTGCCCTCCTCTTGTATCTGGACTGTGCCTATCTAACTTGGCGCTCTAACTTCGGATTTGCATGCTGAAAACCCAAGATGTCAAGTAAATAAAGGGTTTTCAGCCGATAGATAATGAAAAAGGGATAGCATCACAAAAATGGAAGGTGCGCTTTCAGAGTGAAGGAATAGCAGCACAAAAAGTGGAGATTTCCGCATTCGGCTGTACATGTTACGTTAAGTTGGCAAGGCGTTGCTGAACAGAATGATAACATGCCAAAAGAAAGGGGGATTACTTTGAAGCAACATTCGCAGTCAGCGGATCTAGCTCCCATGCCTAAAATGCCGAAAGCAGGAGCAGGCTCGAGATGGATAAGATCCATGCGGAAGGAATTAAAACGCAATCGATTTCTTTATATGCTGCTAGTGCCAGTAGCCATCTATTTATTGCTATTTAAATATGCACCGATGGCTGGGGAAGTCATTGCTTTCAAAAATTATCGATTATCCGATGGGATTTGGGGAAGCTCTTGGGTAGGATTCCAGCAGTTTGAGAAGTTGTTTGCCAGTCGCGAGTTTTATATCGTATTAAAAAATACGCTGCTGCTCAACCTGTACAGCTTGCTCTTTGCGTTTCCTGCTCCGATTCTGCTCGCGATCATGCTTAATGAAGTTCGGGTGGAGTGGTATAAACGAACATTGCAAAACTTGCTGTACATTCCTCATTTTATTTCGTGGATTGTCCTCGGAAGCATCATTATTGCACTGTTATCGCCATCTACAGGCATAGTGAATTATTTATTGCAGGCGTTTGGAATAGAGCCGATCTATTTTATGGCAGATAAGCTATGGTGGCCGGTGACGTTCATTGTGTCTGGTATTTGGAAAGAAGCCGGATTTGGGACGATTCTTTACTTAGCTGCGATGGCCTCGATCGATCCGACGTTGTATGAAGCGGCCAAAATTGACGGCGCCAATAAAATAAGACAGATCTGGCATGTGACACTGCCAGGCATTCGCAGTACAATTGCGATTCTTCTTATTTTGCAAGTAGGAAAAATGATGGACGTTGGTTTCGAGCAGATATATGCACTGAGGAATCCGGCAGTAACGAGTGTGGCCGAGGTTATCAGCACCTTCGTGTACACAAGGGGGATTGTCAACCTGCAGTATAGTTACACAACTGCATTAGGCTTATTCCAATCACTGATTGCGCTCATTCTTATTGTGTCGGTGAACCGAATCATTAAGGCGCTGGGAGAACGAGGATTGTGGTAAGGGATGAAAGGAGTGATGCAACCTGAAGCTTGGAAAACATAGCGTTTTTTCGGTCATATTTCGCTGGCTTAACTACATCTTGCTGGCGCTGCTTGCTTACATGGCGTTATTTCCGTTTATTAACGTTATTGCTGTATCGTTTAGCAGCAGCAGGGCAATCAATGCCGCGGAAATTTTCATGTGGCCAGTTGATTTCAATATGGAAGCCTATCTAAAGCTGCTGAAAGACGGCCAATTAATCGTAGCGATGAAGAACACCATCATCATTACGGTCATCGGAACAGCGTTGAATATGATTTTTACGATCATTGCTGCCTATCCGCTCTCTAAAGCGAGACTAAAAGGCAGAAATGTCATGCTGATGGCTATTTTATTTACGATGCTGTTCAGCGGTGGATTAATTCCTAATTTTCTGCTTATCAATAGCATTGGACTTACCAATACGTATTGGGCACTTTGGCTGCCAGCACTTATAAGCGCTTACAATATGTTCGTTATGAAATCGTTTCTGGAAGGGCTGCCTGACGAGATGGAAGAATCCGCTGCGATTGACGGTGCCGGTGATTTCACTATTTTATGGCGAATTATATTGCCTCTCTCCAAACCGGTCATCGCTGCATTAACATTGTTTTATGCCGTGGGCTGGTGGAATTCCTATATGAATGTCTTAATCTACATTCGAAGTACGGATAAAGTGTCATTGATGGTGAAGCTGTACCAGATGATCGATTTGGTAAGTCCAGAACTGCTGCGTGGAAGCGGTGAAGGTGTGTCGCAAATCTCGATTACGCCGGAAGGCATTCGGGCTGCAGCAGTCGTGTTTGCTATCGTGCCGATTCTGTGTGTGTACCCATTTTTGCAAAAGCATTTTATTAAAGGCGTGCTGCTTGGTTCAATTAAAGGATAATGTACGGCTTGAGCTGAATATCAAGGGTGCCAAGAATGCACATTTTGATATAAAAAAATTATTTTGTAGGAGGTCAAGTATGAAACAGAAGAGAATACAAAAAGGAAAAATGTTGCTTATGCTGATTATGATTATGGCACTCTTGGCAACGGCATGTTCCAACAGTGGGGAAAACAGCAGTTCTACGAATACAACGAACAAGGCCACTGACAAACCTGCCAACGAGTCCTCTACAGGCGAGAAAGATCCCTATGATGGGATGCCTAAGAAGGTCAGCATTTCCACGTTTGATAGAGGAGCAGTGTCAAGCGATGAGGGTACCTATGAAGAAAATCGCTGGGTAAAATGGATTCGCGAGCAATCGGGTATTGATGTAACGATCGTACCTGTACCGCGCAACCAAGCACAGGATGCGCTAAACGTATTGATTGCATCGAAACAAGCGCCGGACCTGCTGTGGGAATATGACCGGACATATATTGGCAAGCTGGTCACCCAAGGAGTTATTCAACCGATCGGTGATTATATTGAGAAATACAGCACGACCTACAAAAAATATTTGGAAGAAAATCCGGATTTGCTGCCCTATATTACTTTCAATGGAGAAGTTTATGCGGCAGTGACGAAACGTGCGATTACCGGCATTGCAAACCATGGCATGTGGATAAGACAGGATTGGCTCGACGAATTGAAGCTTGAGAGGCCGACGACAGTGGAAGAGCTTGTTGCTGTAGCCAAAGCGATGAAAGAACGCTACCCAGACAGCACGCCAATAGTCGGTCATACGACATTCGATATTTACTCTGCTCTATATGCGGCCATGAACAATCAATGGTATGTGGAAGATGGGAAAATGGTATATGGTGCAACCCTTGACCGTTTTGGTGAAGCGATTGAACTGGAGAAGCAGCTGTATGATTTGGGACTTGTTGATCGTGAATATTTAACGGATAGCAACAATCAGCGTGCAACCCAGTTGTGGACAACAGGTAAAGCTGGAATCTATATGGGGCAATGGGGACTCGGTAATACCGATATTATAACGAAGGATCTACTCATTAATGTGCCGGACGCCAAGCCTGAGCCATTGGAAGCGGTTGCTACTCCGCATGGCAAATATGGTACGTATCAGGAGGCTTCGCCGCTATTTTATGTCACTTTCAATAAGGATATGAAAAATCCGAAGGCCGCTATGGAGTATTTGGATTGGATTTTGGAGAAGGGCTGGTTCACACTCGTGAATGGAGAGGAAGGCGTCCATCATGAAATGGTAGGTGACGTTGCGAAACGTCTTGATCCGGATAAATTTACAAAAGAAGTTATTTATGCAGGAGAATACGCTGTATTGCGTGACGAGAGCGGTTTTAAAGCCGAGAATTTGCTTGTTCAAGCGGCCAGCGATGATTTGTCACAGCGCATTGCTAAGCTTGATATGGAATCGCTCGATATTGCGTTGAAAAATGAGTTCCGCCGCGATATTCCATATCAGCCAAGCTTTGATGAAATTAATGAAATCCGTTCAACACTGGATACCTTCATTAGGGAAACACGTGCTAATGCCGTAACCCAAGGAGACAAATATACAGGTCAATGGGCACTGGATCAGATTCGCAAGGAATGGAAACGCCTTGGTGGTGAAAAAGCAGAAGAGATTGCCCAGAAGTGGTATGAAGACAATAAAGCCAGCTTCTAGATTCTTTTAGATTCGAAGCATTTGCGCGACAAGACAAAAATGAAGGAGGAACAGAGATGAAGCTCGTACAAAATCGGCGGCTTGTAAAGGCGGTTGCAGTACTATCGATGCTGCTGTTCTTCCTCGTTTTTTCTTCTGCATTTTTGACGTACTCCGTATTCAACCGACAGCTGGAGCGGCAGTTGACCAGTACGAACATGGAACTGCTAGGACAGCTGGATCAGAAGCTGGAGCTGTCGCTTAAGCATATTGATAAATCGGCAATTCAGCTGCTGAAGACGTCTGAGGTGGGACGGTTCTTCAATGATGAGCTGACCGATTTGGAGAGCAAGAACAATGCTTTCCGCGTATCCACTCTAATTACGAATGCGATTAATAGTATTGATTATCTCTTTTCCATCGATCTTTATTCCTATGGCACGCAGCGGCTCGTTTCAGGAAATGTATTGACTGAACAGGATTATAAGCTGGATTTCTCATGGATTCCAGAATTTCAGCAGTATGATGGATATTTCAATTGGATGTCGACTCGCAAGGTACAGCTTAATCACTCGCAATATCCGGTATACCGCAATGTTGTAACGCTGGTACGCTCTTATCCGCTTATTCATTCGTCAGGTACGCGGGAAGGTGCGATCGCCGTAAATATTAAGGAGGATCTGCTGTACAGCTTGATTCGCAATACGGCTGCGATGGATAAAGGACAGACCTTCATTATGGATAGTGAAGGTGTTGTGGTGCTGCATGCAGATCAGAGCAAGCTGGGCAAGGACATTAGTGAATTTCCGTATATTAACCAAATTTTGAATGCTTCGGAAACGAACGGCCATTTTTCTGAGCAGGTTGAGCGGACAGCATCCTCTGTTTTTTATGTGAAGTCAGACTATACGGGATGGAATATTGTTCGGGTAGTGCCAGAAGCGCAGTTTCTGAAGCCGCTTTATGCCATTCGCAATGGCCTGCTTATTCTTGCCATTGTATTGTTTGTGGTGGCGACGGCATCGGCAGCGATGGTAGGTCGTTGGATTTTCAAGCCAGTTAACCGATTTATTCAGGCGATGACTCGGCATTTGACGATCCATCCGAAGGAAGGAACAACACGGAAATACACAGATGAATTTCAATATTTCGAATCGACGGTACAGCATATTTTGCAAGATCGGGAAGAGCTGCATAAGCAGGTGATTGAGAGTAAGCCGCTTATCAAATGGCAGCTGCTCACTGAATTGCTTTCTGAGAAACGAAAAAATATTGCAGTGCTGCAGCCTTATATGGATATGCTTGGCATTAGTTTGTATCTAGAGCATTATGTCGTCATGAGCATTGAATTTGACAACAAGCATGAAATTGCCTCGCCGCGGGATTTGCAGCTTTATGCCTATGCGCTCTGCAATGTAGCAGAGGAGCTGATGAATGCAGAGAGCCGCGGCATTGCAGTGGAACTGAGCATTGGCAAATGCGCTGTCATTATGAGCTTCGGCGATCAAGATGATCCGCAGCGCCATATGATGCGGGCGGTCGCAGTAGCTGATTTAATGAAGGATTTCGTTCAGGAGTATTTTAACCGCACGATAACGATTGGCATCGGAGATATTGTTGAAACGGTCAACGAAATTCATCGCTCCTATAAGCAATCGCTCGAGGCACTGAGCTATAAGCTCGTAATGGGGAGCAATTCGATTATTACGAAAGAGGATGTATTTAGCGAGCAATCCCCGCAATTTTACCGATTATTTGCCATGACGGAAGGGATTGTCGCTTCGGTTAAGGTATCGGATACGGACAGGATGAAGCTGCAAGTGCACAGATGGTTTGAATCGTTCACCGAGCATGTCGTGCCGCCGGAAATGATTATGCAGCTGATTGTACAATGTCTGATGAAGGCCGCGACAGCCGCTGTTGAAATTGGCGTTGACCCTGAGGGGATTTTGCCGGAGCAGTACATGGTTGAAATGTTGAACCAGTATGAGCAGCTGCACCATCTTGAGGCCTTTACGATCCAATCACTCTCGAGCTTCATCGAACGAATTAAGGAAAAGCGAAGCAACAGGGAACGAAATGATGTCATTGACAATGTGATGCTCTATATTCAAAAACATTATATGCGCAGCGACCTGTCGCTTAATTTGCTCGCTAGCGAATTTCATTTGAGCGTATCTCATCTCAGCAAGCTGTTTAAAGAACAGCAGGAGTGCAATTTTATCGATTTTTTGATGGAGACGCGCATGAACAAGGCCAAGCAGCTGCTGAAGGATACGGAAGAGAAAATACGCGATATTGCGGAGGGCGTAGGCTATACAAATGTGAATAGCTTTGTGAGATTATTCAAGAAAATAACAGGGCTAACGCCTACGGAATTCAGAGAGCGGGCGCGGAGAGAAGAAGATGGAGAGGTTTGAACTATAGAGGAGAGGAAGGGTGCAGCATGATCATTCGCAAGTTGAAGGATCCTTTAACGAATATCGCTATTCAGGCTGTTGGAAACCCTGGTACGGATACCGGCCAAAACTATTTTACAGCTCAAACCTGGATGGCAGACAGCCGCAATATTATGGTCTGTACAGACATAGATGAGAGCTTTAAAGGGCGTTATGTTCTTTTTGATATAGAGACGGGTGCGGTTGAAACACTGATAGAAAACCTCAGCTGGGGATGCGGTGTTGTATCGTCAAATGATTATTTCTATTATTATGTCGGATCTGCGATTTATGAGTTTAATCTGCATACGATGCTGTCTCGCAACGTATGCAGAATGGAGGTTGGGACTGAGGTGTATGGTCCACTCTCCATCACAA
The DNA here is from genome assembly GCF_056398625.1 of Paenibacillus sp. 01T431. Lineage (NCBI taxonomy): Bacteria > Bacillati > Bacillota > Bacilli > Caryophanales > Paenibacillaceae > Paenibacillus > Paenibacillus sp. 01T431. Next base: position 457,473 of record NZ_JBFTPT010000001.1, read on the forward strand.
ATGACGGAAAGAAAATAGGAACTTACTGGAAACGCGGCGAGGAATGGGTAGTCGGGATTGTTGAGGTCCTCACAGGTGAGGTCTCTGTTGTTGCTGCACCGGGGTTTAAAGAGCCCTACCCTATTGCGAATCATTCGATGATTAATCCTCGTTATGATCAGCTTGTTTTTTTTGCCCATGAGGGCAGGACAGACCATATTGCAGATCGTATCTACGTTGCGGATACAACGACGCGTGAGATACGTAATATTTTTCGCCAGCAGCGGCTGGATACAGGTGAGCATGTGGAATATGTGGGGCACGAGATGTGGGCAGCAGATGGGGAGTATCTGTATTTCGTCAAGTATCCGCAAAGCCCGCTAAAACCAACAGGAGTATATCGGGTTGAAAAAACGGGCAAAGATCATGAACCTATCAATGGCGACTACAGGTACTGGCATGTAGCGCCGAGTCCAGATGGGCGTTTTGCCGTTGCGGATACGTTTGAAGAGGGAATGAAGGTAAGCAAAATCGTCCTCATCAATTTGGAGAAGCGAACCTCCAAGCTGCTGTGCGAGCTGCCTCTATGGAGAGATCATCCCGGACATCCCCACCCCATGTTCAGTCCCGATAGTAAAAAGGTGTCGTTTACTTTTGCAGATGAGGAGCAGCACTTATGGATTGGCATCATCGACATTGATCAATTCACTGAGGAGAACTGATATGACAGGGCAGATTGCAGAGGCGATGAGCAAAATCTACAGTTATATGACCGATGATCATCAGGGGAATTGGGGCATGGATATGAATCAGTGGGACTGGGTTCCTGGTGTCGGTATCATCTCAATTTTGGATTATGGTGAGAAGTCAGGGCAAGAAGAAGCGATCCAGTACGTGGAAAAATGGGTAGAGCAGAATAAGCATAAGGCCGATGCTCAGAAAGTAATTAATGCAATGGCGCCTTTTGCCGTATTTCCTTCCTTATATCGCCGCTCCGGAGAGGCTTGGCTGCTCGCCAAGTCACAGGAAATTGCACAGTGGATGCTGAATGAAGCGCCGCGTACACGCGAGCGGGCTTTCGAGCACACCGTTACGGAGGCTGCCGAGTTCCGTGAACAGGTTTGGGCAGATACGGTATTTATGGCTGTCTTATTTCTAGCTAGGCTGGCGAGAACGACGGGTGATAAGCAGTTGGCTACAGAGGCACTAGAGCAGACCATGCTTCATTTGCAGCTGCTGCAGGATTCGAATTCGGGATTGTTATTTCACGGCTGGAACTGTGAGGCAGGCAACCATTTATCAGCGGTTCGTTGGGCTCGCGCCAATGCATGGATCGTTATGAGCATACCCGAGATTGTGAGTGAAATCAGCGGGTTAGCAGCCATACCAACAGAGCTTAACAAACGATATTCCACTCTTGCCGCTGCACTACGCTCTTGCCAGGCTGCAGACGGGCTGTGGCATACGGTGCTGGATCGCACGGATACGTATAAAGAAACCTCGGCAAGTGCTGGAATTGCATGCGGTTTTCTTAGAGGAGTCAACACAGGTATGCTTGACGCCTCATTTCTGGAGCCGGCTGAGCGAACGCTATCTGAAGTGCTGTCGCTAATTAATTCTAATGGTGAAGTTGCAGGTGTCTCGGGCGGAACACCTATTATGCCATCCGATGACGCTTATAATCAGATTCCGATCTATCCGACACTTTATGGGCAAGGCTTAACTTTACAGCTGTTGACAGAATTTATGCTCTTGCTGACTTCTGAGCAAGCAAACGAAGATAACTTGATTACAGGTGAGGGATGAAATGAACATAGTGGACAATTCCAATAATTCATTCGATAACAGAAACAAGTTGATTGAGCTGATTGATTCCCTAGACTCCCAGTACAATTCAGAAAACCGTTTACTTAGGTCACCCTTCAGTAGTCCCGGCTATCATACGACCATTAAACAGGCTGATTTTATCCATTCAACACGGAGCTCGCTCAGCTATGCGCTGGGTCTGCTGGATACAGGGAAAGAACATTATGAGCAGCGTGCTTTCGATATCATTGAGCAAATCGTTTCCTTGCAGGATACAGATCGGAGCCGCAATACATTCGGTATCTGGTCTTGGTTTTATGAGGAGCCGCTTGATCAAATGTCCCCTCCTGATTGGAACTGGGCTGACTTTTGCGGCAAGCTGCTTGTGCTGATCATTTCAAGGCACGATGCAAGGCTGCCAGAGACGCTGCGGCAGTCGGTGAAACAAGCTATTTGTAATGCCTGTGACGCGATTATCATTCGGAATGTTGGACCGCATTACACTAACATTGCAATTATGGGCGCATTCGTTACGCTCATCGCTGGTGAATGGTTCGAGCGGCAGGATTATGCAAAATACGGTTTGGAACGACTGGAAAAGCTGCATAGCTATACAATGCCTCGGCAGGCGTTCCAAGAATATAATAGTCCGACGTACACTTATGTTGCTATTTTGGAGCTGTCTGCTATTGTAACGGAAACGAGCAATGATTATGCAAAGCAGCTTGGAAACGACTTGCTGAACATCGCATGGAAAAGTGTAGCGGATCATTTTCATGCCGGTACAAGGCAGTGGTCCGGTCCGCACAGCCGTTGTTACAAAACGCTGCTTACACCTCAAAGCAAAGCTTTTCTACAATTAGCAACCAAAGGAAAGCTGGCTTTTTATATGGAGGATGAACTTCCTTATTATGAAGATTGGTATAAATGCGGCGCTGTATGTCCAGAGCAATATGTAGAAGGTTTCCTTGCGCTCGGTCAGCGGACGATAAGGGAATGCTTCGGGATCAATGGAAACGGTAAAGAGAAGTGGGCAACTACTTATATGACGCCGACCTATACACTTGGCAGCTTCAACAAAGAGATTATGTGGAACCAGACAAGGACTTTGCTCGCCTATGTTGATAATGGTGGCGAGGCGACTTACTTGCATCTGCGTGCGCTGCACGATGGTTATGATTATTGTTCTGCTATTTTTCATGGGGAGCAGCGGGAGAACCATCTGTTGTTTGGAGTGAATTTTGTCGTCAATGGCGGTGATACCCACCCGAATTTGGATATGATTCATGGCTCAATCGAAGCGTCAGATTTGCGATTCCGTCTGGAAATTGGCGGCGCTTTGGATCAGGTCAGCACCGTAGTGGAGAAAGGCAGTGTTAGCCTTCGAATAGGGGAGACGCTGGTATCGCTGCGCAGCTGGTTTGCAGCCTTTGATGATCAGAGTGCAGGTGAGGCAGCCAGAGACTGGAGCTGGGAAGTAACTAGGAAGGGTGACTTGCTGGGCATCGACCTTGTACTTCATACCGGTGAAAAGAAGGTTATTGATTTTCAAAAAATGAACGAGGCTGCATTTCTTTTCTCTCTTTGCATAGGACAAGGAGTTGATAGCTTCAAGCCGCAAATCGAACGTACAAAAGAGCTTGCAACTATTAGTGCAAGCTGGAATAATGAGGATATAGCGCTTACTTTGCAGTTGAAGCCTAGTATGCTGTAATTATCCACAAAGCTTGACCCATCGAACTGATGGGTTTTTCTTTTAGCAGTGTGTATAGTCCAGCTGAGCAAAAAGAATAAGAGAGGACGAAATGTGATGAAAGTTCAGTACACGTTATTTCCAGAAGGACGAACGAAGGCTATGACCTTCAGCTATGATGATGGGCGCACTCAAGACCGGCAGCTCGTATCGAAATTAAATCAGTATGGCTTCAAAGGTACCTTTCATCTTAACTCTGGTTTTCTTGGGCGCGAGGGATATATTACAGCGGAAGAGGTTAGAACGCTCTTTCAAGGCCATGAAGTATCTGCGCACACGGTTAGTCACCCTTTTCTAGAAATCTCTCCACCAGATCAAGTAGCACATGAAATTTTGGAAGATCGGCGGACGCTGGAGAGTCTTGTACAATATCCGGTACGTGGAATGAGTTATCCTTTTGGAACTTATAATGACAAAGTCGTTGCGATGCTTCCAGCGCTTGGAATTGAATATGCTAGAACGGTGAACAGCCATGGCAGATTCGATATGCCAGCTGATCCGCTTCGTTGGCATCCAACATGTCATCATAAACAATTGCTAGAACAAGTTGAAATTTTCAAAGACTTTAAGGAATGGTTTAGTAGAATGTCTTTGCTTTATGTTTGGGGCCATAGCTATGAGTTTGACAATGACGATAACTGGGAGATTATTGATCAAGCGGGGGAGCTGCTAAAGGATAACGATACCATCTGGCATGCTACGAATGCAGAGATTATAGCCTATATGCAGGCGCTCGAGAGACTTAGATTCTCAGTAGACAGAAGCATTGTTCATAACCCTTCTGCGCTCGACGTCTGGATAAGCGTGGACGATAAGCCTATTAAAATTAGTGCAGGTCAAGTTACTCAGTTTTAAAATAAGGCTAAGCTTTCGCCATTCCTGAAGTTCGGCAGCTTCTAGAATAAACAGCCAGAAGAGCATATCTCGCTCTTCTGGCTGAACAAATGCTAAGTTCCCATATATTTTATGTGTTGTGTTCGGGCTTTTCTGCAAGCCAATCTTCCAGAGTGGCTACTCTTTCAGGGTGAAGATAGCTTCTTGCTAGAAAACCTGCGCCATGGGATGGCATGGGATCTTGATCCGTTGGTTGATATCGCAAATCTACGCTCCAGCGCACCTCGTCTGATTCATTGGGGGTGGACATATGCAGACAACGGTCATTAAAAAGAATCGCGCTTCCAGCTGGAACGGGCAAGACGACAGTTTTTGTTTTTCCCAGCTGGCTTTCATGCAACGCCGTGTAGCCTGTACCTGTATGGCTTTCGCTATGCCATTCCAATAGCTTCGTGCGATGAGTCTTAGGCTTGATATGCAAGCAGCCATTAACTTCGTTCGCATCGACGAGAGGAATCCAAACGGTTATGACAGGATTAGAATTGGCATCGGGCCAATATGATTTATCTTGATGCCAAGGCACTGCTCCAGCAGCAACTTTCGGAATTTTGGGTCTTGTGTTGTAGACCGGATTGGAAAAAAGCTCTCCCCCGATTAAGGATTCCACAGCGTCCAAAATTTTTGGATTGCTCATTAAATCGAAGTAGCCAGGCAGTCTATCACGCCAGCTTCTACCGTAGTTCAGAAATTCCTCTGAGGTTAAATCCGCAAACAACTCCGCGAGCCTATATTTGAAGGGCCGATGCTCCAGTTTATCGCTAATAAGTCCTGCATGCATTAACTCATCTGCAATCATGGATACTTTCTTATTCATCGCTTCTTTGGCGGGCGCTAAATCCTGTTCCGACAGCAGATTTGGAAGCACAAGATAGCCCTGCTCATTATAAAAATCAATTTGTTCTTTCGTTAAACTACCGAAATTAGATGGACTTGTCATGTTTTATTTCCTCCTATTCGTTATCAACAATTGAACCCATCGTACCAAATAGGAGCTGAAGCTGTATTTAGATAACAGTACGATGATTTATCAATACATCCGCTAACCTGCTTAACATGAAGTCCCTGCTGCGCCTATTTAAAGTCTGACGATAGGCTGCTGCGTTTGTAGCCGGCTGGCGTCGTTCCTGTTAGTTTTTTGAATGTGCGATGGAAATGTGGCAGGCTCTCAAACCCGCATTCGCTCGCTATCGCATGGATTGGCGCATCCGAGGATAGAAGGAGCTCCTTGGCGTGACTGATCCGTTTTGCCGTGACATATTCAGTTAGCGTCATACCAGTAAGAAGCTTAAAGACACGCGTAAAATGTGATGGATTCACTGCCGCTTTGGCGGTTAGCGTGGATAAGCTGACGTCACCAAAAGGATGTTCGTCGATTGTACGAAGCGTTAGCCTCATCCACTCCGGCGCACCGGTATGTTTCCGTTCGGCTGTTGGAGCGGGTATTTGGCGATTCAGCAGAAGCAGCAGCTGAAGCAGATGAAGGACGGCAGCATGGCGGCGCCCTGGTTTATCCATTGTCAACTCATCGTTAATATGAATCAGCATCGTTTCTATTAAGTGCTGGTCGGATGTATCCAGACTGAGCTTCTGGCTCTTCCGCTTGTTAGCCTCCTCAAAGCATTGAACAAAAGAAAAGGTATCGCCTAAGGAGTCCCATTGAACGATACGTCCGTGAAAATAAATGGCGCTCACCGTCAACGGAGCTTCTTCATCCGGCAATGCACGATGGACGGTGTTGCCAGGGAGCAGAAATAAATCACCGGGTTCTATGGCATAGAAGGAGCCATCAATAAAAAACACGCCTTTTCCCGAATGGACATAGACGATTTCATGCCAATCATGCAGGTGGTTGGGCAGCTCATTATGCGAATCCTTTACCGCACGATAGCTGAATTCGAATGGAAAAGAAGCAGCAGCATCAAATTGCTTGCGAATCGGCTTCATTTTGGCGGTACCTCCTTGATGAGGAAGATATAAAAATATGCTGTTCGGTACTAGTGTAATGGCTATCCGAATAATAGTCAAAATAGGGTATGTTTAAGCGTTTTCTCGCAATTTTCATATCTTAAATGCTCGATTATTATGAAGGATAACGATTAAAAAGTGGATAGTAAACCGATTAGTCATGAACGAACAAAAGATGGAGGAGTGGCTGAATGAAACAACAAATGACAGATGGCGTCGATGCTTTAATTATGGATGACCGAGATCATGTTGTGATGGCGCTGCGTGATGTTGAAGCTGAAGAAACCATTCGCTACAGAGATGGTGAGGAAATTCATGAAATTAAAGCACTTGATGTTATCCCATTCGGACATAAGCTGGCGATTAAGGCGCTTAGTGAAGGACAGGAAGTGCGGAAATACGGCGAAACCATCGGGCGAGCGAGCATGGCCATTTTGGTGGGGCAGCATGTTCATGTCCACAATATTGAAGGAATACGCGGCAGAGGCGATATAGCCGGGAAGGTGGAAGCATGAGCACATTTATGGGGTACGAAAGAGCGAACGGAGATATTGGCATCCGCAATCATCTGCTCATCATTCCAACGGTCATCTGTTCCAATCAGGTTTGCAACCGAATCATGCAGCTAGTACCGGGTACTGTGGCCATTCCTCATCAGCATGGATGCAGCCAGATCGGAGCGGACAAGGAACGTACTTTCGAGGTGCTGTCGGGAACTGGCAAAAATCCAAATGTAGGCGGAGTGATCATCATCAGTCTAGGGTGTGAGGTAGTGGATCCCTACGCGCTTGCAGAGGATATTCGTAAAACCGGCAAACTGGTGGAAGTATTTGATATCCAGTCGGTTGGCGGCTCAGTGAAAGCGATCCAGCATGGAACGGAACTAGCCAAACAAATGATGGTGGAGCTTGAGCGTCAGCCGAAAGTGCCTGTTCCGCTGTCAAAACTCAAGGTAGCCGTGAAATGCGGCGGCTCCGATGCCACTTCCGGCTTGTCGTCGAATCCGGCACTTGGTGAAGCCGCGGACTCTTTAATCGCAGCAGGCGGAACAATCGTTATCGGCGAGACGACCGAAATTATCGGCGCCGAGCATGTGCTGGCACAGCGCTGTGCCACGCCAGAAACGGCGGATATGCTGTATCATATTGTCGGCCGTTTCGAGAAAGAGGTAGAGCGGATGGGCGCTGACATGCGGGGCGGCAATCCGAGTCCTGGCAATATTGAAGGCGGTCTTTCTACGATTGAAGAGAAATCACTAGGCTGCATTAGCAAATGCGGGAAAGCACCCATTAAAGGAGTTATCGAATACGCAGAACAAATACCGGAGGGCGGACTCTACTTCATGGACTCGCCGGGCAATGATATCGAATGTGTATCGGGCATGGCAGCGGGGGGCGTTCATATCGTTTGTTTTACGACGGGGAGAGGAACGCCAACGGGGGCAGCAGTCGTGCCAGTTATCAAAATTACAGGGAATAAACGGATGTTTGAGCGGATGGAAGATAATATGGACGTCGACGTCAGCGATATGCTGGGCGGCATGCTGAGTTTGGAGTCGGCAGGAGAGAAAATATGGCAAGAAATCATAGATGTAGCGGATGGAAAATGGACGAAGGCAGAAACGCTGGGCCATCAAGAATTCAGCATTAACCGTATCGGACCTAGCCTATAGAAACATTTTGTGAGCCACGTGGTTAGTTTTGGGGCATGAATTCGAATATAGAAGGGAGCTTAGTATATGAGATTAGCGGATAAGATTGTCCTCATTACCGGTTCAGGTTCAGGCATTGGCAGAAGTTCGGCGCTGCTATTCGCCAAGGAAGGCGCGTTTGTTGTGGTTAACGATCTGAACGCAGATAAAGGAAATGAAACGGTAGAAGAGATCAACGCCCTAGGGGGGCGGGCTTCGTTTGTTTATGCGGATGTTACTGATCCAGATTCCGTTCAATCCATGGTAAGCGAAACGCTTGCCGCGCACGGCCGAATTGACGTCCTGTTTAATAATGCCGGCATTAGCGGTGTAGGGGCGCTTCATGAGGTGGAGCCGGATGACTGGGATCGCGTGATCCGGGTCAATATTCGCGGGGTTTACTTGCCTTCCAAGTATGTCTTGCCTCATATGATGGAACGAGCGAGCGGCACGATTATTAACATGTCTTCCTGTATTGCAGAGATGGGTCTTGCAAACCGCGCGTCTTATGCAGCAACCAAAGGAGCGGTACTGGCACTTACCAAATCGATGCAGGTCGATTATGCTAAGTACAATATTCGTGTGAATGCACTTTTGCCGGGTACGATTATGACGCCGTTTGTTGAAAACTATTTACGCACCTCTTACGAGGACCCAGAGGCTGCCATCGCATCGCTAAAATCACGGCAGCTCAGCAATGAATTAGGCCGTCCGGAAGATGTAGCGAAGGCGGCACTGTTTCTTGCATCCGATGAGTCGAGCTTTATGATGGGCTCACCGCTTTATATTGATGGAGGCGTCGTGTTCGGCAAAAATGCCTGACGCGGCAGTATGAATCATCCACAAAAGAGAGGAAGATAACTATGAAATTGCTTGTCATTCAAAAAGAAAATGGCTCTCATTTAGGAGTTAAATTAGCGAGTGGCGTCTTGGATATCGTTGAGGCACTCAAAATCAACAATAAGCCGAATGTACCGACAGCAGTTATGGAAGTGATCGAAGGTGGCTCGGATGCACTTGGTTCGTTAAGCCAGTTTGTGGAGGAAGTCTCCGCAGCTTCAGAACAATATTCTGCTGCCCTATTTCGCGAAGAGGATATTACATTCGGCCCATGTGTAACCGAGCCGGGCAAAATTATTTGCATCGGACTGAACTACCGCAAACACGCGCATGAGACCAACGCTCCAATTCCTGCGTATCCGATTTTGTTCAACAAATTCGATAACACCGTAGCTGCTCATGGAGAAGATATTCCGCTTCCAACAAAGGTGACAAGTCAGGTTGATTACGAAGCTGAACTAGTTATCGTCATCGGCAAGAAAACAAAGTATGTCGAGAAGGAGCAGGCGCTGGAGCATGTATTCGGTTATTGCTGCGTCAACGACTTGTCCGCAAGGGATCTGCAAATGCGCACGCAGCAGTGGCTGCTTGGCAAATCACTGGACAAGTTCAGCCCGCTCGGTCCTTATTTGGTCACTGCAGATGAAATTGCAGACCCTAACAATCTGTCCATTGGCTGCACGGTTAACGGTGAAGTACGTCAGCAGTCCAATACTTCGGATATGGTTTTTAGCTGTGATGAAATCGTAAGCTATGTCTCACAGCATATGACATTGTCGCCAGGCGATATTATTCTTACTGGAACGCCTGAGGGTGTTGTACTCGGCTACCCGGAAGAGAAGCGGGTATGGCTGAAGGCTGGCGATACGGTTACGATCGAAATCGAGAAGCTGGGTTCGCTGACGAACCGGTTTGTAGAGGAAGTTCAGTAAACAGCATATATCAGTGAGTGGAGAAAGCCTGTTTCATTGAGGCTTTCTTTTTTTTATTATTAAAGAATGACATGCGGTTGGCTATAAACGGACTCGTCCAGCGGATAACATCTCAAGATTATTTCACTAACGAACTGTATTATATAGCATGCTTTATAAGTGGTTATGAGCAACTTTTCTCGAAATAACGATTCTAGAGTTCGTTACAATTAAAGCCACGATGAATGTTCTAAATAAGGGCTATTAGGTTCGCTAGCTATAAGTAGGATAAGGGAAAGACATCGTTTTGCCTAAGCTCTAACAAAAAAAACAGGGTCTGTTTCAAGTGGAGGTAATTCTACTTTTGAGACAGTCCCTTTTTTTATCCAAAAAGTTGGCGGCAAATCTTTCATTCCGACAGCCACAGTGCGGAAATTCAATAATAGAATGACGGATACGTGAAAGAAAGAAAGTCTCCGGTATTCTATCATAATAAATAAGAACACAATCAACCAATCGAGATGGGGGTATTTCGCCGAATGACTATTGAAGCAGGCATTAATATTTTTTCCGTATACAGGGAGCTTGGTGAGGATTACTTTGGAACGCTGGAGAAGGTTGCTGCTGCAGGGTATGTAAATATTGAGCTTATCGGATTCAATATGAAGTCCTTTACACGATATATCGATGAAATTCCTATGGAAGCGGTTCGAGATAAGTTTCGTGAGCTTGGTCTAAATGCAGTAGCGGTTCATGAAGGCACGATGCCAGGGCAAGAATTGATTTCGCATGACTGGGATTCGCTTATGAAGTATTACGCGGGTATCGGTTGCCAACGAATCGTGCTCCCATCCGTGTGGATCAAAGATCGTGAGGATACGCTGAAAGCGGCGGAGCAAATGAACAGTGTCGGCAAAAAAATGAAGGATGGCGGGTTCCAGTTCTATCTGCATAATCACGCGCATGAGTTTAAAGCGGTCGGTGATCAAACGCTGTTCGACTTGATTTTGGAAAATACAGATCCTTCCTATGTGAAATTTGAAATCGATATGGCATGGGTCGTACGCGCGGGTATAGATCCGATTCATGTGTTAGAGAAGCTTGGTGATCGTTGTGATATTGTCCACCAGAAGGATATAAGCAATAATCTATCCGGCCAGCTTAATATTATGGAAGCTATGCAGCTAGGCAGTGAAGAAGGGCTTGAACCATTTCAAATCTATCAGAAGCATATTGGCCCTGGAGACTTCGTTGACCTTGGCACAGGCAGGTTTGATTTTGCAGCTGTGTATGAGCAAATCCGCGCAATGGGGCATGTCCGTTATGCGCTTGTGGAGAACGAGGGCGAGTCGGAAGACAAGTTTGGCAGCATTCGCAAGGATCTAACCGTGCTTCAACAATATGTATAGCCCATAAGGAGGAGAATGTTCAATGAACAAAGGAAAACTTAAAATCGGTATCATCGGCTGCGGCGGTATCGCAAACCAGAAGCATATGCCATCGTTAGCCAAGCTTTCACATATGGGTGAAATGGTTGCCTTCTGTGATGTTATTGAAGAGAAAGCGCAAAAGGCAGCTCAGGATTTTGGAAGCGAGGGCGCTAAAGTCTATGTCGATTACAAAAAGCTGCTCGAAGACGAATCAATTGATGTTGTTCATGTATTAACACCGAACCTGCAGCATTCTTATATAACAGTTGATGCACTAGAAGCGGGCAAACATGTCATGTGTGAGAAGCCAATGGCGATCAACTCAATTGAAGCCAAAAAAATGGTAGATGCGGCTAAGCGGACAGGCAAGAAACTGACGATTGGCTATCAGAATAGATTTAGAAATGACTCTCAAATTTTGCATAAGGCATGCCGCGAAGGTGATTTAGGAGACATTTATATGACTAAAGCCCATGCCGTACGCAGACGCGGAGTGCCGACATGGGGGGTCTTTCTGGATAAAGAGCAGCAGGGCGGCGGACCGTTAATCGATTTAGGCACGCATGCGCTGGACTTGGCATTATGGTTCATGGATAACTATAAGCCGAAATCGGTGAGTGGTTCTGTCTATCATAAAATGGCGGATAAGTTCGAAGGCAATATGATGGGTGCATGGGACCCGGAAAGATATGATGTAGAAGACTCGGCTTTTGGATTTATTAAAATGGAAAACGGCGCTACGATTTTCTTGGAGGCGTCATGGATATTAAATACAACCGATGCTAAAGAGGCGATGACTACGCTTTGCGGGACAGAAGGCGGAGCAGAAATGAAAGCTAGCTCAACGTTTGGGAAAAGCGATGTCATCTTTAATAGCGCCAAACACGGACAGCTTGTGGAGACGAAACCTTCCTTTAGCGGGGGCATTGCTTACTTCGGTCCAGGGGCTGAGGATGATGGCGTGAAAGAGGCAAGACAATGGCTCGATAGTATTATTAATGATACCGAGCCTCTCGTAAAACCAGAGCAAGCTTATGTGGTCACGCAAATTTTAGAGGCGATCTATAAGTCGGCTGAAACGGGCAAAGTTGTAGAATTTGAATAAAGTTTCAATTCATTTAACGGAATAACAATATAAAAGGGAGCCTTTCCATCAGTGGGAAGGTTTTTCCGCTAGTGAGAGGGAATACGTTAATGTCTGAATATGATAATCTTCCTAGGAGGCAGTAATGACATGAGTGATCATTGGACTGAAACAAAATTGGAAACGATTACATATGTAAAAAATGAAGGTGGCCCAACACTCGGATATTCAGCTAATTCAGGCGTAAATATTATAGTGGAAGATGGTTTTGCATTTAAAGACTTCAATAAGGATGGGAAGCTGGATAAATACGAGGACTGGCGCTTGCCGGCAGAAGAGCGAGCAAAGGATTTAGCCTCAAAAATGTCCATCGAGCAAATTGCCGGTTTGATGTTGTACAGCGCACATCAGGCTGTTCCAGCTTCACATGGCTTTTTCACCGCCTCTTATAATGGCAAGCCCTATTCGGAGAGCGGTGCGAAGCCGCATGATTTGTCCGATGAACAAATAAAGTTTTTAACCCAAGACCATCTGCGGCATGTACTCCTTACTTTTGTTGAAAGTCCGGAGATTGCTGCTCATTGGAACAATAAAGTACAAGCCTTGGCCGAAAGTACAGGTTTGGGCATCCCGGCGAATAACAGCAGCGATCCGCGCCATGGGTCCGATGCGAGCAAGGAATATAATGCAGGGGCGGGAGGCGCAATTTCCATGTGGCCCGAAACGCTGGGGCTTGCAGCAGCTTTTGATCCTGAGCTTGTTCATCAGTTTGGGAAGATCGCTGCTAAGGAATACAGGGCGCTTGGCATTGCAACCGCTCTTTCTCCCCAAATCGATATCGCGACCGATCCAAGATGGTCACGCTTCGACGGCACGTTCGGAGAGGATTCAAGACTGTCAGCCGATTTGGCAAAAGCCTATGTCGACGGATTTCAGACCTCGTTTGAAGAAGAGTCTCCATCAGACGGCTGGGGATCAGGAAGTGTAAATGCGATGGTCAAGCATTGGCCGGGCGGGGGTTCGGGCGAAGGCGGCAGAGATGCTCATTTTGGATACGGCAAATTTGCTGTATATCCAGGCAACAACTTCGAGGAGCATCTGATCCCGTTCTTGGACGGCGCATTCAAGCTCTCAGGAGGGACGGAGAAAGCATCGGCCATCATGCCTTATTATACGATTTCCTATAATCAAGATCAGGTGAATGGCGAGAATGTCGGCAATGCTTACAACGCTCACATCATCGGTAACCTGCTTCGTGATAAATATGGCTACGATGGTGTCGTGTGCACGGACTGGGGAATTACGGACGATGAAGGCACTGATATTACACGATTGTTTCCAGGAGGACGTGCATGGGGGGTTGAGGAAGGTTATACCGTTTCGGAGCGTCATTACAAAGCACTTATGGCCGGAGTAGATCAATTCGGTGGAAATAATGATGCGGCTCCTGTCATTGAAGCTTACCATATCGGTGTGGCAGAGCACGGTGAAGCTTATATGCGAGCAAGGTTTGAGCATTCAGCGGTAAGGCTCTTGAAGAACATGTTCCGCGTCGGCTTATTCGAGAACCCGTATTGCGATCCAGAACAAACCACTCGCATTGTCGGCAATGCTGAATTTATGACAGCAGGCTACGAAGCGCAGCTCAAATCACTCGTTTTGCTTAAAAACAAAGGAAACGTTCTCCCGATACAGAAAATGAAGACGGTCTATATTCCTAAACGCTACAGACCAGCAGGTACCAATTGGATCGGATTCCCGACTGCTGCATTTGATGGATATCCCGTCAATATGGATGTTATACAGAAATATTTCGAGGTAACGGATGACCCGGAGATAGCTGATTTTGCAATGGTGTTCATTACGGGGGCGGATTCCGGCAGCGGATACAGCAAGGCAGATGCTGAAGCAGGTGGAAACGGTTATGTTCCGATAAGCTTGCAATACACCCCGTATACCGCAGAGCATACTAGGGAAATCAGTATAGCCGGCGATGATAGAGATGTGTTAAACCGCTCCTATAAGGGGAAAACGGTAACGACCACAAATGCTTCGGACTTGGAGGCTGTACTGAGAACGAAAGAGGTTATGAAAGGCAAACCTGTCATTGTGTCGCTGCAATTATCGAAGCCTTCTATCGTTGCAGAATTTGAAGCAGAGGCCGATGCAATCATTGCTGCATTTGGGGTACAGGATCAAGCGATTCTAGATATTATTACCGGTGAAGCAGAGCCTTCAGGGCTGCTGCCGATGCAGATGCCTGCGAATATGAAGACCGTTGAGGAGCAGCTGGAAGATGTTGCACACGATATGGAAGTACATGTTGATTCCGAGGGGAACGCCTATGATTTTGCATATGGCTTAAACTGGAGCGGGATTATCGTGGATGATAGGACGAAACGCTACGGCAAGAAAAAATAGTTTGATAACGTGCGGCCGGGGATTAATCCCCGGCTAATAGTTGTATATAGCTCTATTTTTTATTTAAGAGGCAAATGGGGGCTTAGCAGATCTTGAAATTACTTAATCGTTCTCTCTTTAATTCGCTTCGATTTAAGCTGGTAACAGGGCTTATGCTTATTATGATTCCGATGGTTTCCTTTCTTATTTATAACAATTTGTATTCCATTGATGTCGTTCGTAATCAAGTGGCGCAGTCCAACAGCAATATGCTTAATCTATACATGGGTTTGATTGATACGACGCTTGAGGATATAGATAGCTACATGCTCAAATTTACTGCGGAAGAATCCGGATTGAATATTCTCGATAGTCTCCCAGAAGCAGATGTAGATTTATACAATTTGCAGCGAATTTGGCTATTTACAGAGTTAAGAGACAATGCGACTTATTATAAAGCATTGGACTATTTTTTTATTTATTCACCCTTGAATCAGGATTTGTTGTTCGCGCCTAAGCTGACGGGCTCTGCTTATACCAACAATGATTTCATCAAGGAAGGAATTGTTGCGCTTCTGAACGATGAACAAGCGATGAAAAGCTATCAGTACGATAAATGGTCTGTGCTGAATTTGAAAGAACAAAATTATTTGCTGCATATGATTAAGGCTGGCAACCTGTACATTGGGGCAGGGGTAAATGTGGACGGAGTTATGGACCCGCTGGACTTTCTAGACCTCGGATCGGAAGGCAGGTCGCTGCTTGTTGATGAGAGCAATAGGCCGCTACAGGACGAGGACTTTTTCGAAAAAAATAAAATCGATTTATCCTATATCTCTAAGACGTATCAGCTTTCCGGCGCAGACAACAATTACCTCGTCATGGGCGAAAAGTCAGGCAAAGGTGAATTTGGATTAGTAGCTGTCGTACCCGAGCAAAATATTTTGGAGAAGCTTCCTTATCTGCAAAGAATCATTGTGCTTATTGCGACAGGCTCGATTCTCATTCTAGTGATTGCTCTGTATTTTCTGCGTAAAGTGGTTCTGCTGCCGATCAATCGAATTATTGTCGCCATGCGCAAAATCAAAGAAGGCTATATGGAGGCAAGAATACCGAATAAACCGACCTCCAATGAATTCGAAATGATGAACGAAACGTTCAACAGCATGGTCTGCGATATTCAACAATTGAAAATTGACGTATATGAGGAACAATTGATTAACCAGAAAGCAGAGCTGAAACAGCTGCAGCTGCAAATTAACCCTCACTTCTTTTTGAATAGCTTGAACATCGTCTATTACTTGGCACAAGAGAAGAAGTACGAATTAATACAGGAGCTGTCCCTCTCCTTGATCCGCTATTTCAGGTTTATGTTCCGCAGCCAGACGGATTACGTGCTTCTGCAGGATGAGCTTAATCATAGTGAAAACTATTTGAAAATCCAGACCTTCCGCTTTCCCGGAAGCTTTACGTACGACATCACTGTTGACGGCGAGCTGAGGGAATGTTACATTCCTCCGTTAATTATCCAAAGCTTTGCCGAGAATACGATAAAACACGCAATTAACACGGATGAGCCGACTCATATTGCGATAACGATTGGAAGATGCGAATTGATGCCAGAAGAGAGATTGCGAATTCAAATTCATGATACAGGCCGCGGCTTCTCCGAGGAGGTCTTGCAGAAGCTGCAGCAGGAAATTAATTTAATGAATGAAGATGGCGAGCATATTGGCATTTGGAATGTAAGACGCAGATTGCGGCTGTTATACGGGGACAAGGCGAGCATGGCTTTTTATAACGAAGATGGTGCAGCAGTTGAAATAACGATGCCTTTAACGAAAGAAATGAGGTCGTGAATATGTACCGTTTATTAATCGTTGATGATGAGATCTTTATCGCAAACGGCATTAAATCGAGTGTGAACTGGAGAGAGCTCGGCATTATAAGTGTCACTCTCGCACATAATCTTCGGCAAGCGAAGGAGGAATTTAGTCTTCAGCCATTTGATATGATGATTTGTGATATAGAAATGCCGCAGGGCAGCGGGCTGGAGCTCTTTGAATGGGTGCGTGAACAGTATCCCCAAACCGAATGTGTTTTCCTTACCTGTCACGCTGATTTTCAATATGCGAAAAAAGCTCTTCAGCTTGGCAGCTTCGAGTATTTGTTGAAGCCCGTTCCGCATGATGAATTGAAGCTTGTGATGACGAAGCTAATCGAGAAAATCAGGAAGGAGCGGGAATCGGCAACGATGGTGGCTGAGCGTTTCTGGCAGGATGTACTGAAGCAAGCCATTCCGTCTAATCAGGATAAAATGTTGGAGGTTATCGGCAAGCAGAAGCTTCCGTACACGAGGTCTATGACATTTCTGCCGGTTCTTATCAGTATCGAGCATTGGGAGAAATCATTAACCGCCCGTGATCTGCAAATTATGGAGTATGCGCTCCACAACGCCCTTGAGGAGGTCGTTATTCAGCGTGCTGCTAGTGCACAAATCGTCCGGATGAACGCTGATTACATGCTCATTGTGTTTGCACAGGATGTTATGCAAACAGAAGATGGCAAGCTTTTTAGCAAAGAAATCAAAAGGCGCTGTCAGTCTTTTATTGAGATGAGCAATCATTATTTATATTGTCACGTGTCCTGCTATATAGGCAAATCGGCACAAGTCCATGAAGTGCGCGATATGGTGGAAGGCTTGATCGCTTTTAAAAAGAATCAAGTTAATATGGCAGACTGTGTGATGTTCATCGATGATCCAATAAAGAAGGAATCGCAGATTCCAATGCCGCCCATGAATGTATGGTCGGAGCTCATTAAGCAAGGAAATAAGAAAAAGGTACTCGATGAATCGCAGCAGTTTTTGGATTCATGGAAACGAATTGAGTGCTTAGGCGCCAAAAGGCTGCAGCAATTTTATCAAAGCTTTCTGCAAATGGTTCTGCATACGCTGCATGAGCAGGGACTGCGCGCGGATGAAATCTTTTCGGATCATTTGACGCCAGAGCGTATTTTGTCAGCGACACGAAGCGTGACGAACCTTCAGAATTGGGTGCGGGATGTGCTTGAGAAGGCGCTCGTCCATATGGAAAAGCTGGATTCTACGGAGACGGTGGTCGAGAAGATCAAGCGCTACATTGCGCTTCACATCGATGAGGAGCTGTCCAGACAATATATCGCCGATTATATTGGGTTAAGCCCTGATTACATCGTTAAACTGTTTAAGAAAGAGACGGGGCTCTCAATATCCGATTATATTTTGAAAGAAAGAATCAATCTTGCCAAGGAGCTGCTCGCAAGAACCGATACTACGATCAGCAACGTCGCACTCGCGGTTGGCTTCTCGAATTTTTCGTATTTTTCTACGTTGTTTAAGAAAGAAGTATCGATGACACCCCAGTATTATCGCAAAGGCTGTCCGTCCAAATAAACGATGCCGTTAGAGGATTAGAGACCCTCTGACGGCATTTTTCTTTTCCCGTTTATGATGTCGGAAACTCGAAAGTCGGATGTCGGATTATTAGTAGTGGCTCTATTTTGTTTGCGCTACTATTAGTTAAGCAACATATTAAACGAAGCCAAAGGTGGTTGAGACCCGTGCAAGCAAATCCTGAGACGTCACCCTCCAATATGAAGCAGGTCTCATTGAAGACGAAGAAGAAAGCAGCATTCGCATCGGAGATGAGAAAGGTTAAGAAATACCGCGCCCTCGTACTGATGGCGCTGCCCGGCCTTTTGTACCTGCTGATTAACAACTATTTGCCGATGTTCGGAATCGTGATCGCATTTAAGGACATCAATTTTGCCAAAGGAATTATGGGCAGTGACTGGATTGGCTTTAAAAACTTTGAGTATTTGTTCAAAACAACGGACGCTTACATCATTACAAGAAATACGCTGCTTTATAATATTACCTTTATCCTGTTGAATACGGGGATTGCATTAGCGCTTGCGATAATGCTCAATGAAATTCGCAAACGTTTCTTATCAAGGCTGTATCAAACGCTAATCCTGCTTCCCTTTCTAATCTCGATGGTAATTGTCGGCTATTTGGTGCTCGGCTTCCTCGATGTTGAGAACGGATTCATGAACAAAACCTTGCTTCCGACGATGGGGCTTGATCCTATCTCTTGGTACAGTGAGACCAAGTATTGGCCATGGATTTTAACGCTCGTAAGCGTGTGGAAAGGCGTAGGCAATTTGTGCATCATTTATTTGGCAGCGATCATCGGCATTGATAATGAGTATTACGAGGCAGCAACGATCGACGGAGCTAACCGGTGGCAGCAAATTACGAAGATTACGCTTCCGCTCGTATCGTCGGTTATTACGATTATGACATTGCTCGCCATTGGACGTATATTCTACTCCGATTTCGGCTTATTCTTCCAAGTTCCGCTTAACACAGGCGCGCTGATGCCAGTTACGAATACGATTGATACCTATGTTTATCGAGCATTGATTAACCTCGGCGACATCGGGATGTCCTCGGCCGCAGGTTTGTACCAAGCATTGGTCGGTTTCATTTTGGTCATTTTATCGAATGCGGTCGTACGAAAATACAACAAAGACAACGCGTTGTTTTAGAAAGGGAGATGTATTATGCAAGCATCGGGGAAGCTCTATCAATGGATCATTAACATCGTTATGCTAGTGTTCACTTTTTTCTGCATCATGCCGTTCTGGCTGCTGTTCTCCGCCTCCCTTACCGATGATATGGAGCTTGTTCGCAGCGGTTATGCATTTTTCCCTGATAAAATAAGCTTCTCCGCATACCACTATTTGTGGAACAGCTCTTCTGACATTATAAGGGCATACAGCATTACGGTTTTAACGACTATAATTGGTACGACGCTTGGACTTACGCTTACTGCGATGGTCGCTTATCCGCTTTCGCGTCTAGAAATGCCGTTTCGCAATACGCTCGCATTTTATGTATTTTTTACGATGTTGTTTAACGGAGGTCTTGTACCGACGTACTTGCTTTACACCAACTATTTCGATTTAAAAAATACGATGCTGGCCTTAATTATACCGGGCCTTTTGATGAACGGATTTTTTATCATATTGATGAGAACCTTTTTTGCAAGCTCAATTCCGACAGCGATTATTGAATCCGCCTATATCGACGGGGCAAGGGAATGGAAAATATTTTACCGGATCGTCTTGCCGCTCTCGACGCCGGTGCTTGCTACAGTAGGATTATTTTACACCATTTTATATTGGAATGACTGGTTTAATGGCTTAATCTATCTTACAGATAGTCATTATTATAGCCTTCAAAACCTTCTCAATCGGATATTGCTGGACGTACAGTTTTTACAATCTTCTACGCAGGCAGGCAGCCGTAATGCAGATATTGGAGCGAATATTCCGCTTGCGCCAATGCGGATGGCAATGGCCGCAATTGGGGTCATTCCACTGTTGATCGCCTATCCGTTTTTCCAAAAGTATTTTGTTAAAGGTCTGACGATTGGTGCTGTTAAAGGATAAAGCTTTCATAGACGCTATAACGGCATGGATCATGCATTTATAGATAGAATCGGATCACAAATAAAAATAGGGAGGTCACAGCAATGAGAAAAAACAAGTTTGTGGCAAAAACGCTTCTCTTAATCGTACTAGCTTTCGCAATGGTGATCAGTGCATGCGGCAATGGAGACAACAAGGGCACTAATGCAGGCAACGACGGGAAAACAGCAGAAGGAAAAAGCGGCAACGGCAGCGGGGAGCTTAAGCCTGTTGAGCTAGTTATGGTATTTCCAGTCGGGGGCGAGCCTAAGGATTTAAAGCTGGTTCAGGATGAAATCAACAAAATGACGAAAGCAAAAATCAATGCGACAGTAAAGCTGGTACCTATCGGCTTTGGCGCATGGGCTCAGCAGAAGACACTAATGATGTCGGGTAATGAACAGGTGGATTTGATCGTAAGCGGACTTGGAACCTACAGCCAAGATGTAGCTAAAGGGCAGCTTCTTGAGCTTGATGGATACTTGGCTGAGAATGGACAAGGGGTTACGGAAGCGCTAGACTCCCTTGATACTGCGTTCTTGAATGCGACGAGAATCGATGGAAAAATATATGCAGTACCAAGTATCAGAGATTTGGCAGCAGATTATGGCATCACGATGCGCAAAGATTTGGTTGAAAAATATAACATTGATACTGCCGCGATTAAATCTTTGGATGATTTGGACGCTGTATTCAAAACAATTAAAGATAATGAACCGGATATGATTCCGACAGTTAAGTATGGAACATCTATTCTCGATATTTATGTTCTCAGCTACTTTGATAACTTGGGCGAAGGCTTTGGCGTGCTTCCAGGCTATGACAACGACCTGAAGGTCGTGAATATGTATGAGACGCCGGAATATGCCGAAATGCTGAATACAGTGAGAAGATGGAATCAAGCAGGCTATATTGCCAAGGATGCAGCTACAAGCACTGAGACGCAATACAACCTAGTTAAATCCGGCAAGGCTTTCTCGTTCATTTCCCATATGAAGCCGGGTATTGAGACGCAGGAATCAAGATCTACAGGCAAAGAGATGGTATCGGTACATTTCCGCCCTGCAGCAACAGCGACGTATAATATTACTTCCATTATGTGGAGTATCGCAAGAAACTCGAAGGACCCTGAGAGAGCGATGATGCTGCTGAATATGATGTATACCGATAAAGACTTCATCAACTTGCTGGATTACGGGATTGAGAACAAGCATTACGTGAAGGTTTCCGACAATGTCATTGATTACCCGCAAGGCGTGGATGCAACAAACTCAGGCTACAACCTGCAAATGGGCTGGATGTTTGGCAACCAATCGCTTTCACACATTTGGAATGGCGATGATCCAGAGCTTTGGAATCAGCTGGCTGAGTTTAATAGAAACGCCGTGAAATCAAAAGCGCTTGGCTTTACTTTTAATGCAGATGCCGTCAAAACAGAAATTGCGGCAGTAACGAATGTGCAAAACCAGTACAAAATTGCATTGGAGACCGGAACGGTCGATCCTGTTTCGAAGCTGCCTGAATTCAATAAACAGCTGAAAGCAGCGGGAATAGACAAAATTATCGCAGAGAAACAAAAACAGCTGGACGCTTGGGCGGCAGCTAAAAAATAGGAAGAAGCTGAATGGGGCTGCTCCGAAAGTAGATAACTACTTTCGGAACAGCCCTATTTTATTTATATAAGATCTAAATTATTCAACTTTCGCATTCGTTTCGACTGTTGGAGAGCAGCCGCGGTGCTTCGTTAATAGGAACTTTCAATTCTTTTTTTAGTGAATGGAGAGATAATCGCATCAAGTTACCAAAAATGGTCATCGGTCTACTCTATTTATGCCGGATGGCAGCTTTTACAATGGTGGTACGCAGTAAGCAATAGCGTTGCCTTTCAACAAAGCGAGGCCATAACAGAGCATGGAGGGAGTTGCAAAATGAAGCTGTCACTTAGCATGTGGAGCATGCACAGAACCGTGAGAGAAAACGGATGGAAGGTGCTGGATTTTCTATCCTTTTGCAAGGATGAAGGGATTGAGGATGTCGAGCTGTTGAATGTGTTCTGGAAGGACGTTCTGGAGGAACTGCCAAGCGTGCTTGCATTTGTGAGAGATAATGGCATCAAGGTGTCCAGCTACGCGGTAGCCAATGATTTCGTCAAGGCAACCGAGGAGGAAAGAGCAGGGGCGCTGAAGGAGATTACGGATGCCTACCCTGTTGCGAAGATACTGGGAACAAACGTCATCCGCGTGTTCTCCGGCAACCTTAGCGACATTGCAACCTACGAAGAAGCGCTGGACTGGATTGTCGATGGACTGAAAGAAGCTGCTGCAGTCGCTGAGAAGGAAGGCTTGGTTCTCTGTTTGGAAAACCACGGAAAGTTAGCGGGAAGCGGCGAGCAGGTCAAAACGATCATCGATCGGGTTGGTTCTCCGGCTCTGCGATCCACGTTTGACACAGGCAATTTTCTGCTCGTAGACGAGCATCCGACAGCCGCGCTTGAGACGCTGCTCCCCTATGTCTCGCATGTTCATTTCAAGGATTTTGAAATGCGTGAAGACGGGCGCTATAAGTCTCTCGGAGGCAAAGCTTTTGAAGGAATCAACCTAGGAGACGGCGATGTTGAATTGGAGAAAATCGTGAACAAGCTGGTGGAGAATGGATACCGCGGAGCGTTTGTTCTTGAATATGAAGGTGTTGGCAGCGAGGCGGAAGGCATTCGGCGCAGCTATGACTATTTTGCAACCATTATTTAACCCCAAAGGAGATAAGTGCATGGAACGAGAAGCAATGGCCGACATCGTAGTTGTAGGAGGAAGCACGGGAGGAGTTGCGGCGGCGCTGGCAGCGGCGAAGTCGGGCAAAACCGTTATCATGACGGAGGAGACGGATTGGATCGGCGGTCAATTAACGAGTCAGGCGGTTCCGCCTGACGAGCATCCCTGGATCGAGTCCTTCGGCTGCACCCGGAGCTATCGCCGCTTTCGCGAGGATATCCGCGCTTATTACCTTGATGCCTTTCCACTCACGACAGCGGCGCGGGAGAACGAACAGCTAAACCCAGGTGGCGGTACGGTCAGCCGTTTATGTCACGAGCCACGCGCGGCGCTTGCCGTTTTGGAGCGTCAGCTTGCTCCTTATGTACATAGCGGGCAGCTGACGATATTGCGCCGCCACGTTCCAGTGAGTGCCCATTGTGATGGCGATACCATCGTCTCGGTGACGGTTAAAAGCTTGGACAGCGGAAATACGGTGCTGCTGAAGGCTCCATATTTTCTCGACGCTACGGAATGCGGCGACCTGCTTCCACTGGCCGGCGTGGAATACGTTACGGGCGCGGAAGCGCGTGAAGAAACAGGGGAGCCTCATGCTGTAGAAGGTGAGGCGCTGCCGCAAGATATGCAGGGCTTTACCTATTGCTTCGCCATCGATTATCTGGAAGGCGAGGATCATACGATTCCAAAGCCAGAGCTCTATGATTTCTGGAAGGAATACAAGGCAGATTTCTGGCCGGATCGCCTGCTAAGCTGGACCGGTGTCAAGCCGGCAACGATGCAGCCGGTTCAGTACGGTCTTTTCCCTGGCGAAGGCGCTTTTTCGCTGTTCAAATATCGTCAAATCGCTGAGAAGGAGCACTACGTTCAAGGGACTTACAACAGTTCTATTTCGCTGGTCAACTGGCCGCAGAACGATTATTGGCTGGGCTCTATTATCGATGTGAAGCCGGAAGATAGGGAGCGTCACTTAAACGAGGCGAAGCAGCTCAGCCTGTCGCTGCTTTATTGGATGCAGACAGAGGCTCCTCGCCCGGATGGGGGGAAAGGTTACCCTGGGCTAAGGCTTCGTCCCGATGTGGTGGGGACAGAGGATGGGCTTGCCATGTATCCGTATGTTCGGGAGTCGCGCCGAATCAAGGCGGAGTTTACGATTCTGGAGCAGCATGTTGCAACGGAAAGCCGTCCTGACGGCCGTGCGGAATATTTCTCGGATTCAGTGGGCATCGGCTGTTACCGCATTGATCTGCATCCCAGCACGGAAAATCAGCCCTATATTGATATATCGTCGCTGCCGTTCCAGATTCCTTTGGGCAGTCTCATCCCGGTAAGAGTGAACAATCTGCTTGCTGCTTGCAAAAATATCGGAACCACTCATATTACAAACGGCTGCTACCGGCTTCATCCGGTGGAATGGAATATTGGCGAGGCAGCGGGCTATTGTGCTAGCTTCTGCTTGGATCGCGGCTTGACGCCAAGCGATGTCCGCTCTTCGGAGACAGAGCTTGCCGCTTACCAGAGGTTTCTGGCTGCAGAGGGCATCGAGCTGGCATGGCCTTCGCTGCGTGCAGTTTAAATTAAATTAACTAATGAGGAGAAAATCGCAATGAGCAATCCTATTCGAATTGGCGTAATCGGAGCTGGCTCCATATCAGAAATGCACTTTGGCTCCTACAGCAAAAACGTGGATGCCGTGCTGGTCGCTGTCTGCGACTTGAAGGAAGAACGGGCGAAGGCAAAGGCGGAGAAATATAACATTCCTAACGTTTACACCGACTACAACGAGCTGCTGGCGAACCCCGATATTGATGCGGTCAGCATCTGTACTTGGAACAACACCCATGCGGAGATTAGTATCGCCGCTCTGAAGGCAGGCAAGCATGTGCTTTGCGAGAAGCCGCTTAGCAAAACGGTGGAGGAGGCACGAGCGGTTGAAGCGGCTGTCAAGGAATCCGGCAAGACGCTGCAGGTAGGATTTGTCCGCCGCTATGCCTCCAATACGCGGATTGTAAAAGCATTTTTGGACAATGGTGAAATCGGCCCGATTTATTATGCCAAAGCTTCATGCATACGCAAGCTGGGCAACCCTGGAGGCTGGTTCGCTGATGTGGAGCGCTCCGGCGGCGGTCCGCTGATCGATATCGGCGTTCACGTCATCGATCTTTGCTGGTATTTGATGGGCAAGCCCAAAGTTAAATCCATTAGCGGCAACACCTACAACCGTTTAGGCAACCGCTCCAATGTGAAAAACTTGAAGTTCTACAAGGCAGCCGATTATGATGCAGCACTGAACACGGTTGAGGACATGGCCAATGCGCTGGTACGCTTTGAGAACGGGGCGTCGCTGCTGGTTGATGTCAGCTTTACGCTGCATGCGAAACAGGATGAGCTGACGGTAAAGCTCTATGGCGAGAAAGGCGGCGTCGAGCTGGAGCCGGAGCTGACTTTAATTACAGAGAAGTATGACACGATTCTGAACGCCACGCCGCAAATTGACAATCTCTCATTCGAATTTGTGCAGGGCTTCCAAGACGAAATCAATTACTTTGTTGAAGTTTGCCAAGGGAAGAAAGACACGATCAGTCCGGTGCAGGACGGCGTTGAAATCATGAAAATACTTTGCGGCGTGTACGAGTCGGCGACTCTAGGCAAGGAAATCCATTTCGACTAGGGGAGGCGTGGAATCGGCATGTCTATAAATATCGGAAATCCCATAGGCGTCATTGTAGACAGCTTTGGCGTCGGCGTTAAGGAAGGGCTGAAGAAGGCGAAGGAGGTTGGTGCGGAGGGGGTACAAATCTATGCCGTTTCAGGCGAGATGGACCCGGCTAATCTCGGCGCTGCCGCCCGCAGGGAGCTGAAGGCTTATATCGATTCATTAGGGCTGGAAATCAGCGCGTTATGCGGCGACCTGGGCGGCCATGGCTTCCAGGATAAATCCGTTAACGAGGAAAAAGTAGAGAAATCAAAGCGGATTCTCGATTTGGCGCTGGACCTCGGCACGACCATTGTAACGACTCATATCGGAATCGTGCCGGAGGACCAAGATGGAGAGGTGTTCGCTGTTATGCAGGAGGCTTGCCGCGAGCTGAATGAATATGCCAATAGCATGAAGGCCTATTTCGCTATCGAGACCGGCCCGGAGACGGCGGCCCATCTGAAAGGTTTTCTAGATACGCTAGGTGGCAGAGGGGTATCTGTCAACTTTGACCCTGCCAATATGGTGATGGTGATGGGGGATGATCCAGCGGAAGGGGTTCGCCTGCTTAAGGATTACGTCGTGCACACCCATGTCAAGGACGGCATACGTCGCAAGGTGGTAGATCCTCGCATGGTATACGGTGCGCTTGGCTATGAGCCGATGGATCATGCCAAAATTGCGGAGATGGTGAGCACGGGACAATTTTTCCGTGAGCTGCCGCTCGGCGAAGGGAATGTTGATTTCGACAGATACTTTACGGCGTTAAAGGAGATTGGATATAATGGCTATCTGACGATCGAACGCGAAGTTGGAGATCAGCCGGAGACCGATATACGCAAAGCGGTTCAATTTATTAAGAGCTTCCGCTAACCCCAGTTATTGAATCTAAGATTTAAGCGGGCGCTTGTTGGAAGTACAATGGAAATAACAAATTTATTCACATTTGCTGGATTGGACGTAAAGCGGTTGCTGGAGCGGCTATTGGAATAGGATGGGCTCAACAGCCTACAAAGTTCGAATAGCCGTAAGGGCAGCCGCTTCTATTTATTCTAAAATATAGGAAGTATATTCTATAGCGATATCCGTATTACCTTGTTATTTATGCAACCGCTTTAATGTATGTTCGATTTAATGACATGAAAAGAAGATTAGTCTGATGCATTATGCCTTTCTACTCTTATTAGTTGTATTTCGTGTTATTATAGTTAACATAATTTAGATAGATAACAGTGAGTAGGTGGGAAGGAGGCTGCTTTTACTGGTTATGTACCGCAGTCTAGCGCTTGCTTGAAGGAGAAGTTGAATAGGGAGTAATGCCGGATGCATTCCGGAAAAGATGGAGGGGGAGCTATGGAGCGCAAAAGGTTCAACTGTCGTTTGATTGTTCGGATAATAGCGTTGTTAATGGTAGCTGCGACGGTGCCAAGCTGCAGCGAGTGGGAGAAGCTTGGTCAGCCGCTGCCCACATCGCAGAGCCGCGTCGCGATTTCTATGGTCATTAACGATTTGGGCATGACATTCCCGGATGGTTCAGACGAAAACGATAATCCTTATATAAACTATATAAAGGAACGTACAGGACTGGATTTGCGGGTCAATATTCCCCCTCAGGAAGTTTATGAAGAGAAACTAAACGTCATTATGGCTTCCGGAAATCTCCCAGATCTCATTCACACTTTCAACCCGGTTTGGTTTGACGAATATGTCAAAAAAGGGGCTTTTACGCCGCTTGACGACTATATTAACGAATATGGACAAGATCTGAAGAAGTTTATTCCTGAAGAGGCTTGGGATCGAATGCGCTACGATGGAAAAATTTACGGCATTCCAAGTTTAACAGACGTGCAGGGCATCGAGTTGATGTATGTGCGGAAGGATTGGCTCGATAAACTAGGACTGCAGCCGCCAAAGACGCTGGACGAATATTATGAAGTCATGCGCGCCTTTGCTAAGGAAGACCCTGACCGGAACGGGCTCAATGATACGATGGGCCTTATTTTGCTCGAGGACATGGGGCGGACAGCGCCGTTTTTTGGCGCTTTTGGTGTTCAATTGAACTCTTGGGTGGCGCGCGATGGAAAGCTGGTTAATGGCAGTACGCTGCCGGAGACCAAGCAAGCGCTCGCTTTTCTGGCAAAGCTTTACCGGGAAGGGCTGATTGATCCGGAATTCCCGCTTAACCGCAACAATGCCTTTATCGAAAAAATCGAGAACGGAAAGGTCGGCATGTTTTCCGCGACTTGGTACGATACGCGCGGACCCATTGCGGCAAGCAAAAAGAAAGATCCCAAGGCGGAATGGATTCCGCTGGAGTATCCCGTCGGACCGGAGGGGCACAGCGGCGTATATAACAAGGATTTAATCCGCGGTTACAACGTGGTGCCGGTCGGTAAGAAACATCCCGAAGAAGTGGTAAAGCTGCTTAATTTCATCGTGGGAGAGGGCAGGGAGACGTTGAAGCTTGGTTTTGAAGGCAAGATTTGGTCGATGAAAAATGGGAAAATGGTCACCGATTTTGTAGAGCATGACAAGCATTTGTACAGGGGCATCTACCAGTCGCTTGTCGATGTCATTGATCCTGTTATGGCTAAGGCTCGGTTGGATTCGCTCGGCGACTTTCACTTATACGATAATTTGCAAATGATTGAACAAAATTTAATAAAAAACGAATTTTTCGGAATTCCGACACCGGCGATGAGCAAGTATGCCGGACATTTAGAGGAGCTTGAGAGCATTTTTACACAAATCGTGATGGGCATCGTTTCGCTGGATGAGTTCGACAGCTTTGTGGAGGAGTGGTACCGCGAGGGTGGCGCAGAGGTTACAGCGGAAGTTAATCAATGGTACGAAGCCCGCTTGAGCGCCGGAGGGGGGAGATAAGCATGAGAAATCCCGTCAAATGGTTTCGGGATCGCTTTTCCCGCAAAATCCAGTTTCGGCTAACCTGCTATTTTATGTTGATTTTGCTGCCGCTCGTCTTGGTAAGCCTATTTGCCGTTGATCGCTCCCGCAGTATTCTGCATGACCAAGCGGTGGAGCGGTCCAGTACGGTACTGAATTCAGCTATGGACTATATTGATTTGACTTTGCAAAATGTGGAGGAGATTTCGACGCTGATTGCAACAGACCCTGTGTTTATCAAGCTGCTTGCAGATAACGGAGCGGAATTGTCGCCGCTCTCTATCGTCGATTTTTCGATGCTGCTGAAGCAGCTGTCGAATGTAAACTCTATTAATCATATCGTATCGCAAATATCCCTGTATCATCAGCCCTCCCACATGATGATTTCGACGAATTATGGAGGGAGAAGGCTGAGTAGTCCTGAGCAGCAGCAATGGCTTGAGAATACCGCCATTACTAGCGGGACGGAAATCACTTATCTGCTGGCGGAGGAGCCGATTGCCGGCAACGCGACCTTCGGCAGCTTAATTAATACCGATAGCGTATCGCTGCTGCGAACCATGGATTTGTACAACAACAATCGCAGAGCGGATGTAGTCATTATTACAGTGGACAAAAGCAAGCTGATCAATCTGATGAAGTCGCTGCTCCCATCGCCTTCGGCTACCATTTATTTGCACAGCGATACCGGCAAATTGATTGCCGGGACAGGCAAGCTCGACGGCGCAGAGCATACGCTTGCGGAGGGCGGGGGCATGCCTGGCCTTCCCCGTACGACGGATGCGGAGATGACGGTGTCTATCGATTCGGAGTATTCCAAATGGCGGCTGACGCTGATTCAGCCCAAAAAAGAGCTGTACGCCAAAACAGATCAGCTACGATTGTATACGTTAGCTATTATTTTCGTAAGCGTCCTTCTGGCGCTGGGCATATCCTGGCTTGTTTATATCGGTATCGCTTCTCCGGTAGATAAGCTGTTCAAGGGCATGAAGCGTCTGGGTACGGGAAATATGAATGTGCATCTGGAGAATACACGGCACGACGAGCTGGGTTATTTGACGGAAGCGTTTAATCGGATGGTCGTAGACCAGAAGCGGCTAATTGAAGATCATTACGAGCAGCAGCTGAGGCTGGCCAAGACGGAGCTTCAATTTCTGCAAACCCAGATTAACCCTCATTTTTTGTATAATACGCTGGATTCAATTAACTGGACAGCTAAAAATTACGAGGCGGATGAAATTAGCGAGATGGTGCTGAACTTGTCGCGTTTTTTCCGTCTAAGCCTGAACAAGGGCAAGGATGTATTTACGATTGACGAAAGCTTGTCGCATCTGCATTATTACATTCGCATTCAGCAAATCCGTTACTTGGACAGCTTTGAGGTGGAATACGACATTCAGGAGGATTGCCGCCCCATCCCGATTCTGAAGCTGCTGCTGCAGCCGCTTGTGGAGAATGCTATCCTGCATGGGATGGAAGGGAAAACGGAAGGCGGAAAGCTTGTTATTTCCGGCCGAATAAAAGATGGAGAGGCCGTTCAGGTCACCGTAAGCGATAATGGTTCAGGGATGAGTTCGCAGCGACTAGCCTATATTCAAGAAGAAATGAAGCGGCTGGGACAGCGCGAAGCGAATCTGTTTTCGCTGGAGGACGAGGAGACGGGTGACCTGTTCGGCCTGCGCAATGTAATGACTCGCATTAAGCTTTATTACGGCAAGGAAGCTGAATTGATTGTCGAAAGCGTGCAAGGACATGGAACCTCGGTCACCATTTCGCTGCCGCTGGATCAATGCAAGGAAAGTTTTCGTGCTGTAACTCACCATACTCTGGAAAAAGGGGAGCGATCCGCATGAATTTAATGATCGTTGAGGATGAACTGCGGCTTAGGTTGGGATTGGCTAATAATATTCCATGGGAGGAGCATGGCATTGAGGTCGTCGGACTGGCTGCCAGCGGGGTAGAAGCGCTGGCATTGATCGAGCGGAAGCGACCCGATATCATGCTGATTGATGTCCAGATGCCGGAGATGGATGGGCTGACACTGGTGAGGAAGCTTAGGGAATATCCAGACAACGGTGTACAGCTGAAACTGATTATATTAAGCGGACATGACAACTTTGGCTTCGCTCAGGATGCTATCGCTTTAGGGGTTTCCCAGTATTTGCTGAAGCCCGCGGCTGAAGAGGAAATATTGGGCGCCGTACTGGAAGCGGCAAAGCAGCTGCGAGACGAGATGGAGCAGTGGCGCGAGCAGGCAGAGCTGAAGGTAAAGTGGCGTGAGCATCTTCCCCATTTGCAAAGCAGTTTTATTCGGCAGTGGGCAGCAGGCGACTACGACGATAGCGAGGTGCTGCGAAGAGGTGCGGAATATCAGATTGAGCTTGAGGAGTCCGACCGGATCGCAGTTGCGGTGGTGGATATTGACCCGCTTCCGCAAGGGGATGGCTGCTTTCGCGCGGAGGATGCTCCAATGTGGCGTTTCTCATTGCAATGTCTGGCGAGAGAAATGCTGCCCGCCTCCTGTTGGGTGTGCCCTGATCATCAAGGGTACACGCTCCTTGTTTTTGTGCTGCGGCGCGAGGAGGAGCCAGGAGACAGCGCTTTGCGCGTACAGGCATCGGTCGTTCAATTGCTGTCGCGCACCCGGGAGACGCTTGGGCTGACAGCGAGCGCAGGCATTTGCGCTGCGGCTGGAGGGATTGGCAGCATGAGTGCGCTGTATGCCGAAGCTTGCCGTGCCTTGCAGGAGCGTATTGTATACGGCTGCGACATCGCTATTCCTTACCGCGAGATTGGCCGTAAGGAACAGGGGGTTCAGGTACAGCAAGGATTGGAGAAAGCGCTGGAGATCGCCATGGAAACCGCTGACGAGGCCAAGGCGCTGGAGGCTTTGCAAGGATTGTGGGACAAAAGCCTAGAGTCCGTGGAGACGGCGGAAGAGGTCCATGAGGCCGTCCTTTATTTGAGCAGCCTGTATATCCGTATGATTCAGAAGCAGGGCTGGCGAATTGGCTGCGTCGCAGGAGAGGATATGATTTATTTCGAGAACATCAGGCTGCTGGCGACGAAGGAACAGATTAGGGCCTGGCTAGTCCGCTTGACTGGCCGCATCTGCGATTACCTGCAGCAGCAGCGGAAAACGACGAGCAATGGAGTGGTTCGCTCCATTCTGTCTATCGTCAATCAGGAAATCGATCAGGATATTACGCTGCATACGGTCGCAGATCGCCTTTTTATCAATTCATCTTACTTAAGCCGGCTGTTTAAGCAGGAGACAGGAGTACCTTTTTCGACCTATGTGCTGGAGCGCAAGATGGAACGGGCCAAATCCGTTCTGCAAAATGGGGGCAAGGTGTACGATGCCGCTCGTCTCGTGGGCTACCGGGATGTGAGCTATTTCACCAAGGTGTTCCGTAAATATTGGGGCGTCAACCCAGGTGGAGTTAAAGCGTGACAGCTGCGCCTAATTAGGTGGCGTGCAATAACCAAAAAAATTAAAAGAGGGTGTCTCAAAAGTCATAATTGACTTAGGGACGCCCCTTCTTCATTTTGTAAAACTATATTTCTTTGTTTTGATGCTATTTTGATAAGTCTTCAACACCATTCTCCGCGATCAACGCCCAGCTATCCTGCACAATTGCAGGAACTTCGCCCATTTTAGCTGTGTTGGATACTTATGTTGTATTTATGCAATAGCTTGCAATATGATCTGCCATTTTAGCATGTAAAGAGTGCTTATACTGCAGGAAATACAATATAGCTACACGTAACTATGAGAAAGATGCCGCTATCCTGCGAATATGCAGTATAGAAAATAATGAAGAACAATGTAGAAGTGCATACTTGCCGGATTAGAAAGGGGGATATCCAAAAAGGGTGAATCGGTGTGAGAGAATCCCATAGTGTGCGCAAAAGAACCTTCAAAACCACTACGAAAGTGAATCTGAAGGTTCTTTTTTGCTAGCATATTACGTGAAAAGTGGAGGCTGAATGATTCGGGAATTGCTTTACGGGCAGCCCTTTTTTTATAAAAAAATTTATAGCTCTTACACAATGAAGTCGACTTCTATATCACCCGTAAGGGTTTGCCATCAAAGAACGGCGACAGCCGTTACACCTTGTTTATGAAGAAATCAAACATCAAAGTACCAGAAATAGTAATGGCATTACTCTACCAACCCTGAGCGCTGGATACTACAATTTTAGGTAGAAAGCATCAAATCGAGGGGGAATACGATGAAAAGCGCAACGGCACCACTGGATAAGCCCCAGGCTAAAAACAATTATGTCAAACGGCTTGCTGCCGATGTCAAACGGGATTGGGATTTATATGCACTTCTTGTCCCTGGAATTTTGTTTCTTTTGCTCTTCAAATATGCCCCGATGTATGGCATTACCATCGCCTTTAAGGATTTCAATATCTTTGATGGCTATGACGCTAGCCCGTGGGTGGGATGGAAGCATTTTGCCAAACTGTTCAACTCTCCTGATTTTCTGCATGTTTTTCAAAACACCGTTATTATCAGTTTTCTGAAGATCGGTATCTTGTTCCCGCTGCCGATTCTCATTGCCCTGCTGTTGAATGAGATCAGGCGGATGTTGTTCAAGCGCGCGATTCAGACCGTTATCTATTTGCCACATTTTCTGTCCTGGGTTATCGTAAGCGGTCTATTTATCGACATGCTTTCCAGCAACGGCGGTTTGGTCAACAAGGCAATGGGTATGATCGGCATGGAACCGATCTCGTTTTTCCTGGACAATAGCGTGTTCCGGGGCGTTCTGATTACCTCAGCGGGCTGGAAGGAGACGGGGTGGAGCACCATCGTGTATCTTGCGGCCTTCGCCACGATCGATCCTGGCTTGTACGAAGCGGCCAAGATTGACGGAGCGGGGCGGATGAAGCAGCTGTGGCACATTACGCTGCCTGGCATCGCGCCCATTATACTGCTGATGTTTATTCTAAGGCTCGGCAGCATTCTGGAGGCTGGCACAGAGCAAATTCTCGTCATGTACAATCCCACAGTATACAAGGTGTCAGATGTCATCGGCACCTATGTGTACCGAATGGGCCTCGGCAATCAGGACTACAGCTTTACGACCGCTGTTGGCGTATTTGAATCCGTTATTGCCTTCACGCTCGTCTTGGCGGGCAACGCGCTTAGCCGCAAATACCTGCAACGCGGGATTTGGTAACTGAAAGGGGAGATTGCTGTGACCGTGAAAACATCGTTTTCAGAGAAGCTGTTCAATTTCTGTAACTATTTATTTTTCATACTGGTAGGTCTGACGACGCTGCTGCCCTTCGTTAACTTGATCGCCAAATCGTTCAGCAGCGAAGCGGCGGTCATCTCCGGCAAGGTCAATTTGCTGCCCATTGGCTTTCAGACCGGAACGTACATGTATGTGCTCAAGGATTCCATGTTCCTTAACTCTTTAAAAAATTCGATTCTTTTGGCCATTGTGGGGACGGCGTTAGGATTGTTCCTTACGACCATTACGGCGTATCCATTATCTCGCGTTCAGCTTCGAGGCAGAAAATGGTTTCTGCTGATGTTTATTTTCACAATGCTGTTCAGCGGCGGCCTGATTCCTACCTACCTGCTCATGCATAATCTTGGACTGGTCAATCAGTTTCCTGTTCTATTCCTGCCGGCGGCCATCAACGTGTTCAACATGCTGATTATCAAAAATTACTTTGAAGGGCTGCCGGACGGGCTGGAGGAGTCCGCCAAGCTGGACGGAGCAAGCAACATCCGAATTTTATTCTCCATTGTTTTGCCGCTGTCGCTTCCTGTGCTGGCAACCATTGCGCTATTTTTCGCGGTGGCGTTCTGGAACGACTATTTTACATCAATGATCTACATTACCAATCAGGATTTCAAACCGCTGCAGCTGTATCTGAAGGAACTGTTGGTATCCTCCAGCAGCGAGTTTTTGAAGGATAACGTGGACGCGGCGCTGAACACAACGCCCCAGTCCATTCAGGCAGCTTCAATATTGCTAGCTACGCTGCCGATCCTGATGGTTTATCCGTTCTTGCAAAAATATTTTGTCAAAGGTGTGCTGGTAGGTTCGGTTAAGGGTTAAACCTATCGGCATGAAAGGCGGTGATGCTGTCAGCTTGTCAAGATAGCGGGCAATGGAAGGGTAATGCAGTTTGACTTTAAAACACATATTCGGGAGGGTACTCTATGAAAAAAGGTTCTTGGTTGGCCATAGTCCTTGTATTTGCTCTTGCTCTTGCCGCATGCGGCAACAATTCCACTCCAGCTCCGGGCAGCGGCTCAGGGGGAGATGGCGAAGGCAATCCCAAACTTACGATGCTGATGCAGTACAGCCTGTTCGATCCGAACGCAGACCCGGTTGCTAAAAACATAGAAGATGCGACCGGCTACAAGGTTACCTATGAAATGCTTCCGGCGGAAAGTGCCGACGAGAAGCTGAACTTGATGGTTGCGAACAAGCAAAACTTCGATATCATGAAGCTGGGTTCTGCCCAGTTCTACAAGCTGGCAACAGCGGGCGCGCTGGAGCCGCTGAATGATCTGATCGAAAGCCATGGCCCTAACCTCAAAGCGGCGATTAAGGAAGATTCATGGGAAAGCGTTACGATTGACGACAAAATCTATGCTATACCGGAGACTGGCTCTGGCATTAGCGTAGGCGAGGAGCTCGTTGTCCGTCAGGATTGGATGGAAGAACTGAGCTTGAAAAACCCGACAACACCGGATGAGTTGTATGAGGTGTTGAAAGCGATCAAGAAAGCCAAAAACATTGTTCCGTTAACGGGCTCAAAGGATTCTATCTATGGAGATATTGCAGCAGCATTCGGCGTGCTGAACGACTGGAACGATGTGGATGGCAAGCTGCTGCATAAAGCAGAGCTTCCGCAGATGAAGGAATTTTTGGCTTATATGAACAAGCTGTACAGCGAAGGGCTGTTGGATTCGGAAATGCCGATCAATACGAGTGCGAAAGCGATTGAGAAGTTTTCCAGCGGCAATGCCGCAATGATCAAGCTGGCTTGGTGGAGTGCTTCTAGCGCAGAAGCTGCCCTTGTCAAAAACTTCCCTGAAGCCAAAATCGGCATTATTCCATACTTAGTTGGCAAGGATGGCAAATCATCGATTGGCGTTAACCTGGCAACTACTTGGTTTATTGCGATACCGAAGATATCCAAGCAAAAGGAGCATGCGATCAAGCTGCTCGATACCAAGCTGAAGAAGGATATCTTCATAAAGCTCGCCATTGGCGAGGAAGGCGTTCATCACGAAGTGAAGGATGGAAAATATTATCCCATTCTGCCTAAATTCAATGATGACTTAACCAATGCAAGCTCCTACATGACCGGGGTTAATGAATATGATTATCCGGCTTACTGGCAGGCGCGCGTTCGGAAGGACCCTGTGCTGCAAAGCTACTATGAGGCGTTTCAGGAAAACGCGGCGAAAGGCAATATTGTCGTTGATCCGATGTCGATTGCGCCGCCAATCGATGCGGTATCCAAAAACAAGCAAAAGCTGACGAAGCTGCTGGACGACACGGTGCTAATGTATATCGCAGGTGCGCAATCTAGAGACAACTACGATACCTTCCTTTCGCAATGGATGGCCGAAGGCGGCGCAGAATCCGTCAAGGAAGCGAACGAGTGGTATCAAACCATTTCAAAATAATGGCTTGCCTATAGACGTAGGCTTGATGGCAAAGGGGCAGCTGCGAATCGCAGGTGCCTCTTTGTCGCCCAGGCGAAATGCCTAGCATAATTGACTGAGGGGGAACAGAAATGAATGAACCATTTAAGCCGCATAAAGGCAGTGAGGTTGATATGCTTGCTATCCATGCCCAAGTGGAAGCTGCGCCAGAGGATATTACGATTACATTAGAAGGGCAGCGGCACGCTATAACGGCTGTCAACACCATTCCGGTGGCCGAAGAGTGGCTTGTCTTGTTTACAAGCGCATGGGGGGAATCGGTCACTGTTCCTGAGAATGGCGTTGCGGTGCAGGTGGGAGCAGGCGGCTTGGTTTTACGCGTCGTTAATGAAGCGCCTGTCGGCTTTGCCCCGGCCTGGTCGGGCCCAACGATACTAGACATCCCTGAGGATGGTTACGTGCTTCTTGCCCTTGATCCTTTGTATGCTCCGGAAAGCAGCCGCTTCTTTTTGTCTACCTGCTTTAGAAAAGGAGACCGTATCAAGCTGCGCAAGGATGGTGCGGTGACTGATCATCACGGGCTGGCAGGCGCTGCTGATCATGAATTCAGCCTTTATTTGAACCATCCATCCGTTTATACGGAAACGCAGACTGTTACTACAGTTAGCGGTAATGTGAGCGGCGGAAATGCAGGCGAGTTTCCGGCGCTAATGGTTAATGGTGAAGCTGCTGTGGTAGACGAGCAGGGTGCTTTTGCCCATAAACTGAAACTGGCGCTTGGCGTCAACTTTGTTGATGTGGAGATCAAAGCAAGGAACGAAACCCCAGTTGCTCGAAGCTTAGCCATTTTTTCTAAGAGCCGTGCTGAGAGGAAGCAGAGGACGATCCTTTGGATAGATCAGAGAGCCAACAGTGGGAAGCTGCAGTCTGCGGACGCTGTAAGAAAACTGCTGGAGCGTGCAAAACATGCAGGCGTTACGGATATTGCGCTTGACGTTAAAGGGGTGGAGGGGTACGTTTCTTACTTCAAAAATCCGCTGACGAGGCGTCCACACATGAGTGAATTGGTAAACGCTGGGCAGGATACTCCTTATCCAAAGCTGGATTTGCTGCAGATTTTTATAGAGGAGGGGCATCAGCTTGGTCTAGCTATTCATGCATCCATGAATGTATTTGCAGAAGGCTCTATTGTACGTGGTCAATATGCGATTTTAAATGAACATCCTGAATGGGAGGAAATGGTTTACAAGCATCAGGATGAAGGCGTGATCAAGCGGCAGCGAGACAGCTCGGCTCCGGGCTTGGTTGCGTTTGCCAACCCGCTTCATGAGAAGGTGCGCGAGCATCAATTGGCTGCTTTCCGGGAAGTGATTGCCGGCTATCAGGTGGACGGCATTATTTTGGACCGGGGCAGATACGACAATGAAACGGCGGACTTCAGTCCTTTGACACGAAGCCGCTTTGAGGCTTATTTGGCGGAAAGGGGCAAGCAGCTTCATCGTTGGCCAGAGGACATATTCGATTATCAAGGCAATACGAGAATAGATGGTCCGTTGATTTTGGACTGGTGGGCTTTCCGTGCAGGCGTCATTACCTCTTTTGTTGCGGAGGTCAAGGAGATGGTGGACGGTCATAAGCGACAAACGGGAAGAGATGTTTTGTTATCTGCCTACGTGGGGTCTTGGTTTGATACCTATTATGTCAACGGTGCAAACTGGGCCAGCCCGGATTTTCAATATGACAGCCGCCTTCAATTTCAGGAGGGCTCCGTCTATACCAAGGACTACCGAGGCACTGGCTATGTCCGGCACTTGGATTTCCTCATGATTGGTACGTATCAGGATACGCTGGCCGAGGTGGAGAAATATATGGCGCTTGGCAACATTGCCACAGGTGGAGAAGTTCCGGTATATGCGGGCATTTCCCTTAATCAGATGAATAGCGCCGAGCGGCAGGGTGAGGTATTTCGTTCGGCTTTCCGGTACACAGACGGGCTAATGCTGTTTGACGCCTCGCATGCGGATTGGGATATGCTTAATCAGTCTTTAAAGAAAGAATAAAGGTAGGTTATGGAGGCGCGCAGGTAGCTTCTTCAGAAGCCTACCAACATATGGTATAATGACTAGCATAATGCGAAGGAGGAACCATATGAATCTAGCGAATAAAATAACGATTGCTCGTATTTTATTAATACCTGTGTTTATTTTATTTTTTCCGATATACCCCGAGTGGTTAATCAGCAAATCAGAATTTTTTCTACATATAGATACCTATGGCATTTATTATGCTGCAGCATTATTTATACTCGCTTCAGCGACGGATAAATTAGATGGACATATCGCAAGAAAATATAATCAGATTACGAATCTTGGCAAGCTGCTCGATCCGCTGGCAGACAAGCTGCTAATATCCGCCGCGTTAATATTAATGGTAGGCGAGCAGATGATTTACAGCTGGATCGCAGTTGTGATTATCGGAAGAGAGATTATTATAACGGGCATTCGAATTGTTGCCTCATCTCAAAAAATCGCCTTGCAAGCCGACCAATTCGGCAAAATTAAGATGGTCTTTCAAGTTGTTGCGATTTCAGCGGTGTTGTTAAACCATCGTCCGCTCAGCTTTTTGACAGCGATTCCTGTCGATCAAATTCTGATGTACGTTGCCTTAGCGTTGACCATCCTATCCGGAGCTAACTACATCAAAAACAACTATCGCTTGCTGCAGTAGAAATAAAAGTAGAGTAGAACGATTAAACCTATCCCATTTAAAATACAGCGGCAGCGATGGACGAGATGAAACAGTCCAAGACTGCCGCTGTTTTATGAAATGGTCGTTTTCCTTCTAAGCATTCCTATTCATTTGTGACTTAGGCTTGATGCTAACGGACATAGAATCCGCTATTCTTCATAATTTGGGCTTAATTTGCATCTAACGGACATAGATTCCACTATTTAGTCGAAATCAAGTTAAATCATAACGCTTGGAGCCAATTAGCGTACCCTATGTCCGTTACTTCTGAAAAAAGAGGAAATCAAAGCAAATAAGGCATCTGATGTCCTTTATTTCTATCATCGCCGATTTCGTTATCTTGCGATTATATTCGGTAATTAAAACATACAAAGCCCGATGAGGTATAGTAAGAATATACAGCTATTTATTTCGATTTACAGGGGGCGAGCCGTCTGCAAACGATACAAACAAAGCTTTTTGACTATGGGCAAGCAGAGATCGATTATTTGAAAAGCGTAGATGAAGGGCTTGGTGCTGCCATGTCTCGGCTCGGAAAAGTCGAACGCATCATCATGCCGGACTTATTCACTTCACTCGTTTATGCGATTGTAGGCCAGCTGATTTCAGCTAAAGCAGTGCACACCATATGGGAGCGAATGCAGGTGCGGCTTGGCGAAATATCCCCTTCGAACATAGCTAATCAAACGGCAGATCAGATTCAAAGCTGCGGGATAACGATGAAGAAGGCCGTTTGCATAAAAAGCATTGCGGAGTCGATTATGCAAGGTGAAATCCGGCTGGAAGAGCTGAACCGCTTATCGGATGCAGAGGTAATCAAGCAGCTGATGTCCTTAAAGGGAGTTGGCAAGTGGACGGCTGAAATGCTGCTCATCCATGCGATGGAGCGCCCAGATGTCGTGAGCTGGGGAGATATTGCCATTCGCCGCGGGATGATGAAGCTGTATGGTCTTCAAGATTTAACCAAAGAACAGTTCGATACCTACCGGCTAAGGTATTCGCCCTATGGTTCAGTGGCTTCGATTTATTTGTGGACCTTGTCAATGGAGTAAGCTAAAAGGAGCAACAACATGGAGAAAACAATAAAAGAACAGCTCATAGCATTGAAGGAAGACGATTTTCAGAAATTTACGGCTGCGCTTATTCCTACAATTAATAATGTATTAGGCGTTCGGCTGCCGAAGCTGCGCCAGCTGGCCAAGTCGATAGCAAGTGATGACTGGCGTACCTATTTAAAAGATGCGGATAGCGAGTACTTTGAGGAAGTGATGCTGCAGGGGATGGTCATTGGTTATGCTCAAGCGGATATCACAGAACGTTTAAACATTGTCGCTGAATTTGTTCCGAAGATAGACAATTGGTCAGTCTGTGACAGCTTTTGCAATGGACTGAAATTTACAACGGACAATAAGTTAGCGGTATGGGATTTCATACAGCCGTATTTGGTATCTGACAAAGAGTATGAGATACGCTTTGGCGTCGTTATGCTGCTTGGCTATTATATTGAAGAAACTTATATCGAGCGCCTCTTGCAGCTGCTTGATCAGACGAAAAGAGAGACGTATTACGTCAAGATGGCGGTAGCTTGGGCATTGTCAATTTGTTATATTAAGCAGCCAGAGGCTACTATGAATTATTTGAAAAGCGGTGCTAATTCTTTAGATGATTTCACCTATAACAAAGCTCTGCAAAAAATAATAGAATCATACCGCGTCGATCAAGAAACCAAAATCATAATACGCGGTATGAAACGAAAAAAAAGCTAAGGCTCAAAGCCTTCCTGGCTTACATAAATGCGATCCTCCGAAAAAACCTGCTTGAACCGCTCGTAAACGACGCGATAAGCAGCCGGATGATACCATTCCTCAAGACCTAGCTGCTCATACAAAGCATTGATGCCTAGTTGTCGCGTTCGTTTTCCACTGCTTCCGTCACCCATAAAATAATCGTCTATGCAGATGCGGTCAACGAGCGGGCGCAGTATTTCGGCGAATTGCTCACTGCTTGGCAGCATGGGGGCAATCGTCGCTTGAGTGGGAACGCCCGCATCAGCTAGCAGTTGAAGCGTCTTTAGCCTAGCCTTAATCGGCGGGGCATTCGGTGAAAAATGTTTTCGAATGTCCTCGCGATCTGTTTCGACTGTCATGCTGACGCGAACCTTCTCTCCAAGTCGCAAGAGCAGATCAATATCCCGCTGAACAAGCGGGCTTCGCGTTTGCACAAACAAAAAATCAGGCGGGTCATCAACCATCACCTCGAGCAAGGAGCGAGTAATTTGTTCCTTATATTCAATCGGCTGATAGGGATCAGTGCTGGATGACATAAAAATAGTAACCGGACCTTTAGACTTTTCTCTTAAAAATTGTTTGCGAAAAACTTCAGCAGCATTTTTCTTAATATCGACCCATGTTCCCCATTCGGCGCCTCGAAATAAAGAAACAGGCATTTTCCGCACATAGCAGTAGGAACAGCCAAACGTACACCCTGTATAAGGATTCAAGGAATGGCTGTAGCCGGTAAGAAAGCCGGTTCCTTTATTCAATAAGGTTTTGGGCTGTGTATATAAATATTCAATCGTCATATTAGTGTTTTTCCAGCTGAAGTAGCTTTGTTTTCATTTCTATGCCGCCGCGGTAGCCAGTCAGCGATCCGTTCTTTCCAATGACGCGATGGCAGGGAATTGTAATTAAGATCGGATTAGCGCCAATCGCCGTGCCCACAGCGCGAACGGCTGCTGGACGCTGGATTTGATGGGCAATATCGGAATAAGACTTCGTTTCCCCATAAGGAATATCGCAAAGTGCTTTCCATACTTCCTGTTGGAAGGCTGTTCCTTGATAGTGGAAGGATATACTGAATTGCTTGCGGGAACCTTGAAGGTATTCAGCTATTTCAATTGTATAAGGCTGGAGCAGCTCAACATTCTCCAGTAAAGGGCTGCCTGGATAGCGGGTATTTGCCCATTGGACCAGCTCGTCTATCGGTTCATTCTGAGAGCCGATAAAACAGAGTCCTTCCGTTGTGGCTGCAACGTATAGGCTCCAAGCCTCGTGCGTGAGCAATGTCCAATAAATGGGCGGTTTACTTTGTTTGGTCATTTGAATCAGCCTCCTGTTTGTGCAATTGCTGATAGGCTGCGGGTGTGCAGCCCGTCTTCTTTTTAAACAACGTTACAAAATACGGCGTGTTATGCATGCCGACGCTTGAACCGATCTCTGAAATGGACAAATCGGATGATGTCAGCTGCTCCTTCGCTTTATCGACTCGTAATTGCTGTATATATTCAACTGGTGTCATGTGTTTGATTTTTTTGAAGGTCCGATGCAGATGATAGGGGCTGCCGTGACATTGATCGGCAACGACTTGTAAAGTTAAGTTGTTCATATAGTTTCTGTCGATATATTCGGCAGCCAAATGAATCCATTCATCATCAGGCAGGCGCATCCCGGTAGGCTTGCATCGTTTGCATGGGCGAAAGCGGGCAGATAAAGCTTGCTCGGCCGTAGAGTAGATAGCAATATTTTCTTTGTTGGGCGGTTTGGATTTGCAGGATGGCCTGCAAAATATACCTGTCGTTTTCACCGCGTAAAAGAAGATCCCGTCATAAGCAGCATTGTTGCTTAAGATGGCATGCCACCTTTCCTCGGTCAATGTTTTTGAGTGTTGTTTCTCCATTTTGCTCACCTCCATCATTAGTATAACCTCGAAAGTGAACGTATGTACGTATTTTAGAATGTAAAAGCAAGATAACGAAAGCGGGATGAATAGAGGGTGGACTTTGATCCTGACGCGCAATCGCGTAAAATAGAAGGTGACGATTGGATGAGTGAAACGGGAAATGAACCCAAAAACTACGATTTTGAAATTTGGGATGAACGATATCAACCTGAAAGTCCCGATAATGAAATTGATTTGTATATTGCATTGAAGTAATGAGAGGTTATAAAAAATATAGCTTTAAAAGGAGCACAATATTATGTCATTGCCACTTTCGAAACAGCTTAATCGGGATTTTATACTTAGCCAGCTCGAAGCTTTACTGAACATTCCAAGCCCTAGCGGTTACTGTATGGACATTGTGAAGCATCTAGGGGTGGAAGCAGAGAAGCTTGGCTATTCGCTCGAAATAACGCCAAAAGGCAACGGAATGATAACCATTCCAGGCGTCAATTCAGAGAAGGTGATCGGTATAACCGCGCATTTGGATACGCTTGGAGCGATGGTTCGTTCGATCAAGTCTGATGGGAAGCTTCGCTTCACGTCGATAGGGGGCTATAATATGCAAACGGTCGAAGGGGAGTATTGCGTTATTCACACGCGTGACGGTCGGAAATATGAGGGAACGGTGTTGTCTACAAAAGCCTCTGTGCATGTATACTCCGATTCGCGGGAGTGGAAGCGCGAAGAAGCGAATATGGAAATTCGCATAGATGAGCTGGTGAAAACCAAAGCAGATACAGAGGGGCTGGGCATTTCCGTAGGCGATATCATTTCGTGGGAGCCGCGAGTGCGCATCTTTCCGAATGGCTGGGTGAAGTCACGGCATTTGGACGATAAAGCAAGCGTAGCAGCACTGCTTGGATTAATGGAATGGTTCAAGCGTGAAGGGAACACACCTGCACATACACTCAAGCTGATCTTCTCGACCTACGAAGAGGTGGGACACGGAAGTTCTTATATTCCTGAGGATATAACGGAGATGATTGCGGTGGATATGGGAGCGCTGGGAGATGATCTTTCTGCGACAGAGCAGGATATATCCATTTGCGCCAAGGATTCGACTGGACCATACGATTATAATATGACGACTAAGTTAATTGAATTAGCCAAACGTGAGAACCTAGCCTATGCAGTAGATATTTACCCGCACTATGGCTCCGATGCATCGGCTGCGCTGCGCGGCGGAAGCAATATTCGTGCAGCATTAATCGGACCGGGCGTTCACGCTTCCCACGGCATGGAACGCACACACGCAGATGCCATCGTTGGCACGTCTGCTTTGCTTCTGGCTTATGTCATGGAGTGAGATTTCTAGTTAATATACAATAGGTAGAAAAAATGCGAAGAAGAGCGGCGATGACATCGGTGCTCTTCTTTTTTTTGATGACTAATCTTGTCAGAAAGACAATGAAGTAGGACGTTAGTAGAAGAGCGCCAAGCGTTATTTTGGGACAAAAAGATAGGGAATGCTCTTTGATTTCAGTGCTTTAGAAGCTTTATATTTATCCCGAATGATGTTGGTTTATCCTGACAGGGTGCAAAATATAGATTGCTGAAACGTATGATCGATTAGCTGAGAACGATGGAATATCCGCTTTTTAGGCTCCAAATAGTCCCTTTTTCAATTCAAACCCCGCATTTTTTTGTTTTTTAAGTGTAAATTTACGGCAGTTAGGGGTTAAAACGTACAGGAAAAAGAGGAATGCGAAATATGTCGAATGGTGATTTACTGCTGCTTAGGTAGGATGCTGGTCAATAGTCCCTTATTTTTTCGCTAAATTAGTGGAATTTTAATTGGATTCTTCGTTCGTTGGAAAGTGGCAAGCAGGGAAAAAACCTTTATTTTACATGGGTTAGGGGGAAAAAGTATGCGGGAAAACATGAGTCCCAAATGGGGCTTTCACCTAATATTTATTAAGCGCTTTCAATAGTCAGAATTATCAATTTGGCGATAAAAAACATGACATGGCATATCCCACTATTCGCATCAATTAGGAGTCCGTACTTATGAAAACCATAATGAAAATGAGCAAGATTGTCTAAGTGTGACCATGTCTTTATTCCCTCAAGAATTATTATCATCTGTGTCATACTAGAGTGCAAAG
This sequence comes from Paenibacillus sp. 01T431, assembly GCF_056398625.1. Classification (NCBI taxonomy): domain Bacteria; kingdom Bacillati; phylum Bacillota; class Bacilli; order Caryophanales; family Paenibacillaceae; genus Paenibacillus; species Paenibacillus sp. 01T431. Next base: position 502,331 of record NZ_JBFTPT010000001.1, read on the forward strand.
AGAGACAAGAAGCTTTCCAAAACTCAAAATGTATGAGCAAGCTGATGAATGGAGGTTTCAGAGATGAATGTTTCAAATCAGGAGCAGAAGCAGATAAAGCTGAAGCAGTTTTTGAAAATACTATCCGAGGATCCTTCTCTATTACAGAAAGACGGTCAATCGGAAGCGAGGTCGCTGCCTGAGCTGCTTATGGCAACTGGCTGCCTAATCCATAATGAACCGATTGACATGGCGAAGCTGATATCTCAGCTGCTCGGTAAGATCGGCCTGCAAGCCTGCTCTAACGATATGATGGAGCATGTAATGAATGGCGGGACCGTGGATGAGTTCATTAATAACACGAGATGATAACATTTTATGTCTAAGCAGGAATCCATGGGTAAGCCTATTCCTGTAAACAAACGACGCCCAAAAGTTCGCGTTTTGAATAATGAGAGAATTTTAATATTCATTAAGAACAACTTTCGTGAAGTTCGGCAACGGATGATTTTAAAGCAATGGAGGAAATGATTTGGAATTAAAACAGTATTGGATCATCGTCAAAAGAAGGCTATTGATGATAGCTTTAATTATTTCAGTGAGCTGTCTAACCATCGGCATTTACTCCAGCTACTTTATCAAACCACAGTATGAAGCATCCGCTAAGTTAATCGTTAACCAGTATAAGGACAGCAGCTCGCTCATTCCGAGCATAGATGTTGGATCGATTAACTCCACGATCGGACTTATCAAAACCTATAAAGAGATTTTGCGAACGCCGCGAATGATGAAGCGAGTTGTCAAGCAATACCCGGATCTCGGTGTGACATACGGCGAGCTCATCGGCAAGGTAAGCGTAAGCTCAGTGAATGAAACACAGGTCATGTCCATATCGGTACGTGATGACTCCTATGAGCAAGCAGCAAAAATCGCGAATGCGATCGCCATCGTTTTTCAAAAATCGGTTCCAGAGCTGATGAAGGTAGATAATGTTTCCGTGCTGGACCAAGCTGATCCGCATGAACAACACGGGCCCGTTGCTCCGAATCCTAAGATGAACATTGCGGTCACGTTCATGCTGGCATTGATGGTAGGTGTAGGCATATCCTTCCTGCTGGATTACTTGGATGACACGATTAAGACCGAAGAGGACATCGAGGCACTGCTGGAAGTACCAGTACTAACATCGATTCCGAAGTTCGAAGAGCGGGATGCGACAGAGCACAGCAGCAACGCCTCGTTAAAGACGAATGCAGGGAGGGAACAAAATGTCTCGTTTGATTCCTAAATGGAACTTGATAACGGAGCTTAATCCCAAATCGCCCATTTCTGAAGGGTACCGGATGCTCAGGACAAACATTGAGTTCTCGACAATTAATCAAAAGCTGCAAATTATTATGGTCACTTCTTCCAAGCCGAGCGAGGGCAAAAGCACGACATGCGCCAATATGGCAGTCGCGTTTGCACAAGCAAACAAAAAGGTGCTTCTCATTGATGCGGATCTCCGCAAGCCTTCGCAGCATCATATTTTTGGGAAGTCCAACCGCAGCGGCTTAACAACGGCCTTATTGAACCAACTGAAGCTTGAGGACATCATTCAGTTTACGAATACGGACAATCTGTCCATTATCCAAGCGGGGCCAACGCCTCCCAATCCTTCCGAGCTGCTCTCGTCGGAGCAAATGGCGGAGCTGCTTAAGACAGCTAGAGAGCGGTACGATGTCGTCATTATCGACACGCCGCCGATCATGTCTGTAACGGATGCTCAAATAGTAGCAACGCAAAGCGATGGGGTCGTTCTTGTGATCGACTCGGGGAAAGTGAAAAAAGATGTTGCCCTTAAAGCAAAAGCGTCACTTGAACATGTGAAAGCAAATCTTATCGGCGTCGTGCTGAATAAGATCAATCGAAATCATTCAGATATCTACTCTTACTACTACGGAGAAAAGACAGAAGCTTAATCGTCTTTGCTCCAGCTCATAGAAGCAAGAAATAGATAGGTAATGTCTCCTGCACCTCTATCACCGGAGGCACTCGGTCATGCTGTGGGTCAGCCGACCTTAGACGTTAATCGTCAAGGGTGTGACGTGAGGAGGGGTTAGATGCCCCTTAACAACAAAAAAAATAATAGGATAGGGTGAAATCAAATGAAAAAAGTGAGAAAAGCCATTATCCCCGCCGCAGGACTTGGAACACGGTTTTTACCGGCAACCAAAGCGATGCCAAAAGAAATGCTTCCGATCGTCGATAAACCGACCATTCAATACATTGTAGAGGAAGCCATTGAATCAGGCGTTGAGGATATCATCGTCGTAACGGGTAAAGGAAAGCGGGCGATTGAAGATCACTTCGATATCGCATTTGAGCTTGAGCATATATTAGAAGAAAAAGGCAAGCTGGATATATTGGAAAAGGTAAGAAAATCATCAAATGTGAATCTTCACTACATAAGGCAAAAAGAAGCGAAGGGGCTTGGGCATGCGGTATGGTGCGCTCGCAACTTCATTGGGGACGAGCCGTTTGCAGTGCTTCTTGGGGATGACATTGTAGAAGCAGAAGTCCCTTGCACAAGGCAGCTTATTGAGCAATATGAGAAAACAGGCCGCTCGGTCATTGGCGTACAGACGGTTGGCGTTGATCAGACGCATCGTTACGGTATCGTTGACCCAGGTCAGCGGGTAGATAATCTTTATGAGGTCAATCGTTTTGTAGAGAAGCCGCCGCAAGGACAAGCGCCTTCCAATCTAGCCATCATGGGCCGTTATGTGCTCACTCCCGATATATTCGAATATTTAGGACGCCATGAGCGCGGAGCTGGAGGCGAAATTCAGCTTACCGATGCGATTCAAAAGCTTAACGTAGAAAAAGGCGTTTACGCCTTTGACTTCCAAGGCATTCGTTATGATGTCGGAGAGAAGCTTGGCTTCATTATGACGACGCTTGACTTTGCCTTAAGAAATAATGAAATTAAGTATCAGTTGATGACTGAGCTTGAGGAATTAATGGAACGGGAGCTTAGCAAGCAGTTATTAGCTGGAAGGAGTGATAGAAGATGACACCTCCACAATATCAGGATGAAGCGGTAATCGGCGTTTCTGATTACTATTCGAATAGGCGCAGCGCTCAGCAAACGGTAAGCATGTATTCGATTATCAAACGCACGATTGACATTGTTGGTTCGCTAGTCGGTTTAATCCTGTTAAGCCCGCTGTTTATCATCATCGCTATCCTTATTAAGTGGGAGGACCCTAAAGGTTCTGTCTTCTTCTATCAAACAAGGATCGGCAAGGATGAGAAGCCGTTTCGCATGTACAAATTTCGCTCGATGCTGACGGGTGCGGAGGACAAGCTGAAGGATCTGCTGGATAAGAACGAAATTAGCGGTGCAATGTTCAAGATGAAGGATGATCCGCGCATTACAAAGATCGGCAAGATCATTCGGAAAACGAGCATCGATGAGCTGCCTCAGCTGCTGAACGTGCTGAGGGGCGAAATGTCCTTGGTTGGTCCAAGGCCGCCTCTTTCACGGGAGGTAGCGGAATATACGGAGTACGACAAGCAGCGCTTGTCCGTAACGCCAGGCTGCACGGGGCTTTGGCAGGTAAGCGGCAGAAACAATCTATGCTTTAAGCAAATGGTTGAGCTTGACCTGACCTATATTCAGAAGCGATGCATTTGGTTCGATTTCAAAATTATGCTGAGAACGGTGAAAACGTTAGTCGGCTCTCAGGATGCTTTTTAGAGTGTGAAGGCTTACGAAGATAGTTTTGCTTCGCAAAACAAGCTTATGCTTACGAAGTTAGTTTTGCTACGCAAAACTTTGAGGAGTTGATAAAAATGGCAAGAATCCTGCATATTTCGGAGTTTACGAAGGGCGGTATCGAGACGCACTTGAACGAGGTGCTGAGCTACCAAGCGAGCAGACATGATATTTTTCTTATGGCTTCTGAGCAGAATTCGAGCCCTGAGTCGCTTCAAATTAGCCAAGATCGATTGTGCTTGTACCCTTACAAGAGGAAGCCGGCTTATTTTGTGAAAGCCATGAAAGCTATTCATCGTAAGGTAAAGGACTTCAAGCCTGATATTGTACATGTACACGGAACGTTCGCAGGTGTTTTCCTGCGGACGTTGTTTTTTTTCAAGAGCAAGCGCCCGATCGTCATCTATAATGCGCATGGGTGGGCTTTTCTGATGGATATAAAGCCGTGGAAGCAGCGGATATTCGCCTTAGTTGAGAAGACGCTCGCACTTCGGACTGATTTCATTATCAATATTTCGAGGCATGAATATGAGAAGGCCATGCATTATGGACTGCCAGCAGCCAAGTCGGGAGTCGTCTATAACGGCGTTTCGGATACGGCGGAAGTAAGCACGCCGCCTTTCGAGACTGATCCTGACATGATTCATCTACTTTATGTAGGACGCTTCGATCGGCAGAAGGGGTTTGATCTGCTGCTTGAGGTGTTCAACAAGCATCGGTTTACAAACGTTCGCTTATATTTGGTTGGCGATACTGTGCTGAAGGAAGTTGAATACAAGTTTCCTGAGAACACAATTAAGATCGGCTGGGTGGACAATTCTCAGATCGATCGTTATATGCAATCCTGTGATGCGGTCATTATTCCCTCTCGCTGGGAAGGCTTCGGCATCGTCGCCATTGAAGCGCTGCGGAATAAGAAGCCGGTTATTGCGAGCAATCGAGGTGCGCTGCCGGAAATTATTAGCGATGGCGTTAACGGGTATGTATTCAACTTCGATAATAAGCAGGAGCTGGCAGACATCATTCATGAGCTGGACAAGCCGAAGCTGAGAGAGCTGGGCCTAGCGGGATGGGACATTTTCCAAGAGAAATTCCATTCGGATAAAATGAACAACCAAATCGAGCGGCTTTACGAGGAAGCCTTGCAGAAATCAAGCAAACCGTTATCCTCCGCCGTCAAAAAATACGTCTAGATTTACGGGGATGGAGAGAAGATGAGCCAAATCTTGCAAAGCAATCTAGTGATTAAAGCTAAATTAGCCAAAAAAGAAGAGAAGCAGCAAATCTTTTTGGCGATTTATTTATGCTTCTTGCTGGTGCTGACCGTCTACCAGGATTTCCCGTTAGTCAATATAATCGGCGAGATTGGCAGGTCACCCATTATTTTGCTGGTTCCGCTGTTTGTGTTATGCGAAATTGGGCTGCTGGCGAAGCATAAGCGGGTGATGCATGGCAGCATGCTGCAGAAGTATATATTCGGATTTATTTTATATTTGTGCTTTATCAGCATTGCCTATTTGCTAATTCAATTCATTCAAGGCAGCTACAGCTTCGGATCAGAGAGTCTGCTTGGCAAAGCGATAAAGGTACTTATTTATTTTGTGCTCATCCTGCTTTATATCAGGCATATGCAGCTTGTTTTTTCCAAAATTACAAGCTTTAAGACGCTGTATGGTTGCTTTCTTGCAATCGTTACGCTGCTGACGGTCATTATGATCTTGGAGCTTATGAGTATGCCGAACGCCTTCACGTATTTGCATGCAGGGAGCAGCCCTTATTGGAGGGTTCGGATGTTGACCTCGGAGAGCAGCACGACGGGCTCCATCGTGGTCGTATATGCATCCATTTTGGTATATCTGACAAAGTATTTGAACAGCTTCGGCAAGACGCTAACGATCGTTTATGCTTCAGGTTTTTTTCTGTTTTACTTATTTATTACAGGCTCCAAAGGGTTTATGATTATCAGCTTGTTCACGCTAGTCGTGACGATGATTAAGTTTTTGGATTTTCGAAAAAAGAAAAATTTTGTTTTGCTCATCTCAGTCGTTCTGGCCATGTATATGTTCATCACTAATTTTTCTGCGGGGCTGGTCAGCTCGTTCAGTAATGACATCGAAAACTACACATCTTCCTACACGCGTATGGGAACGATCATCATCGCGCTGATTACGGTGTTTCACAATCCGCTCGGGGTTGGCACAGGAGCATATCTCATGTATTTCGATAAGTATGTGAATGATTCGATCAGCATGATGTCCCATTTCTATTACAATACATTTGGCATCAGCCAAATTAATGCGGGGGAGCTGTTGCAATATTCGGGTTCGGACAAAAACTTAGGCGTCAAATCGGGCTTTTTCCAATGGATTATGTTTGGCGGGCTCTTCGCAGTTGTGTTCTTTTATCTGCTTGCCAAAAACCTGATCGTCAAAGTGAAATCCAGCTCTATATTATTTCTTGCTTTAGTTTTTATCTTATTTTCAATGCTTCTTGTTTCCTTGGAGATTAAATATGAGATATGGCTGCTATTTGCTTTTATTAGCCTTTATTTAGGAAAAAACGATATAGATCAACCAAAAAGGTCGGGGGTATCCAAATGAAGATGCTTGTGGTGTGCAGTGATTTTCCCTATCCCGCCGATCATGGCGGAAGGGTAGACACATGGGGGAGAATCAAGGTGCTGGCGGAGCTTGGCTGGAAAATCCACTTGCTCGTTTGCGGCAAGCAGATGCCATCTAAGGAAGATATGGACACAGTATATAATTACGTGGAAGAGATCACGTTATGTGATCGAAGAAGCAAGCTGGCTGATCTGCTGCATGTTATTCCGATGCAGGTGCAGTCGCGTAGCGAGTTAAGTAATGTAGAGCTGGCAGGGGATTACGATTATGTACTTCTTGAAGGCGACTATGTGTATCCGGTTTTGCAAAATCCAAAGATTAAGCATGATACGGTTATCCTGCGAGTGCATAACGATGAAGCGGTCTATTTCAAGGCGCTAGCCAATAGCACCAAAAACGTCGTTCACAAAATGTATTACCACATGGAGAGCCGCAAATTCACGATTTTGCAAAAAAAAATGCTGGAGAAGGTGGATAAATACTTGTTTATATCGAGCAAGGAATTTGAAAGCTTCCGCAAACAGCATCCTGCTGCAAAAAGCTTGTTCCTTCCGCCTCCGGTTACGAAGGTCAACTTCGAAGCTAGTGATTTTCGCAGCAAGCATGTCGTGTTCATTGGTTCCCTATTTATGCCGAACAACCGAGAAGCGATTCAGTGGTATCTGGAGCATATCCACCCGCTGATGCTGAAGGAGCCGGACTATAAGTTCATCATAGCAGGGAACAGCAGAAAACAGAGCCTCAGCTGGCTCGAGAGCTACAACCTAAAGAATGTCATTGTACATGATACGCCAAAGAGTTTGGATGAAATATACCGAAGCGGCTATTTATTCGTTAACCCGATGCAGAACGGAGCGGGCGTCAAGCTGAAGACGATTGAAGCGATTCAGAACGGCTTGCCGGTTATTTCCACCTCCATCGGCTACGAGGGAACAGGACTTGTAGATAACGAGCATATCATGGTCGCTGATCGGCCGGAGCAATTTTATGGGAAAATCAAGCAGCTATTCGATGATCCTCAAAGGGCAAAATCATTGCTGGAGTCATCGCAAAGCTTCTTGCGCACCCATTACAATCACAAAGAAGTATTGAAAACATATATGCAATCCTTGGACGTCAGTTATCCAGTAAAGCAGGTGCTCTAATATGAGTCGAAGTAAAACGAATGTGTTGTTTGTTACCCACGCGGATAAGAAGGGCGGCGCTGAGCAAAGCCTGATCCATCTCATCAATTATTTGGACACGTCAAAATATCGGATTTTCTTGTTAAGCCCTCGCGATGCGGCGTATCTAAATGAAATTAGATCGGATTATGTTCATTTTCCGCTGCAGCTGGGCAGCATTAAGAAAAAACTAGGCTTAGGTTATATCGAAACGGTGCTTAAGATTCAGTCCTTTGTTCGTAAAAATCGCATCGACATCGTTCATGCCAACGGCTGGCGCGCACCTTGGTACACAGCTCCGCTAAAGTTTATGACGAAGTCAAAGCTGATCTGGCATCATCGCGACTATACCCATTTGCGTATGTTCAACCAAGTGCTGCCTAAATTTTTCGATCAGGTAATATGCATTTCGCATTTTGTAGCCAATTCGATTCAGGGCAGCAACAAGACGATCATTTATAACGGTGTTGATCCAGAGCTTGCTTTGACGAGAAAGAGCAGAGCCTTTATGGAGGATGATACACTCGTCATCGGCACGTTCGGCCGGATTGTGGAATGGAAAAGATACCATCTCATGATCGAGGCAGTGAAGAAACTGAGCGACAGCAATCGGAACAATTGGAAGCTGCTCATCGTGGGCGATGCATCCGTTGACGGATCGGATGACTATTACAATGACATGATCCAAAAGGTGCTGACCTACGGCTTGGAGCATCATGTGGTCTTCTATGGCTACAGCAAAAAACCGCTAGATGTGATGAAGGAATGTGATTTAACGATAAACTTCTCCCTTAACGAACCGTTTGGCAGAGTCATTATTGAATCGATGCTCGTTGAAACGCCAGTTATCGTTGCAGATTCGGGCGGAGCGCCAGAAATTATCCATCATACGAGAGGCGGCTTCATCGTGAAGGACGGCGATGTGGAAGAGCTGTATCAGACGATGAGAAGCGTCTACGATGGGGAAGTTGATTATGAGGAACTATCAAGCCAAGGTTATGCAAGCGTAATGAGCGACTTTAATATGAGCTCCATTGCGAAGAAGGTGGAGTCGACATATCGTGAGCTGCTTGCGCCAAACTTAAAATCGGAAGCGGCAGGCGGGATGGTCAGATGAGCACCGTATATAATCGATTAAGCTTCGGCAAGCTCATGGCTGTATTAAAAGGGGCTGCCATACTGCCAATCAAGGCGAGTTCAGCTGGCAGGCTTGGCCGTATTTCCGGAAAGCTGGCCTTGCGAAACAAAGGGCGGTTCATCGTTGGGAAAAATGTTTCCTTCCATGCGAAGCCGCTGCCTTCTTCGGTTACCGTAGAGAAGCAGGCGGAGCTTTGGGTAGGGGATAATGTGTTTTTTAATTATGGCCTCGACATTGGCTGCACGAAGTCGATCCGAATTGGCAGCAACACGATTATCGGTCCGATGGTGAACATTATCGATACGAACTTCCACCCCGTAGATATGGAAGACCGAGCTGGCAGCAAGGACATCGTCATTTCGGACAATGTGTGGATTGGACGCGGAGCTGTTATTTTGCCTGGCGTAACGATTGGCAGCGGTTCAGTCATAGCTGCAGGCAGCATCGTAACGCGGGATATTCCGGATAATGTGCTGGCAGGCGGTGCACCCGCAAAGATTATTCGCGAGCTCCAGATTACGAAGGAATGGGTTCGCAGATATAACTAAAGGGAGCGTACGGCGATGAAAGTATGGATGTGGCCAAAATCAAGCGAATTGAACTTTTACAATGATTTATTGACCGATTCACTCAGCAGTGCAGGCATGGAAGTGAAGGATTTGCAGCATGGCAAGCTAGCGCTTCAGGTCGGGCAAGCGAAAGCTGGCGACATCGTCCATATTCACTGGATGCATCATGCCTATCAGAATGATAATCTGCTGTTGTTCATGGTGAAATCGATCATATTTATAATGACGATGATTTATTTGAAGCTGCGAAAAGTGCAGCTGGTTTGGACGATTCATAACCTGTATCCGCATCAGGTTAAGTTTAAGCGGCTGGAGCGTTACATGCGAACGATCATTTGCAAATTTTGCAGCAAGCTGCTGATTGCTTCGGAGTCGATCAAACGTAAGGTTATGATGGAATTCGGAGTGCCGGCTAACAAGCTTTTTGTTGTAAAGCATGGTCATTATCTTGGCGTGTACAAGCCTACAGGCTTCAACTTCAGAGAATCTTACGGCATCAGCGAGGAAGCTGATGTTTATTTGTTTTTAGGGGCAATCAAGGCGTATAAGGGTGTCGAGGATTTAATTGAAGCGTTTAATGCGTTCAAAACTCGAAATACCTATCTGATCATTGCGGGCAAAGCGGACAAGCAAATGGAATCCTATTTGAAGCGGGTAGAGGATAAGGAAAACATTATTTTGGACCTGCGCTTCATTCCAAATGAAGCAGTGGCTGACTTGATTAGCGCCGTTGATGTGATGGTGATGCCGTACAAGGAAATTACGACCTCCGGCTCTGCGATACTTGGCCTCTCGTTCAGGAAGCTGATCGTCATGCCTGACAATGATTTTATCGATGAGTATTTTATGGAGGATATGGTCGTGAGCTACAACCCAAGCGATTATAACGGTCTCGAAAATGCAATGAAAGCCGCGTTAAATGTGAAGAGAGAGCATAAGACGCCTAAGTACGAAGAAGTGCTTAAGGAGCTCGACTGGAGCGCGATCGCACAGAGGATAAAAAATGTTTACCAAGGATGGGGATAAAGGATGAAGGTAACGGTGGCCATCTGCACCCATAACCGGGCGAAGGATACGGGAGAGGCAATAGAGAGCGTAATTGCTCAAAGCTTTGAGCGGGAACAAATCGAGATTGTTGTAATCGACAACAGATCAACAGACAATACGGCTGAAGTGGTAGGCAAGCTTGCATATCGGTATGGTCCAAGCATTCGGTATATTTTTGAGAACAAGCTTGGTTTGTCGGTAGCCCGCAATCGAGCGATTAAGGAAGCAAACGGTGAATTCATTTTATTTTTGGATGATGATGCGTTGGCTTCGCGGGACTGGGTGCAGCATATTGTGAACGTATTCGAAAGCGATCCGGCGATTGGCTGTGTAGGCGGCAAAATTGATCCGATCTGGGAAGCGGCTGAGCCGGACTGGATTCCAGAGGAGCATCGCTCGGTATTCACGATTCTTGATTATGCAAACGTTGTGAAGGAAATGCCTGCACCGTCCATTCCATATGGCGCAAACGTTGCGTTTCGGGCAAGCGTCTTTCATAAATATAAGCCGTTCCGAGAGGATCTTGGGCGGGTAGGCACAAACCTGCTCTCAAGTGAGGAAAGTGAGCTTATCGCACGGATTCGTGAAAGCTACAAAGTATTTTATACGCCATATGGATCCGTTCAACACAAAATTGCCAAGGAGAGAACGACAAAAAAATGGTTTTTGAAGCGGATCTTCTGGCAAGGCGTGAGCGATGCGGTTAAGCGGCAGGATCGAAGCCTCTTTGCTATCGTAAAACATGTGATCCGAATGATTCAGGCAATCGGAACATCCTTGCTGTCGATTTTTCATTTTAAGAAATTCATCAGTCAAGTCGTGAAAATATGTTATCGCAACGGGTCATTAGTCGGCATTCTGCGCTATAACGGTAGGGGTTGACGGAAAGCTATGGCACAGCTTGCTATATCAAAAGCGTGGAGAGGCAACGGCCTCGTTCAAACGATTATGCGCACGAGTGCAACGAACCTGCTAGTCATGGTTATCAGCACGCTGACGTCCATCGTGACGGCGCGTATGTTCGGCGTTGTTGGCAAGGGCGAATTTTCAGCCATTTTGTTTTGGCCAACGCTTCTCGCGGGTCTTGTTGGCTTCGGCCTGCCGACCTCTCTTATTTATAATATGAAGCAAAACAAAGGCAGCGGCAGCGATTTTGTTAGAGCGGGTTTTCTATTTCAAATTCCCGTTAGCATCATCATTGGCGTGGTCGCGTGGATATGGCTGCCGGTTTGGCTCGGCAACTATCCTGCTGACATCATTCAAATTACGAGATGGTATACGGTACTCATGCTGCCGATTCTACTCGCTATTAATTTAATATCGGCGCTGGCGCAAAGTACTGGCAAGTTTAACATTTATAACGGTCTGCGCTTATTGGTTCCGCTGTGCAATCTGGTTGGGCTCTTGGGGTTATGGGCGATTGGCGATTTAAGCCTGCATAATGCTTCGCTTGTATTTCTCGTAACCAGCGTGCTTGTCGTTTCATGGTCACTCTATAGTTTAAGAGAAACGCTTCAGATGAACTGGTTGAAGGGACTCGGCAATCGGCTGGCAGCGAAAGCGTTATTCGGCTATGGAAGCAAAGTGTTCGGAGTGGAGCTTCTCGGCACGCTTTACACACAGTTTGACAAGCTTGTCATTCTATCGATGCTGACTGCTAGAGAACTAGGGCTGTACACCGTCGTTTATGCGCTGTCCCGCGTATTCAATGTCGTACAGATGGCGATTACGAACGTTGTGTTCCCGAAGGTTACCGGCATGGAGAAGTCAGCCATCATCGCAACGGTAGGCAGGGCGTTTCGGCTATCGATGCTGCTGATGACGATTGTCGTCATCCCGAGCATGTTCATCGGGCGTTATTTGATGGGCATCCTGTTCGGAGCGCCGTTCCTTGAAGCAAGCGGGGCCTTCTATCTGCTGTCGTTCGAATGCATTCTCGGCGGGGGCTCATGGATTTTGGCATCCTCTTTTAATGCGATGGGCCGTCCAGGGCTGGTGCTTGTCCGCCAGCTTATTGCCTTAGCGGCAACCATCGGATTGTTTTTTCTGTTTACACCCTTGTATGGGCTAAATGGAATTGCACTTGCTTTATTAATCGGCGCAGTCATTCGTTTAGTAGTGACGTTGGCCTCGATGAGAATTATTTTCCAAGTAAAGCTATCAGGGATGTTGTTTGATAAAAATGATTTCCGTTTTTTAATTGAGCGTTTGAAAGACAAAAAACAACGTAAAGGAGCGCGTTGATATGCAAGTTGAAACACAGGTACATCCGATGGAGGGCCTCAAAAAGATGCTTCTCCGAATTACGAAGGTGATACCACCGGGTTCAAGCATTTATTATATCGATTATCCCGTTTACAACAATGGCGGCGATTTGCTCATTATGAAGGGTGCAGAGGCGTTTTTTAAAGACAATCATATCCGCGTGGCTGCGCGTTATAGCGTTCTTGATTTTCCAGACAAGCTGACCATTCCGAATGATCAAATTATCGTGCTTCAAGGCGGAGGCAACTTTGGTGATTTGTACCCGGTTCATCAGAAGCTGCGGGAGAAAATCGTAAAGGATTATCCTAATCACCGAATTGTACTGCTGCCGCAGACGATTTTCTTCGAGAAGGAAGCGGAGTATGATCGCACGGCGCGTATTTTTAACGCGCATAAGGATGTTCATCTTTTTGTACGGGATACGCTGTCCTATGGGATAGCAGCTCAAAAATTTGATAAATGCTGCGTATACTTATCGCCGGATATGGCACATCAGCTGTGGCCGATTTTGCCCAAAAGCAGCCCCGGCAAGGAGCTGCTCTGCTTCTTCCGTACCGACATCGAGAAGACAAGCGAGCAGGCGAGCTTTGAACTGGCAGGGAGAGGCGATTATTTGGACTGGGCTTCCCTATACAATCGCGTCGAGAAAAAATCAATTAAGATGATCGGGCAAATGATGACGAAAAGCGGTGTCCCTCTGCCGATGCAGGCGATATGGGGCAAGTACTCCGACTATCTCGTAGACAAAGCGGTCAAGCGCTTCAGCGGCTATCGCATCGTGCAAACCTCTAGGCTGCACGGGCATATATTATCCTGCTTGATGGACAAGCCTAATACGCTGCTCGATAACTCATATGGCAAAAACTCGAACTACTACAATACATGGACCAGCGGGATCAAGTCAGCGCAGCTGGTGGTGAAGAACGAAGCATAATGATCTTGGCATATCGAAGAGAGTAAGTGCAAATCGAATCACCGTATCATAAAAACGATTAGGAGGAATCAACATGAAGATTGTTCTTCTATCCGGAGGCTCGGGCAAGCGGCTGTGGCCGTTGTCGAACGAATCGAGATCCAAGCAGTTTTTGAAGGTGCTAAAAGACGAGAGCGGCGAGCGTGAATCGATGGTTCAGCGCGTATGGGGACAAATCACGAAGGCGGGTTTACGCGAGCATGCTTATATCGCAACAAGCAAGCCGCAGGTAGATATGATCCATAGTCAGCTCGGAAGCGAGATTGAAGTGATCGTCGAGCCGGAAAGAAGGGATACCTTCCCTGCTATCGCGCTCGCAGCAACCTATTTATATTCGGTGCAAGGCGTAAGCTTGAATGAAACAGTCGTTGTCATGCCAGTTGATCCCTACGTGGAGCAATCGTTTTTCCATAAGACGAAGGAGCTTGAACTGGTTTTGAATGAATCAGGAGCAGATTTAGCGCTTATGGGCGTGAAGCCAACGTATCCTTCGGAAAAATACGGCTATATCGTTCCTGAGCTTGCAGCTGAGGCGAACAATTATGTCAATGTAAACAGCTTTAGAGAAAAACCCCGCGAAGAAGAAGCGGCAGCCATGATTGAGCAGGCTGCACTTTGGAACTGCGGGGTTTTTGCATTCAAGCTTGATTTTCTCATTAACATTCTGATTGCTAGTGAACTGCCGATTCAATACGACGAGATGCTGAAGCAATACGGGAAGATGCCGAAAAACAGCTTTGACTATGAAATCGTAGAAAAGTCCAATCATATCGTGGCATTGCCATATGAGGGCGATTGGAAAGACCTTGGAACTTGGAACACCTTGACCGAGGAAATTGAAACGCCGCTTATTGGAAAAGGGATTATTTCGGGAGATTCAACGAACACGCATGTCATTAATGAGCTCGACATCCCGATTACGCTGCTGAATGTATCGAATGTCATTGTAGCGGCGAGTCCGGACGGGATTTTGGTATCGGACAAAGCGGCTAGTCCAATGATCAAGGAGGTCATGAAGCATTCCGACCAGCGTCCGATGTATGAGGAGCGTCGTTGGGGCCGCTATCGTGTGCTTGATTATTTGAAATATCCCGACGGCAAGGAAGTGCTGACTAAACGAATATGCGTTGCGCCAGGACGGAACTTAAGCTATCAATATCATCTGCTGAGAGATGAGGTATGGACGATTGTTGCCGGACATGGCGTCATGGTGCTGAATGGTCGAAGCTTTGAAGTGAAATCAGGCGATGTGCTAACGATATCGAAAGAAAGCCTTCATAGTCTGCGCGCAGAAACAGAAATGGACATTATCGAAATTCAGACAGGGACGGAGCTTATTGAAGAGGACATCGTCCGGCTTGCCTTCGATTGGAATGAGATTATGCAAATATGCACCGTATAAATAAATCATTCAATGAAGGAGCGAATAGCATGAACATCACGGTTATTGGAACTGGCTACGTGGGGCTCGTGTCGGGCATTTGTTATGCGGAGCTTGGCAATCGCGTCATTTGCGTAGACAAGGACCCGCGCAAAATTGAGACACTAAACGCTGGCGGCATTCCGATCTATGAGCCAGGCCTCAAGGAGCTCGCAGCGTCGAACCGAGCAGCAGGAATGCTCACCTTCACGACTGATTTGCGAAGCGCGGTACAGCAATCGGACATTATTATTTTGGCGGTAGGAACACCGCCGCTGCCAAATGGCGAGGCTAATCTATCTTACATTGACCAAGCAGCCATAGAGATTGCAAAGGCGATGAACGGTTATAAAATCATAGCGGTAAAAAGCACCGTACCCGTTGGAACGAATGAACGTCTAGCAACCGTCATCGCCTCCCATACGAGTGAGTTGTTTGACAGTATCTCGCTGCCAGAGTTTTTGCGCGAGGGCTCGGCGATACAAGATACGCTGCATCCCGATCGCATTATTATTGGAGCCAGCTCACAAAGCGCAGCAGAAATTATGAAGCTGCTTCATATTCCCTTAACGGAACAAATCGTTATTACAGATATTCGCAGCGCTGAAATGATTAAATATGCGTCCAATGCATTTCTGGCTACCAAAATATCATTTATCAATGAGATCGCTAATATTTGCGAGRAGGTAGGCGCAGATGTAACGAAGGTAGCTGAAGGAATGGGTTATGACAAGCGAATTGGCCCATCATTCCTAAAAGCGGGAATCGGCTACGGGGGCTCTTGTTTTCCTAAAGATACAAGCGCCTTAATTCAAATTGCCGGACATGTTGATTATGAGTTCAAGCTGCTGCGCTCGGTAGTAGAGGTCAATCAGGATCAACGCTTCAACGTCATTCGCAAGCTGGAGACGATATTTCAAGGTGAGCTTTCAGGCAAGACGATTGCAGTATGGGGGCTTGCATTCAAGCCGAATACCGATGATGTGCGCGATTCGCCGGCATCGGAAATTATTCAACATTTGGTGGACAACGGCGTTAAGGTCAAGGCTTATGACCCTATTGCGACTGACAACTTCCGCACTTTATATGAAATTAGCGGTGTTGAATGGTGTGAGGACGCGATGGAAGCGGCAAAAGATGCGGATGCGCTTTGCTTGCTGACAGAGTGGGAGGAGTTCTCGCATGTTGACCTTGGACTGCTTCAACAAGTATTGAAAAGTCCGATTCTGATTGACGGCCGCAATGTTTTCGAAGAGGAGCATTTGGTTGGTACTGAATTTGTTTATTACTCCGTAGGCCGCCCTAGCCTTAATCAAGGCGTAAAGCAGCAAATACCTGTATTACAATTTTAAACCAAACTAATGACCAGAGGTGAATGAAATGACGTTTCGAAAAAAAGTAACCTTATCCGCGCTGGCGATCTCCATGCTTACAGCATCGCTAGGCGGATTGCCGCTCAGCCAGAAAGGGCTGACCGAGAAGCTGGGATTTGTTCAAGCGGCGAGTGCGGCAGAAGCTGCGCTGCCTTCAAGCGTGTTTTTGGAGCGTATGCAGGCTCTATATGCAGCACTAGCAGCTGGGGACAAGAAGGACATGCAAGAGGTTAAAAATTTGCGAGATGAAATTGCCGGTCTGGATGAGGCAACAAATCAGCAGCTGATCGATCCGATTTGGACCAAAATTAGCGAGAAGCTTCCTGAGTCTGCCGATAAAGCGGAACTTAAAGCGAGCCTGTTCCGGTTGATCAAGGCTGTAGGCTCCTTCCGTTACGACCCTGAAGCCTCTGATTTGGAGGCTATTCGCACGAATCCAGAGTTTCGTGCAACGTTAAAGACGATTGCAGCTGCCGGCGGTGACGAGAACATCCGATTAGAAGACTTTCTTGTCTTTATGTTTGGCGATGGCAGCAGCCGTAAAGGCGTTGAAGGAACGATTGGCAGCCTGATCGCGGAGAAGTCTCCGGAGGAGCTGATTTTGCTGCTTGGCAATAAGCAGGGCATTGTAACGGTTCTTCTTCAAGCGATGGAGAAGCTGATGGGTGAGACAAAGGAGTACAAGTTCAGCTCTATTTTGAAAAATTTAGGCGTGACGCCGCAGGATGTAAGAGCGACCGTACAAAACTTCCAGGTGAAGCTTCAGAAGGACGAGCCTGCGATCAGCGCGATGACTGTGGCGTATATTCGTTCAAGCGTGAAGTCAAGCGTGAAAATAGACTACACCGGTCGTGTGCATTCGTATAGCTTAAATGTGTTCGGCGTATATCTTTTCCCACAAGTGCTGCAATGGTCAAAGGTATCCGGCGATTCTAATGTAAAGGTATTGCCTACGGGTGTCGTTACTATACCGGATGCTGCGAAAACCGGCACAGCTGTTATTCAGGCTAAGCTGATTAATCCATACGGTGGCTCGGCGAAAGTCATATTTGAGCAAGAGGTAACCTTAAACGCTGCAATTTCGCATGAGACCGAATTTCCTGTAGAGTCATTCCTTGCGCGGATGAATAAGCTGCATTCTGCTCTAGCAGCAGGAGATCCAGCAGATATTGGGGCTGTTCGCAATTTGCGTGATGAGCTTGCTGGGCTGGACTTTGCTAAGGATCACAATTTAATTGATCCGATTTGGAAGAAGATTGCGGCTAAGCTGCCCGCAGAAGCAGACCAAGCAAAGCTGAAGGCTGTTTTATTCAATATGGTTAAGGAAATTAGCTTGATTCCATATGACCCGCAGGCTGCAAGTTTAGAGGAGATTCGCAAAAATCCAGAATATCGTGCTGTGTTAGCTGAGCTTGGAGCAGCCGGAGGCGGCGAAACTAGCTTTGTAATAGACGATATTCTCATGTTTTTATTTGGCGATGGTGGCGTTAACCCAGGTGTAGATGGCGCGATAAGGCAGAAGCTTGCCAGCCTGTCACCGACTCAGCTGCTGCAGTTGATTGGAGATAAGCAAGCGATTTCCACACTGCTGCTCGAGAAGACAGAGGAGCTGCTAAGTGAAACCGGCAATTATAAGTTGAGCTCCGTTTTAAGCCAGTTGGGTGTAACTGCGGAGGAGTCTGCTGCGACCATGCTTAACTTCCAAGCTCGATTGAAGATGGATGAGCCGGCAATTCAAGCGCTAATTATCGCTCATATGCGCTCTGAAGCTGTCGAGGCTGTTAAAGTCAGTGAAGATGGCCGTGAGCAAAAATTCAGCTTGAAGGTGTTCGGCGTGGATGTTCCGCCGCTTGCGCTGCGGTGGAGCAAAGTATCTGGAAGCAAAGATGTGAAAGTATCTACTGGCGGTACGGTTACGCTTCCGCGAGGCGTTGCCAGCGGATCGGCGGTTGTTCAAGCCACATTGATTAACCCATATGGTGGACAAGCTAAAGTTATATTTGAGAAAGAGGTTACGTTAACAGCTACAAATGGAGAGGGAGAACACTTCCCGGCAGAAGAATTCCTTGAGAGAATGAATAAGCTTCACGCGGCACTGCTTGCTGGAGATCCTTCGGATGTGCAGGATGTACGCAATTTGCGCGATGAGATCGCCAAGCTTGATTTTGCCAAGGATCAATCACTTATTGATCCTGTCTGGGTCAAAATTGCTCCTAAGCTTCCTGCATCGGTTAATCAAGCGGAGCTGAAGAAGACTGTGTTCCAGATCATTCAGTCTGTAGGCTCCCTGCAATATGATCCAGAAGCGAAGGGACTTGAAGCGATTCGAACGAATCCAGAATTCCGTGCTGCACTGAAGACGATTGCCGCAGCAGGCGGGGTAACAAGCCTCAGCATGGATGATTTCCTCGTTCTGTTGTTCGGTGATGGAGCTGACCGCCTTGGTGTTGAAGGGACCGTTCGCAAAATTATCTCGGATATGAAGCCGCAGGAGATCGCTCAGCTGCTCGGCAACAAGGAAAAAATAAATGCGGTTATTATGGAAGCCATGGGTGAAATTTTATCCAAAAAGGATGATTATGCATTAAGCGAGGCGCTGAACAACTTAGGTGTTAAATCGGCTGATGTACGACTATCTGTTTTTAAATTCCAACTAAAGCTGAAATATGATGAGCGGGCCCTTAACGCATTAACAGTTGCTTATATCCGTTCAGAAGTTATTTCGGCGGTGAAGATTACGGCTAGCGGAAGGCAGCATGAATACAGCTTGAAGCTGCTTGGCACTGTTTTGCCATCCTCGTTCTTGAAATGGAAGAAAGTATCGGGAAGCAAAGATGTCACGGTCGATTCGCGAGGGAAAGTAACGATTCCGAAAAAGGTTGCTAATGGTACGGCTGTTATTCAAGCGACGTTAGTGAATCCATACGGCGGCTCTGCTAAAGTGATTTTCCAGCAAGAGGTGACGCTCGTTAATGAAGATGTGGAAATTGATCCTAAGGCAGAGTTTAAGAGAATAGCTGAAGAATTGGATAGCAAGCTGAACGAGGTTAAGAAAAAGCTGAAAGCAGCGACCAACGATGAGCAGAAGGCACAACTGATCATGGATGTTGTACAGGCTAGAAATGTAGCTGTTGATGAGATTAATAAAGTAAAAACAACGAACGCGCTGAAAAATAAGGCGATAAACGAAACGAAAAGCAAGGTCAACAAATTGCTTACTACTATTATTACGGAAATCATGCGATCTTAACAAAAAGCAGCCAGTCTTCCTTCTCGTCTAAGAGAAAGGAGACTGGCTTCTTTCTATTCAAAACGGAAGGTGGTATGAGCATAATATGAGCAAGCATCATGCAAGGAAGAAACGGCGTCCTCGGCTTCAGAAGCCGGATACGATTAATATTATTTTAGGCTCGCTAACGCTTATTCTATTATTTGTGTGGGGCGGTCTCTATTGGAATGAATCCTCACAACAATCACTTATTGTGAATGCGAATGGCGCAGCAATAAACGAGCAAGCACAGCTGAGTGAGGAAGAACTGTATGGGACTGCTCCTGAGAAAACGAGTCCAACTGTAGATGGCGTACCGCCAACAACTGACAAAACCGGCAAACCAGTGGAACAGGTGGCGGGTAAGCCTGCTGGAAGTGGAGGGGAAGCTGTACTGCCGGAGAAAGAGGCGGATAAGCCGGCTGGGGAAAATGAAAATCCTTTGCCCGTTCAGACGACGAAGCCATCAAGTACAACTAAACCGAACAAAGGGACGGAGACGAAGCCGAATGATGGTTCAACGTCAACGCCAACGACAAAACCAAAGCCAACGCCTTCGCCTTCGCCTGATCAGCCAAATGTGCCGGAAACGGAAGCTCCAATTACGTCAACGGAAAAGTATGAGCAGCAGATTGTCCAGATTCAAGCTAAGTGTACGCAGGATATGAATGATGTATTGGCAGGAGCGGAAACAAGTGTTGCGCAATTGGATATGTCTGACCCTTACGCGTTTCAGGAGTTAAGCCAGAAATGGATGGACGGGCTTTCGAAGGTGGAAGCGACATGCAGTACAAAAATGCAGGGAATTATTGCACAAGCAGAAAAGGATAATGTGGAGGCAGAAATTACGGATAAGTGGGAGCAAACGTTCAGCGATCTCATGCTGCAGCTTCAAGGGCAATTCGAGGCGAAGCTGCTGCAATTGATGGGCGGTTGAAGCTAAGAACGTTTGGAGTTCCTTATTTTAATCAAATATAGATATAGTGGATAGATCATCCATCCTTTGGCAAGGTGCGATCGCGGAGTACACGTTCGAGCAAGTTGCGAATTAAATCCAGGTCGTCCTTTTCCAAAGGAACCCCATCCCAGTGCAGCTGATCATAATTCAAATATTCCTTCGCATTATGATTGAGCTCGATTGGCGGCTCAGGATAATCAGTAAGCCCAAGAAGATAATCAGCGGAAGTGCGCAGCTTGCGTGAAATGGTTTGAATGGATTCAAGAGTCGGCTGTCGATAGCCGGATTCATAGCCTGCATAGGTGCTTTTCGCAACTCCTAAATAATCAGCAACTTCCTGCATCGTTAATTTCCTCGATTTACGCAGCTGTTTAAGGCGCTTCGCAAACATCAATATCCCCCCTCTCCAACGTCACAATGTCTATTTTAAATGATCATATTGCTTGCAAGGTAAATGCACACATAATTATATCATGTTTTCCAATTGCATGTACAAATCCGAACACTAGCTTGTTGTAAGCAACCTTACAGCCGCCAAAAGTCCCGCTCCGACTGCGAATTGACTCCATAAGCACATATATGTGCTTACAGCCGCCAAACTCATGATACTTCAAGGCTCTAAGAACATATACGTGCTAACAGCCAATTTAGATCACTATTTCAACGGTGGTTTTACTCCATAAGCACATATATGTGCTTACAGCGGCCAAACTCATGATACTTCAAGGCTCTAAGAACATATACGTTCTAATAGCCACCATAAATCCCCACTCCAACGGCCCACCTAACTCTATAAGCGTATATATGTACCTGCAGTTACCAAACTAACATAACTTTAAGGCTTTTAGAACACCGACGTGCTTACAGTCACCTTCACTAATCAACAGCCCAGTATGCCGCCGCCGAAGTCTGTCGTTTTTGCAAAAGCTGCCTAAATACACGGATATTTGAACAATCATTATGGTTTTTTCTAATGAAAGCGCATTCTTTATAAGAGTACTATTAAGAGGTAAATATTTCTTGGTAAAAATTTTGCATGATTGCTAGAAACGTTTACAGCTTATTTTAGCCCATTTATGAAAGGGGAACAAATGCTGAATGAGTAAGCGATTGAAACGGAGCATGTCGTTAGTATTGGCAGTAGTTATGGTTTTCTGCACGGTTTTTGCTGGATTTACAAATGAGCAAGCAGAGGCCGCGCAAACTGCACAGCCGCAGATGTGGAAGTTTGATTTTGGTTCAGCGCCAGCACCTGCTGGAAGTACAGGCGGTCCTGTTGCGGATGGTTATATCGGAATTACTGGAACGACGCTTTATACACCTGAGAAGGGCTATGGTTTGGATATGAATCTTGCTTCTCGTTTTCGAGGGGCAGAATCACCGGATAACGTAATTAATGATTTTGTTTTGGGAGGAACCAATGTTCCTTTTGTATTCAAAGCGGACATACCTAATGGCAACTACAAGGTCACGCTTTATTCCGGTGATCTTCTACAAACGACTTCTACCTACAAAACGAAGGTAACGATTGAGGATGTAGCCGGGGAATCTATCAACTCTCGCAGAGCTGTAGAGAGCAAGGTTTATAATGCTTCAGTCGCAGATGGACAACTAAATATTCAACTGACAGGCGATGGAACATTCAGTGTTTTGAACGCTGTCATCATCGAGCAAGTACTTCCTTCTGCGCCAGAAGGACTCATGCTGACGAGTATAAGCGCAAGCGGAGTTTCAATGAAATGGACAGCTGTCACGGATGCGGTTTATTACCATGTATACCGTACGACTGGCGGCAGTGAGCCAAGTGTGCCGTTTGCTGAGCAAATCAAAGAAACGAGCTATTCCGATGCTAATGTAAGTGTTGGGGACAGCTATACGTATTATGTTTCGTCCGTCAATGCCTTTGGCCAGCAATCGCCTTTAAGCACAGCTAGCGAGGCTGCCTCGATTCCGATGCCGCAGTCTCCTGTTGTTCCCACCAATCTAGCGGTTACCGAAGTGAATGCCGCCTCTATTCGGCTTGCTTGGGGCGCTTCTGCCGGAGCGGCGGACTATGTGGTATATCGTTCGGATGCAGTGGATGGGACGTATGCTGAGATTGGCCAATCAGCAGCATTGTCGTATATCGATCAAACTGCGAATACTGCTATCGTGCAATATTACAAAATAAAAGCACGGAATGGACAAGTCTTGTCCGACTTCTCGGCCTACGCGGCAAGCACCGTGTATGTGCCGCCGATCGTCTTGCCGGATGGAGATGTGAAACGTTTTGATTTTGGAAAAGGTTGGGCAGCCGATGGTTATGTTTCCGTTTCCTCTGCGGTTGCTTATTCTGCGGAGCGAAAATACGGATTCGGTGATCCGGCAAAGGTAAGCTTCGTCGACCGCGGCACAGCGGATGCGCTGCGCTCGGACTTCAGCATCGTAAAGGACACATCCTTCATTGTGGATCTGCCGAATGCAGATTACACCGTGTCTCTTATTGCAGGGGATCTGAATGACGTAACGGATATTTCAATTACGGTCGAGAACATGGAAAAGGTAAAACGACTGGACGGCAATGCGGTTAGGCCAGCAGGTCAATTTCTTGAAATGAGCTTTGATATTGCGCTCGTAGACGGGCAGCTGAACTTCGAGTTTGCGGGTACTGCTCCAAAAATCAACGCGCTCGTCATTACGAAAAAGGCGGAGCGTACACCAGGCGAGCTGCCTACAGTTTATCTAGCAGGTGATTCTACAGTACAAACGTACGATCCGTACTGGCTTCCACAAGCGGGCTGGGGACAAATGATTCCAAGCTTTTTCTCTGAAAATGTTATTTTCAAAAATCATGCGATCGGAGGTCGTAGCACCAAAAACTTTATATCCGAAGGCCGCTTGGACGAGGTGCTGAGAGCTATTAAGCCGGGCGATTATTTCCTCGTGCAATTTGGTCATAATGATGCAACGATTAGCGTTCCGGATCGTTATGCATCTCCAGCTGATTACAAAAACTATTTGAAAACGTATGTAAACGGCGCGAAGCAGCGCGGAGCAACGCCAATTCTTGTGACGCCGATGGGCAGGCGCAGCTTCAACGCCGAGACTGGAAAGTTTAACGTCAGCTTCCCAGAATACGTGCAAGCGATGAAGGAAGTTGGGCAGGAGCTTGACGTTAATGTGGTCGATTTGAGCACGCTGAGTATTGCGTATTACGATTCAATCGGTCCAGCAGCAACGTTATCGGTGTTCCTTCATACGCCAGCTGGTGTATACGGAGCATTCCCGAATGGCTCAGCTGATGATACGCATTTCCAAGAATATGGCGCCATCCAGCTCGCGCGTATGCTTTCGGCAGCGATCAAGCAGCTGGATTTGCCTCTGGCTCAATCGGTAAAAGAAATTGAATTGCCAGCAAACGTGCCAGCTAAGCCGACCAGCCTTGTCGCTGGAAGCATAAGCAATGCAGGAGCATTGCTCAAATGGGACAAAACAGCAACAGCTGATATTTACAAAATCTATCGCAAGCTTTCCTCAGAGCCGGATAGCGCGTATGCTATGATTGGTACTTCTACACTTCCGACGCTGAATATGGGCGGCCTTGTTGAAGGGAACAGCTATCATGTTTATGTGACAGCAGTGAATGGCAAAGGAGAGTCTGCGCCATCCGATCCCATCTTTATTCAAACGAAATCGGCATTGTACAAATATGATTTCGGAACGATTGGCGGTGTAGTTGAGGCTGGTTATACCGAGGTTACTCGCAATACGATTTACACCGCTGAACGCGGATATGGCATAACAGACAGCACAGGTATGATAGATCGCGACCGCGGAGCGGGTACGGATGCGCTCAGACGAGACTTTGTTGCTTATTTTGGCAATAGCTATGAATTCAAAGTAGACCTGCCAAACGGTTATTATTCAGTCAAAACCTATACGGGGGACTGGATCGGGTCAACGAAAACGAATATTAATATTGAAAATAAGGATTATGGCACGGTATCATCGGGCAAGGAAAATATTGCTGAACGGGTGTTCAACATGATTGCCGTTAAGGACGGCCAGCTGAACATGATCCTAAGCGGCCAGACTGCTCATTTGAATGGAGTTGAAATAACGCCGCTGCTTCTAGCGCCTACAAAGCTAGAGCTAAACGATCTTGATTTGAGCAGCAATCCAATTAAGGCGGAGCTTTCATGGACGGGAGTAGCAGATGCTGTAAAATATCATGTTTATCGCAAGGCTACTGTCGCAAGCAGCGCTGAGCTGCTAGGCGAGACGACGCAACCAACGTTTACTGATACTAGCGCGGATGTTGGCCTTGAATACGTATATTCGGTGTCGGCAATAGACAATACCGGATTTGAGTCGGTGACATCCAATTTCCTACAGGTGTCCATGATTGATCCGAATGTGGAGAAAGCAGCGATTCCATCTGGCCTTGCGCTTGCTTCCATTCACAAAAACGATATCAGCTTCACTTGGGATGCCGTTCCACAAGCAAGAATGTACAATGTGTATCGCGCCAAAGAAGCGAATGGCCCTTATACGTTGATTGGAAAGTCATCTACGGCAGCTTATACCGACAACACCGTTTTGACGACGATTCCTTATTACTATAA
Source organism: Paenibacillus sp. 01T431 (assembly GCF_056398625.1). Classification (NCBI taxonomy): domain Bacteria; kingdom Bacillati; phylum Bacillota; class Bacilli; order Caryophanales; family Paenibacillaceae; genus Paenibacillus; species Paenibacillus sp. 01T431. The sequence goes on from NZ_JBFTPT010000001.1 coordinate 527,469, forward strand.
AGTGGCCTCTGTCAATGAGGGCGGCATTTCTGAGCTGTCGGGTGCTTTGGAGACACAGGCAATTACAACGCTTGTTCGCGCAATGGAGTATCTGGATCGTTCGCCTGTCGCCATTAAGACGGAGAACGGCAACTATATGGGATGGCGTATGTTAGGACTTGATCCAGAGTCAATCGGCTTCAATGTTTATCGTGACGGCGTCAAGCTTAACGACGAGCTAATCACGAAGAGCACGAACTATGTGGATACGGCGGGTACAGACACATCCTCGTACCATATTGCATCAGTGCTGAGCGGTGTTGAGCAGGCGGCGACCAGCAGCTTCGGCGTTTGGCAAAAGCAGTACAAATCAGTGCCGCTGCAGAAGCCAGCCGATGATTATACGAAGGACGGACAGCCGTACTCGTATTCAGCGGGTGACGCTAGCGTAGGGGATCTCGACGGTGACGGTAAATATGAGATTGTCATGTTATGGTCGCCATCCAACAGCAAAGACAATTCCCAAGCCGGTTATACGGGCATTGTGTATATGGATGCTTATAAGCTAGACGGCACGCGGCTATGGCGCATTAATCTCGGACCAAATATTCGAGCAGGAGCGCATTATACGCAGTTTATGGTTTATGACTTGGATGGTGATGGACGTGCGGAAGTAACGTTCAAGACAGCAGATGGCACGATTGACGGAACGGGCAAAGCCATCGGTGATCCTAGCAAGGATTATCGCAACAGTACCGGATATGTTTTGCTAGGCAATGAATATTTAACCGTATTCGAGGGCTTAACTGGAAAAGCGCTTGCCACAACAGAATATGATCCGCCTCGCGGTGATGTTGCAGCGTGGGGAGATGCTTACGGCAATCGGGTAGACCGTTTTCTAGCAGCGGTCGCGTATCTTGACGGCGAGAAGCCGAGCTTGGTTTTTAGCAGAGGGTATTACACACGTACGGTGCTTGCTGCTTATGACTATCGCAATGGTCAGCTGACGAAGCGGTGGGTATTTGACTCTAACAATGAAGGAAACGGCTCCTTTGCAGGCCAGGGGAATCACAATTTATCGATAGGCGATTCGGACGGCGACGGCAAAGACGAAATTCATTTTGGCGCGATGGGTATTGATGACGATGGCAAGCCGCTCTACAATACGGGACTTGGTCACGGTGATGCGATGCACTTTGGCGACCTTGACCCTGAACGTCCGGGACTGGAAATATTCGCTGTACAAGAGCATAGCGACTCCCCATACGGGATGGATTTGAAGGATGCGCGTACAGGCGAAATTATTTGGGGGATTCATACCGGCGTAGATACCGGTCGCGGGATGTCAGCGGATCTCGATCCAAGATATTTGGGTGAAGAGATGTGGAGCGCCAATATTGTAAGTAGCGAGCATATCCCGGTTACAGGATTGTACAGCGCCAAAGGCGAGAAAATAACGACGAGCATCCCAAGCTCGACAAACTTTGGCGTATGGTGGGATGGCGATCTGCTGCGCGAGCTGCAGGATTATAATCGCATCGATAAATGGGATTATATGAATGCAAAAACGGTTAATTTATTGACCGCAGTTGGCTCCTCTACAAATAACTCGACGAAAGCGAACTCTAGCTTGCAGGCTGATTTGTTCGGCGACTGGCGTGAGGAGATCATGTGGCGTTCAGAAGACAGCAGCGAATTTAGAATCTACTCTACTGTGGATGAAACTGAATATCGCATTCATACGCTGATGCATGATCCGAACTATCGTTTAGGAGTAGCTTGGCAAAATGTTGCTTATAACCAGCCGCCGCATCCAAGCTTCTATTTAGGAGACGGAATGGCGATGCCAGCAGCTCCAAATATTCAATATATTCAAGTGCTAGTTACCTCGATAACGGTAACAGCGGCAGGGCAAGCCGATTCTGTTAAGGTAGGCAGCACGCTCCAGATGAATGCAGAGGTTCATATGGATACTGCGGCTAACAAAAGTGTTGTTTGGTCAGTTGTGAATGAGGATGGCAGCCCTACTGCTCTGGCAGCAATCGGAACAGATGGCCTGCTTCATGCGACAGCGGAAGGAAAGGTAACCGTCGTAGCGACGGCTGCGGATGGATCGGGTGTAAAAGGGGAGAAAAAAATTACCCTGCTTGCAGATCCAGTCGTTTCACCAAGTCCAACACCGACACCAACTCCAAGTCCAACACCGGATTCACCGCCTGGTGGTACAGCGCCAACTCCAGCACCTGCTGGCAATCAAGTAACGGTTGAAGCAGTGACAGTGAACGGCAAGGCAACAGCAGTTGTAGAAGCTGCGAATCTCCAAAAAGCGATCGAAGCAGCAGCGAAATCGCTCACCATTAAGGTGAATGCGGTAGGTTCTGCCAAATCAGTAGAGATCAGCATTCGTGGCGGTGCGTTTGCGGGCTGGAATACGAAGGATGAATTATCTTTAACAATTGATACAGGCTCGGCAAAAGTAACCCTTTCGAACAAAGCACTTAAGGGTGCGCTTGGCACAGGTACAGCAACGCTAAAACTATCAATCGATAGGATGGATACTTCTGGACTCTCCGAGGCTATTCGAGAGAAAGTTGGCGATGGAACCGTCTATGATTTCAATCTATATGTAGGCGATAAGAAAATAAGTGAATTCGCGGGCGGCAAGCATGCACTTGAGATAAGTGTTCCTTATGTGCTTAAGCCAGGTGAGAAGCCGGGCAATGTGGTCGTTTATTATATCGCAGACGATGGCAAATTCGAAATCATTCGCAATGGAAAGTATGATGCAAAAACAGGGATGATCACCTTCAAAACGAATCATTTCAGCTATTATTCTAGCCTATACGCGGCATCTGCATTCACGGATCAGAATCAAGCTTTATGGGCAATCGATCCGATTGAAGCATTGGCAGCGCGCAGCATTGTTAATGGCTATGGAGATGGCAGCTTTCAGCCAAATGGCGAGGTGACACGAGGAGCATTTGTGAAAATGCTGATGCTGGCATTAGAGCTAGAAGACAGTGAAGAAGTAAGCAGCTTTAACGACGTGAAAGCAGGCGCATGGTACGCCAGCTCAATTGCCGCAGCTGAGAAGCTTGGCATAATAAAAGGCAAGTCTGACGGAACCTTTGGCGTCAACGAGCTTATCTCACGGCAGGATATGGCCGTTATGGCCTACCGTGCAGCTGAGGTAGCTGGCTTGAAGCTTGTGAGTGGAAGCGCAATTGCTTTCACCGATCAGGAGGAGATTGCCGATTATGCAGCCAAGGCTGTTCAGGAAATGCAGTCGACAGGCATTCTGAACGGCATGTCGGGTAATACATTTATGCCAAATGGATGGAGTACAAGAGCACAAGCAGCAAAAGTCATTTATTCGATGATGAGCATGCTCGAATAAAATACGTCAACTGAGCAGATCCCTATAGCGAAGGAAAGCCGAATGATTCGGATTCCGCAGCTATAGGGATTTTTTTATTCAATAATATCTTGAATATGCCATGGGGACTTAGCGGTTTCTCGTTTGAACATAAAGGTATAAACACTGCTTCGGCGAGGCTTATTCAGCTGATGGATGGATACAGGCAATCTTATTTCGGTCGTTAAAGCATCACCAAGCTCATCGGTGTGGATCTGACCTTTGGATTTTGGCGGGATTTGCTCTCGTATGGAAACGAGTGACTCCATAACATGTAAGATGGAAGCGAGCTTTTCCTTTGGCATTTCTTTGGCGAGCGGAAGCAACAACTCATGGTCTTGATGATACATCGCTTCAACGAAGCTTCTAGCCAGAACGCTCGGCGGAACAGATTCGAAATAAGGTTTGATTTGTCCAGCAGCCTTATGTACCATCATTTGGTGCGCAGGGTCTGGAGTATCTGATTTATGGGTGGAGCTGCCTAGAAAATGAATGCAAAAGTGTCCAGAGAAGCCATTCTCCGGAATGCCGTCTCCGCCATGCGGCATGCCATTCATAGAAGCAGCGATCCAGGTGTCGCCGGAGTGGACGAGTATGGCCTTTCTTTTCCAGCTCCATTTGTCATTATAAATTTGCTTCATAACACGGGAATCTTCTTTCGTTAACGGCTGAACATCTGCATGATCGCTGCCTGCGCGCCGTTGTACATGGAAGGTTAATCCCGTCTCCAGCTCCGTCACGGAAAACATGCTTTTTTTAGGCAAAAGCTCCGTTGCTTGCTGCCATGTCAACAATTTCCCGTAATGCTGTGTCCGCAAACCTTCGGCTAACCGAACCAGCTTCTTAGCTAGCTTGTCAGGCAAAATTATTTTTTCTGCTTTTGCTTCGTTCCAGAGCTGTCCTGAGCGATCCAAGCGATAATGTACCGTTTCAGCAGACTTTAATGCGATGTCTATATCGGAGTAATAGTCTATCTCAGCTTCAGGAACATGCTTGGATTGACGCAAAGCGGCATTTATTTCTTGGCTTTCAATTTGCAACTCGCTCATAAATGAGGATTGTTGGCCAGAGCGGACAGTCATAATCATTATATGTTGCTGCTGCTGCTCATTTGATTTTTTGGGCTTCAACATCAACGTCTGTGCAGCGGCATCGTTGGCTTGTAAGGTTAACAGCGATATAAGAACGAATATAACAACAGCTGCTTTTCTCCAGATCCGGGTCATAAGTTGTCCTCCTCCAATCACAATTGTCGTTATCTTTATATTCAGCCAATTTCCCGTTAATTATGTGGTCACCGCGTATGCATGCTTCTGCCTAAAATGATTCATACTAGCACGGATACTACCGTATAGGGGTGATTAACGACAATGGGATTGCCGTGGATTCTGGCCATATTGTTTTTGTTCCAGCAAGGAGCATATTCTGATTCTTTAGTTATCGAGCATGAAGGCCATGCGATTTCGGAAATGAAACGTGCACAGTATAGCGATTCGATGACTGGCATTCCGCTCGTTAATCAAGAGAAGCTTGATAAATTTATGGATGAGCTTGATAAACGAGTGCAGAAGCCTCCTATTAACGCAGCGCTTGATGGAGCGGGGAGAATCATGTCCGAGCAGACAGGAAGTAAGCTTAATCGGAAAGCGTTCGAGGAGCTGTTTTACAGCTTTATTTATGAAGGGGAACTATTAAAGCTTGAGGCTCCTCTGCTAACGACTTATCCGAAAGTAGACAGTGAGCTGCTCTCGAACATCAAAACCAAAAAAATTGGACTCTATGCTACATACTACAACTCACGCAACAAAAACCGTTCTCATAATGTTGAATTAGCTGCGAAAGCAATTAATAACCATGTCGTTTTCCCGGATGAACGGTTTTCTTTTAATGAGGTTGTTGGCATGCGGACAAGGGAAAAAGGGTATTTGCGTGCTCCAGTCATTGTGAGGGGAGAAGTTTCGGAAGACGTCGGCGGTGGTATTTGTCAAATTTCATCTACCCTCTTTAATGCGGTGGATCGGGCAGGGCTCAAAATTGTTGAACGCTATTCACACAGTCGGCATGTCAAATATGTTCCGCCAGGCCGCGATGCGACGGTAAGCTGGTATGGGCCGGACTTTGTGTTTCAAAATAAATATGATCAGCCCATACTCATTCGTGCTTATGCGCAAGGAGGGCAGGTCAGCATCGTTATTTGCTCTTCGGAAGACGTTAATGCAAAAACGAGACAAGTGCCCAGCGCTTCGAAAAAATTGCCTGAGGAAATCAAGCTGGAGATGGATGCTGGCGGTTCGGAGCCAAAAAAATAAACATGAAAGCTTAAATTAGGGACTGCCGAATGGGCAGTCTTTTTATTATGTAATTTATTGCTAGATCTCAATTGCAAAGGTAAAGTAAAGCAAGGGAGAGATGCTTATGGATTACAAAATTGTTTTTTTCGATGTAGATGGAACGATTACGCACCATGCAGCTGATTTTGTTACCAAAAAGTCGAGCGAGGACGAAATTGAGTTTGCGCTCAAAAAGTATGGGATTATATAACCCTTTCCTTCTTATATGAAGATGGGCGGCTTTTTTTGATGATGGTTTGGTACGTAAGGGTTGACACCGCTAAGCGATTTCGTGATGATGGAGTAGAGCATGTAGCGGAAGGAGCTGACCTAAGATGAATTTAATAGTGGAACAACCAGCAGCTCGCTGGTACAAAAAAGAAATGGGTCTTTCCGATGGTGAAGCGATTCGTATTTACGTTCGCCTGGGCGGCTGCGGCAGCGTTCATCCAGGACTTTCACTTGGCATTATGAAGGATGAGCCCAAGACAGCGGGACTTCGTGATGTCGTAGAAGGTATTACCTATTTTATAGAAGATGACAATCTGTGGTATTTGGATAATAAGACGCTTCGCATTTCTTTTGACGAGAAGTATGAAGAAATTAAAATGGTTGTGGAATAACCACATGGCATAGCAGGACAACAAAAAAGGAGCAGCTTCAATAGGTTATAAACCTTAAGGAGCTGCTCCTTTTTTGCGTGTTGGCGCTTATTTGCTACTTATCAAGAGGCGATTCTGCTTCAGTTTTGTCCTGGCATGAGCTTTTTGAGCAATTGCAGCATTTGCCGTTATGACGATGACCAGCTGCCTTGTCTTTATCATGCGGTGCTCCGTTTTTCGTATTCTCCTTGTTATCCTCATTTAAAGATGCCTGTATGTCCACTTTGTTTACCGCCATCCTCTCATTTGCCGATCACTTATTTCTATTATAAAAGAATGATCATGGAGGCCACATCGGGGAACCTCCCTATTTGCTAAGCAGCTTTCGCTTAGAAACCCTTAGCTATAGTTCAGGGAGTTCCCCGACATACAAATGGAAGAGAATCCCCTAAACTAAAGGTGTAGCAAACGAAAGCGAGCACAGCATAAACGATTAACACCACACATTAGGAGGATTTCATATGGAGCATGCTCCTTTGAGAAGGGTTGAACAGCTTGCTTTGAAGAAGCAAAAGGTGTTTCTGACAAGCAAGCTGAGATATATATTGCGAGCCATGTTAGCGAGTATGTTTATCGGATTTGGCGTAATCGTAGCGTTTAAGACAGGCAGCTTTTTCTATGAGTCACATAGCCCGCTAACCTATCCAATGGCGGCGATAACGTTTGGTGCAGCAATCATTCTAATCGCATATGGCGGAGGAGATCTTTTTACAGGAAACACTTTCTATTTCACCTTTGCAGCTCTTAGGGGCAAAATGCGCTGGCTAAACGTTGTAAAGCTATGGTGTGCAAGCTACGCAGGCAACTTTCTAGGTGCAGTTGCTTTCGCCCTTCTCATATGGGCAACCGGATTGTTCAGCGATGCATCCGTTAATGGATTTTTACTCAGTGTCGTAGAGAAGAAGCTTCACGCTCCGGTATGGGAATTGTTTTTCCGAGGTGTATTGTGTAACTGGCTGGTCTGCTTAGCGTTTTTTGTTCCGATGTCACTGCGCGGAGATGGGCCAAAGTTGTTCGCTATGATGCTATTCGTATTCTGCTTCTTTATTTCAGGCTACGAGCACAGCATCGCTAATCTTTGCACCTTTGCCATTGCGCTTGTGCTGAATCATCCGGGAACCATTTCACTCGAAGGCATGATTCATAATCTTGTACCTGTAACACTAGGTAATTTAATCGGTGGCTCCGTCCTTATGGGCGTTATGTATTATTTCGTAAACAAACCATTTGAAGAGGTGGAATAACAATGAAAAAATCAAAAGTTGTCGTTATTGGTGTAGGAGCAGTAGGATCCACAACAGCCTATACGCTGCTGCTTCGCAGCCGGATGGATGAGCTTGTGTTAATAGATGCGAATGCAGGCAAAGCAGTTGGGGATGCGCTTGATATGAATCACGGGATGCCATTCCTTGGTCAGACTAAAGTATGGGCAGGCACTTATGAGGACTGCAAGGATGCGGATATCGTCATCATTACAGCTGGAGCAGCACAGAAGCCTGGGGAGCCAAGGCTGAATCTATTAAAGCGCAACATTGCCATCTATGAAAGCATCGTATCCGAAGTATTGAAATACAATGATGACGGCATTCTATTAATCGCGACGAATCCGGTAGATATTATGAGCTACTTCTGCCAGAAAAAGTCGGGCTGGCCAACTCACCGTGTAATCGGTTCAGGCACATTGCTCGATAGTGCTCGTTTCCGCTACCTGATCGGCGAGCGATTGCAGCTTGACCCGCGCAGCGTACATGCCCATATTATTGGGGAGCATGGGGATTCCGAGCTTCCATTATGGAGCTTGGCAAACGTAGCTGGTTCGTCCATCTCGCTTAGCGAGGAAGAAAAGTCAGACATCTTTACGCATACGAGAGATGCAGCCTACGAAATCATAGAAGCGAAAGGTGCCACTTATTACGCTATTGCGTTAGCACTGGATCGCATTGTAACTGCGATATTGTCCAATGAGTCGGCTGTACTCAATGTATCCACGTTAGTTGAAAACTACCACGACATATCGGATGTATACATGGGTGTACCGTGCGTCGTTGATCGCAATGGAGTAAGAGAGGTGCTGGACATTCCGATTACAGAGGAAGAAAAAGCGCTGCTGCACCGTTCGGCGAACAAGCTGAAGGAACTGATTGAAACGATCTCGGTTTAGACAAAAATAAGAGGAGCTGATCGTCATGGTAACCAAATGGCTAAGCGAAAACAAATATGCAGCGGGCTTAATGCTTGTGCTGCGGGTGTACTTGGGATGGCAATGGCTGAGCGCTGGTTGGCATAAGCTTGGCGGATTTGATGCCAGCGGATTTTTAAAAGGAGCTATCGGCAACCCTGTAATGGATAAAGCGACAAACGAATTAGTTTATCCAACGTTCACTGCATTTCTAGAACATGTTGCTCTTCCGAATGCAGGCATCATTAACTTTCTCATTCCCGTTGGTGAATGTTTGGTAGGGCTTGGACTTATCGTTGGCGCACTTACGACAGCTGCAGCATTCTTCGGATTATTAATGAACTTCATGTTTATGTTTGCTGGTACGGTATCGACTAACCCTTGGATGCTGCTGATCGGAATTATCGTATTCATCGCTGGCACGAACGCAGGCAAATTCGGTATTGATTACTTTGCCCTTCCTTATCTGCGCAAACTATTTAAGAAATTCGGCAACCGCGGCTATGCTGACAACAAGACAATCCCTCGTTAGAGCGGAACGAATGCAAGGAATAAGGGTTGCTCCTCAAGTAGGTATCTACTTTTGGGGCAACCCGTTTTTTTTGCTCGATTGACATAAACTCCTTAGTTTGTTACTTTAATTATATATATTCGTATTGGTTTAGTTGGATTTAAGTGAGTGGAGGTGTGTCAAATCAACATTGAGAATATAGAAGCATTCGTCTATGTCATCCATTGTGGAAGCTTTAATAAAGCAGCTGACGCGTTGTATTTGTCTCAGCCTTCTGTAACAGCAAGAATTAAGTCCCTTGAGCAGGAGCTCGATTGCAAGCTGTTCGATCGAAATGGCAAACAGATTCAAATAACGGAAGACGGTAAACGATTTCTCCCTTATGCCCAGCAGCTGCTGCTCATCTATCAGAAGGGCAAGCAGCATATTAATCAGAAGAAGTCTTTGCCGAACGAGTTCCGAATTGGCTGTACCGTGTCTGTCTCCAATTATATTATTCCTGACTTATTACCTCGCTTAAAGCAGAAATTCCCACACACTCACTATAAAATCGTCACAAGCACCACGGATGAGATTGTGAATAAAGTGCTGAGCAAGGAAGTAGATATTGGCTTTGTTCGCAAGGTGAATCATCCTAATCTGCAGTCGACCAAATTCTATGAAGATCCAATACGGCTGCATGTGTATCATGGGCATCCGTTCTTAACAACGGATAAGCTGACGGTTGAGGCGATCGCTGAGCAGCCGCTCGTTTTTTTTGAATGCGGCTCATTGGATTGGCTTCGCATTCATCGTATATTCGAGAATTTGGAGCTGCCGCCGAACATTCAAATTCAGACGGATAATTCTGAGATGGCCAAAAAGCTTGTCATTCAGAAAGCAGGCATCGCGTTTCTTCCAGGCTTATGCGCCCAGCAGGAGCTGCAGGATGGGAAGCTTTATCCGATACGCGTCCCGGAGACGGAAGGCATTTTTTTACAGACGAACCTCATTTCGCATCATGGAGAGCATCTGGAATTTGTACATGCCATTACCGAAATAGGCAAGCAATTAGCAGATGCGGAGCTAAGCTTATCAGCAAATATAAATCTGTAATACAAAAACTCTATTATTCGAAAAGCGATGGGTATGGTACATTCATAATTACAGTTAAGCCGATATGAATAGTGCACTTAATCACATTCGTCCGCTGCTCCTACTGAAGCAGCGGACGTTTTTTGTTGATAAAAGCATCATTGGATTATTCAATTTTCTTATAGAAGATCTCTATAAGCTAGAGGATTGACGAAGCTGGCAGTCCGGTGGTAAAGTGAATTCAACATAATCCTTACTTAACAGGTAGGAATTATAAGGATTTAAACATTTGATGATTTGGGGGAAAAAGAAAATGAAAAAACGATTCGTTTTATCGATTGCACTCGTCCTTGCCCTTACAGTTGCTGGCTGCGGAAGCAATAAAAACAACACCGGCAGCAGTGCGGAAACAGGAAGCGGAGAGGCTTCCAAATCCGTAACAAAAATTGTTGTTGGCACAGGAACACAATTCCCTAAAGTTTGCTTTATAGATGAGAATGGTAAGCTTACTGGTTTCGATGTAGAGCTTGTAAGAGAAATTGATAAACGTCTTCCAGATTATGAATTTGACATTCAAACGCTTGAATTTACGAACCTGCTGTTAAGCTTGGAAACGAAAAAAATTGACATGATTGCACATGAGATGGAGCAAAATCCGGAACGCGTACAGAAGTACCTCTTTAATAAAGAGCCTTATGCGCACTGGAGAAACAAGATCATTGTAGACAAGGACAATAATTCAGTTCAAACGTTGGCTGATCTAAAAGGTAAAAAAGTGCTAACAACGGCAACAAGCGCAGCGGCAACGATTCTTGAAAATTACAATAAGGAAAACGGAAACGCGCTTGAACTTGTGTATCAAAATGGCGGTGCAAACGACAACGTATCGCAAGTAACCTCAGGCCGAGTGGATGCCTTCCTCGCTGCTGACTTTACTTTATCGTTAGTTGATCCGAAGAAAGAGCTTAAAGCAGTAGGACCGGCACTGAGCGAAGCAGACATCTTGTTCATGTTCCGCAAGGACGATCCGGAGCAGCAAAAGCTTTCTGATGCTGTTGATGTGGTAATCAAAGAACTGAAAGCAGACGGTACGCTGGCTAAGCTTAGCTCAGAATGGCTTGGCGATGATTTTACATCCCAAGAAAAATAAACCCAATTGAAAGGTGAGATGGCTAAGGTGGGAGAACCTTTTGATATCAGCTATGTGTTCGAGTATCTAATAAAGCTGCTGCCTACCTTGAAAGTCACTCTTCTTATTGTGGTGAGTTCCATTGTACTTGGGGTTGGCGTCGGATTTATCGTCGCCCTTCCCCAGCTTTATAAGATTCCGGTTCTAAGACGGTTTTCGCAGGTGTATTTATCTTTTTTTAGAGGGACGCCTATACTCATTCAGCTATTTCTGTTTTATTACGGCTTGCCTGAGGTTTTGAAGCTTTTTCATTTGGATGTAGCTAAAGTGCCGGCATTATATTTTGTCATCCTTACTTATGCGCTGCATAGCGGAGCCTATATAGCGGAGATGATTCGCGCGGCTGTCGGGGCAGTGGATCGGGGGCAGGTTGAAGCAGCTTATGCGGTAGGAATGACGGGTTTCCAAGCTTTTACCCGAATTGTACTACCTCAAGCCGTTTCCATTGCATTGCCGGTATTCTCTAATCTTGTCATTGCAAATTTGAAGGATACATCACTCGCCTTTTCATTAGGTATTATGGAATTAACAGGAAAATCACAGACACTGGCTGTTATGTCCAGGCATTTCCTTGAAACGTATGTTTCACTCGCGATTATCTACTTTATTTTGAGCTTTGGGCTTGAGAAGCTGTTCCATTTGATCGAACGCAGGTTATTGAAGCATGAGCGCCGCATCGCGGTAGAAGACAAAGAACCTCTTATCAAAAAAGATAAATCAAGGCGGTTTGCAGCCGGAATAGGCTTTGGCAGAGGAGGAAGGGAAAATGAAGCTTGATTTCGCATTCATATGGACGGCGTTTGTTCAGCTTTTGAGCGCGGTGCCGACGGCATTGGCGATTACGTTCGTTTCTGTTTTTTGCGGCTTCCTCATTGGGACATCTGTAGCTGTCATTAGACTTTATAAGGTTCCAGTCCTTTATCCTATCGCCGTTTCCTATGTTACCGTCATCCGGGGAACTCCTATGCTAACGCATTTATTGCTTATTTATTTCGGTTTGCCGATTATCGTTGATGGTATAGCAGAGGCGTTAGGCTTATCGTTCCGTTCGGTCTCGATTCCCATGATAGGGTTCGCTTATATTTCTTTCTCGATTACGGCTGGCGCATATATGTCTGAGGTTGTCAGATCGGGACTGCTTGCCGTTAACCGCGGCCAAATGGAAGCCGCGTATTCCATTGGAATGACGACCTCGCAAGCGATGCGCAGAATTGTTTTGCCCCAAGCCTTTGCTGCCAGCTTGCCTAACTTATCGAACTCGGTAATTGGCATGCTGCACGGATCAACGCTGGCTTTTACAGTGTCTGTCGTTGACATTAATGCTAAAGCGCAAATCGTTGCTTCAACAAACTGGAAGTTTTTTGAGGCATACCTTGCCGCAGCTCTTATTTTCTGGGGATTAACCTTTTTCATCGAGCGACTGACCGCGTTAGCCGAGAAGCGCTTTAACCTGTACAACAGAGGCGGTGTCTCATGATTAAGCTGACACAAATTAGGAAGAGCTTTGGACGCAATGAAGTGCTCAAAGGAATAGATCTTACAGTCAAAAAAGGCGAGGTCGTTGCGATACTCGGGCCAAGCGGCTCCGGGAAAACAACGCTGCTGCGCTGCATCAACTATTTAGAGAAGCCTAGCGACGGTCAAATTTCGATTAGTGATTTTACCGTTAATTGCAAGCGTCCCGATAAAAAAGGAATCCATACGCTTCGGCAAAAAAGTGCAATGGTCTTCCAGCAATATAATTTATTTAAGCATAAGACGGCAATTGAAAATGTAATGGAAGGTCTCCTCATCGTTAAGATGCTTCCGAAGGAAGAGGCGCGGCAAAAAAGCGAGGAGCTGCTTGAAAAGGTTGGTCTTGGCAATAAGCTGCATGCTTATCCGAGCGAGCTGTCTGGCGGACAACAGCAGCGTGTAGGCATCGCTCGTGCGCTGGCGCTGAATCCAGAAGTTATTTTGTTCGATGAGCCAACTTCGGCGCTTGATCCAGAGCTGGTTGGCGAGGTGCTTAGCGTAATTCGCAAAATCGCAAAAGAAGGCATCACGATGATTATCGTGACCCATGAAATGAGCTTTGCACAGGATGTTGCCAGCCATGTTGTCTTTATGGATGGCGGAGCGATCGTTGAAGAGGGCAGGCCTAACGATATTTTCACCAATCCAAAAGAAGAACGAACCAAACAATTTTTGAAACGGATCACACCTGAGGGTGTCTATTCCATCTAACACATAGAGGAGCGAATCAATATGTCACTCAAAATTGGCATTCTGGATCAAAGTATAATTTTTCCCGGTCAAACTGCTGCTGAAGCCTTGGCGAATACCGTGAGGCTAGCGCAATTGGCAGAAACGCTTGGTTTCGAGCGCTTCTGGGTATCCGAGCATCATGATTCTCCCGGGATGGCGGGGTCCTCGCCAGAGGTGCTTATTGCTTATTTGCTGGCTCAAACATCATCTATTCGCATTGGTTCAGGCGGTGTAATGCTCCAGCATTACAGCCCCTATAAAGTGGCAGAAAATTTTAATGTGCTTGCTTCACTCGCGCCAGGAAGAGTTGAACTTGGCATCGGGCGAGCGCCAGGCGGGTTGCCGCGTTCTACGAAAGCTTTGCAGAAGGGCGTAGCGGAAGCCGATACTTTAGCTGAGAAGCTGACAGAGCTGGAGCAGCTGCTCCATGATAAGACTGGCGAAGAGCATCCGCTGGCTGGGCTTGTTGCAAGTCCGCTGCCGAAGCAGCCTGCTGACATTTTTTTGCTTGGCACAAGCTTATCAAGCGCGGAGCTGGCTGCGGAGAAGGGTTATCCGTATGCTTTTGCATTATTCATTAATAACGATCCAGATACGGCTCAAAAGGCGATAAATACGTATCGGAATAAATTTAATCGGTCGTTTGGCGGAGAGCCTAAAGCGATTCTAGCATTGTCAGTAATAGCATCCGATTCGGAAGAAGAAGCGAATGAGCTGGCAGGTCATTTTAAAAATGTGAGAGTTACACTGGCAAGCGGCAAGACTGTAAACGTAGGCACGCTGGAACAAGCGAAGGAATTTGCTAGGCAGGCGGGAGAGACGTTTACAGCGGAGGAAAGGGATGCCGATATTACTCGGGGCACCAAGGAGACGGTTCGCAAACGACTGCTTGAAATTGGGGAGCAGTATGGCGTGGATGAATTTATTTTTACGACGATTATTCCTGATTTCGCCAAGCGTGTACGATCCTTCGAGCTGCTTAAGGAAGCCTTTGAAGGAGAATTGGTATGAGCGATTTCTCAGTTGAATTCATAGAGGAGAAGTTGATAGCCATTCGAAGGCAGCTGCATCAGCATCCTGAGCTTTCTCATGAGGAGTTCGATACGACGGCTTCCATACGCGGCTGGTTAACGGAGGCGGGCATTCGAGTTATTGATTATGGACTTCAAACCGGTGTCATTGCAGAGATTGGAGGATTGCATGGCGGCCCGATTGTCGCGGTTCGCGCGGATATAGACGCACTGCCGATACAGGAGGAGACGGGTCTTGCATTTGCTTCAAAAATTCCGGGTAAAATGCATGCCTGCGGACATGATTTTCACACGGCCTCAATCATAGGAACTGCTCTGTTGCTCAAGGAACGGGAGCAGGAGCTGCAAGGAACGGTTCGCTTGTTGTTCCAGCCTGCGGAAGAAAAAGCAAAGGGTGCTCAGAAGCTTATTGCAAGCGGAGCTTTGGAAGGCGTGAGCGCGGTGTTCGGCATGCATAACAAGCCGGATCTTCCAGTTGGAACGATTGGAATTACAGGCGGGCCAATCATGGCGGCAGCTGATGGTTTTGTCGTTGAAGTGGAAGGCCGCGGCAGTCATGCCGCAGTACCTGAAGCGGGTCTTGATCCGATCGTAACCGCGGCGCATATGATTACGGCGCTGCAATCGATCGTAAGCCGCAGCGTAAGCGCGCTGGACAGTGCGGTTGTTAGTGTGACAAGGCTTCAGGCGGGAACCGCTTGGAATATTATTTCGGACAAAGCGGTATTTGACGGTACGCTGCGTACGTTTGAAGAGCATGTCCGCACGAAAGTGCGCGAGCGCTTTGATCAGGTCGTAAATGGTGTAGCATCGGCGTTTGCAACGAGTGCGAAAGTGAAGTGGCTGGAAGGGCCGCCGGCAGTTGTCAATGACCAGAAGTGGGCCGATCAAGCTTCGTTAACAGCGCATGCTCTTGGCCTTGCGGTGGTGAAGCCGACGCCTTCTCCGGCAGGCGAGGATTTTGCGTTTTATTTGAAGGAAACCGAAGGGGTGTTTGTGTTTTTTGGCACAGCCGGCTCACAGGAATGGCATCATCCAGCCTTTGATTTAGATGAAAAAGCATTGCCGATTGCTGCTTCTTTTTTTGCTTCCCTTGCTGTGGATGCTTTGCGCAAGCTGGCGGGCGAGAATGCGCCGGGGGGGACGACAACATTCCGAAATCATATGACGTGATCATCGTTGGGGCAGGCTCTATGGGGATGAGCGCAGGTTATGAGCTCGCAGCACGCGGAGCAAGGATTCTGCTCATTGATGCCTTTGATCCGCCGCATAATATGGGAAGCCATCACGGCGAGCCGCGTCTAATCCGGCATGCCTATCATGGCGGCGATACTTATGTGAAGATGGCGCTTCGAGCCGATGAGAGGTGGCTGGCACTCGAGAAAGCAACGGGGGAAAAGCTGCTGGAGCGATCGGGCGTGCTCAATATGGCAGAATCGAGCTTTTACAATTACGAAGGCAGATTAGGCGATGCTATTGCGAATGGCGTTCAAGTGGAGCTGCTGCGTGCGGAAGAAATTAATCGGCGTTTTCCAGGTGTTCAATTGGCTGATTCCTTCCAAGGGATGTACGAGCCGAATGCGGGTTACTTATACAGTGAAAAATGTGTTGCAGCTTATAAGCAGCAAGCTTTAGCAGCCGGAGCAGAGCTTCTGGTAAACAGCTTCGTTACAGATATTCAGGCGAATGCTTCAAGCGTCACCGTTCATACGAAAGAAGCTGCTTATACCGCACAGCAAATCATTATTACCGCCGGCGCATGGTTTGGCATGCTCGCGAATCATGTTAAGCTTCCCATTCGAGCAGTTCGCAAAGTAGTTGGGTGGTTTGAAACGCGTTCACCCGCTTTTGATGCAGGCGTATTTCCCGGCTTCACTTGGGGCGGCGCGATGGGAGGCTCCTACGGCTTTCCGAGCATCGGCGGCGCAGGAATTAAAATTGGCAGACACGATACAGGCGTGGAATGGCAGCCAGGTGAGCCGATTGCTCCATTTGGTGCTTATCCAGAAGATGAAGAGGACCTTCGCCGCGCGCTTGCCGCTTTTGTTCCGGATGCGGCCGGCAAGCTTTTGCGGGGTGCAGTATGCAAATACGAGTTTACGCCTGATGAGGATTTCATTATTGATGCTCATCCTGAGCATCATAATGTGCTGCTTGCTGGCGGTTTTTCCGGTCATGGCTTTAAATTTGCGAGCGTGGTAGGCGAGATTTTGGCTGACAAAATACAAAAAAAGAATACAGGCTATGATCTGAGATTATTCGAGCTTGATCGTTTTAGCAGGGCATAACGCTATTACTTTTGTTATTCACGAGGAGGATTTTAAATGAGCGAACCCATTGTCGATATTCATGCATTTGTGAACGTATATGATCAAATTGAGCAGGAATTGGAAGGGCTGTCGGATCACCAGCTGAAATGGAAGACTGCCCCTGAGTCATGGAGTGTGACCGAGGTGCTCGCTCATCTCGTTGATCACAGCATTATCGTATCCTTTCGCATTCGTGAAATCTTGTCTGGCTCCGAGACGAGGCTGCCTTCCTTTAAACAGGATGCTTGGGTGTCTGGCCAAAGGGCAAATGAAGGCGATGTTAAAGATATTTTGCTTGCTGCACGTTCACTTGTTCAATATAACAGCCTGTTGTTTAATCGTTTGACTGAGGAAGAATGGAGCAAGACCGGCATTAACTTTAAAGGTGAGCCCGTATCAATAGCTGTGATCGTACCGGCATTTGTGAAGCACGTGCAAGGTCACTTAGGTCAAATTCGTCGAATCAAGCAGGGAGAGCTGGACTCTCGCAATTAGATTAATGCCATTTTTTAAGGTATAGCCATTGTGATCATATAAAGGGAGAGCAGGTGAAGAAGCATGTCTGATACAGCTGTCATTATTCGTAATGCTGAGCTTGAGGATCTAGATGCTACACGGGAAGTACTTATTGATGCTTATGGCCAATATGAGCAAGTGCTGCCTGAAGCGGCATGGAATCAATATAAAGAAAGCATACTGGAATCTGTTGAAGGAGCAGCAACGAAGGCGCGTTTAGTCGCGGTGCTCGGCGGGAAGATCGTTGGAAGTGTGTTCTTGTTTGATTCCTCTGAAGCGGCCTATGGACGGCCGGAGCTTCAAATTCATTCACCGATTATTCGCCTGCTCGCTGTATCACAGGCAGCACGCGGCTTCGGCGTAGCGACGGAGCTTATCCGTGCCAGTGCAAAGCTTGCAAAGGAATGGGGAGCGGAGACGCTGCATCTTCATACTTCAGACATGATGGATTCAGCTGTAAGGCTGTACGAGCGCCTCGGCTTCGAGCGCGCATTCGATAAGGATTTAATGAACGGGGAAACGCTCGTTAAGAGCTATCGGCTTGAATTAAAGGAAGCATCGTTATTGCAGGTAACTTAGCAGGACTGCTGCTTTTGCTGTCAGAAGATCAATCATACTATGTTCATTAGGAGGCTGTTTATTATGGCGAACCGCAAGCAACTTAAGTTTGGCGCATTGATTCATGGTGTGGGAGGCAATATCTCGGCATGGCGGCATCCGGAAGTGCCGGCTGATGCGAGCGTGAACTTTAAATTTTATACGGAGCAGGCACAGACTGCTGAAGCGGGTAAGTTCGATCTTGTATTTATCGCTGACGGTCTATATATAAACGAAAAATCGATTCCGCATTTTTTAAACCGCTTTGAGCCGATTACGATATTGTCCGCGCTGGCAGCTGTTACGTCCAAAATTGGATTGGTTGGCACATTATCGAGCTCATATAGTGAGCCGTTTACGGTTGCAAGACAATTTGGTTCTTTAGATCATATTAGCGGCGGTCGTGCTGGATGGAATGTCGTTACATCTCCGCTTGAGGGCTCGGCAAGCAATTTCAGCAAAACGGATCATCCGACACATGATGAGCGCTACAAAATTGCCGAAGAGTATTTGGAAGTGACACGCGGCTTGTGGGATTCTTGGGAGGACGATGCTTTCGTCAGAGACAAAGAGTCAGGTGTGTTCTTTGATCCGTCTAAGCTGCACCGTCTAGATCATAAAGGCGAGTATTTCTCCGTTCAAGGTCCGCTTAATATTGCTCGCTCGAAGCAAGGTCATCCGGTTATTTTTCAAGCAGGTTCTTCTGAGAGCGGCAAGAAGCTGGCTGGCAAAGCAGCAGATGCGGTGTTCACAGGCCATGACAATATCGAAGATGCCAAAGCATTTTATAAAGACGTGAAGGATCGTACGGTGGCTGAAGGCCGTTCGGTGGATGATATCGTTATTCTTCCTGGCATTGGTCCGATTATTGGACGCACGGAAGAGGAAGCTGAGCGCAAGTACCAAGAGCTAGCAGAGTTAGTGACGATCGAGAATGCTTTGAACTATTTAGGGCGTTTCTTCGAGCATCATGACTTCTCTCAATATCCGCTTGATGAGCAGTTCCCAGAGCTTGGTGACCTCGGTCAAAACAGCTTCCGCAGCGGCACGGACAAAATTAAAAAAGTAGCGAAAGAGAAAAATCTGACGCTGCGCCAGGTTGCGCTTCAATCCGCGACTCCGCGTCCGCAGTTCATTGGTACACCTGAGAAAATTGCAGATCTGATTGAGGAGTGGCATGAAGAGGGAGCAGCAGACGGCTTCATTATTCATTCTTCGATTCCAAGCGGCTTGAATGATTTTGTTGAGCTGGTTGTTCCAATTCTCCAAGAGCGCGGCATTTATCGCACTGATTATGAATCGGATACGCTGCGCGGCAATCTCGGCTTACAGATTCCGGCGAATCGCTATACGAAAGAGAAAGTGAATAGCTAATTGATTTTACAATAAGGGTTCTTCATTTTATGTTGAGATAATGAAAAGTCTTAAGAGGGTATAGAGCTGGCTGCTTGGGTAGACTTGTATTGTGCGTTCCGTTAAATGGAGGTGCAATACGATGAAATACGAATTGGGCGATTGCCTGCTGGAGCAGCGATTAAGCGAACGCGGGTTATCGCAGGCACAGCTTGCAGATGCACTGATGGTGAGACCCGAGAGGATCGGCGACTATATCGACAACAAACGAATCATGCCGCTTAAGGTAGCGATTTCGATAGCTGCAACGATTAAATGTGCTGTACCCGAACTCTATGAGTTGCGGACATCCAACGAAGTAGAATAATGATCCAAAGAAAAATAGCCCTGTAGGTCTTCTACGACCTGCCGGGCTATTTCGCTGAAAATATTGGACGTGCAGGAAGCCGACCTGTACAGAGCATAAGCCTTAATAAATAACGCTGTCCAGCTCCCTGGGCGGCGTTTTTCTTGCTGCAGCTCTCTCAAATTAATAGCGGGGGTTCGCATGTGCAATATATTCATTAATTCGTGTGGCCAAACTTGTTCAATCCTTTTCCTTGCTATAACATGATGAAATAAGCTGAGTCTTGTACAGTAGTGGAGTCATAATGAGACGAGGGAGTGGAATGTATGAAGCTAACGGAGCCCGAAATCGAAAAAAGCTTGGCGGCATGTGAAGGCTGGAAGCGGGAGGATGGTAAATGGATAATCAAAAAATATCGCTTTAAATCTTTTCCAAGCGCTATCGCTTTCGTAAACGAGGTAGCGCAAGCATCCGAGCGTCTGAACCACCATCCATTCATAGCTATCGATTATAAAATGGTAACGCTCCGAATGACGACATGGCATGATGGCGGCCTTACGGAGCTGGATTTTATAGCAGCAGCAGCTTTTGACCTTGCTTATGCCAGCGCTTGAATATACCCTTGATTAAGCTGAATTTTCTAAGCAAATGTATGGGAAAAGGTTAGCAGGCTGCCCCAGACGATAAGTCCATTAGGCAGCCTGCTATTTTTTTATGAAAAACTAAACACCTGAATACGCTAAAAAACCGCCATCAACTGGAATCGTTGTACCAGTGACAAAACCTGCCGTTGTCTCGTCAGCGAGCCATAATAGAGTGCCCAGCAAATCTTCGGGTTTGCCGAAACGGCGCATCGGAGTATGGGAAATAATTTTGCCCGAGCGTTCGGTTAAATGACCATCCTCGTCCAATAGCAGCTTTCTGTTTTGCTCAGTCAGGAAAAACCCGGGAGCAATAGCGTTAACTCGAATGCCGGATTCAGCTAGATGAACGGCCAGCCACTGAGTGAAATTGACGATAGCTGCTTTGGCTGCACTATAGGCGGGTACCTTGGTCATCGGCGATGGAGCGCTCATCGATGAAATATTTATGATTGTTGCGCCCTGACGGCCAAGCATTTGTTCTGTAAAGATTTGCGTTGGAATAAGTGTGCCGATAAAGTTGAGATCCATGACGCTGCGGAATCCTTCAATGCTCAAATTAAACAGCGTCGTTATATTTTCTGCGTGAAGATGCTCTGGCTTAAAGGTCTCGTTCGTCGTATTCGCGCTAGGATGATTGCCGCCTGCACCATTAATTAATATATCGCATGGACCAAGCTTATCGAGCACAGCCGCTGCCGCTGCTTTCGTGCTTTCAGCGTTGGTGACGTCACATGCGACAGCGATGGCGATCCCGCCGGCAGCCTGTATCTCCTCAGCCACAGCAATCCCTTTCTCAGCGGTGCGATTGAGTATGGCAATTTTGGCACCTTGTCTAGCAAGCTCAAGCGCCATGACTCGGCAAAGTACGCCAGCACCACCAGTGATGACAGCGACCTTGCCTTCAAATGACTTATGCTTAGGCAGCTGTGTCATGATTTGCCCTCCAAACCTGCAGTTGAAGCGGCTGCAAGCTGATACGCGTCCCAAAGCCCCCATAAATACATAATGCCGAGCGCGCGATCGTATAGGCCGTATCCCGGTCTGCACTGCTCATCAAAAATATGACGCCCATGATCAGGCCTTGCATATCCTGTGTAGCCCACCTCGTGATAAGCTCTCACAATGCCTGCGATATCAACGGTTCCATCTTCTGTACGGTGAGACGTCTCGATAAAGTCTCCGTTCTCATACACGCGGACGTTGCGGATATGGGCAAATGGGATACGATCTGCAAACTCATGAATCATAGAAATAATATCATTGCTAGGATTTGCGCCGAGCGAGCCGCTGCAAAGCGTAATTCCGTTAAACGGACTATCATAAAGCTTAAGGAAAGTTCTGAAGTTTTCCTGTCCTGTCATAATACGCGGCAATCCGAACACAGACCATGGCGGATCATCCGGATGAATGGCCATTCGAATGCCATTGCGTGCTGCTACAGGTATAATTTCATTTAAGAAGTAACGAAGATTTTCCCATAGATGCTCTTCGGTTACGCCTTGATAAGCCTCAAACAGCTTCGTCAAATGCTGCAGCCGCTCAGGCTCCCAACCCGGCATAGTTAGCGCTGAGTTCGCGTTAATTTCTTCAACAAATTGGAATGGATCGGCATCAGCTATTCGGCTATTTTCATAAAATAAAGCGGTTGCACCATTGCCCATCGGCTTGTGCAAATCGGTGCGCAGCCAATCGAAGATGGGCATGAAGTTATAGCAAATAACTTTAACGCCAACGCTGCCTAGCTTCTCAATTGTTTTCCTATAATTGTCTATGTATAAATCACGCGACGGCAAACCAAGCTTAATGTCCTCATGCACGTTAACGCTTTCAACGACATCAATATGCAAACCGTATTGCTCTGCTTGCTGCTTTACCTCCAAAATTCGCTCCAGCGGCCATTCCTCTCCTGCCGCAACATCATGAAGCGACCAGACGATACCGTCTGTACCGGGAATTTGTTTAATATAGCTAAGGGGAACCGTATCGTTGCCTTCTCCGAACCATCTAAAAGTCATTTTCATGCGTATCAATCCTCCCGTTTTATTTGTAGTAATGAGGATATTTTTCCTTAAGCACGGCCTGATCGGATATGTTCTGAGTAAGATGCTCCGTCATGAGCCGTTCAGCAGTATCCGCATCTTGAGCTTCTACAGCTTCTGCCATCATGCGATGCTGCGCATAAAGATTTTCCCAGTGGAGATCATCCACCAGACGCAGCATACGGCTTCGATTGAGATGCCCATTCATTTGCTGCATATTCGACCAGGTATTGCTCTTGCTGCAGCCTTCAAATAAGATGCGATGAAAAGCCTCGTCAAGCGAAAACATACTTTGGTTATCTTTGTTGTGAATGCTTTCCTGCTGAAGGTGGAGGTTGTTCTGAAGCTTGAGAAGGTAGGGCGCAGGAAAATGGCTGCACGCTAACCGAATGACAGCCCTCTCTAGATGCTCTCGCATAAATCTTGCTTCCTCTACGAGTGCAGTGTCGATTAATGAAACGAGTGTTCCCCGCTGTGGAAGCACTTGAACAAGACCCTCTTGAGCGAGTCTAAGGAAGCTTTCCCTTACGGGAGTGCGGCTGACCTTAAACAAAATGGAAGTCTCATTCTCTGAAAGAGCTGTTCCAGGCGGCAGTTCCAGCTTCAAAATCTGTTCTCTTAGCTGCATATAAACGGAGTCTCTAGTGGATAGGGTCTGTTGACGTACATGGTAATCCATCGGCTCATTCCTTTCATCTTCACACTACCATACTACCATACAAGTATACAAGCGCGTAAGCGTAAATTTAAAATGCCAGAAGGGCTGCCCCAAAAGTAGATAATCTACTTCTGAGACAGCCCTTCAATATGGTTCCATACGTTTATTTTGCGCTAATCGGCATTACTCCAAGTTGTTTCATTACCGCTAATAGGACAAGCAGGGAATTTTTCTCCCTTTTGGAGCTTATCTTTCTTGCCTGACTCTGAAATGTAGTTCCCAGCATGCTTAACAATTTCTCCCGTTCGATAAGAAGTATTCGTACTACTCATAGTAACTAGCACCTCCAGTTATTTTGTAGCAGGTAGATAGGGGGTTACCTGCTTATTCTTATTTACCCCGCTTAGCATAATATGAAACATTTTGTAGTGAAAAAAGATAACTTAGCTGCTTGCGGCATTTTCCGTTTTTGCTTCAGTTCTTGTTTTCTCACGCTCTAATAGCGTTTTCAAATACGTCGACATCACTCTCGCTAGCTGATCGGATACTTCCATAAGACTCATATGTCCGACATTTTCAAAAGTAGTCTCCAGAATATGAGGGTATTTGAACGTCGTTTCTGGTTGATCCAGACTCGTAACCGTGAACGTATCATTAGGTTTAATGACACCATCCTCTGCGCCTGCTACTAGCAAAATAGGGTATTTGGCTTCAGCCAGCACATGGCTGCGGTCGGGACGCATCTTCATCCCCTCTAATGTAGCAATAGCAGCGTGTGCCTCCATCTCCTGACCTACTCCAATTAGCTGATTGACCTCGTCGCGCATTTCTCCGACTTTATCATCGGTAAATAGATTAGGAATGATGCTGTACAAGTATTTTGAAATGCCTTTTTCGTGAATCGCTTCAATATCTGTATCACGTTTCTCCTTTGTTACCTCGGAGTCGGGAAGCACAGTCGAATGGATAAGGGCAAAACCTGCGAGCTTGTCCGGATATTTTTCTGCAAAGGCAGCTGTTACATAACCGCCCAAGGAATGACCGAACATAACAACCTTCTCAATTGCAAGTGCTTCCAAAAGTGCTGCAATATCCTCGGCCATAGTCTCCATTGTATACGGGCCCTCAGGAGCAGATGAACCGCCGTGACCGCGGAGATCAGGGATGATGACGCGATATTGATCACCTAATACAGGACAGATTTTTTGCCAGTATTGAGATGAGCCGCAAAAGCCGTGGAGCAATACAATGACGTCTCCTTTACTACTGCCACATTCTTCATAGACTAAATCGATGCCATTAACGTGTATACGCTGCTTTTCCATCGATCATCACCAGCCTTTTCTATTATCGATTTGTTTTGGTGTAGTCTCTTAACCTATTCCAGAGCTTCTGAAACATTTGAAAAAACGGATTATTTATTTCTTCATTAATAGCCCTATTTTCAATTCGGAAGTCTGAGAATGGGTTGTTTCAAAGGTCAATAGGCTGGTTAATAACATGACAAGTTAACAAATTAACCAATCAACAAAAACAGCTTCAAAGGAAGGATGATTCCAATGTTAGGATGGGCATTATTATTTTTCATCTTTGCCATTGTCGCAGGCATTTTCGGATTTCTAGGCATTGCCTCCGCATTAGCCGGGATAGCAAAAATATTATTCGTCGTATTCGTTATTCTCTTTATTGTTTCCCTCATCGTTGGTAGAAGACGAGTCAGTTAAYTTCATCTAACAAAGTAAAACAACATTAATCTAAACTATACGATTCCAAACAAAAACGGAGGAGGAATTTATTATGAATCACTTATCCAATACGAAGGTACACACGGTAAACAACGCTGTCGAGGTACAAGAGCAGGTTTATAAATTTCAAACGGAAGGTTATGCGAAGGACAAAATTTTTGTACTGACGCATGACAAGGACCGGACAAATCGTATTGCTGACAACACGGACGCTGAGAAAATCGGCATTTCCGAGGAAGGTCTAGGATCGGCGATCGCAAACATTTTCCGTTCGACCGGAGATGAGCTGCGGGCGAAGATGAGGTCACTTGGTATTTCGGAGCAAGAGTCACAGCGTCTTGAGCGCGAGATGGATCAGGATAAAATCTTGGTCATCGCATGGGGCGGTAAAGAATATACAGGTGAAGAATTTGATCCTGCCGTATACTACTACCCTCAATACATGGGTTAACATCCGACTCCACAACTACCAAGAATTCAATCAGGGCCTATCCGCGAGGGTAGGCCCTTTATTAGAAAGCTAAGTTTCAATTTTATAAGTAAGCTTATAAGTTAATATGCTGCTTGGTAATTTTACTTATAAAAATTTGACTCTACTACCGCTTACGCTCAGAATATAAGTAGTAGTTATTGGAGCTAAAGGAGCCTGCATATGAGTATTATAATTGTAGATGATAATGCTACTAACCAGATTATTATTAAAGCTATTTTAAATAAAGAAGGTTATAAAAATTTGAAAATCGCGTCCTCGGCAAAAGAGCTTTATACGATGCTGGACATTGATTGTACGCTATCGACTGAATCAAACGTAGATTTGATTTTGATGGATATGATGATGCCGGAGATTGATGGCTTAGAAGCTTGCAAACGAATATTGCAGGTGGAGCGCTATAAGGATGTACMGATTATTTTTGTTACTGCGCTTGGCGATTCCAGCAAGATGGCGGAAGCGCTTGATGCCGGTGCCAGTGATTACGTGATGAAGCCGATCAACAAGATGGAGCTGCTCGCAAGGATTCGATCTGCTTTAAGGCTCAAGCGAGAAATTGATTGGCACAAAGAAAGAGACAGGCAGATTAAAGCAAAGCTGGAGTTAGCCAAGAAGGTGCAAAGAAATGTATTAAGCCAGCCGATCAACGATGATCATGTGGCGATAAGCGCTGTATATCAGCCTTCTTCGGAGCTTGCGGGCGATTTTTACGCATGGTACCCGATTGATGAGAATCGTTACGGCGTTATTTTGCTGGATATGATGGGACATGGCATTTCTTCTTCACTGGTTTGCATGTATATCTCCTCGGTGCTTAAGGATACAATTACGCATATTACCGATCCAAGTCTTGTTATGCGCGAGCTGAATCGGTATATGAACCAGCTGTATAAGAAGGAAGAACTGCTAAATTATTATTTTACCGCCATTTATTTAGTGCTGGATACGAATAAGCGGGTCATTGAATATGTAAATGCCGGACATCCTCCGGGAAAAGTGCTAATTGGCGACGAGACAACCTTGTTGACTGCAGGCTGCTGTGCGATTGGGTTGTTTGAAAATATAGACATCCAAAAGGGCAGCATCTCTTACGAGGATCATATGAAGATCGTTCTTTATACGGATGGATTAAGTGAATCTCTTGGAGATAAAGAAGAGGATAAGCTTAATAGGCTTGTCGCACAGCTAATAAAAAAAGATGCGAGTGAGCATGCAGAAATGGTCAGTGCGTTTTTATCGGAGCATGCGAGTGTCAGCCAGAAGGACGATATATGCTTAGTCATGATTGAAACCAAATAAATTTCCAGCTTAGAGATATCATTATATTTTAAAAATAAATGTTTAACCTGTTTCAAAGCAATCCGAACGGTTTATATGTAAGTATAAGCAAAAGGAAGCTCAACAATCCCGCATAGGAGGGAGATAATTATGAGGACGTTTATTCTTATTGGTTGTTTAATCGGAGGTATATTCGCATACACGGGAGATATTGGACAGGTCACCGCAACGTATTCGCCAGTGACTGCTTCAAGCCCAGTGAAGGCGATAAAGGCTGAGGAAGCAACTCATGAAATTGTAATCGCTTCTGTATCTCCCTCTACTGTAACCGAAGTTACCTATGCAGCAGAATCAACACCGGTTGTGAAGGCAAAAAAACCAAAATTTACGCTTCAAACGGTTAACGGCATCACGCTTTATGATGATCCAAGCCTTGTGATTCAGAAACTGGGTAAACCAAAAAGCAAAACGGCAGACCCGGATTTAACCGATCTGATCACCTATGAATACCCGAATATGAATGTCATCTTTAGCGGTGAGTTCATACAATCTGTTGAGATGGCGGAGAATACCAAAACGCTGCTGATTGATGGAAGTGAAGTTGCAGCGACAGTAGATGCTGTAAAGGATGCGTTAGGGGAACCCGATTATGTGACGGAGGACGGTATCGTATTCGAGCGAGATGAAGCCTTATTAAAGCTTTTCATTGATGCGGATACGCAGAAGCTGACGTCCATTCATTACTTCCACAGCTTCTCTATGTAATAAATCGCTTGTACAGCTTGTACAAGGAGAAGGATCTTGATACTATTTATTAAACAAAAGTGAGCGGAGTGAATGGAATGAAAGCTGAGCAATTTCAAGTCAAGCAAGAAGAGACACAAAATCAAATTATTCTTCATGTAAGCGGAGAGTTGGACTTATCTGTAGTGCCGCAGCTGCGGGCAGCTCTGGAGCCGGTTATGAACCGCGAAGATAAAGCATTGATTCTAAATCTTAAACATTTAAAATATATCGACAGTACCGGAATCGGCATTATCGTTTCGGTGCTAAAACTTCGTGATGAGCTAAAAGCGCCGTTTTTCGTGCGGGATATTCCTTCCGCGGTTAAGCGTCTGTTTGACATCACAGGCATTTCAAGATATTTAATAGAAGGGACAGAGGCCCAAGCATGAATGCCATTCGTTTACAAATACCGGCCCATGCGGACTATATCGATCTGGTCAGAATCTGTCTATTCGGAATTGCCTCAAAGATGAGTTATGCATATGAAGAAATGGAAGATATGAAGGTGGCTGTTTCTGAAGCCTGCAACAACGCAGTTATTCATGGCGTTCAGACCTCCGAGCAAGAGGTTATCGACGTTTCCTTTGAACCAACTGAAACGGGATTAACGATCAAAGTAAAGAACAGTGGATCAGCTTTCCCTTTATCGGATGCACTCGATAAAGCAGCTCCGCTCCCTGAAGCCGACGTTAGCGGGCTTCGGGTCGGAGGCCTAGGCATTTATTTAATGCAGGCGCTGATGGACGAGGTAGAGGTTCATCCATTGGAGAATGGAACGGAAGTCGTCCTAACCAAATATTTGGATGCAGCAGCAGAGGCTTAGTGTGATTTAGGTTACAAAAACATAAAAAAAGCGGTGCAGGAATATTTCCTGCACCGCTTTTTTTTTTGATTCTGATCTAGATCTGTTGGATAATTTCCCATTGACTTCCAAGTGTATTACATGCATAATACGCTTATGAAGTGTATTATGTGCGTAATACACATTTGCGATGAATGTGAGGTATGACTATGAACACGATTGAAGGCTGGACGGAAGTTGCGTTCAATAATCGGGACCCTGTTTATTTGCAGGTGGTCCGTCATTTTAAAGAACGAATCGCAACGGGCAAGCTTGCCGCTGGCCAGGAAACTCCCTCGAGAAGGGAGCTGGGCACGCTTATGAAAATTAATCCCAATACGGTACAGAAAGCGTATAAGGAAATGGAGGAGCAGCAATTGATTATTACGGAAGGAAACTCACCTAGCCGAATTACGAATGATAAAGAACTGCTGAATCAAATAAGATCGGAGCTTATTGGCGAGGCGGTAGGTGCTTTTGTGGCGTCGGTGCGCAAAATTGATGTACCTATCGAAGAGCTGCTGCAGCTGGTTAAAAACAAATATGAGGAAGGTGAGCCGGAGCATGATTGAGGTAAAAGATATACATAAGCGGTATCGACGCCGCGATGTTCTGAGTGGCGTTTCTTTTACCGTGCAAAAGGGAGAAATCGCTTGCCTTATCGGCGTGAATGGAGCCGGTAAGTCAACGATTCTGAAGGCAATCATGGGACTGACTCCTATATCAACAGGCTCGATCCTTATTGATGAACAACTTTTAAGTCCAGGCTTGTATGAGAAAATAGCGTTCGTGCCCGATCATTTGACGATGCCAACCAGCATGAAAATATCCGAAGCGATCAGGTTTATGGCTGACTTTTATGAAAGCTGGAATCCAAAACGCGCAAGTGAGCTCATGCAGTTTTTTAAGCTGGAGTATTCGGATAAAATCGGGAACCTGTCGAAAGGAACAGCCGCTAAATTCAATCTCATGCTGGGGTTAGGACAAGATGCTGATTATATCTTAATGGACGAACCGTTTTCCGGCATTGACTTGTTCAGCAGAGAAACGATAGTGGACGTGTTTACGAGTGAATTGATTGAGGGGCGTGGCGTTTTGCTCACAACGCATGAAATCGGAGAGATGGAGCAGCTCATTGATAAAGCTATTTTATTGCAGAACGGAAAAATTAACCGGGAGTTCTACTGCGAAGAAATGCGCAGCGAGCAAGGGAAATCAGTCATTGATGTGATGAGAGAGGTGTACCGAGGATGAACCGTTATTTGAAGCTTGTTCATATGGAAGTACATCGTTTCCGCTGGGTGCTCGCTATTCTAATGGCAATTGTTGCGATTACCCAATTTGCTTCGCTCATTTGGGCGACGACCAAAGAATTGTCATTTCGAGAAAAGCTGTTGTTAGAGACCGTAGACAAAAGTCTCCTGGGTGGTTTTTCTCCTCAATATTTATCGTTTGAATGGGCTATTTTCAGCTCGCAGATGGGTTATATTTTGCCGATGTTCCTTAGTATAGGTGTACTTGCCTTATATGTTTTTGTTATCTGGTACCGTGATTGGTTTGGCCGTTCTACTTTTGTATATCGATTGCTAATGCTGCCAACGGCTAGAAGGAATCTTTATTTAGCCAAAATATCGGCATTTCTCCTGTTCGTTCTTGCGTTTATTTCGTTTCAATTACTATTGCTCCCGATTCAGCATATCGTATTCAACCTCATCGTTCCGGCTGATCAGCGAATAGACTCCCATATCGTTGAAGCGATCATCAGCAATCAAGCACTTGTATGGCTTATTCCGCAGCAATTTGAACAGTTTGTTTATTTATACGGCTTTGGAGCCATCGTTGTAGTCGCTGTGTTTACTGCCATTTTGCTGGAGCGAAGCTATCGCCGTTTAGGCATTTTGTATGGCGTGCTCTATTTGGCCGGTTGTGTGTTCGTTGTGGCAGCTCCATTTTTATTTTTGTATATGGATCAGTACTATAGTTATTTGTATCCCTATGAAATATTTGCGCTTGGGCTAACCCTGTGCATTCTTGTGCTCGGCATTTCAGTGTGGCTCGGCATGCGGCTGATGGCCAAAAAGATTACGGTGTAAGGAGAATGTTCATGAGACGTTATTGGTTATCGATCTTAATGGTTGTGCTCGTTGTAAGCGGAATAGCCACTTATTATTCATATGGCAGATTAGATTTCTTGCCTGATTATAAGCTGGAAACGATACAAGGCGATGCCAAGGAAGGCGCTGATATCGAATTATCAGGCTCTCAATATTTAGAGAGACGCTCCGAAGCTCTAAATATTAATTTCAAAGGAAGCGAATATTACAGGTCGAACGAAAATATGCGTAAAAATGTGCTTAGCGGAGACTCATGGTTCTATAAGCAGCCTGACATTAAGCAAATGATAAAAGATCATAAGTCATTTATGCGGGGTAAACTTAATGCACAAGGCTTTTACAGAGACGAGGAGTGGGTTGTCTATGCAGAAGTTAAAGCAGAAAAAAAGGGCTCAGAAGCCGCAATTGCGGTATTTCAGCTGCAGCTGCTTGAAGAATCAACAGATAAAGTATCGAAGCTTAAAGTGACTTATGAGCTGCCGAAAGCTGTGAAAACGACAAGAGTGAACAATTTCAGCAATAATTATATGAATTTAGTGGATGTTCAAAAGGTAGATGAAGAGATTCATTTGCTCGTCAGTACATATGATTACGACAACGAGAGCAGCAGCTACGAGATATTTGTCATCGATATGAAAAGCGGGAAGCTGCTGCGTAATACGAACATCGAGTCACTGGGCATCAAGTCCACAAGTAATAAAAAAGATGTTCAAATCCAAATTGGGCATATGGGGGATTCAAGTGGCCAATACAGTTCTCCTTTCGAGAAAATAATCTTTATTGTAAGGGAAGAGAAAATTCGCCAAGAAGATCGAGAAGCGAACAAGGTACCAGAAACGCTAAGCGAGAAATATTTTGCTTATACCTACCGTACGGGCTTAATGACTGAATTGACTAATTTAGAGATTAAGGAAGCGTGGACGAGCCTGCAAGGCGATGAGTATTATGTAGCAAAAAGTGGACCTGAACACATCACCTTATCGCGGTATCATTTATCAACTAATAAATTCGAGCAAGCTTATGCCAAATTATCCGCAGAGCAGTTGAACGTAGACGAGATCAAATTTCTGTTGATTAACTCAAATCGTGTATACGTTATGACTCAACATGCAGATGTTGCCGGAGCATCTGTGCTCGATCTTGCAACAGGAGAGTTGCTCTATACTGGCCGTGTTGTTGAAATCGGCAATGGCAAGCAAACACCAGAAGAATTAAAGGAGAATTTACATTTAAACAATATGGAAATTGTCGGAAAAATAAATGGATGAGGAAATGTTATGAGCAGAGCCATTCTAACACCTTGCAAGCTCCAGCAACTAAAAGGGATTGAGCAATACGCCTATCAGGTTGCTCACTATATTTTGCAAGATGCATATCTCGCTGAAGAGGCAGCAAAAGCTGCTTTATTGCAATTATGCCTTGCTCACAAGCCATTCGAGGGAACGGCGGAGGAGCTGCAAGGCCTAGCGAAAAAATTAACGATTAGCGCCTCGATTAAAGCAGCAGGTTCGGTTTCGATTAGCCGATAGGAGACAAACGAAATCATCCATACGTTAAAACGGAAAGAGCCAAAATCCTTAGGAAAGGATTTTGGCTCTTATTTGTTTCGTTAGCTGAAGCAGCTTTAGCTAATTACTTATTTTGCAGAAAATTCGTTCTGACTGATTAAAATCCTCGTATTTGATTTTATGAACCGAGATTAGTGATTCCATATTGCCTAGTGCCAAGAAGCCTTGTAGAGCGAGGCTTTCAAAAAACAAAGTATGAACACGGCTTTGCAGATCCGGGTCAAAATAAATGAGAACGTTCCGGCACAAAATAACATGAAACTCATTGAAAGAACGATCCGTTGCCAAGTTATGCTGGGCAAACATCATATTTTCTTTGATATAAGGATGGAATAAGGCATGCTCATAATCAGTCGTATAATAAGAGGAAAATTCTTTTGTACCGCCAGCCTGCAAGTAATTTTTGGTGAATCCTTGCATTCGTTTGAGCGGGAACTTCCCTTGTTTTGCACTCTCGATAACATGCTCATTCATATCCGTTGCATAAATCTTCGCTTTATCCAGCAAGCCCTCCTCTTGGAGCAGGATAGCCATCGAATAAACCTCTTCTCCAGTCGCACAGCCCGCATGCCAAATGCGAATTTCAGGAAGGTTCCTAAGAAAAGGAATAACATCCTTGCGGAACGCAGCAAAGAAATGTGGATCACGGAACATTTCCGTTACTCGTATGGAGAAATCATTAAGCAATATATGAATAAATCCAGGCTCATGGAGCACCTTCTCAAGGAGAGAGGTGATCGTGGGCAAGCCTTCAAGATTCATTCGATGCGTAATGCGTCTGCGAAGCGATGAACGCAAGTAATTGCGGAAGTCATAACCATAGACGCGGTAAATACCGTCCAATAACAAATCGATTTCGATTCGTTCCAGATCATCGAGCGTTAATTCATTATAATCTACAGCTTCTTCATTTCCTTGACTGGTCAATTGCCCACCTGCTTCGTCAACCATACCCGCATGAGCGAGAAAAGCTGGTCCATATTTAGAGGTTTGCTAATATAATCGGAAGCACCGGCTTCTAAACATTTGTCGCGATCGCTTTTCATCGCTTTCGCCGTAAGCGCAATAATTGGCGTATCCTTCATTTCGGTATCCTGACGTATGATTTTCATCGTTTCAAATCCATCCATAATTGGCATCATAATGTCCATGAGCACAATATCGAAGTCGGATTGTTCTTTTATAATGTCCAAGCATTGTCTACCATTGCTTGCCACGGTTACGTTAAATGCTTTGTTCTCAAGCGCTTTGACGAGAGCGAATACATTACGGGAATCATCCTCGACGAGCAGTACCTTTTTCCCTTTAAATAAAGTGCATTCATCTTCCGATAAGTCAGAAATGTTATGATCATCGGCAATATCAGGTGAGGCATCGATGACCACAGTTTCTGAAGCTGCTGCAACCTCTTGATTAAGGGATACAAGCTGTTCTTTCTCCATATCAGGCAGACTTGGTACATAGAGAGTAAAAGTACTCCCTTTTTTTGGCGAGCTTTCAAGGATGATACTGCCGCCCAGAAGCTTAGTAAATTCATTGCAAATGGATAAACCTAAACCTGTTCCGCCATATTGACGATTCGTTTCGCCATCGACCTGCTGGAACGCTTCAAATATTAGCTGCTGTTTATCCAGTGGAATGCCTATTCCGGTGTCGGTTACAGATATGGCCAAAACGTCTTTATTTATATGTGCTGGTACAAGTTTTTGTACTTCATGCGAGCCAGCCTTCTGGATGTCGAGAGTAACTGATCCTTTTTCCGTAAATTTAAAAGCATTGGACAGTAGATTTTTCAAAATTTGCTGCAGCCGCTGACCATCTGTATAAAGCAATTGAGGTACATTAGCATTGACGTTAATATGGAAAGCTATTTCTTTCTGCTCAGCGACAGGTTGGAATAGCAGCTTCATATGTTCAGGAACTTCACTTACGTTTACTTCATCCATCGTCAAGATGAGTTTTCCGGCTTCGACTTTAGACAAATCAAGAATGTCATCTATTAGTGTTAATAGATCTTTACCGGATGTATTAATGACTTTAGCATACCCTTCTTCATCCGAATTAAGCGTATGGTTCTCATTTTCCGCAAGGAGCTGAGAGAGAATTAAGATGCTGTTTAATGGAGTACGAAGCTCATGCGACATATTAGCCAAGAAATTGGATTTGTACTGCGAGCTTTGTTTAAGCTGCTCCGAATAGGCCTCGAGCTCTTCTTTTGCTTTTTCCAATTCCTTTGTTTTCTGTTCGGCAAATAGATTCTGTTCCTCTAAATGCTCGGTAGTCATGCGCATTTCCTCTTGCTGCATCTGAAGCTCTTCAGACTGTGTCTGCAGCTCCTCGGTTTGCGTTTGAAGCTCCTCCGTCATCACTTGCGATTCGCTAAGCAGCCTCTCGATTTCCATTCGGCCAACAACGCTGTTAATCGCAACGCCAAAATGAGTATCGATTTGCTCAAGCAGCTTTAAGTGCTGAGAAGTGAATGACTCGGTGGAAGCAAATTCAACGACAGCTACTACTTTGCCTTCATACTCGAAAGGCACGATTAGGATGCTCTTAGGCTGAAGCGTTCCAAGACCCGAGGTTAAGTTAATTCGATGCTCTGGAGCCGTGTTCAACAAAAACGTACGTTTCTCCACTGCCGCTTGACCGATAAGGCCTTCGCCCAATCGGAAGCTTTCTAGTCCTGACTGATCGCCATGGGCTGCATAGGAAGCCATTTTTACAAGTCTCTGCTGCTCGCCTGCACCTTGGCGGAGATAAAATAAGCCATAGGCTGCACCTAGAATTGGAGCAAGCTTCGTGAGAAAAGAATCTGCTAGCGTTGATGTATCATTAATGCCTTGATTCATCGTTGCCACCTCGGCAACTTTTGTTTTGATCCAATCTTGATCGTTTATATTATCAAGCAAACTATTGGTAGCTTCAGCGAGATCTTTAATTTCATCTCTTGTATTTACTTTAATACGAGTGGATAAATCCCCTCCGGAGGATGCGATATCGTTTATCGTCTTCACAACCTGTTGGATCGTTTTGACGATTGCGCCGGAAACAAATGAAACGATGATGAAAGCAATAACTGACACGATAAGCAGCATGAGATACAAGCTAATAATCAGTATGTCATTTCGATTTTCCAATTCAGCAATATGCTCTTTCGTTGAAGTGATCTCATTTTGTCGCAAGGTTTCTAACTGTATCCGAAGAGAATCAATTTGGTCTTTTCCAATATCGTCATTATAGAAATCAATAATACCTTGCGTATCGTTATTTTTGCGCATGGTTAAAGTAGGCTCACCGGCAATTTCGATCCAATTTTGTATGGTCAGTTTTATTTCTTCCATACTTTTGAGAGTAGTTGGATTATCGGACAAATACTGGTACAGTGCGTTATAGTTGGCTTCCCATTCGCTTTTTCCACGAATATAGGGCTCTAAATAAAGGTCATTGCCCGTAATCACATAACCGCGCTGGCTAGTCTCCATGCTTACGACATTATAGCGAATACTGGTAATCAAATTATGCACTTCGATATCTCGACTTGTAATTGACTCAATTTCTGTTTGTAAGGATGATATTCTCTCGCTGACGACAAGGATAGAAACGCCTAAGCAGAGTATGATCAGAAAATAGCCGAGTAAAATCTTTGAGCGGATTTTGAAACGTAAATTACCCAATAGAATAAACTCCTTTATATGAAAGAATTCTAGTAACAGTCTCTCTTTATTATAGCATGAATGAGTGCATAGAATATTCCTGCCTCTTATATGAGAAAAACCGCTTATTGTTTCAAAGAATGAAATAGCGGGTATGTAATGAAAAAAAGGAAGTGATGACCGATGGATCTACTTATGCAAATCAGTATTGCGGTTATAGCGATTGCTTTTCTTGTTCTCTTGTATTCACTAATTCAAACGTTGAAAGTATTGCGAGGTGCACTTGATGAAATGAGGCAAACCGTTGGCTCGCTGCGAACTGAAGTGACTCAAATTAGCGTTGAGGTGAAGGAGGCTATTCATAATACGAATGCAATGACACTTGATGTACGAACGAAGCTAAGCTCGCTCGATGTGTTGTTCGCATCCGTCAATGATCTTGGTCACGCCTTGCACTCATTTACTGGAGCGGCTAAGGAATCGGCAGCAAGCGTAGTTGCTTCGATAAAAGGTGAAGGCAAGAAGAAACCAGCATCTGAACCTAGCTTAATAAGTACGATATATGATGGTGCAATTTCCACAATAAGGATATGGAATAAAGTGAAGAAAATATAAGCTATAATAGGAACATAGAAGAGAGGACAGAAGCGACTATGAACTCATTCATTCGTTTATCGATTCCGGCGAGAGCAGAATTTATTGATATTGTTAGACTTACATTATTTGGCGTTGCGAACAAAGCAGGTTTCTCTTATGAGGAAATTGAAGATATGAAGGTTGCTGTAACCGAGGCTTGTACGAACGTTGTACTCCATGCATACAGCAATAGCCAGCCTGGTGTAGTGGATATTAGCTTTGAGCTTGAGGAAGAGGGGCTTTCTATTCGTATCAAGGACGAGGGTACGAGCTTTAAATATGAGCCATCCGCAAGCAAAACCGAGTCTCTGCACAATAAAGAACTAAGTGAAGTAACGGCTGGTGGACTTGGGCTGTTTATGATGCATGCATTGATGGATAAAGTGGAAGTGTTTTCTGAGAGAGGCACTGAGGTAATTTTGACCAAGCTATTTGGTAGGAAAGAGGAGATGGCATGAACGCAAATTCATCCTTCCTGGATCCAGAACATATGATTGAAAAAATAAAATTGTATCAGCAATCGAATTGTAATGAAGTTGCAACCGTATTGCTGCAGCATTTTGAGCCC
This sequence comes from Paenibacillus sp. 01T431, assembly GCF_056398625.1. NCBI lineage: Bacteria > Bacillati > Bacillota > Bacilli > Caryophanales > Paenibacillaceae > Paenibacillus > Paenibacillus sp. 01T431. The sequence continues at coordinate 564,227 of NZ_JBFTPT010000001.1, forward strand.
ATAGTGAAGATGGCAGCTGCAAAGATGTCGCGCAGCAGACCAGATCTCTATGAGGATTTATACCAAGTCGGTCAGTTGTCTATGCTGCGTTTATTTAGGCAGTATGACAGCTCGCGTGAAATCCCGTTTGAGGGATATGCAATGAAGAGCATTATCGGGCATTTGAAAAACTATTTGCGAGACAAGTCTTGGTATATCCAGGTGCCGAGACGGATTAAGGAAAAAGGCTTGCTGATTCAGCAAGCCATCGATCACTTAACCGTTGAGCTCGGCCACTCGCCCAAAATGGAAGAAATTGCGGTTCATTTGGGGCTTTCGGTGGAAGAAACGATAGAGATACTTTCTTGCCGCGAATCCTATCATTATGTATCGCTTGATACTCCATTATCAAGCGAAGGGGAAAGCGCTGCTACTATAGGCGATCTAATTGGCTCAGACAAGGACGATTATCAGAATGTTGATAATCGTCTAGACTTGGAGGAGGCGATGGATCAACTGAAAGCAGAGGAGAAGAAGGTACTTATTCTTGCTTATCATAATGGTCAATCTCAGCGTGATATAGCCGATCAGCTTGGCGTATCGCAGATGAGCGTTTCTCGCATACAAAAGCGGGCGATTGAAAAGCTGAAGGTACTGCTCGCAGATCATAGCGCTGAATTTGGAATGTAAAGCACTTTTATTAATTTTTAATATATTAAAAACCCCCTTTCCATCTTGATGGAAAGGGGGTTTTTGTTATAAGCCTTATTGTTATTGAACCGGATCGGGTACCATGCCATTCTCAATGACTTGTGCATTGGTTTCCATGTTCTCCATATCCTCGCCAAGCTTAATCATCTCTTCTTCTGTAGGTGCCATTGAATTTGTAGTTGATTCAAGCTCGTCTTTCATTTCATTACCTCCCAGTTGTTGCAAGTCCATCCTTGACATCATCTTTAGCAGAGGAAATGGAATCCATAATATGCTGATTTGATTTTTTGGCGTGATCTACCAAGTCGCCAGCTTCCTCTTTGATATTAGTTGCTATATCCTTCGTGTTTTGTCCGACGGCAGCAGCTAAATCCTTTGTATTATTTCCCACCGTAGTGGCAATTTCCTTTGTCTTTTCGCTAATCGTCTTGAACTTGTTGGAGAGATCCTCCCGCAGGTTTGCACCTGTTTTTGGTGCGAACAGCAGAGCTGAAATAGCACCGATAGCACCTCCTACAATTGCGCCAATCAATACGCCGTTACTAGAGTTTTCTCGTGACATTTGTCATCTCTCCTCGATTTGTATTTGTCGATCAAGTTGATCAACGTTGTTTGAATTTCTTAGTTATATATAAACGAAAACAAACGTTTTGAAACAAATCAATAAGGAAACTATTGACAATTAAAGGGAGACGATGCTACGATTTGTTTCGATTTCTCACTTACTTGCTAGGAATTATGTGATATGAACGGTTGAGTAAATCGATTGCATGGAATAATTTATATAAAAAGATTGAGAAGGAGGGCGTTTATATTTAGTAAGATGAAAAATTAGAAGTAGCTTTAGAAAAGTTTTTAAAAATAATATATTTATTCTCTTAAATTGGTTAATTATTGAGTTAATTATTCCGATAAAAAAATTGCCTGCCTATTTCACCTATGTAGAAACTCGCAAAAATAGAGAGATAGAGGAGAGAAATCATGTTTAAACGAGTGGAGAATGAGCTGGAGCTGGCTATGTTTAACGGCATTTGGACAACCGTCTGGATGGAGAAAGGTTTTGAACTTGAATTTTCTGAAAACACTCTTGAGAGATTCGTCATTGTGACAGAGGAAGGACATTATGTAGGGACATCTGAAATTAAGCCCTATTGCTTGACTTCAAGCTCCATTAACGATGCAGGTCCGTTTCAAACGCATCCGAAAATTATTGAAGCAGGCGACGCTGTAGCTGAAATTGACAAAATTGCACTGCTCCGATCCTATAGAGGAAGGCATATCTCAGATTTGCTCTCGTCGGCAGTCTACATAGCAGAGAAGCTGCAGCTGAAATATTTTGTCTCGTTGCTTGAGCCGAAATTTATGAGGGCACTTCGTATTTCATATCAAGTACCATTAGAAAAAGTAGGAGAGAAGGTGTTCTATAAGGGAGATGACGTCATTCCCGTATTGTTCGATATGGAAAAGATGTATCGCAACAAAAATAGTTATGAATGGCTCGTCTATCCGCAAGAAGCGGTTTTGGCTGCAAACGGTGCAGGAGGAACTGGACGTACCGTTTAAACGTATGAAAACATGAGTTAACACAGAAAAGGCGGAAATGTCATGAAAAAAGAATTAACAGAACTAGACAAACGGAATCGATTGTTAATAAAAATCCTGTGGAGTTTGCTTGCTCTCGGGATCGTTACAGATCTTGCTATTGGGCTTGATGCAAAGATGGTTCTTCTTCTTGCGGGAGTCGGTATATTTTTGTGCGGTGCAGCTACTTTCATGACATACCGTGGCATTTTTACACAATTTATTAAATTTTTTGTACCCTTTATATTGACCATTATCGTTACTTTATTAATCGTATCGGATCCGAATCCTATTGTGAGCACGTACTTTTTAGTTTATGTAAACCTCGCAATCATTACTCTTTACGCAGACTATAGACCGATTATTTTGACAGGTGTTTTGGGAGCTGCAGTAAGCACATATTTATTTTTTGATCCTGTGCTGCAGCCTAAGCTATTCCCAAACGAATCGCTTGTTTATTTATTTTTGTATCTCTTATTTGCTACGGTTGCGCTCGCATTCTCAGCCGGCTTCAGCGGCAAATTGCAGCGGCAGGTAACAGACAAGCAGCGGGAAGCTTTAGCTTCTAAGGATATGGCAGAGGCGCTGCTCGCTAAACTAAACTCTTCTATTATTGTATTAACGGAGTTCAGCAGCAGCCAGCAGCTGACGGTTCGTTCCACTGGAGAAATATCGAAAGAGGTAACGGCAACGTTCTCCGAAATGTCGGCTGCGATCGAGAAGCAGACAGGGACTATTATGAACATTAGTGAATCCTCGCAGGTCATTGATACTTCGGTTAAAACGCTTTTGGAAGGTACGGAGCAGCTGAAGCAATTTTCTACGGTTAATGCAGATTTGACGGAGAACAATCGGGAGAAAATGGCTGTGTTATCGTCAGAGGTAGAAAGTGTTCGCTCTATCATTACACATACCGTGGACATGATGATTGAACTCAATGAGCAAAATGATCGTGTAAGCTCAATTGTAGAAACGATTAGTACGATTGCTGAGCAGACGAATCTACTTGCGCTTAATGCTGCGATTGAAGCAGCTCGCGCAGGCGAGCACGGCAGAGGTTTTGCTGTCGTATCAGGCGAGGTGCGCAAGCTTGCAGATAATGCGAGAGYGGCGACGAATGAAATATCTGAAATTTTGACGGGTATTCGTTCACAAATCAGTGCTGTACACGCGCAAGTTGAAAGTGGCCAAGCAGCAGTGACGACGAGCAGAGATGTATCTTTGCAGGTTGAGAAGCTTATTGATCAGATAAACGAGAATACGGAGCTTGTGAAAAGGCATTCTGATTCAGTTGGCAGCTCTGCCAATGAACTGCATGAGCGTTATGCGAGCATGTCGAGTGAAATGCTCAATATCGCAGCTACTACGGAACAAAATATGGCTTCTGTTGAAGAGGTTCATGCCAGCATGGAAACACAGGATATGAAGATTCATACGATGGTAGAAGAATATGCTCAGCTTGATCAATTGCTTTCAGAGCTTAAGCAAATGGCGGCGAAGCATTAAGCTGATTTATCATAACATCATTCGTTTTATAGAAAACGTCAATAGAAGGAGTACTGCTTACCTCGAATGGGGTTGGCGGCTCCTGAAATGGCGTTTTTTTTGTTAGTTTTATATGAATATGGATGAATAATTAACGGACAAATATGGAGTCACAAACCTCTGTTATCGGTGAGCAGTTAATAGAGTGATTTTGTGTATTAAATGATTTCTAAATGTTTATTACTTAGGTTCACGGCATGATAGCCATTATAATTACAAGAACAATGAAATGGTGGTTATAGCCGTTGAAGGAGATAATATATGATTGATTTTTTTCGTTTTGATACAGATGAGAATAGGATATCACTGCTAGCTCGAGCGAGGAAAGTTGCGTTATCGGCACTGCAAGAGTATGACTTGGAATGGGTGAGCATTCGATTTATTCAGCTGTCGGACACAATCACGTATAAAATTGAGACAGATACAGCGGAAAAATATTTGCTTCGAATTCATTCGGATCGACTCAGCATAGAGGAAATTCGTTCAGAGCTTGCTTTGCTTCAGGCCTTAAATAAATCGGAGGATTTGCATGTGCCAGAAGCGCTGGCAAGCTGCAGTGGAGCTTATGTTTTGCAGATCGATACGGAAGCCGGCTATCGTCGTCCGTATGTTACTCTGATGCGATGGGTAGATGGCGAGCACGCTAGCGGGGAGTTTTCGGATCATACGGTTCATCTTATGGGTGTCATGATGGGGAGGTTTCACAAAGCAACTGCAAATTTTGTCCCGCCTTCTGATTTTGTTCGTCCTGTTTGGGGAGCAGAGAGCTTTAGTCGTCAAATGGCTAAGCTGGAACAGTATTATGGATGTTTTTTATCGGGTGAGGCATGGAGATCGTATCAAGCAGCGGCTGAGAAAATCATATCGGAACTGGCTGTAATGGAACGCAGCGGTGATAACTACGGACTCATTCATGCGGATTTGCATAGCGGCAACATCGTTTTTAACGAGGATCTGCCGTATCCCATTGATTTTGGCAGATGCGGTTTTGGTTATTTTCTGTACGATATGGCAGGCTCGCTATTAGAGCTTTATCCGAAGCATCGCTGGCTGTTTATTCAAGGCTACGAAAGTGTAAGAAAGCTGGAAACGGACTATGTTAAGAGGCTTGAATGTTTTTTCGTCATGTTCATGATCGAGAATTATTGCCATCATGCCTCAGACCCAAGAGAAACAGCCAGTTTAATTGCAGAACAGCCGTATGCTCAGGCGTATATAAGAGATTATTTAAACGATACACGGTTTTTATTCCAAGTTATCGAACCTATGGAAATCGATAGAACAGCAATTTTAGGGAGGACGGATAATGGAGAGTGAAGGTGAAAATATGATATTAGTCCCATAAAGGCTGATCGTTATGAAGTCCGTGCGCTGCGCGGGCTTTTTTGTGAATGGAGCGAAGCATCAAAATAATAAAACAGATAAGGCAATTGTGAAACATTGTAAATTAAATAAACGTTTAATACTTATCTAAGCAAACAAGGCGGTGTTTAATTGGAGATAGTCAAACATTTTTTTCTTTGGATTTTTATGATTATATTGTTTGTTGCGGCAGCGGTGGTCTTGGAATTATTCGAGGGGAGCAAAATTATGACAACCGAATATTATGGTCTCCGTAATATCGGGCTGACGTTCGTTTTGCTGATGGTTGTTTACGCCTTCCTTTTTTATCCGATTACATTGCTGCCCATCTCTTTGGTTGTTCATAAGCTGGTGAAATCTTTAATAATTAAGGCTTCAATCTATATCCTGTTTGGTGGATTGGTGGGCGTATATATGTTTCATTATTTATATGATAATTTTGTCTCGGGATACGAGTTGAATAGAAATAGCTCTATTATAATATTTGCGGTTGTGGGTTTGTTATATGCCCTAGCAGAAAATATGCTGCACCGCCGAATGAGGGAATGATATGGAAACATGTTTTTTGTTGACTGGGAAGCCGCGAGTAGGCAAATCGACTGCCATTGTACAGCTTATTAACCGAATAGGCGCTGAGCATGTTGGAGGATTTTATACGGAAGAAATACGGAGCGAAACGGATCGTATTGGATTTAACTGCGTAACATTGGATGGAGTAAGCGAAAGAATAGCAAGTGTAGATAGTACAAGTTCCATAAGAATAGGAAGATATGGCGTTGAATTAGAAGTTTTTGAGAATTTAGCTCTAACGTCAATTAGACATTCCTTGAAGACGAAGAAGGTAACGGTTATTGATGAAATTGGCTACATGCAAATGTTATCGGTACCTTTTCGGAAAATGGTCTATGACATGGTTTCAAGCTCGCAGCATCTCATCATAGGGACGATTTGCTTGGATAGCCATTCCGAAATTGACAAGATAAAGGAGCTGCCAGGCATCAAGCTGTACGTTATGAATGAAGAAAATAGAGAATTAACAACAGAGGCATTGGCGAACGATCTTTTTAGGGTGTTGTAGGTGGTTCATTGTACGATAAAGAAGCTTCCTAATCCACGTTCTAAGTGGGTGGGGATGCTTTTTTTGAATCTGCAGATTTGCTCGATAATGAGTATGTGTAAGGTTAATCGTATTTTGAGTAATCGTATCTTCTAACAGGAAAAACTCCTGTTAATTTCTCAGTTTATACGTCAAATGCTCAATTAACAGGAAAATCTCCCGTTAATTTCGGGAAATTAGCTCTATTTCAGGAAAATGAAGAAAATTAACTGGAGAATTTCCATGTAATTAGTTAAATTAGACTCTTTTTGATGAATTAACAGGAGAAATTCCCGTTAGCGTAGGGATTCTCGTAACAATTGAAGGGATTTACGTGTGAAAAATGGATTTAGTAAAGGGTTTGGGTAACATTTGCGTGAATCGCGCGTAAAAAATTGAGTTAGCGTAGGGATTTCTCGTACCAATTGAGGGGAAATCCCGTGTGAAGAATCGAGTTAGTATAGGGAGTTTCGTATCATGGGAAAATTCATACGAAGAATCCAGTCAGTATAAGGATTTAGGTAATAAATTAGTGAATTCAGTGTGAAAATTTTCAGTTGGCGTAGGGAGCTTAGTAACGAGTGGCGAAGCAAGCTTGACTTTGGCAGCAGCGAAAGCGTGGCGCCAATTTGTAAAAAAGAGTCGTGGAAATTAGACGGATAAGTGTTGACGGATGGAAAACATCATGTTAAATTTAATTTATCCTATTGAATTAGTCGGAAATGAATAATGACACTTGCATCGTCATTCATGGCAATGGTTTCGCTATATTTGATTGCAAGTCGCGCTCGCTAGAAAACTGGAGGCGCATGCCAACCGAATGCCGAATCGGTTGTCGTGCGCCTTCTTTTTATTCAAAGGAAGAGGAGATGGGGATAGTGAGTCATGTTGGTTTTGGAGCTAATGCTCAGTCACTTGAGCAGCAATACAGTAAAGAGGTTGCCGATGCAAGAAGCCCTGATTATCCTGTACACCCGCTTATTCTGAATCGATGGTCGCCACGATCCTACTCGGAGCAGCTTGTGAGCGATGAAGAGCTTTATACGGTTTTGGAAGCTGCAAGGTGGGCGCCATCGTCCAGCAATTTGCAGCCTTGGAGATTTTACGTGGCAAGGGAAGAAGCCGAGCATGAGCAGTTCCGCAAGTTCATCGTGCCTGGCAACCGTTTGTGGACAGACCACGCACCCGTGCTGCTGCTTCTAGCTTCTGAAGCGGTTAAGCAAGATGGCAATCCGAATGTGTCGCATGCTTTCGATACAGGAGCTGCTTGGGCAACTTTGGCGCTGCAAGCGAGGCTGCTTGGTCTATCGACTCGTGCCGTTGGAGGATTTGACCGAGCGGAAGCACGCAAGATTTTAGAAGTACCTGAACATATTGCACTGCATGCCGTCATCGCACTCGGTCATCGTGGAGGACTTGATACGCTCGATGAAAAGTTTCGCGATAAAGAAATTCCGAATGGGCGTCGTCCCTTGGCTGAGAGTCTATTGGAGATTAAGGTAGATTAAACGGCAAATGCTTTCTGGAAACCCGTGTGACCATGCATTTGGTTTGATGGCACTAATAAATTTGGTTTGCTAGCACTTATAAATTTAGTTTGAAAACACTCATAAATTTGGAGAGGATGTTGAATATGTCCAGAACGGTTGAGGTTGCTGATGAATGGTTGAAGCGAATACAGGATCAATTGGCAGGCGTTCAATATGGCATCGTTCAAATTACGATTCATAATGGTCAAATTGTACAAATTGATCGGACGGAGCGCAGCCGTTACGAGGTGGAGAAGCTGCCATCTGCTGCTCGCAAGCAAAGATAACCGTTTATAAATGGAGAGGATGCGTATGAAGAACGATAGGAGCTCCAGTTTATATGAATGGCCGGATCTTGCCTTTCATCATTACTGCTTGCAAATGTATCGGCTGAACCGTGGTGTCTACAATACCATTGATCAATGGCTGTATGACAACGGTTATGCTGGAATCAAAGGCCGGCGGAAGATGATTATTCAGTTTCTAGATCACATGATCAAGCTGCAGGCGGAAGAAGGCCATAAGTATTTATCCTTTGGTAAAGGAAATTTGGTCGCTCAGCTTAGCCAATTTGCTGCTGAACACGAAGTTCCAGTAATAAGAGCATTGGCCGCATACTAATAATGAATATATTCGACCGGAAAACCGGAGACATTTTGCAAATGCAAAACCTGTCTCCGGTTTTTTTTTGTACAAAATTTGAGGAGGATAACGAACATGGAATATCGTAAATTGGGAAGAACAGGACTAAAAGTATCTGAGGTGAGCTTAGGTACGATGGCGTTTGGAAGATGGATTGATGAGGAGGCATCTGCTGGAATTTTGGATGCCGCGCTGGATCATGGCATTAACCTCGTGGACACTGCTAATGTATACGGGGAAGGTGAGTCGGAACGTATACTGGGCAATTTGTTAAAAGAAAGACGTCACCAAATTGTGCTGGCAACCAAAGTTCATGGCCGCGTAGGCGAAGGGGTAAATGATTCGGGGCAAAGCCGCTATCATATTTACAAGGCTGTTGAAGACAGCTTGAAACGGTTGAAAACCGATTATTTGGATCTGTATCAGGTACATCGATTTGATCCTAATACCCCTCTTGAAGAAACGCTTCGAGCTTTAGATGATCTGGTGCGTCAAGGGAAAGTAAGATACATAGGCGCTTCTAATTTTGCTGCATGGCAGCTTGCGAAGGCTCACGGTATAAGCGCGCTGCATAGCCTGCATCGCTTCGAAAGTCTCCAACCGGAATACAGCATCATCTCGCGTGAAATTGAGAAGGAAATTATACCTTTTGTGCAATCGGAGCAAGTAGGCGTTATCGTTTATAGTCCGCTTGGCAGAGGAATACTCTCTGGCAAGTATAGGGTTGGAGAAGCGCCGCCTGAAGGATCACGGCTTGCGGCAGGCGAGCAAAGGCTGGAGGAGCTTTTGAAGAAAAATGCAATTCCAGTTGCTGAGGCGATTAGACCTTTGGCGGAAGAAAAGGGCCTTACTCAAGCGCAATACGCATTGTCTTGGGTACTGAGTCGTCCTGGCATTACTTCGGCAATTCTAGGCGCTTCAAAGCTTGAGCATATTACGGAAGCTGCAAAAAGCTGGGATGTTAAACTAAGCGCTGAGGAACTGGCGAAGGCTGATGAAGCAACCTCCAATTTGGAGTCGGCAAAAGAAGCCATTCCGAGCTAATTCTATAATGGAATACATTCTACCGTATAAATGGAGGATATCAGAGCAGTGTGTGATATCCTCATTTTTTTATCAAGTTCGGATGGGAGGCGGTAAGCATGGCGGGAGTAACGATTAATCATCTATACAAAAGATATGGCAAAGACAAACACGCGGTTGTGCAGGATTTCCAGCTGGAAATTAAAGATAAGGAATTTATCGTATTCGTCGGTCCTTCCGGCTGCGGCAAATCGACGACATTAAGAATGATTGCCGGGCTTGAAGAGATCTCCGAAGGCGAAATTTATATTGGAGAGCAGCTCGTCAATAAGCTACCTCCGAAGGACCGTGATATTTCGATGGTTTTTCAGAACTATGCCCTCTACCCCAATCTAAGTGTATATGAGAATATTGCGTTTGGACTGAGGATGCGCAAGCTTCCTAAGCATGAGATCGATTTGGCGGTAAAAAATGCTAGCCGAATTCTGGAGATTGAGCCGTATTTAAATCGCAAGCCAAAGGAGCTGTCGGGCGGTCAGCGCCAGCGGGTGGCGCTTGGCAGAGCTATCGTGCGTGACCCGAAGCTGTTTTTGATGGATGAGCCGTTGTCTAACTTAGATGCCAAGCTTAGAGTAACAATGCGTATGGAAATAACGAAGCTGCACAAAAAATTAGGCACAACCTTTATATTCGTTACCCATGATCAGGTCGAAGCGATGACGATGGCGGACCGTATTGTCGTGATGAAGGGCGGACTCATTCAACAATGTGATACGCCGGAGCTGATCTACTCCAAACCTTCGAATACGTTTGTTGCGAGCTTCATAGGTTCTCCTCAAATCAATTTCATTCATGGACGCGTGCAGGAAAATCCGCAGGGGCGATTAGAGTTTCATACGAATCGTTTTCAACTGAAGTTAAATGAAGTGATGGAGGATATTTTACGCAAAAATAACCAACTAAACAAATCGGTGATATTAGGTATAAGGCCGGAAAATGTGAAGCTGGAAGGCTTGTTCTCGGAGACGATCATTACCGGAACCTATAAGGACAATGAACTTATGGGCGCTGATCGTTTTCTTTATTTAGACATCGGACAGGAGAAGCTGCTCATTGCACGCGTCGATCCCGATAATCGTTTTGCTGAAAATGAGAAAGTGAAAGTAGAGCTTGATATATCGAAGGCTCATTTCTTTCATAAGGATACGGGTGAAAGATTTACAGAATGATCGGTATTTGCGAAGGAGGGAGGCGGCTTAACCTTTATGAATAAGAAACGGAAATGGCTTGTCTATGGTGCCAGTATTGTCATTGCAGCATGGCTGCTTAATGCTGGAGCGGCAGTAAACTCAGAATCTGGAGACAAAACCGATACGGTCCAATATGACAAGCTCGTAACTACATTTAATTATGAGGTTGATCCTTATTTTAGCGATGCGCTGGCAGCATGGCAGGAGAAGGGCCTGAGCAATGCAACAACTTCAATTCAGCTGGATGCAGCGAAGCCATCTCGTGTATCGAATGAAGAGGAGATCAAAGCAGGCGATTATGACGGTAAATCAAACATACTGATTTGGAATACAAGGAACACAGGATGGGTTGAATATCAAGTTGACGTTGCAGAGAGTGCGCTGTATGAAATCCACGTATCTTATAACCCTCTGAAGGATGGAAGAAAGGGACCGATCGGGTGGGAGGTAACGATAGATGGCCAAAGGCCGTTTAGGGAAGCCTCTTCCATATCCTTATATCGGACATGGGAGGATGTGCGCCCTATTCTGAAGAACTCAGACGGCGATGAAATTCGTCCTCGTTCGATTGATGTGTCGGGCTGGAGCGAGAAGCCGTTAACGGATTCAGGAGGGGCATATGCGCAGCCTTTGCAATGGCATTTCGAACAAGGAACGCATACCATTCGATTGCAAGGGTTTGACCCCGTTGCGCTTGAGCGAATTAAGCTTGTTCCGAGCAAGCAAATACCTGATTATGCTGAAGTTAAGGCTGCGTATGCCGATACGCCTTCTCTTGCGGGCGATGTATTGACGATTCAAGCGGAGGATTTTACGAGCAAAAATGATACGGCAATAAAGCTATTTTCGGATAAAAACTCACGCACGCTGCCGCGGTATACGGGAAGAATTATTTACAATACGGTCGGCGGTCCGCGCTGGCTTGAACAAAACCAGGAAATCTCATGGTCGTTTGAGGTGCCGGAGAGCGGCTTGTACAAAATAGGCTTTCGCGCTCTGCAAAATACGATAGCTCAGAAAACCTCCTACCGGGTCGTTCGAGTGGATGGAGAGGTACCGTTTACGCAATTTTTAGCGTATGGCTTTCCTTATTCTACTGGTTGGAACGGAATGATTTTGCAGGACGAAAAAAAGAATCCGTATTTGCTTAATCTAGAGAAGGGCAAACATACGTTGTCGCTAGCCGTCACACAATCGCCTATTAAGTCTATCGTTGTGGATGTCGAGAAGCTGATCGCTCATTTGGATGCGATTGACTGGGATTTGCGTACGATTACAGGCTCGAGCTCGAAGAAGACCATTGACCGCAATCGTACGTGGAACATGGAGCAGGACTTCCCAGGGATGACTGACAAGATGGCGCTGGCAGCGGATGTCATGGAGTCACTGTCGAAGCGGGTAGTTAAAGCAAATGGCAACAAGGATTCAATCAGTCAAGGACTCGATACATCAGCAAAGGATTTGCGAGCATTGCTTAAGAAGCCTGAAGAAATTCCTTATCAGGTCGAAGAGATTTCTTCGATGAGAGAGAAATTCGGTACTTTTATCGATACACTGCTCAAGCAATCGCTGCAGCTGGATGAGGTTTATATTATTCCCGAGAAGACGGATGCTCCGAAAATGGAAGCTGGTTTTTTTGGCCGGCTATGGGGCAGCGCTCAAAACTTTATTTACTCTTTCGATGCGAGGGACAGCCTTAACGATTTGGACGACAAGAAGCTGAACATTTGGGTTCAGCGCGGCAGGGATTATGTGGATCAGCTGCAGCAGCTTGCTGATGAGTCGTTCACGCCAGAAACAGGCATTGAGGTAAAGGTGAACCTGCTTCCAAATGCTGAGCTTTTGCTTATGTCTAATGCAGCTGGCGTGCAGCCGGATATTGCCCTTGGCTTGACGCAGGATTTGCCAGTCGATTATGCCATTCGCGGTACGCTGCAGGATTTAAGCAAGTTTGAAGATTTTGATCAGTTGTATCCGAAGTTTAGTCCGGGATCGTGGCTGCCGCTGCACTACGATGGCGGTTATTATGGCGTGCCGGAAACGCAGTCGTTTCAAGTTCTCTATTAMCGCAAGGATATTTTGAAGCGTATTGGAGCTGAAATTCCCGAGACATGGGAGGACGTATATCAGCTATTGCCTACGCTGCAGCAAAACTTTATGAACTTCTACGTAAATCCGAAGGAGTTTACGCATTTCTTCTATCAAAATGGCGTCGAGTTTTATGAACCCGGCGGTGTGAAATCAGGTCTCGATGGTCCAGAGGCTTATCGTGCTTTCAAGCAATGGACGGATCTATTTAATACATACGCTGTGGAGCGGGAGGTGCCGAGCTTCTATCAGCATTTCCGCAGCGGAACGATGCCAATCGGCATATCGGATTACAACATGTATGTGCAGCTTTCGGCTGCTGCGCCTGAGCTGAATGGACGCTGGGGCATCGCGCTTATTCCCGGTACGAAGCAGGCGGACGGATCGATAAGCCGCTGGGCTGGCGGGGGGCAGCGTACGGGTGTCATTTTTGACAAGTCCAATAAAAAAGCAGAGTCATGGCAATTCCTGAAGTGGTGGTTGTCAGCTGAGGTGCAGGAGCAATATGGCTCTGATTTGGAAGCGGTCAATGGCGTCGCTTTCCGCTGGAATACGTCCAACGTGGAAGCCTTCACGCATCTGCCGTGGAAAAAGGAGGATGCTGAAATTATTTTGAACCAGTGGAAATGGTATAAGGATATTCCGAATGTGCCCGGCGGATATTTCTTGGAACGCGAGATTCATAATGCATGGAATCGATCCGTTGTTGGAACAGCGAATTATATGTCCTCCTTGGAGCAAGCCGTTCGGGACATTAACCGCGAGCTTCTAAGGAAGCAGCAGGAATTTGGCTACATCAATGAGCGAGGCGAACAGGTGAATAAGCTGGACATTCCTATTGTCGATCAGCCTTGGGAAGGGATTGATCGTTATGTGGAGTAGATTATGGTCGTATCGTATTTCGTATTTGTTTATCGCGCCGTTTCTGATATGCTTCGCTCTGTTTATCGTTATTCCGATTCTTGCCGCGGTAGGCTTAAGCTTTACCTATTACAACGGGATTGAGCCTCCTCGCTTTATTGGCTGGAGCAACTTTCAGTATTTGATCGCGCAGGATCTGCTGTTCCTAAAATATGCGCTGCCCAATACATTTAAGTTTGCTGTCATTGTTGGTCCCGGCGGTTATGCTGCCGCCTTCCTGCTCGCATGGCTTATTTCACGGCTGCGCGGCGGCGTTCGCAAGTGGGTGGCGCTTGCGATGTATACGCCATCGCTTACCGTTGGCATAGCGATGACGATTATCTGGCTTCCCTTGCTGTCGGGCGATCGCATTGGCTATTTGAACAGCTTTCTATTAAAAGCAGGCCTTATCGACGTGCCAAAGTTATGGGTGACCAGTCCAGAGTTTCTTATGAACTCGATGATCGTCGTCACATTGTGGTCGAGCATGGGTGTAGGCTTCCTAGCAATGCTGGCGGGTATTCTTAACGTGGATACGATACTTTATGAGGCAGGAAGAATCGACGGCATCAGAAACAACATACAGGAGCTATGGTATATTACGATTCCGTCCATGAAGCCGCAAATGCTGTTTGGCGCCGTAATGGCGATTGTTACGACCTTTAAGACCGGATCAATTGGTGTTGAGCTATCCGGTCAAAACCCGACGCCCGAATATGCCGGGCATTTGATCGTGAACCATATTAACGATTATGGTCTCATCCGTTTTGAAATGGGTTATGCGGCGACGGTTTCGGTGTTTCTTCTTATATTTATGTATTTCGCGAACAAGCTCAGCTGGGGATTGTTCGGTACGAAGGAGGAGTAACAGCTGAAACAATCAAGCCTTGGTATAAAAATAAGCTTTAATCTGTTCATGCTTATCATATCCGTCATCATGATCCTGCCGATCATTTATATTTTTAATCATGCCTTCAAGCCTTATCATGAATTGTTCGTCTATCCGCCGACCTTCTTTGTGAAGGAGCCGAACATTCAGAACTTTGTTGAGCTCTTTTGGGTAACGTCCAATTCAATCGTTCCGGTATCGCGCTATTTGTTCAATAGTTTGTTCATTTCGGCTGCGAGTGTTGTTGGCGTGACGACTGTGAGTGCGCTTTGCGCTTATCCGTTGTCAAAACATCCTTTTCCGGGCCGCGCATTCATCTTTGCTACGATTATTCTAATGCTGATGTTTACGCCGGAGGTTATTCAAATTCCGAGGTATTTGGTCGTCAGCCACCTTGGCATTATGAATACGTATTGGGGGCATTTGCTGCCCGTACTTGCTTTGCCGGTGGGCGTGTTCCTGCTCAAGCAATTCGTGGATCAGATTCCTGATTCACTGCTGGAGGCTGCACGAATAGACGGGGCAAACGAATTTATCGTATTTGCTCGTATCGTCATTCCGATGTGTATGCCGGCCATCGCAACCGTTGCGATACTCTCCTTTCAGAACTCTTGGGGCAACGTGGAGACATCGATGCTGTTCATGCAGGACGATGAAATGAAAAACTTTCCGTTTTTCCTATCGACATTGACCAATAACTTGGCGAACAATGTGGCACGTCAAGGCGCCGCTGCTGTAGCAGCGCTTATTATGCTCGTTCCGAATTTAATTTTCTTTGTTATTTTGCAAAGCAAGGTCATTTCGACAATGGCGCATTCCGGTATTAAATAAGGGGGAAATCGTTTGAAGAACAGGAGGCTGCGGATTCGTCCGATCATTATAATCCTGATTACGGCGATTTACATAGCTTGGCCCATCTCACCGGCCACAGCCTCGCAGTTACCGTACGAAACCTACTATAAGGATGGATTCGGACAGCTGGTGAAGACGCAAGCGGCTTACATTCCTGCTGGCATTATTGGCACGGATGTTGAGATTACGGAAGCAAACCAAGCTGCGGGAGCCGAAGGGAAAACAAAGCTGCAGCTTAATCAGCCCAAGGATCTATTTGTGGATGATAAGGATCATATTTACATCGCAGACACGGGCAATAATCGAATCGTACACTTGGATGAGCAAGGCCAATATATTCGTGAAATCAAAGTAACAGAAAGCCCCCTCAAGAAGCCAAGCGGCATTTATGTCGATGAAGCTGGAGAGATTTACGTTGCAGATACGGGCAACAACCGGGTTGTAAGGCTCGATCAAGAAGGCAAGCTGCTAAAAGCATTTGGCCGTCCGGAGTCCAGCTATTTGCCGCCGGCTTTCAAGTATGATCCGGTTAACCTCATTGTAGATAAGCGCGGCTTTATTTATGTAACGACGCTTGGCGCTTTTCAAGGCTTGGTGCAGCTTGATCCAGAGGGCAATTTCATTAGTTTTTTTGGGCCGAATAGCGTAAGCTTCTCTTTGTTTGATGCATTTAAGCGATTTGTATATACGCGGGAAATGTATCAAAGGGAGCTGAAGAAGCTGCCTGGAGCTATCGCCAACTCAACGATAGACAAAAACGGATTTATTTATACGGTGACGAAGGAAATTAGCGCGGATCAGGTGAAGAAGCTCAACATCGCGGGTCTCGACCAGCTGGTAGGCAAAGGTGAATTTGCTGCCCTGCAGCCGGTGCGTTCTTACGGAGAGGTATTTCACAGAACGAAGCAAAGTGTAAGTCCCCAGCTCAATGATATTACGGTGGATGCTGCCGGCAACTTTACTGTGATCGACTCTGTAGGCAATATGATTAGTCAATATGATTCGAATGGCAATCTGTTGTTTTTCTGGGGCGGGGATGTCATTACCGCTACGTCCAAGACAGGAATCGTCAAAGCGCCAGCAGCTATTGCGAGCAATTCCAAGGGTGAGCTGCTCGTGCTGGACAGCGTCAATAATTTCATTCAAGTGCTGCGGCTGTCTGAGTTCGGCCATCTCGTCCACGAAGCGAATCAATTAACGCAGGAAGGCAGATACGAGCAAAGCGAGCCGCTCTGGAGCGAGGTTCATCGTTTAAATGCACAATATACACCGGCACTGATCGGTTTGGCGAAGGCCGCTTACAAAAAAGAGGAGTACGCAAGATCGGAGCAGCTGTTTTATCAGGCAGGCGTAGTAGGCGGCTATTCAGAATCCTTTTGGCAAAATCGGTTGACGTGGTTCCAGAAGCACTTTGGCGTCCTCATGAATGTGGCGCTCGTGCTTGGCATCGTGTATCTTCTCTGGAATGTTTTATCCAAAAAGCTTCGCTTAAAAGGCAAACCATCAGCTAAACGCAGTGCTAGGCATCCGATACTTGAACAGCTGCAGCATATGTTCTATTTAATAAAACATCCTGTAGACGGCTTCTATGCTATTCGGTACGAAAACAAAGCAGGATGGTTAAGCAGCATACTGATACTTGTATTTGCATTAGCATCGTACGGATATATGCAGGCGGGCACAAGCTTTGTCTTTAACCCTGCTGTGCATGTCGGTATTGATTTGTTTCCCATTACGATTCAATTTATCGGAATTTGGCTCGGCTTTGTCGTCTCCAACTATTTAATCAGCTCGCTTCTTAGAGGTGAGGGACGGTTCCGAGACGTATTTTATGGCAGCTGCTATGCCTTATTTCCGATTATTCTCATCGGTATACCTGTAACTCTACTCTCGAATGTACTGACCTTAAACGAGCTGGCGATCTTTAAGTTTTTGAAGCTGTTTATCGTTTTATGGGTAGTATTCCTGTTCATATGGATGGTGCAAGGCATACACAACTATACCTTCATCGAAGCTATTTTTATTATCCTCTTATCGTTGCTTGCGCTTGCGATAATCGTCATTCTTATTTTCATCTTGATTAGCCTAAGCATAGAATTGGTCAACTTTATTAATTCCTTATATCAGGAGGTGATCATCCGATGACTGTACGCAAAATAAACATAAAGCTCGTTATGAAGCTGCTGCTCTTAGCTGTTTTGCTGACCGGTATAGGATGGTTTGCTCTTGTGGCGGTCGGGTTATGGGGTAAACCCGCCGACGTGGCCGTAGTTGCTGCAAATCCATTTGAAACGAAAGGCACTGTTCCCTATAAAGCGGGATTGCCAGTTGAAGCAAATTTTGAGCAAATCGCAGAATCAGACCAATTACTGTTGCTTGTAGATAAGGAATCAGCTCACTTCCAAGTAATCAATAAAGCAACAGGGAAGATATGGCGTTCCTATCCAGAGCCGAAGTATTGGGAGGAAGAAACGGTACCGAATACGTGGAAAAATAATTTAACTTCTCCCGTCATCATTGAATACGTAAATGCTAAAAACTACAAATCCTCTTCTGTAACTGCCGGATTAATCGAGAACCAAGGTTACTTGGAAAACTTCCAGGCTGCGGAAAATGGATTTTCGGTCACCTTCGCGCTGCCGAAGGTGCAGTTGAAAATTCCGATTGAGGTGCGTCTGCACAAGGACTATGTAGAGACGAGAATTTTGGATGAGGGAATCGTCGAAGGCGCTTTAAGCTTATTGAATATTAAGCTTTACCCTTTGTTTGGGGCTCAGCCGTCTGCTGGCCAAGAGGGTTACCTTTTGCTGCCGGACGGCTCCGGCTCGTTGATCCATTTTGAGGCAGATCGCTTGATGCAGCAGTTGACCTACAATGAGAGTGTTTATGGGCAGGATCTATCCTATTACAACGAAAATACAGGCAGACAGGGGATTACGATGCCTGTATTCGGCTTAAAGTCAGGGGATCAGGCGTTTGTTGCGATCATCTCCGAAGGGGAGTCGTTCGCGAATGTTTATGCAGCGCCGTCAGGCGCGGTGGGCCGCTCGAACTGGGTGACGACCGAATGGCAGTATCGGAAAAAGTTTTTCCAAAGTGTAAGCAAGAGCACGGGTGAAGGCTTCTATACATACAGCGGCGATAAGTTTATAACGAAAGCTCGCGCAACGCGTTATTATCCACTGCTCCCTAATAAAAGCGATTATGCTGGCATGGCGGAGGTTTATCGCAATTATTTGATTCAAGAGCAGGGTGTAAAACCGCTGGAAACAAACAAAAAAGACATTCCGCTGTTTGTAGATATTGTAGGCGCAGACATCGAGAAGGGGCTTTTTGCAGATTCATATTTAAAAGCGACTACGACAGAAGAGGCGACCGAGCTTGTTCGTTCGATTTATGACAGCGGCATTCAGCATCTGCAAATTCAATTCTCAGGGTGGCAGCAGGACGGTTACAGCACGCATGGCGGCTACTTTCCTGTAGATAAGCGCTTAGGTGGAAACAAAGGGATGAAAAGCTTTATCTCCTTCGCTCATACCTTGGATATTCCTGTTTATTTGACGGCGAATTATACGCTCAATACGAATGGCGATGATCGGTTCTGGTGGAGGCGCGACGGCTTGCGCAATTTGGCAGGAACGGTGCTGGAGGAAAGGGGAAATGAGGACCAGGATGCAGCGAAGTTTGTAAGCCCGAGGTTTTATGAGAAGGTGGTCTCGGCCGATTTGAACAGCTATAAGAGCTTGGGAGCAGACGGCATCTATTTCGAGGATGGCATTGGCAAGCAGGTCAATACGGATTTCAACAGCCGATACTTGGCGAGCAGGGCAGAGGTTGTCGATGTACAGCGCAGCATTTTGAACAAGAGCAAGGAAGCACTCGGGTCGCTTGTGGCGAATAATGTGAATTTCTATGCGCTAGCTCAAATCGACCATATCCATCGCCTAACCGCTGATTATTCGTATGATGTCTTCATCAGTGAAGCGATTCCTTTTGCCCAAATCGTTCTCCATGGCTTGCGCACATATTCGCTGGAATGGTCTAATTTGCGCGATGAGTTTGATGATGAGCTGCTCCGCAGCATTGAATATGGGGCATACCCTGCTTATGTGCTTAGCGGCGACAAGGCAGCTGATTTGAAAAATTCCTATTCCTACTGGTATTACAGCTTGAACTATAAGGATTGGATCGATCATTTAAGTGCTGAATATGCCAAAACCAATGAGGCGCTTGCAGCTGTGCAGGAGCAGTTTATTACGGGACATCGTACGCTCGCTCCAAATGTGAAGGAAACAGAGTATGGCAGCGATTATCGCATTATCGTCAATTATAATCAGACCGATTACAGCAAGAATGGCATTATCGTTCCAGCAAAAGACTTTGTCGTCATAAAAGGAGGAACGAAGCCATGAGATGGAGTCGCAAGCTGGAAAATACGACAGTTAGGAAGCTCGAAGGCTCCCTGTTTATCGCGCCTTGGGTGTTTGGCTTCCTCGTTTTTGTGGCGTTCCCGCTCGGCTATTCGCTGTACATGAGCTTTCATCAGGTGAAAATTACGGTGAGCAGCGTCAACTATACGTTTATTGGACTCAGCCATTACCGGGAAATTTTGATCGCGAACGGAAGCTTGCTCTATGAGGAGCTGTTCCCGTTTCTAAGGGAGTCTGCCATGATGATTCCGATCATTCTTGTCTTTTCCCTGTTTGTCGCCATTTTGCTTAATTTGCGTTTTCCAGGCAGAACGCTGTTTCGGGTCATCTTCTTTTTGCCTGTTATTTTCTCCTCTGGCCAGATTGTGCAGGAGTTTATTGCGCAGGGGGAAGGCTCTCTCAGCATTATGGAGACGCTGCGTATCGACTATTATTTGCGTGAATATGTTCCGGGATCATGGGCGGCTCCGATTCAAAAGGTCATGAGCTCATTTGTTCTCGTCCTTTGGTATTCAGGCGTGCAAATCCTTATTTTCCTTGCTGGACGCCAGACGCTGCCAGCATCTGTGTACGAGGCTTCCCGTATTGACGGCTCGGGACCTTGGAATACATTTTGGAAAATAACGCTGCCCGGTCTTGTCCCTTATATCTTCTTGAACTTAATGTACACGGTAGTCGATTTATTCACCTTCCCATCCAATCCGATTGTCAGCCGAGTGAATACGAGCAATTATGGCAGCTCCAGCGCTTTGGCATGGATCTATTTCTTAATCATCCTAACCTTCGTACTCTTGACCTTATTGCTATACAGCCGAGTGGATAAGTCGCTTTCAGGAAAACGATAAGTGGGAAAGAGAGGTGAGCGTTCATGAAAATTGTGAAAAAAGGAAATGAGATTGCGGCTAATCTATATAGCGATGAAAAGCTGCGAAGAAGCTTGATTGGTCTCAGGTATCGGCTGCTTGGAGCAGAAATTGATAAGGGCATTCTCTTCAAGCTGTTTGTTTATATTATTCTGATTAATGTCGCCTTCATCTATATGAAGCCGATTCTATACATGGTGACGACGATGGTTAAGGATGCGAGAAACATTCTTGACCCAACCGTTATTTGGGTGCCGCGGTCCATATTTTTGGGGCATCTGCAGCAGGCGAGTGAAATGCTGAATTACACGAAGAGTTTCCTCATCAGCGTCTCGCTGGCTTCTTCCGTAGCGGTGCTGCAGGTATTCTCCTGTGCAATTGCCGGTTATGCGTTCGCAAGGCTGGAGTTCCCCTTCAAAAAAGTATGGGGAGCTCTGCTGTTGTTTACGTTTATTATGCCGCCGCAAATTACGATTTTGCCATCGATCATGCTCTTTAAAGAGTTCGGCTGGCTGAACACGTTTTTGCCGATGGTTGTCCCCGCTCTATTTGGCCATGGATTGAAAGGAGCAATGTTCGTTATCATCTATCGATCCTTCTATTCCACACTGCCCAAAGAGCTGGATGAGGCTGCGCGTATGGACGGAGCAGGCCCTTTCCGCCTGTTCTTTCGCGTCATGTTTCCGCTGTCGAGGTCGGCTACCGTTGTGGTCGTACTATTTTCCTTCGTTTGGAACTGGAATGATTTTTACTTTCCGTCACTCTTTATGTTTACTGCGGAGAACGTACCTCTCTCCATTACGCTGGCAAGAATGGCTGGCGAGATGAAGCTGGCTGAAGGGGCAGGGGAGATTACGGTTTATGCCGAAGCGATCAAGATGGCGGCCTCTTTCCTAATTATTATGCCGCTGCTTGTCGTGTATTTGTTCGCTCAGCGGTGGTTCATTGAAGGGGTTGAACGGACAGGATTGGTAGAATAGTAAATCAAAAAAACATTGACATTACGAAGTTGAGATGATAAATTCTTAGCACTTACTATAATCCTTATAAAACAAATTGGTTTAATTGGAAATAATCGACCGGATAGCCGGAGATTGCCTTAGGGCAGCTCTGGCTATTTTTTTTGGGAATTGAACAACGGTAATTAATTCGAAAATGACTTAAGGGGAGTCGTGCGATGAGTGGATCGGAGAGAAAACTAAATCTTAATGCGTTTCTGGCCGCATCAGGCCATCATGAAGCATCGTGGCGGCATGCGGATACGCAGCCGGAGCGAGGCGTTGATATTAAGCATTACTTGAAGCTGACTCAAATTGCCGAACGCGGCTTGCTCGATTCTGTATTTCTGGCGGATGGCTACTGGGCGGGATCGGGATCGCTTGAACCGTTCACCATGCTGTCAGCATTAGCAGCAGCAACCAAACATATCGGTCTAATTGCAACGGTAGAAACGACCTATAATCAACCGTTTCATATCGCAAGGAAGTTTGCATCCTTAGACCATATTAGCAAGGGTCGTGCAGGCTGGAATATCGTGACGGGAGCGGGACCTGCTGCAGAGCAGTTCAGCAGGGAACAGCATCCGGAGCATCATGATCGTTATGAATCAGCGGAGGAATTTGTAGAGATCGTCAAGCAGCTGTGGGACAGCTGGGAGGATGACGCGCTGCCAAATGACAAGATCAGCGGCATCCTGATCGATGAAGCCAAGGTTCATACGATTGATTATGCTGGGAAGTATTTCAAAGTAAAGGGACCGCTGAATATCGCGCGACCGCCGCAAGGTTATCCTGTACTTGTTCAAGCGGGCTCATCTGAGACGGGCAAGGAATTTGCCGCTAAGCTGGCGGAGGTCATTTTTACTGCTCAACTAACCTTCGAGGAGGCAGCAGCTTTTTATAAAGACGTGAAGTTACGTTTGGCGAAGTATGGCAGGACGACGGATCAGCTGAAAATATTGCCTGGGCTTAGTCCGATATTGGCGGATACAGAGGCAGAGGCGCAGGATCTGGAAAATGAGCTGTTTGCGTTTATCGATCATGAAGGGGCGATTAAGCGGTTATCGGGTCGCTTAGGCGTTGATTTGTCTAATCATTCACTTGATGACCTTGTCAATCTGGAGGGCGCACAAACGACAGATCAGGTAAGCGGCATGAAGAGTCGTCACCAGCTTATTTTGGATTTAGTAGAACGCGAACAGCCGACGCTCAGGCAATTGATCAATCGCTTAGCAGGGGCAAGAGGGCATTTTACTTTTACGGGTACACCGCTGCAGCTGGCTGATGTCATTGAAAAGTGGTTCAAGAATGGGGCGGCCGATGGCTTTAATGTGATGCCGCAGGTGTATCCGAGCGGGCTGGAGCGCTTTGTCGATAAAGTTATCCCTGAGCTGCAAAATCGCGGATTGTTCCGTACCTCCTATGAAGAGCAAACGCTGCGCGGAAATCTAGGTTTAGCGAGACCTGCAAATAGCTGGCAGGCCAAAAAAACGGAAGAAGAGGTGCATTCCTAATGAGTGAAGCGAGTCGAAAGGTTCATTTGAATGTTTTTTTGAGAGCGACAGGCCATCATGCGGGAGCTTGGCGGCATCCAGATGCGCGTCCGGATTTGGAGCTGGACATTGATTATTTAGGGCAGCTGGCTCGAATTGCTGAGCGAGGCAAGCTGGATTCCGTATTTTTAGCAGATGGATATGCAGGCGGCGGCAGCAAGCTGGAGCCGTTTACGCTGCTCGCAGCACTTGCTTCTGTAACGGAACATATCGGCTTGATTGCGACAGTCGGGACCGTATATAACGATCCGTTCCATGTCGCAAGGCAGTTCGCCTCGCTGGATCATATTAGCGGCGGCAGAGCTGGCTGGAATATTGTGACGGGTGCGGGCTCAGCTGCCCATAACTTCAGCAGAGACGAACATCCAGAGCATGCGCAGCGCTACGAGACGGGCGAGGAGTTCGTGGAAGTGGTGAAGCAGCTATGGGACAGCTGGGAAGACGACGCCCTTATTTTCGATAAAAAAGCGGGTATATTGCTGGATGCAAATAAGGTGCACGAGATCAACTTCAAAGGCCATACCTATTCGGTGAAGGGACCGCTTAACATTCCGCGTCCGCCGCAAGGTTACCCGGTGCTCGTGCAAGCAGGCTCCTCCGAGCAAGGCAAGGAGCTGGCAGCGAAAACGGCGGAGGTTATTTTTACGGCGCAGCAAACGTTCGATGCAGGCCGTGCCTTCTACTACGATGTGAAATCACGTTTAGCGAAGTATGGGAGAACCGTTGATGAGCTCGTTATTTTGCCGGGGCTCGCTCCGATTGTGGCTGATACGGAAGCGGAAGCGCGCGAGATCGAGGAGGAGCTGCATGCTTTTGTAGATACAAGGCGTGCACTTGATAGTTTATCGGAGCGATTCACGGTGAATTTGAATGATTATCCGCTGGATGCGCCGGTGCCGCTGGGTAAAGCAAAACCTGCTGAGGAGTTCAACGGCATTCGCAGCAGGCAGGAGGTTATTATCGATGCGGCGCGCAGAGAAAGCTTTACGATTCGCCAGCTTCTTTATCGCAGCAATGGAGGACATGGGCATATCACGTTTACCGGGTCTGTGCTTCAAACGGCCGATTTTATTGAAAAATGGTTTAAAAACCATGCGGCTGATGGCTTCAACGTGCTGCCGCAGCTCTTTCCTACAGGGCTTGAGACCTTTGTAGACAAGGTCATTCCAGAGCTGCAAAACCGTGGGTTATTCCGTACCGAATATGAAGGCAAGACGCTTCGTGACAGCTTAGGGCTACAGCGTCCTGCCAATACGCGCCATCTTCAGCAAATATAAATAAATAATAGAAATGAGAGGATATAGGATGAAGAAACTAGGGGTTATCATCGTCATATTTGTTCTTGCAGCATCGATCTCCGCATGCGGGGGAGACAATAACGCACCTGCAAAGCAGAATGATGCATCAGGCAAGAAGGAGGCAACGAACAGTGCGACCGAAACCGCGGATTTCAAGAAGCTTGGGGATGAGCCGCTGAAATTATCGTTTTATTCCACTGGCGCTACCTTTACAGACGTGGAATTCGAAGCAATGATTGCAGGTCCCATTCATGCGAAGTATCCGAACGTAACCATTGAACGAATAACGCCAGCAGCGACGACGACTCCGGAGGAAGTGCTGTCCACACATGTGCCGGACATTATATTTGGCAGTGTGCAGCAGCGGGTTATTCGGACGGGTGTATATCAGGATTTAAGAGAATTAATCAAAAAACATCATTTTGACGAGAGCCGTCTCAAACCGATTGGCTACGACTATATCAAGGACATAACGAAGGGCAAAGGAGATGCGGTTCTCGCACTTCCTTTCAATATCAATCAGCATGTTTTGTATTATAACAAAGATATTTTTGATAAATTCGGCGTTTCTTATCCAACCGAGAAGCAGTTGACATGGGACGAAGCGGTCGAGCTTGGCACGAAGCTGACCAGAACAGAAAACGGCATTCAATATATCGGGCTTGTTGTAGACAATTTAACTGGTTTGGGTAAATCGCTGGGCATTCCTTACTTGAACCGCGAGACGGGGCAGGCTGCACTCGATACGCCGGAATGGCTTCGTGTCTTCGAGCTGCAGAAGAAGATTTTTGAAATACCGGGTTATGTAGCGCAGGACGGCACATGGAACTGGACTCGTGACCATTTCATGAAGGATCAAAACATTGCCATTCGGGTTTCTTGGCTTGCCAATATGGTTGGTCCGCTTGAGGAGCTGCGCCAACAAGGTGTGGAGTTCAACTGGGATATTGCGCCGGCGCCAAACTTCAGCGATCAGCTTGGCAATACAAGAGAAGCGCAAATCCACTCGATTGCGATCAACAGCCAAAGCCCGCATCAAGATGAGGCGTTTCAAGTGATCGCGGAAATTTTATCGGATGAGGGGCAGCGGATTACTGCTAAGAACGGACGTGTTCCAGCTATTATCAATCCGGAACTGGAGAAGGATTACGGCTTAGAAATACCGGTTCTACAAGGCAAAACCGTTCAGAATGTTTTTATTGGGAAGCCCATTCAAGAGCATTTCATTCATCCTTATGAATCGAGCATTACGATACGGCTTACCGAAGCAGCTGAGGATCTTGCCATCCATGGTCTAGATGTTAACTCGGCTATACGCAAAGCAACGGATGCGATCAATAAAGATGTAGAGACTTTAAAAACGACGATCGGTCAATAAGCAGACGATGGAGAGGGGATTAAATATGGGAGAATCGGAGCGCAAATTAAATCTCAACGCCTTTTTGTTCGGGACCGGCCACCATGAAGCTTCATGGCGGCTCCCGGAGGCGGAGCCGAGCCGCAACCTTGATTTCGAGCATGTGCTGCAAATCGTTCAGACGGCTGAAAGAGGACTAATGGATTCCGTATTTTTGGCTGATGGCTATATCGGACGCTCCAATAAGCTCGAGCCATTCACGGAGCTGGCTGCGCTGGCAAGCAGGACGAAGCATATCGGTTTAATTGCTACGGTTGGCACTACGTATAATGAACCTTTTCATGTGGCGCGGAAATTTGCCTCCCTAGACCACATAAGCAAAGGCAGAGCGGGCTGGAATATCGTTACGGGTGCTGGATCAGCCGCACATAATTTCGGGAGGGAGGATCATCCCGATCATGCACTGCGTTACGAGGAAGCAGATGAATTCGTAGAAATCGCCAAGCAGCTGTGGGACAGCTGGGAGGATGAGGCGGTCATTAATGATAAAACGTTAGGAACTCGCGTCCATAAGGACAAAGTCCATACGATTGATTTTAAAGGGAAATATTATTCGGTGAAGGGACCTCTAAATATCGCAAGGCCGCCGCAGGGTTATCCTGTGCTGGTGCAGGCGGGTTCCTCGGAGAGCGGCAAGGAATTTGCGGCAAAGGTAGCGGAAGTTATTTTTACCGCGCATCAAAGCATTGAAAGTGCTCAGCAGTTTTATAAGGATGTAAAAGCAAGACTGCCGAAGTATGGAAGAGAGGCGGACCAGCTGAAGATTTTGCCGGGTATTAGCCCGATATTGGCAGACACGGTGGAGGAAGCGAGAGAAATCGAGAGCGAATTATTCAATTATGTAAATAAAGATGGTGCAATTAAACAGCTATCGGAGCGATTAGGCATTGATTTATCCGCGTATCCGCTTGATGAGCCGCTTTCTTTGGAGGGTGTGCGTGAAACGGATGAGGTTAATGGCAACAAAAGCAGGCATCAGCTTATACTGGATCTCGTTCGCCATGAGCAGTTAACGCTGAAGCAATTGATTAATCGTCTAGCAGGAGCCAGAGGGCATTTTACGTTTACAGGTACACCTCTTCAGCTTGCAGATGTGATTGAAAATTGGTTTGTTAACGGCGCTGCTGATGGGTTCAATGTTATGCCACAGATTTTCCCGAGCGGCCTTACGCAATTTGTAGATAAGGTGATTCCAGAGCTGCAAAATCGCGGATTGTTTCGGACGGAATATTCGGGAACGAGCTTGCGAGAGCAGCTTGGATTGAAGCGGCCGGCGAATATTCGTTATGAGAGTAAAGCTGTACTTTAAAAGACTAGGTGAGAGCTTGTTGGCTATTAAACGACACAGCTGTACCTCATGATAGA
Organism: Paenibacillus sp. 01T431; assembly: GCF_056398625.1. NCBI lineage: Bacteria > Bacillati > Bacillota > Bacilli > Caryophanales > Paenibacillaceae > Paenibacillus > Paenibacillus sp. 01T431. Next base: position 591,598 of record NZ_JBFTPT010000001.1, read on the forward strand.
GGAGAGAGAGTTTAATCATGAAAAAACTTACGATAGGCGTAGTTATTTTAATGTTGTTTGCTTTATTGGGGGCTTGTGCCAGTAAGGATAATACACCGGCCAATAAGGCTGGGAGCAATGCAAATAAGCAGCAAGAAACGAACGCAGCCGTAGCGGAAGAAGCGGACTTTAAAAAGCTTGGCGACGAGCCGCTCACGTTAACCCTTTTCAGCACGAGCGGTACTTTTCCAGACGTGGAATTTAATACGCTCATCGCGGACCCGATTAAGAAAAAATATCCAAATGTAACCATCGAAAGAATAACGCCTGCAGCAACAACTACAAATGAAGAAGTGCTTTCCACACATGTTCCAGACATTATTTATTCCTCCTCTTCGTCCCATCAGCGCATTATTCGAACGGGCGCCTATGAGGATTTGAGAGAGCTGATTAAACGCCATCATTTTGATGAGAGCCGGATCAAACCGATTTTGTATGACTACATCAAAGATATAACGAAAGACAAGGGAGGCGAAATCTATGCGATTCCGTTTAACTCCAATCAGCATATCCTCTACTATAATAAAGATATTTTTGATAAGTTTGGTGTTCCGTATCCTACAGAAAAACAGCTGACCTGGGATGAGGTGCTGGATATTGCTGCAAAGCTGACTCGTACGGAGAATGGCGTGCAGTATATTGGTCTATCGGTTGATAACCTAACGGGGCTAGCCAAAGGGCTGGGCCTGCCGTACGTCGATCATGACACGGGAAATGCTGCACTCGATACGCCCGACTGGCTGCGCGTGTTTGAGCTTAACAAGCGCATCTTTGAAATTCCTGGTTACGTAACGCCAGATCATACTTGGAACTGGGGACGCGATCAATTTATGAAGGATCAAATTATCGGCATGCGGGTAACTTGGCTGGCGAATATGATCGGTCCGCTGGAGGAGCTGCGTCAGCAGGGCGTTGAGTTTAATTGGGATTTCGCTCCGGCACCAAACTTTAGCGACCAGCTGGGCAAAACTAGGGAGGCGCAAATTCATTCGCTTTCGGTGAACAGCCAGAGCAAGCATAAGGATGAAGCTTTCCAAGTCATTGCTGAAATTTTATCGGATGAGGGCCAGCGGATTTTATCTAGAAATGGCCGGGTTCCGGCTGTTATTAATCCAGAGCTGGAGAAGGAATATGGACTGGACATTCCAGTGCTGCAGGGTAAAACGGTGCAAAATGTGTTTATTGGCGAGCCGCTGCAGGAGCATTATGTTCATCCCTACGAACTGGAAATAACGACAAGATTGACAGAGGCGGCTGAGGATTTAGCCATCAACGGGTTGGATGTAAACTCTGCGATTCGCAAAGCAACGGAGGCCATCAATAAAGACGTTGAAACGCTCCGAACGACAATAGGAGATAAGTAGATTAGAGAGCCAGAGCAAAGGTGCAGCGTAAAATGCGGCCCCTTTGTTTTGTGCTGTTCATTTAAGCGGATTGGAATGCGTTAAGGAAGGAAAGCGAAGGAGCAAGTGAATGTAACATTCATTTGCCCCTGCTTTATTACGTATGCTGCTGGATATGAGGAATAATGCATCGGCATGCTTGGCGTAAGCCTGCAACGAAGCCGAAAGCGGGACCATGAGTAAAGGTCGCTAGTGGGCCGGCAAAGTAAAGTCCAGGTATGCTGCTTTCAAATTGCGCGCTTAGCAGAGGGAATTTTGCATTAGAATACGGCTCTCGCTCGATATGCTGCAATACATGGGGCGGCAGAAAAGGTACTTGGTCAAGATTGATCTGATAGCCGGTAGCGGCAATAACATGATCGACGAGGCGAGTTTCATTGTTTCCAAGCTGAAGCAGCACCTTGCCATCAATCGTAGCTTCTGCATGTGTAATGGCTGCGCCGCCAGTCATCGTCACTTTCCCTTCTACGTAGGGCTTTAAGAAAGGAGCAACACTGCTTTGACGCGGTGTATTTCGCCGCTCCGCCTTGAGCTGGTCGGGCTGTAGATAGAACTGTTCAGCGGAGTCGATGAGCTTCTGGCCAGATTCGACATTATCCTCGCTTGAATACTGAACGGCGTCACGCCGGAACAAAAGCTCAACTTCGCTTCCAGCCATATGAAGCAGTGCGGCAGCTTCCCAAGCGCTTTGGCCGCTGCCGATAACAGCTACCTTCTTGTTTGCGTAGGGCTTAAAATCACGATGAGCGAAGGTGTGGGAGATGAGCTGAGGCGGCAACGAGCTTAGTACTGGAGGGATGTAGCTATAATGCTGCAAACCTGTAGCTATGACCACATGTTTGGCTTGATATTGCTCACCTTCGTGAGTGATCACGCTGAAGCCTGAGGATGAATAATGAAGCTCTGATACGTGCTCCGATGTGAAGGAGATGTCGGTTTGTTTGGCAAACCATAAGGCATAATCAACAAAATGAGGACGAGGAAAGGGAGGCTGCAGTTCTATGCCGGTTTCGCAGCTAAATCGTTCGATGGTGAATTTATCATCCTTATCGGAGAGACTGATGTAGCGGGGATGGGTGCGAATGAACATATTTTGCGGCATTTGCTCCTTCCAGAAAAACATAGGTTTACCCAAAAGGACATAGGACATTTTGCTTGCGGTTGCATGAGCAGCAAGTGAAATTCCGTAGGGGCCGGCGCCAATAATGATGAGATCAACCACAGATTTCACCTCCATTTGAGTTGTTTTGATTTTATGCCGAGTATTATACTAAGAATAATATGTTTTGCAATATACTTTTTTCTAAAAGGTACGATAGATCGTATTGCGATAAACAATGATGATTGACAAAAGATTTATTACGTGATAAATTTTCAGTACATTTTTCACACTAAAACAGTTTGAATAATCGGAATTATAGTTCTACCGGAAAACCGGAGACTACAGTTGATCTGTGTCTTCGGTTTTTTGTTTCAAGAGCACTTATTCATGTAGAGGAGGTATAGCAATGAACGAAGTTATTGCTTTATTAAAAAACCATCGCTCCATCCGCAAATATAAAGATTCACCCATTCCTGAGCATCATTTGGAACAAATCATATTGGCAGGGCAAGCAGCCTCCACCTCATCCAATATCCAAGCTTACAGCGTAATTGCTGTAAAGGACTCTGAGCGGAAACGAAAGCTTGCGGAGCTTGCCGGCAATCAGCAGCAAATAGTTGAAAGTCCGGTGTTTCTCATCTGGTGTGCCGATCTAAATAAAGTCAGATTAGCAGCGAGGCTGCATGAGGATGTAGAGCTTCGTCAGAACGTGGAGCTGTTTCTGCTCGGAACGATTGACGCGACTCTGGCTGCTCAAAATGCGGCAATCGCTGCGGAGTCACTTGGTTATGGGATCGTTTATATCGGTGGAATTCGCAATAATCCTAAAGAAATAACTGAATTGCTTGAACTGCCTGAGCTTGTTTATCCGGTGTTTGGCATGTGCGTAGGCGCTGCTGATCAAGAGCCTGATCTTCGTCCAAGATTGCCGCTCGCAGCTGTCTATCATCAAGAAACGTATAAGCAGAGCGGGTTGGAGGATGAAATTATTGCTTACGATTCGATCACTCGGGAGTATTATGCTACGCGCAAAGGTGGAGGCAAAGGCGGAGAGCAGGAAACAAGGTGGTCTCGTGAAATGTTAAGAAGGTTTAAGTCGGACCGGCTGCGTGATCATTTGCATGACTTCCTTGTAGGTCAAGGGTTCAAGCTGAAATGAATTTATTTATAAAAGGCACAATCCATACCATACGACCGGACCACCGGAGATTTAGCTGACGATAAGCTAAGTCTCTTTTTATTTAGTTAGACTCATTTTATTTGGATTCTTATCTTGTTTATTAATCTAACGTGAAAAACTCCAGCTAATTTTGAGAATTAATCAGATTGGTGCCATTTAACAGGAAAAGTTCCTCTTAAATAGGCGGAAATAAGCGATTTTATCAGCAAATGTCTAAATTAACAGGAGAAATTCCTGTTAACTCTCTTTTCTATTCGAATTCCGCTGAATGAACAGGAGAAATTCCTGTTAAGTACTCCAATGGCACCAAATATCGTGGTGAAGAAACGATGCCTGAGCAGCAGCATTGAACTTAAAGTGTTTTCATAATGAACCGAAAATGAGGGATGGCAAATGAGCGAGATTAAGCGGGACAAGAAGGCGCATTTTAACGTGTTTTTGCGTGGAGCGGGTCATCATTCTGCCGCGTGGAAACACCCGGATTCGAATCCAAAGGAAGATTTGGATTTGGAGTATTATGCGAACATTGCAAAGATTGCGGAGAGAGGGCTGTTTGATTCGTTGTTTACAGCAGACAACTATTCCGGACTTGGCAGGAGACTGGAGCCATTTACGCTTCTCTCGGGGCTTGCTGCGCTGACTAAGCATGTTGGACTTATCGCAACCGTTAGTACAACCTATAACGATCCTTACCATGTAGCGCGGAAATTCGCTTCGCTGGATCATATCAGCAAAGGGCGGGCTGCTTGGAATATCGTAACGGGGCATTCGCAAGATGATGCTGAAAACTTTAATAAGACGGAGCATCCAGACGTGCAAAAGCGCTACGAAATCGGCGATGAATTTGTTGAGGTGACGAAGCAGCTTTGGGATAGCTGGGAAGAGGATGCGCTGATCTATGACAGAGCCGCAGATGTCTCATTGGACAAAAGCAAAGTGTACGAAATTAACTTTAAGGGCAAATATCACACGGTAAAAGGACCGCTTAACATCCCTCGGCCACCGCAGGGGTATCCGGTTCTAGTGCAAGCGGGCTCCTCGGAAAACGGCAAGGAGCTGGCAGCCAAAACAGCGGATGTTATTTTTACAGCACAGCAAACATTAGGTGCTGCCCAGGCGTTTTATACGGATGTGAAGGGAAGATTGCAGAAGCATGGAAGGACGCCGGATCAGCTGCTTATTATGCCAGGGCTTAGTCCAATTGTTGCTGATACGGAAGCAGAAGCCCGCGATATCGAAGACGAGTTTAATGGATTGCTGAATACGAAGCAAGCGTTAAAGCGGCTTTCAAACTATTTTACAGTCGATTTGTCAGAATATCCGCTTGATAGTCTTGTTCCAGTCGATAAAGCAAAGCCATACGGAACGATAACGACAGGCATTACAAGCCGGCAGGAGGTAGTGGTGGATGCTGCGGTACGAGACAAAATGACGATTCGGCAGTTTCTTGCTCGAAGCGCAGCCGGTCATGGTCATGTATCGTTTACGGGTTCTGTATTGCAAACGGCTGATTTCATTGAAAGCTGGATTAGAAATAACGGCGCGGACGGCTTTAATATTTTGCCGCATATTTATTACAGCGGGTTGGAGACGTTTGTTGATAAGGTCATTCCTGAGCTGCAAAATCGCGGACTCTTCCGAACGGCCTATGAGGGCAAAACGCTGCGCGAGAATTTAGGGCTGGAAAAGCCGGAAAACAAACATAAAGCGATATGGGCTTTAAGCAGAGAAGCAGAAAAGATAAACGGCTGATTCCCATAACGAGGCAGCAGTTGTCATTCCGCTGCCGCAGCAGAAAACTAACATTTGTATACATTTTGAGGAGGTTGTTCATATGGCGATTCAATATCGAAATTTAGGCGCAAGCGGGTTAAAGGTTAGTGAGATTAGTCTCGGGAGCTGGCTGACGTACGGCGGTTATGTCGAGCGTGAAAATGCAGTGAAGTCGATTCAAACGGCGTATGATCTTGGCATTAATTTTTTTGATACAGCTAATGTGTATGCGAAAGGTGAAGCCGAGAAAGTAGTCGGAGAAACGCTGCGTGCTTATCCCCGTGAATCCTATGTGCTGGCGACCAAGGTCTATGGAAAAATTGGCGATGGACCGAATGATCGCGGACTCTCTCGCAAACATGTTATTGAATCAGCAAATGCAAGCTTGAAGAGGCTTGGACTTGAATACGTAGATGTGTTCTACAGCCATCGCTTTGATCAGGAGACGCCGCTTGAAGAAACGCTGCGCGCCTTTGAGGATTTGGTCCGTCAAGGTAAGGTGCATTATGTCGGCGTCAGCGAATGGACGGCTGCTCAAATAACCGAAGCGTTCGCCATCGCAGACAAATATTTACTCGATCGTATTGTCGTGAATCAGCCAATCTATAATTTGTTTGAGCGCTATATCGAGAAGGAGATTATACCGCTAGGCATTAAAARGGGCTTTGGGCAGGTCGTGTTCTCGCCGCTAGCGCAAGGGCTGCTCACAGGGAAGTACTCTTCCAATCAACAAGTGCCAGAAGAGTCGCGAGCCGCGAAGCAAGAAAATTTTAAAAACCGCATAACGGAGGAAAAGCTGGCGAAGGTTGAGCTGCTGAAGGAAATCGCATCCGAATTGGAGCTGACGGTGGGTCAGCTGTCGCTCGCATGGATTTTGCGCCAGCCGAACGTATCGAGCGCTTTGATTGGTGCAAGCCGTCCCGATCAGGTCGAAGAAAACGTGAAGGCATCAGGTATTGAACTTGATCATGAGACACTAGAACGTATTGCAGCGGTTATCGATAACGGCCCTGTATCTACACGAGGTTCATTCTAATCATCTCTGGCCGAAAATGAGTAAAGTCCAGTAAAGAGCATCTCGTTACTGGACTTTGTCATGAAATCGCAAGAAGTAATTGCCAGTTAACGATATATCGTATAGTATGTAAATTAATACGATATATCGTTAACGAAGGAGATTGCACAATGACGAAAGAATGGCAGCCAGAGGAACAGTTGTTTTTACATCATGCGAATGAAAGGGAGGGACACGGCTCGGGCAGACGTTTTTTCAGCCGCGGCGGAGTTAAATATGCTTTGCTGGCACTGCTTGAACAGGAGGGCATGCACGGCTACCAAATGATGAAGGCGCTTGAGGAGCAATCAGGAGGCACCTATAAACCAAGTGCTGGCTCCATTTATCCCACGCTGCAGATGCTGCGGGATCAAGGATTTGTAGAGTCCTCCAAGCAAGACGGCAAAAAGGTGTTTGAGATTACTGAGGAAGGCAGAGCTTATTTGCTGGAGGAGAACGATAATGCTGGAACGGGAATGGAACGCCCTGAGCAGAGTGAATCCGAAGACGAAGGCGCTCCCTTTGAGAGAAGAAAGCCGAACCGACGATTAACGCCTGCTGGCAAGGAGCTGCTGCATTTGCTGAAGGCTGCAGAACGAGCGGCTGTCACTGATCCGAGCAAAGCTGCGCAGCTGCGCGTCATCCTGGATGACCTTCGAGTATCGCTTCGCCAAATCACAACAGAAACCGACTGTGACAGCAAAGAAGGCGGCGCGATATGAGAGAGCAGCACAATTCAGCGCCGGCATTTCGAGGCGGGGCAGGAATGGGCGGCATGAGAAAATTCGGAACAGGCGAGAAAGTAAAGCCTGCCAGCATTTACAGCATGTTTATACGAATATATGCGCATGCGCGGACGCAATTGCCCGCATTGATTGCAGCAGTTGCCTGCGTTATCGCCATATCGCTGCTTGAATTCATCGTTCCGCAGCTAACGAGACTGACGATTGACCACATCATTCCGAATAAGCTTTTTAATAAACTGCTGCTTATCGGCGGCGGCGTCATGGGAGCAGCTGTTGCGCTCGGTGCTTTGCGCTATATTAGCACTTCCCTTATGGCGTCTATCGGTCAAAGGGTGCTTTACAATTTGCGAAACGACTTGTACCGCCATATGCAAAGCCTTGATATTTCTTTCTTCGATCGCAATCGTACCGGTGATTTAATGTCTCGGGTTACGAATGACGTAAGCATCCTACAGCAAATGATTTCCTCCAGCATGATGCAGTTGTTTACCGATTTTTTCACCTTTACGGCCATTGCGGTTTATATGCTGTGGATCGATTGGAAGCTGACGCTAATGCTGCTTGCGACCTTCCCGTTTATGATTTTGACAACTAGATTTTTCAGCAAAAGAATGCGCTCCTCGTTCCGAACGGTACAGGAATCGGTGGCTGATGTTAGCGATCATCTGCAAAATACGTTAACCGGCATCCGCCTTATTAAAGCGTTTACTGCCGAGAATTACGAGTCTGAACGATTCTCCGAGCGAACACAGAAAAATATGGATGCGAATATTCAGGTGACTCGCCTGCGAGCCGCTTATGAACCTATTATTGATTTTCTTAATTTTCTTGGCCTTGCAATCGTCCTTGTTTTTGGCGCATGGCTTGCGATGAAAGAACAAATGACAGTGGGTACAATCGTTGCTTTTATAGCTTATCTCAGACTGCTGCAAAACCCGATTCGTCACTTTAGCCGCATTATTAATACGATTCAGCAATCGGCCGCCGCTTATGAACGCATTATGGAGGTCATGAATACGAAGGCTGAAATTATTGAGAAGAAAGGAGCTGTGAAGCTTCCGCCAGTGAGCGGGCATATTGTTTTTGATCATATTGATTTTTCTTATTCAGAAGATTCGACTGTGTTAAAAGATTTTCAATTGGAGCTTGCGGCAGGCAAGGTGACAGCGCTTGTTGGATCTTCGGGCTCTGGCAAAACAACCATTGCACATCTTATCGCTAGATTTTATGAACCTCAGTCTGGCGACATCACGATTGATGGTTATTCCTTAAAGGATATAACGATCGCGTCTCTTAGGGAGCAAATCGGCATCGTATCTCAGGATATCGTGCTGTTCAATGGCTCTATTGAAGAGAATATTCGGTACGGCAATCTGCATGCAACAGATCAGGAAGTGTTGGCAGCGGCAAAAGCGGCAAATGCTGCCGGCTTTATAGAATCGTTCCCGCAGGGCTATGAGACGCAAATTGGTGAGCGCGGCGTGAAGCTGTCTGGCGGGCAGAAGCAGCGGCTTTCTATTGCACGGGCGATTCTAAAAAATCCGCGGATTATTATTTTGGATGAAGCTACTGCATCACTTGATACCGAATCAGAGCAGCATATTCAAGACGCGCTCGCACAATTATTGCAAGGCCGCACTTGTCTCGTCATCGCGCATCGTCTGTCTACGATTCAGAAGGCGGATCGGATTTACGTGCTGGAGCAAGGAGAAATCGTCGAGCATGGAACACATGAAGAACTGCTAAATCATCAAGGCCGGTACAGTCAGCTCTATGAGCTGCAATTCCCGCAAAAGGATGCTTCAGAACAATAATTTTGAAAAATAGGAAGTGGTCGCTTCTTGAAATCAAAAAGGCTGTTGGCCGATTTTTTTCGGAGTACGTGGCATATTTACCTGTTCTCTCTCTTTTTCCATCTGATTTCTAACCTGATCAACGTTTTTTTTCCAAAGGTACTGGGACAATTCACGGATAAGCTGCAAATCGGTGGATTAACAAGCCAGCTTATTGTGGATTACAGCTTATTGCTGCTGCTTATTGGCGTTGGGCAGGTGCTGTTTAACGGCATCGCAATGTATTTGGTTATGTATGTAGGAAGAAAATTTGAGTTTGTTGTTCGCAGAGGGCTATTCAAGCATTTTACACAAATGGGCGAACGGTTTTATTCGAAAAATGGTGTAGGCAAGCTGCTCAGCTACTTTATGAACGATGTTACAGCTGTAAGGGAATCGATCTCGATGGGGGTCAATTCAACAGCGAATGCGTCGATGCTGCTCGTGGCTTCCATAACGATGATGCTTGTCAGCCACATTCCTTATTATTTGATATTGGCTTCGATATTTCCGCTGCTGCTTATCCCTTTTATCGTCGTATATCTCGGGCCTATTATTAGAAAACGGTCGCTTGAGGTGCAGGAATCTCTAGGCCTCATGACAGAGACAGCAGAGGAGCAATTCGGCGGCATCCGTGTAACGAAAAAATTTGCGGTAGAAGACATTATGAATGAGCGCTTCGGCAAAACGGTCGACCAGATCAGGCTGAGGCAATTGCGGCTAGTGCGCGTTTCTTCTTTTTTCCAAGCGTTGATTCCGTTTCTAGGAGCAATTTCTTTAATCGTCGCGCTTGCTTTTGGCGGTTACATGACGATCACGAAGCAAATTACGCTGGGCAACTTCGTTGCATTGACGCTTTATATTAGAATGCTGATGAATCCACTCCAGCAAATCGGCAATGTTATTAATTCCATTCAGCGCTCTCGCGCTTCACTTGAGCGCTTAAACGGCTTATTGTCGCAGCAAACCGAAATTATGGAGCTTCCTAACGCGAAAGAAGTGAATTTGACAGACGCGGGCATTGCGATTCGTAATCTATCCTTTTCATACGATCCATTGTCTAGTCCAGTACTGAAAAATATAAACCTGAACGTTAAACCAGGCTCAACGCTTGGTATCATCGGGCGAACAGGGAGCGGCAAGACAACATTGATGAAGCTGCTGCTTCGCACCTACGACCCGCCTCCAGAGACGGTCAGGTATGGAGAAACAGATATAAGAGAAATGACGCTTGAAAGCTTGCGAACTCAAGTTGCCTACGTACCGCAGGACGGCTTTTTGTTCAGTACCACAATTAGAGAAAATATTGCTTTCTCTAATCGCGAGCTTAAGCTTGAAGCGGTTGAGCAAGCTGCGATGCAAGCTCAAATTTATAATAATATTGCTGAGCTGCCTGATCAGTTTGAAACGAGGCTCGGCGAGCGCGGATTAACTTTATCCGGCGGTCAGCGTCAGCGCACAAGCTTGGCCCGCGGAATGATTAAGAATGCTCCGATTATGATTTTGGACGATAGTGTCAGTGCCGTAGATGCGGTGACAGAGAAGGATATTATAGAAGCGATTCAAACGGAAAGAGACAGCAAAACGACGATCATTATTGCGCACCGAATTAGTGCAATCAAGCATGCGGATGAAATCATTGTGATGGATGACGGCTTGATTGTGCAGCGGGGCACTCATATAGAGCTGCTCTCGCAGCAAGGACTCTATGCGACGCTTCATGCGATACAGGAGGAGGGAAGTCAACATGCGACCGGCACAAGCCATTCATAATTGGCAGGCAGATCAGAAGGCTGATCCGAATCAACCGGAGCAGAAACCGGAATATGTCTCGGCCTTCCGCACATTGTTCGGGTATGCGAGACCTCATCTATGGGCTTTTATTGGTGTGTTTTGTTGCACGTTAATCGCGATTTTATCTGATTTGTTCCAGCCTTTTTTAATGAAAATAGCGATCGATGACAATTTGTTATCCGGCAAAAATGACTACAAAGGGTTGTTAACCATTTGTTTCATATATCTGGGCTTATCCATGTCTAGTTTGCTGTTTAGCTATTTGCAAAATAATCTGCTTCAAAATATTGGGCAAAGCATCGTGTCGCGCATTCGCAAGCAGCTGTTTGGTCATATTTTGAAGCAGTCTATGCGGTATTTCGATCGGATGTCGAGCGGCAGCTTAATTACGCATGTCTCAAGCGATACAGAGGCGCTGAACCAGTTTTTTAATCAGGTGCTGCTGAGCCTGTTTAGGGATGGGCTTACACTCATTTTTATCATGGTGATGATGTTTCAATTAGACACGGAGCTTGCGCTTTATTGCTTGATTTTATTGCCGATCATATGGGCGATTGCAATTGCCTTCCGCTCGTTTATGCGCACGACCTATCAGCTTGCTAGAACGAGGCTATCCCGGCTTGTAGCGTTTGTTGCCGAGAACCTGTCGGGGATGAACCTTATACAGGTGTTTCATCAGCAGAAGGAGCAAGAGAAGCAATTCAACGAGAGAAACAGCTTATATTTTAAAGCAAATCTTCGGGAAATTCGGACGAATGTTGTGTTTGGCCGAACCTTTGATATTTTGAGCAATTTATCGATTGCCTTTGTGACATGGATCGGCGGGAATGCTGTTCTTGGCCACCAGCTGGAATTCGGCGTATTGTATGCGTTTATTACGTATATCCGCCAGTTTTTTCAGCCGATTAATACGATCACGCAGCAATGGAATACGTTGCAGTCTGCTACCGTTGCCATTACAAGAATTTGGGGCGTATTCGCGAATAAGCCGGACATTACAGACCGCGAGCTTGATTCGATTGAGCTGCATAAGACGGATAGCGAAGAAGAGGCGGATGAACGTCAAGCGTCTATATCCACTTTGAGCTTGGAGCAGGTGAAGGGCCAAATCGATTTTAATCGGATCTCCTTCTCCTATGAAGAAGGAATTCCGATCATAAAAGATTTGGATTTGCATATCCATTCGGGTGAGCTTATTGGCGTCGTAGGTACGACAGGAGCGGGCAAAAGCTCGTTGATCAGCTTATTATGCAGATTCTATGATGTGAAGGAAGGCAGCATAAGAATAGATGAGATCGATGTAAGGGACATCCCGCAAGCAACCTTGCATCGACTAGTCGGCTTGGTTCAGCAGGAGCCTTATCTGTATTCGGGCAGCATTATTGAGAATATAAGAATGTTCGACGATTCCATTTCTCGCGAGGAGGTTATTCGTGCCTGTGAATTTGTAGGCGCGGATACGATTATCCATAAGCTGAGGGATGGCTATGATACGATGCTGTCAGAACGCGGCAGCGGTTTATCCGCAGGTGAGCGGCAGCTGATTTCTTTTGCGAGAATTATTGTGTTCAAGCCTAAAGTGCTTATTTTGGATGAAGCGAGCGCTAACTTGGATTCTCATACGGAACAATTGATTCAAAATGCGCTTCAGGTCGTATCGCAGGATCGAACAACTATTGTAATTGCACATCGCTTGTCGACGATCATGCAGGCGGATCGGATTATTGTGATGAGCCACGGTGAAATCGTGGAGCAAGGCAATCATCAGGAGCTGCTGGAGCATGATGGACATTATAAGGAGCTGTATGAGCATTCGCAAGGCAATATTGCTGTATAAAACTCTTTTTGCGCCATATTTACTTATTTCGGCACGAGCCGCTAGGCCATTCATCATATAGGAGGCAGATTAGATGAGTCATGTTGTCAATCATATTACGGATTTGATAGGAAACACGCCTTTGGTTCGTTTGAACAGGGTCGTGCCGGACGGAAGTGCAGAAATTTATTTGAAGCTGGAGTTTTTTAATCCGGGCAGCAGCGTAAAGGATCGGATTGCCATCAGCATTATTGAAGAGGCGGAGCGGGAAGGGAAGCTGAAGCCGGGCGATACGATCATTGAAGCGACGAGCGGCAATACGGGCATTGGCATTGCATTGGTAGCCGCAGCTAGAGGCTATAAAGCGGTGCTTGTTATGCCGGAGACGATGAGCTTGGAGCGCCGCAATCTGCTGCGGGCATACGGTGCGGAACTGGTGCTTACGCCCGGAGCTGAGGGAATGAAGGGAGCGATTCGCACCGCGAAGGAGCTGCAAGAGAAACATCCGGATTATTTTCCGGCGCTGCAATTCGATAATCCGGCAAATGTGAAAATTCACCGGGAAACGACTGGCCCTGAAATCGTAAGAGCGGTGGAATCGCTTGATGGCAAGCTGGACGGTTTTGTAGCAGGTGTGGGCACAGGAGGTACGATTACGGGCGCTGGCGAAGTACTGCGCGATCGTTTCCCTGATATCCATATTGTAGCTGTTGAGCCGTCCTCATCGCCGGTTTTATCGGGAGGTGCTCCTGGCCTGCACAAAATTCAAGGCATTGGCGCGGGTTTCGTGCCTTCGATATTGGATGCCGATATTTATAACGAGATTATTCAAGTGAGCAATGATGATGCATTCGAGACAGCTAGAAGAGTGGCCAAGGAGGAAGGGATCTTAGGCGGCATTTCCTCAGGAGCAGCTATATATGCCGCTATTCAATTGGCGCAGAAGCTGGGCACCGGCAAGCGGGTAGTTGCTGTAATCCCAAGCAACGGCGAGCGGTACTTGTCAACGGTGCTGTATCAACAGGAGCAGCAGCTTTGAGGTTTGGTAATAGTAGAAGGACAGACAGCCCGAGGCTTCATAGCCTAAGGCTGTCTTTTATTTGCTGCGTATGGTGGGAGCGTAAGGCAGTAACAGGCTCAGACTGTTTTGGAGTAAGCGGTAGGTTAACATGATTGGTTAATTGACTAAACGATTGTTTGCTTTGTTGATTGAGCGCCATATCGGGTGTAAGTCTGGTTTCTAGACTTATTTGCACGAATCAGGCTGGATTGGTGGGAATAGATCTAGTTTCTAGATCTATTTTTGCTGATTTGTTGCTTAGGCGAGGATAGTGTGGCGATTTATTTATAGATAAGACTAGTTTTTAGTCTTATATGCACGAAATAAGCAAATTTGATGGAAATAGAACTAGTTTCTAGTTCTATTACTGTTGATTCTCCGATTAGACGAGGATAGTGTGGCGATTTACATGAGGATAAGTCTAGTTTCTAGTCTTATTCGCACGAAACAAGCTGATTTGATGGAAATAGAACTAGTTTCTAGATCTATTTCAGCCGATTCGCGCGGCTTAGAGGGAGTATGGGCTGATTCGCCGAATGGATGAGCATGCGAATCGATTTGCAGCATCGCACATCACAGAGCAAGTAACATAAGGCGCAGATTCACACAAATCACAGCTAGTCACAGAATTCACAGCAAATCACTGAAGACCAAACGCCTTGGCACAACAACCAGCCCCACATGAATGCTTGCCTTATCAAGCATGAACCTATTAAAATGAGGAAGCGATCTTAGTCGCAATCATGGCCATTTCCGATACTATCATTTTTCACACTATATAATAGAAAGAAGCAGATGCAGCGATGAATATTTTCTTTCACATTTTAATGACAAACGTGCTTCCGATGGTCATCATGATTGGGCTTGGCATTGTCATTCAAAGAGCGTTCAAGCTGGATATTAAAACGTTATCGAAGCTGAATTTTTATTTATTTTCACCAGCTATTATGTTCGACCTCCTATATAAAACGGACATTTCTGCCCAAGTGGTAGGGAGAATCTTATTGTTTTTTGTGCTGTTTATGGTTACGCAATATATTATCGTTGAGCTGGTTATTAGAATAAGAGGGTATCAGCCAAGCATGAAAAGCGCGATGCGTAACAGCGTCTTGTTCTACAACAGTGCAAATTACGGCATACCGCTCAATCAGCTGGCTTTTGCAGGCAACGAGAAGACACTCGCTATTCAGATATTAATTATGATGATGCAATCTCTTATACCGAACACGTATGGCATATATAACGTTAACGCGCACAAAGCCGATATGCGGGCGATTTGGCGGACAATTATCTCAATGCCGATTATATATGTCATCCCGCTTGCCTTCCTGCTCAGAGGGTTCGACGTTCCCATCCCGCAGCCTATAGCTACACCGATCGGTTACTTATCAGCAGCGTTTATCGGTACAGCGCTTATTACGCTGGGCGTACAGCTGGGCAATATGGAGTGGAAAATAAAGCGATCACTCCTCATTGATGTCAGCATATCGGGCATACTCAGACTGATTGCCGGTCCTTTGCTCGCGTGGCTGATCGTCTGGCTGACGGGACTCGACAAGCTGACGGCAGCCGCACTCATCGTTTCATCAGCCGTCCCCACTTCACTCAGCAGTGTGCTGCTCGCTGTAGAGTTCGACAACGAGCCAGAGTTTGCCTCGCAATCTGTTTTTGTCTCTACCATTTTAAGCATAATCACCGTTACTGCAGTCATTTTTTTCTTAAATCTTGATATCTAGAAACTAGTAAACCTATCAACCTCTTAATTTTGAGTTTGTTAGGTTTTTTATTTCTTGTGCAACAAGATGGACAAGGTTAAAATGGAAAAAGATACAAGGGTAATCGATTTATTGGAAATGGAGGTCTATTACTAGATGCTGCCTATCACGCATGATATTATTCATGCAAGCGCTTTAAAAAGAACATTTGGACGTGGAAGCGGTGCAGTTACCGTATTAAAAGGTGTTGATTTGTCGATACCATCCGGCAAGCTTATTGCGTTTAAAGGAAGATCAGGTTCTGGAAAAACGACGCTTATTAATTTGTTAAGCGCACTGGATCGTCCGACCGAAGGAAATATTACGTTTGCTGGACGCGATTTGACGGCGATGTCGAATCATGAGAGAGATATGGTACGCCGCAAGGAAATGGGGCTTATTTTTCAATCCTTTGCACTCATTCCTCTAATGTCCGCCTATGAGAACGTGGAGTTTATATTAAGAGTTTCAGGTATGGCGGCAAACGGCCGCAAGGAAGCAGCGATTAACGCTTTAGAGCAGGTTGGCTTAAAAAGCCGCATGCATCATCGGCCATTCGAGCTATCGGGCGGAGAGCAGCAGCGAACAGCTATAGCACGGGCAATTGCCCATAAGCCGAAGCTTCTTTTGGCAGACGAGCCTACAGCTGAACTGGATAGCCGCACAGGCTTGCAAATTATGAAAGTGTTTCGTGATTTGGTAGAAATGGCAGGAATGACAATCATCATGACGACACATGATCCTGCAATAATGGAAATTGTTGACCATGTTTATGAATTGGAGGATGGACAAATTGTCGCAAAAGCTTAAGCCGATACTCGGCTGGTCATTCGCGCTGCTTCTTAGCGCTTCACTAACAGGGTGCTCCTTGCTTCCTGCCGAGGAGACTGCCTTGAAACCTCCTCTTGTTAAGCCGGCGCAAGAAAATTACCGCACGGTAACGGTCGAGAAGGGGACAATCACACAAGAAATTAAAGGAAGCGGAAGCCTGGAGTCTACGCAATCGGAGATTGCACAGTTTAAAGGACAAGGCGGCCGTATTGCGAAGATGATGGTAACCTCGGGAGCGCAGGTGAAGAAAGGAGATGTCTTGGTTCAGCTTAATGTAGATGGACTGGACATTCAATTAAAGGAACAGCAGCTCGCCCATGCCAAAGCTAAGCTTTCATTTAAACAGGCCAAATTAGGAGGTGACAATGATGCGATCGATATCGCTAAGCTGCAAATGGATATTGAACAGTTAAAGCTGGATCGTTTGACGGCGACCTTTAACAGCAAGCAGCTTGTTGCCGAAATGAACGGTCAAGTAACTTTCGTTGAGGATCTGAAGGAAGGCGATTTTGTTGAGGCTTATCAAACGCTTGTTGTCATATCCGATCCATCACAGCTGCGTCTAGCGCTGCGAGTTGAATCAGGTGCGGAAATTAGCAGCGTTGATGTTGGTTTCCCAGCAATGGTTACCTTCGGGTCTGAAGAAGTGAAAGGGAAAGTTGTACAGACACCATCATCGGCTCCTTCGACGCTGAACCAGCAGCTTCAGGATCGTTACTCCAAAACATTATTTATTGAAGTGCCGAAAGTGCCTGGAAACGCCACAATCGGAGCGTTTGCTGATGTCAAAATTATTTTGCAGCAGCGTGATGATGTACTCAAAATTCCACGCAGCGGCGTGCGCAGCTTCCTTGGCAGAACCTTCGTAAGAACGCTAGAGGATGGCAATAAAATTCGTGAGATTGATGTCGAAACGGGCATAAAAGGCTCGACGGAAATTGAAATTACGAAGGGCTTGGAAGAAGGCGCGATTGTTGTACTTCAATAATGAGTCTGTATAGAACGATTGATAACCATCAACTAGCTTGATAGGAAGGTTATGAGCCGTTTACGCTTGGGAGGTTTTGAAGTGGCTTTGTTTATTATGATTATTCGTAAAATGGTGCAAAATAAGTGGTTGGTCGGGAGCTTGTTTATAGGCTTAGTCATGTCCGTAGCCTTGGTAAGCAGCATGCCGATTTATTCGGAAGCCATTTTATCGAGGATGCTGGTCAAGGATTTAGAGACTATGCAGAGCGAGCGGGGGATATATCCCGGCAATCAATACAATAAACTTTTTTACACGAAAGAAACACCGGAGCAAGTAAATAAGATTTATACAAAAGTAGATCGCTACATACGTGAGCAAGCACAATCCAACTTTGGCATACCGGTGCAGGAGCTTATCGTTGATTTTCAATCCAGATCAATGAAGATCAGGCCGGAGAATGATCCAGAGCCAGATACGAAAAAAAATCTCAAGACGATGTCGCTTCGCTCCTTCAGTGATCTTGAAGAGCATATTACGCTGACGGACGGCAGAATGCCGGCTGAGCAGCAGCCAGTTGATGGCGTTTATGAGGTGCTTGTTACAGAACGAAGCCTGGTTCAGTTCAAAACAGTACTGGATTCAAAGTTTTATGTGAACGACGATAAAATTGCCGGGGAAATAGCATTTAAGCCGGTAGGCGTGTTCAAGAAAAAGCAGGATGACGACCCCTATTTTAGAGATACGGATCTAAGTGAGCTAAGCTCAAGCTTTGTCATTAGTGATAAAATCGCTAAGCAGCAGCTCATGCAGGAAAGCCGGATTCCGGTAGCGTCCGTTGGTTGGTTTTTTGTATTGGATTATTCTAAGCTTGAGCTAAGCTTGGTAGATGGCTTCATACAGACAACGAATAAAATTCGCAACGTTATGCTTAATAATGTAACGATGTATCAAGCCGTCTCGGAAACACCGGCGCTGGATACGATTTCGAAATACATGGTACGGGCAGAACAGCTGAAGACGCTCATGTGGTCGCTTAATGTTCCTGTTTTGATTATGCTCGGGTTCTACATGTTCATGGTATCTAATCTAATTGCGGATCGGCAAAAAAATGAGATTGCTGTTCTGCGAAGCAGAGGAGCTGCACGTTGGCAGGTTATTAGCTCTTATGCAGTGGAAGGCATTATTTTATGCGGCATCGCCTTTGGTGTGGGTCCTTTGCTTGGCGTCATCCTAACCGAGATGCTTGGTGCATCCAATGGTTTCCTTGAATTTGTACAGCGCGTTCGGCTCCCTGTCAAACTTACGGACGAGTCTTTCCGTTATGGAGCGGTTGCCTCCGGCGTTTGTTTTGTCATTATGATGATTCCTATCATTATGGCTACTCGCGTCTCTATTGTTGGTCATAAGCAGCAGCTGGCTAGACTTTTGAAATCACCGTTATGGCACAAAATGTTCCTTGATGTGATTGCATTAGCGTTAGCTATTTATGGCTTATATACATTCCGAAAAAGGCTTGCTGATTTGCAGAGCTTAGGTTTAAATGCAGATGATTTGAACATCGATCCGCTGCAATTTGTTGTTCCTGCTTTGTTTATTATGGGTGCGGGTTTGCTCTTGCTTCGTTTGTACCCTTGGGTTCTTAGACTCATCTATTGGATCGGCAAGAAATGGTGGCCGCCTTCCGTATATGCAACATTAATTCAGGTTGGACGCTCCAGTTCGCAATATCAGTTTTTAATGATTTTTCTTATTATGACGATTGCTACCGGCGTATTTAGCGCTTCAGCGGCAAGAACGATTAACAATAACACAGAGGATCGAATCAGGTATGGCAATGGCGCAGAGGTCGTATTGACTACACAATGGATGAATGATGCACCGCCGCCTCCACCTCCGGGAGCACMGTCAACGCCGGCGCAGGATTTAGCTATGCTCGCGCCTGTCCATTACTTGGAGCCGGCATTCGAGCCCTTTAAAGCACTCAAAGGTGTAGAGCATGCAGCTAAAGTATTCAAGAAAGAAGTCGCCTTTAGCGTAAATGAAAGTAATGGTCCTGCAACATTAATTGGTATTGATTCCGATGAGTTCGGTGAAACAACATGGTTCCGTGACAGCTTGCTTGACTATCCGCTTAATGATTATTTGAACCTGCTTGCAGCAGATCCGCAGGCTGTTCTCATATCGCGGACGTTAGCCGATCAGAACAAAGTGATGCCTGGCGACACGATTTGGGTAGGCTGGAGCGACGTACCGCAGCAGCCGTTCAAGGTGTATGGCATCATTAATTATTTTCCAACCTTTAATCCGAACCCTGCTGTAGGCAGCGTAAATGTTAGTGAAGATAAAGATACATCGGGTGGCCGAGCTCCGATGCTGATCGTCGGCCATTTGCCGCGTATTCAAGTTCAGCTTGCACTTGAACCTTATGACGTCTGGCTTAAATTAAAGCCGGAGGTGAGCACTTCCGAGTTTTATGAGGGGCTTAAGGAATCGAAGCTTCCGATTACGAATATTGTCAATACAAGAGAGAAGCTGGTGACTGCCAAAAACGATCCGTTCCTCATGGCACTAAACGGTATTTTGACATTAGGTTTCGTCTTGTCGATTCTTGTTAGCTTTATCGGGTTTCTATTATATTGGGTATTATCACTCCGAGGCCGGACCTTGCAAAATGGTATTTTGCGCGCGATTGGCCTATCGCTGAGACAGCTCATCGGCATGCTTGGGGTTGAGCAGCTGTTAACTTCGGGCGTTGCCGTTCTTATTGGAATAGGTGTCGGAAATATCGCGAGTCGATTGTATGTGCCTAACTTCCAAATTGCGTTCAATCCAAGCAGCCTTGTACCGCCATTCAAGGTCATGTTCGATGCGACGGATTTAATACGGATCTATGTGCTTGTCGGCTTTATGTTGGTCATCGGACTTGGCATATTAGCTTATATGCTATCGAAGCTGCGTATTCATCAAGCGATCAAGCTAGGGGAGGATTGACGGATGATTCATTGCGAAGGGCTTGTCAAAATATACAAAACAGCCGACCTAGAGGTATTCGCCCTGCAAGGCCTCGATCTTCAAATTGAAAGCGGCGAGCTGATGGCCATTATTGGCAACAGCGGCAGTGGCAAATCAACGCTGCTGAATATGCTTGGCGGGCTTGACCGTCCGACGGCGGGGAAGCTGACCGTTGACGGAAGAGACATGCTGAAGTTTAAGGAGCGCGACTTCGTTCGGTATAAGCGAGAGAGCGTAGGTTTCGTCTGGCAAAATAATGCGAGAAACTTGATTCCTTATTTAACCGCGCTTGAAAATGTAGAGCTGCCTATTTTGCTAACAGGCAGTCGCAAGCGCTGGAGAGCGAAGGAGCTGCTTGACGCCGTTGGCTTAAGCCACCGTGCTTCAAATAAGCTTTATGAATTATCAGGGGGAGAACAGCAGCGGGTGGCAATCGCCATTGCGCTCGCCAATCATCCTAAGCTGCTGCTTGCGGATGAGCCTACTGGGTCGGTAGACTCGCGAATGGCTAATCAGATTTTGGACTTATTCCGTGAACTGAATCGTACGATTGGCATTACCGTTGTTATCGTTACGCATGATCCAGAGCTTGCGAAGAAGGTAGATCGTGTAGCGGCCATCCGAGACGGCAAGATTTCATCCGAAATGCTGCGCAAACGTTCATATGCGGAAGAGCTGGCGGAGCTTGAGCAGGAGGATGAGGAAGGCACGCATGTAGAATATGCGGTGCTTGATAAAGCGGGCCGATTGCAGGTGCCTTCCAACTATTTGGAATCCATCGGTGTGAAAAACTCGAATAAGCTGCGCGTAGAGCTTGGAGAAGGAAAAATTATCCTGCTGCCTCCTGAGGAGAAAGAAAAAGCCGAGTAAAATATTGGGTGGCAAAAAGAGCTGTGCATGGTCTGCAATGACCGTTGCACAGCTCTTTTTCTTGCAAGCTTACGAGTTAGATAAGTTAGAGAATGAGGCGTTCGATTGGCTCACTTCGGTAAACTCGTCATTGCCCCATTCATCCCAAGAGCCTTCATAGGGGCGAATATGAGGATAGCCCATTAGTCGTAAAGTAAAATAAGTGTGCGCTCCGCGTTGATTTGTCTGGCAATAAGGCACGATTGTTTTTGCAGGGTCAATGCCAAGAGCATCAAATTGCTGCTTTAAATCTCGATAAGCTTTGAAACGCACGACGCCATCTTGATCTGCCCCTTCTAGGGAATCGTTCCACTCTCTATGGACTGCGCCAGAAATATGCCCGCCCTTACGATTCGAGCGTTGATCAGCTCCGGTGTATTCTAAAGAGGAACGTGTATCGACAAGAAGACAATTATCGAGCCCAGCTTGGATAGATGCTTTCGTGGCAACCAGCTCTGAATGAGCAGATAACGTCAGTGTTCCTTTAGAGGGCAGCGGCAAATCTATTGTTGTCTCATAGCCTGCCGCTGTCCACGCTGCGAAACCGCCATTCAATAGCTTCACTTGATCCTTCAGACCATAATACTCCAGCACATAAAAGACGCGCGCCGCTAACACTCCGCCTCCATCATCATAGGCGATAATTGTTGAATCATTGCTGACGCCAACATTTTCAAGCAAATAAGCAAGAGCATCCGCGGCAGCAATAGTGCAGCGTGAGCTATCCTTTAATGCTTTGGCGTCCAGCCAGTACGCCCCTGGAATGTGACCTGATTCATATCCGCTGGGTCTTACATCTAACAAAATGACGTTCGGCTCTTGGTAATGGTTTTTAAGGCAATGAGCGTCTGCCAGCAGATGTTCATTAGGGTAATGTAAATCGCTCGTATTCGTTATGTGAGCAGCCTCCTCATCTTTATAAGTTACAACGGACTGAAGCCGAGGTTTTCACGCAAATGTTGTCCAGCATACTCGCTAGGAAATAATCCTCGCCTTTGCAGCTCAGGAACGACTAGTTCCAGAAAGGCGTCAATACCGCCAAATGCCAGCTGAGGCATAACGCTAAAGCCATCAGCAGCACCATTCACGAACCAATGCTCCATAATATCAGCTACTTGGTTAGGTGTTCCAGCGATGCTTAGCTGACCGTTGCCTACCCAATATTTCTCGAGCAGCTCCCGGAGTGTCAGCTGTTCATTATCAACAATCTTTTTGACCATCTGATAGAAGGTTTGATACGCATTAACTTGGCCCATATCAGGCAGCTTAGGAAAAGGATCATCCAATGCATATCCCGAAAAATCGATGCCAAGCAAATTGGAAAGAGACATGACGGAACGTTCTATTGAACCGAGCTGCTGCAGTTCTCTCGCAATGTCACGAGCTTCAGCCTCCGTTTCACTAACAATAACATGAATGCCCGGCAATACTTTAATATCATGCGGGGAACGTCCGGCTTTGACAGTTCTTTCTTTGATGTCTTGATAAAACAGCTGCGCGTCTTCCAATGAGTTTTGGACGGTGAATATAAGCTCGGCATATTGAGCAGCTAAATTTCTGCCATCCTCTGAGGCTCCGGCCTGGATAAGCAGAGGTCTTCCCTGTGGAGGACGCATCATATTAAGCGCACCGCGTACGGAATAAAAATCTCCCTGATGCTGTATATCATGAACCTTGTTGACGTCGGCATACACTCCTGATGTTTTGTCTTGAACGAGCGCAACGGCTTCCCAGCTGCTCCACAATTTGAGCACGACCTCTGTGAATTCCCGCGCTCGCTCGTAACGTTCTGCATGAGCTGGCAATTGCTCCAGCCCAAAGTTGAAGGCTGTACGTTCTACGCCAGTAGTTACAATGTTCCAACCAGCTCGCCCGCCGCTTATATGATCAAGCGAGGCGAATATTCTAGCTGTGTTATAGGGCTCGGTGAAGCTTGTAGAAACGGTAGCAATAAGGCCGATTCGCTCCGTTACGGTCGCAATTGCAGATAACAATGTCAGTGGTTCGAAGCCGAAGATCGGACCATGCTGGACTGCTTTTGCCTCAATCGACAGACCGTCCGCGATAAATAGGGAGTCTATCCGGGCGGCTTCCGCTTTTTTGGCGATCCGCAGGAAATGATTGACGTCATGAATTTCATCCAGCTTCGTGCTTGCATGACGCCAAGCTCCTTTGTGAGCGCCCGCATTGTGTAGAAACAAATTTAAAATCATTCTGCGATTAGGCTCGCTCATCTGGATCACCTCCTGTTTATTTCATGCCGCTAAGCGCAATTCCACGAATGATTTGCTTCTGGAAAATAAGAAAAATAACAATAAGCGGAGCGATTGAAATCGTTGTTCCTGCCATAATTAAAATCCAATTGCTTGTATCCTTCAGCTCGCTGGAAAAATAAACAATCCCGACGGGCAGTGTGAATTTCTCCTCCGTTTGCAGCACGATGAGCGGCCAGATGAACTGGTTCCAGTTCCCGATAAAGGTAAGAATTATTAAAGTGATAATAGCTGGCTTCACTAGTGGGATGGCGATATGCAGCAGAATACGCCATTCATTAAGTCCATCAATGCGAGCCGCATCCAGCAAATCGGAAGGAATGGAGTCCATAAACTGCCTCATAAGAAAGATGCCGAAGGCCGTAATAATGCCGGGAAACAGCACGCCCCAATAAGTATCGGACCAGCCTAATTCATTCGCAATTAAATACCAGGGGATGATGAGCATCTCTGTTGGAACCATTAAGGTGCTGATTATGAGCAGAAAAATGAGCTGTTTACCGACGAATGAAAATTTGGCGAGCACGTACCCTGCCGCTGTATCGAAGATTAGAACAGTAGAGGTTGCAATCAGAGAGATGATGAGCGTATTTTTGATCCATTGTGCGAAAGGAGCCTTCTTGAATATGGCAGCGTAGTTGTCAAAGGTTATCGTCTCAGGAATTAAGCGAAGATTGTAAACGTCCTGAGGAAGCTTGAAGGAGGTAGCGACCATCCATAAAAACGGAAACAGCATGATGCCGACGCCGAGCGTTAGCAGAAAATAAATGACAAGCGTGCGCAGCCTCTCTGCGGGGGACTTGGCGTTTTTCTGTGTTTTGTAAACGCTTTGTGTGCTCACTGATTCGTCCTCCCATCAATATTCTACTTTTTTGTTCAACACTTTTAATTGAAGCAGCGTAAGCACCAAAATGACGACGAACAAAATAACTGTAGCAGCTGCGGCGCTGCCCATCTTAAACTGCTGAAACGCTAAATTGTAAATATGGAGCACCATCGTCGTTGTCGCATTTAGCGGTCCTCCATTTGTCATGCTCAGCACCTGTCCGAATGATTGCAAATAAGAGATAACGCCAATGACAGCCGAAAAAACGATGACGGGATTAAGCAGCGGAAGCGTAATATGACGGAATTTCCGCCATGCGCTTGCGCCATCGATAGCCGCCGCTTCATAATACATGCGCGGTATCGCTTCAAGCCCTGTCATAAAGATAAGCATTTGAAAGCCGGTGCTTTGCCATATCATCGTTAATGTAATGAGAATAAGCGCCTGACGCGGCGATTGCAGAAACAATTGCGGTTCGAGACCGAGATTTAATAATATCTCGTTTAACCAGCCGTTGCGCATGAGAATCCACCGGAATACCCAGCTTACTGCGACGATGCTTGTGACGTAAGGGATGAAGTACACGGTACGGAACAAGCCGCGCAGCCGCTTGATATTGTGAAGCAGCAATGCGACAAATAGCCCAACGATCAGCTGTCCGGGAACACCAATAACAACAAATTTGAACGTATTGGCGATCGACTTGAGGAAGATTTCATCTGTGAACAGCGTCTTGAAATTCGCCAGTCCAACATAAGGTTTGCTCGGGGACAATAAATCCCATTCACGAACGCTCACATTGAAGGCATACAGGATGGGGAGCAACCGCGTGCTGAGGAAATAAAGCAGAGGAATTCCGAGCGTAATATAAATAAACAAATAACGCTGCGTGCGGTAGGACAAACGGGTGAGAAACAGTTCTCGGCTTTTGCGTACGGTTAGCTTTAAGGCATGTGCAATCATAATGGAACTCACCTCCATTTCATCAAAAGAAAGGCGCTCGCTCTAGGCCGAGCGCCCTTATTATTACTTTTTGTCTGCAGCAGCCCAATAATCGTCATAGAGCTTTTGCGTTTTGGCTACAAGGTCTTGGAAGGCCTTCTCGACCGGAACTTTATTGAGCAGCACTTCATTTGTCGCATCAACAAACAATGTTTTTTCTTGGGTTTCGTCGATGAAGAAATGCGCGCGGCTATCGTCCAATTGGGAAATAAATGGCCCTAGCTTCTCATCGTTTACGTATTTATCCTGCGTCGCAACTGCTTTTTGTGCTGGAAGCTCTCCGATTTGCTCCACCCATTTCTCCTGAACCTCTTTGCTCGTTAGAAATTCCAAAAATTCAGAAGCAGCCTTCAGCTTGTCGCCTTCAACATTTTTGGGAATGGCGTTCGCCCAGAAGGAGGACGGGGCTGATTTGGTTTTGTAGGATGGAAGAGGTGCAACGCCATAGTTTAAATCTGGAAAGTCCTTCTTAATGGAGCCAAGCCGGAAGGAACCGTCGATATTAATAGCTGCATGACCGGTCATAAAGGCATTGCTGTCATTCTCATAAAATCCGTTGATCCCAACCTTATGCTTCACGGCAAAATCGATTAAATATTGAAATGACTCCAAACCTGCAGGTGTTTCTGCCCATAATATTTTGCGACGATCATCGCTTAAGTCTTGACCGCCTGCTTGATGCAGTAGACCGTCTCGATACCAGTGATGCAGCTGCGCGCCAGGCTCCCATGCGAAACCTTCAGTGACAAATTGCCCTTTGGCATCTGTTTCTGTCAGTTTCTTGGATACGTCTACCAGCTGCTCCCATGTTGTAGGAAGCTCAGTAATATTGGCTTTGGACAATAAATCCTTATTGTAGAACAAGGCGAGTGTGCGTACGGCAGTAGGAATAGCGTAATAGGAGCCATTAATTTTTGCGGCGCTGACTAATGGGTAAAAGTTGCTTTCAATTTCCGCAGTTGGAAAATGATCCTCAGGCAGCGGCTGCAAGTAACCGGATGAGACGTATTTCGGCAGCCAGCCATAGTAGAGGTTAATAACATCTGGGCCTTTGCCGGCTGGCACCAGCGTAGCAACCTTCTGATTGTATTGATCATAAGGGAAGTTGGTTTGTTTTACGGTAATATTCAGATGTAAGGTTTGGAATTCTTTTATGAGTTCGTTGATCAACCTTGGCTGGAAATTCATATTGCCAATATTCAATCGTCACTTTTTTATCTGTTTCTTTGTCTGTTGCCTTATCGGTTGGTTTTTCCGTTGCTTTATTTTGTTCTGTGCTGTTTGCTTGATTGCTGCTGCCGCAGCCTGCTAGAGCAAGTGCGATGATAAGTGATCCTGTAACGATAGAAACTGAGCTTTTTTTCTTCAATGGTATCCACTCCTTTTTTTATAAAAAAACGGTGCTTAAGCTTGGCTTGCGATGTCGGATTTCTTGGTAATCGTGTTTGGCGGCAGCTCAAGACCGAGCAGGCGCCTAGCGTTATTGCCGAATATGTTCTCGATATCGTCCTCTCCGAATCGCAGCTCGCGGCAGGCGCGAACTTGATCCTGCAGATAACGATACGGGTAACCTCGAGGAAACCCGCTGGCATCCGTACCAAAAATAATACGTTCAGGCCCGATCAGCTCATAGGTTTTGCGAAGCGCGAATTCCAAGGTGAGCTCATAGGGCATCCAGCGCATCCATTGATTGGAGCCGGAAGTATCGACATATACATTCGGGCAGCTCCAGCACAGATGAAGCAGCTCTTGGAAATAACCTGCGCCAAAGTGAGGAATGATGAACGGAATGTCCGGAAATTCTCTTGCCGTGTTGAAAATTGCTAGAGGACTTATATTCGGATGATGGGCAATTCCTCCCGCATGGCCGAGTAAACCGAAGTGGATCAACACAGGAAGCTTCTTCTCTGCGAGAAAGGTCCATACGGGCGTGAGTGACGGATCATCAAAAGGGATGGAAGTCAGCGGGCCGAACAGCTTATAACCTTTAAGCCCTAACTCATTAACTGCCCTTCGAAGTTCTTCCTCTGCGCCAGCATCCTCGATGGCGTGATGGGCAAAGCCGGTAAAACGATCAGGATGACTGGCTAGATGATCGGCCAAATTGTCATTATCAAGCGCGGTGAGGAAGTTGAGTCCTCCGATCCCGTACTTATCAAGCTCCTTCACCCATCGGTCAATTAACGGCGTGTTTTCATTTTCAGTATCGTTGTCTGCAATCGTTGCATCTGGAAAATCCCAAGTGAGCCGCATTCGCTCGCTTCTCTCTGCACCATAGCGAGCAACGGATTCATGTCGTTTGTTATTTCCTAGCACTAATCGGTAAGGAAGATGTCCATGCACATCAAATACTTTAAATTGGCTGCGAAACATAGCTTCACTCCATTCATAATTCCTTGATGATCCAATCGGTCAAAATCAAATCAATCTCTGCAGCACCAGCTGCCAATCGAGATTCTCGTTCCTCCAGCCATAGCGCAAGCTCTGATAACCTATCTTGCTGAACGGTAAGCGCCCGGTTCATCTCGGCAGGGCTAGGGCCGCCCCGCAGACTGCGAATATTTACAAAATGCGCAGGCTCCAGTGCTAGCTTTAATTGCTCGTCAGTTAACCCAAGCGGGAAGCCGATGGTTTGAATCGCAGCTTCGTTTAATTCTTCAATGTTCAAGTCAGCTATCTTGTTGCCATGCTGAACGGCATGCTTGACGAGCTTGCTTACGATTGAATGTGCTTTATGAAAAGATAATCCTTCATCTCTGACGATCGTATCAGCAAGCTCGGTAACAGTAGCGAAGCTTGCAGCAGTGCGCTGCCTCAGAACATCCTCGTTTAGCTGCAAGGTAGAGATGACCTTGGACAACAATCGATACACAACTTCAAGCGTCTCTAGGCTGCGCCAAGCATAGGGCTGCATATCGTCTTCGGTATCCACAATATCGCCAAAAGGCGTATTGTGAATCATCGTAAGGACGGTCTGAGCATTGCCTGTAATGCTGGATAAGAGTGAACGGATATGCTCAACGGAAACTGGATTTCTTTTTTGCGGCATAATGGAACTGATTTGGACGTATGGGGCGGCTATTTGAACGACTCCAAATTCCTGTGTGCACCACAGCAGCAGCTCCTGCGTAAACCGTCCAAGATTAATCGCTGCGAGCGTGATTCCTGCGGCGATTTCACCGACATAATCTGCTCCGCTTACAGCGTCATAAGAGTTTTCAATTAATCCGTCAAAAGCAAGCAGCTCGGCAACGCGTTCCCGGCTAATGGCAAAACCCGACGTTGTCAGAGCGGCAGCTCCCATGCTGCTTAAATTACAATTTGCGTAGGCCGCCTGCAATCTGCGTATATCCCTTGCGAGCGAGTCTGTTACCGCTGCAATGTAGTGGGCGATTGTCGTCGGCTGTGCTTGCTGGGTATGCGTATGAGCGATAAAGATCGTTTCCGTATGTTTCTGGGCGAAAGCGAGCAGTTCAGTGTGCAGCTGCAGGGCAGACGAGATCGTTCTAAGCAGTTTTTCTCGTAAAGTGATTCGGTATATGGCAATACCCATGTCATTGCGGCTTCGAGCCAGATGAAGGCTGCCGGAGGCTTCATCCGATAATTTAAGCAGCTGGTGTTCCACTTCAAAAAACAAATCCTCAAATTGGCCGGTATAGGTACCGCTGTTTAACTGCTCCAAATCAAGTGAAAATAATGATTTGGCGATTTTATGGCCTTCTTCCTTGCTAAGCAGCCCTTGCTCAAGCAGCATGATGAGATGCGCTTTATGCACGGAGATCATTGGAAGCAGAAGCTCCTTCTTGGCTTGGTCATAGGCAGGCGCAAGTACCGCTTCAGCATAGGTTCTGCCAGGGAACGAGCTGCCTTCAGCTGAATCGCTCCGTCTAATCGTCATCGTGTACGCCCTCCTTCGTAAAATAACTTTTTATTTGGCAGATGTTGAAGTTGCATGAGAATATAAAAACAGCCGGAGCTATCGCATAAAGCGATTTCTCCGGCTGTCCGGTCGTTTTCCATATTATTCCTAGTGGAATTGTATGATTAGAATAGTATCACGGTTTTATTTGGAGCGCAACTCTTTTTATTGTCCTTTAGATCTTCAGCATTTCATCGCTTGGTACAGGCAGGAGCTCACCCGAGTCAAGAGGTGTATACGAAAGTAAAGACTAGTATATGGATCAACATTGCTCACCTTTCTATACTAGAACTAAGAAGGAAAGCTGCATAAAAGCAGCCGCATTATTATTATGAAGACCATGTGGAGGGGTAGTATGAAGAAGAAAAGGAAGGCGCTCTTGAGTATCGCATTGGTTCTTAGCTTGGCCGTTGCTGGGTGTGGCAAAAACACGAATGAACCGGAAAAATCGACTAACACGCCCGTTGAAAAAGGAAATGAAGTGATTGAAGTATCGACGGTTTCGCCAAGCGATCAATATTTAAAGTTTGATGAGGGCGAGAGTTTCGAGAAAAATTCCGTATACGATGCCTATGAGAAAGACATTGGCGTCAAGATTACGAACAAGTGGGTAGCTGATACGAGCCAATTCAAGGAAAAGGTAAAGATTACGATCGCATCCGATGATCTTCCCGATTTTCTCTTAGTTAATGCAACGCAATTGAAAGAGCTGACTGAAGCGGATATGATTATGGATTTGACCAAAGTGTATGACGAGAATGCCACAGAGGAAACGAAAAAGTTTTTGACGATGGATGGAGGCATGCAGATGAAAACAGCGATGTTTGACAACAAGCTGATGGGTATTCCGAGCTCATACAATCCGTACCAATATCAGTTTTTGTATGTGCGTACAGACTGGCTGAAGGAGCTGAATTTGCCTGAGCCGAAGACGATGGCAGATTTCATGGCGATTGCTGAAGCTTTCAAAGCCAAAGATCCAGGCGGCACAGGCACATCATACGGGCTTGCCGTAAGTAAAAATCCATTCAGTATGGATACAGGAGTAACGGGACTACGTGCATTCCTCAATGGCTATCATGCCTATGAAAATATTTGGATCGAAGATGGCAAAGGCGGCTTGGTCAATAGCGACATTCAGCCGCAAGTAAAGGATGCGCTTGCTGCACTGCAGGAGATGTTCAAAAAAGGGCTGATTGATCCTGAGTTCGCTGTAAAAGATGTGGAGAAAGCGGCAGAACTCGTTTACAACAATAGCATTGGCATGGTTTATGGCGCATCTTGGACACCAGCTCAGCTTGTGAAAGGTGCTGTGAAGGACGGAAAAGTGGTTCAGGAGTGGGGAGCATTCCCGATTCCAACGGTAGACAGCAGCCCTGCATTATCCCAAATCGGGCTGGGTGTTGATGAATATTATGTCATCTCCAAGAAGGCGAAGCATCCAGAAGGCGTTATTAGGCTGCTGAACCAGTGGATTGCCGTCGACAATCATCCAACTGATGAGCAAAAGGTATACGAATTCGGTAAAGACTTGAAAGAGAAGGGCAACAACTACTGGCTGCTTAGTCCGCTGCGCGTAGGTAAACAACTGGATAACAACGGCGAAATACTGCCAAAAGCGATTGCCAATAAAGACACTAGCATTTTGGTGACGAAGGATCATAAAACGCGGTATGAGCGGGCAATGAAGTATGTTGACGGCGATACGAGCATGTGGTGGGAGTATTTGATTTCAGGCCCAGGCGGCGCGTTCTCTCATGTACCGGAAATTCAGAAAAATAAGCAATATTTGCAAAATAAATTTTACGGCGCGCCAACTCCAACTATGGTAGACCGACAAGAAATTTTGCTCAAGAAGCGGGATGAAGTTTTCTTCAAAATCATCATGAATCAAGTATCGGTGGATGAATTCGATAAATTCGTCGTGGAATGGAAAAAGCTTGGCGGCGATGAAATTACAAAAGAAGTAAACGAGTTTTACGCTGCTCTGAAATAATTGCAAAACGAATGAGTAGAGGGATTGGTTGAAGCAATCCCTCTTTTTATTAACCTTAAACAACGAGGTGAATGGCTTGAATGTACTGACACGGATGTGGAAGAGGGAATGGCCTCTTCATCTGATGCTGCTTCCGGGAATCGTTTTGGTTTTGATTTTTAGCTATGTCCCGATGGTCGGCATCATTATGGCTTTTCAGAAATATGTACCAAACAAAGGGTTATTCGGGTCTCCTTTCATTGGACTGAAAAACTTTCAGCTATTGATTGATTACCCTGATATCGGACGTATTTTCTTTAATACGGTCTATATAGCCGTGATGAAAATCATAGTAGGTCTCATTGTACCGATCACGATTGCGATATTGCTTAATGAGCTGCGGAGAGAATGGATAAAACGGACGTTTCAGACGCTTGTTTACTTGCCACATTTTCTATCATGGGTACTGCTAAGCGGAATTATCGTTGATGTTTTTTCTCCATCCTCAGGCGTTTTCAATCAAATATTAGGCTTGTTTGGGATAAAGCCTATTTTTTTCTTAGGGAGCAATGATTGGTTTCCATATGTTATGGTCGCCTCGGATGTATGGAAGGAGTTTGGATTTGGTACAATTGTGTACTTGGCTGCGCTGACGGGCATCAATCCTTCGCTTTATGAAGCAGCCGAAATTGACGGTGCAGGGCGTATCAAACAGACCTTTCATGTCACACTGCCTGGAATGATGCCGATTATCGTGCTTATGTTTACGCTTAATATCGGGAATGTACTCAACGCGGGCTTCGAACAAATCTTTAATTTGTATAGTCCGCCTGTCTATGAAAGCGCAGATATTATTGACACCTTTGTCTATCGAATGGGTGTGCAGCAAGCGCAATTTGGTTTCGCCACGGCAGTAGGCTTATTGAAATCT
This sequence comes from Paenibacillus sp. 01T431, assembly GCF_056398625.1. NCBI lineage: Bacteria > Bacillati > Bacillota > Bacilli > Caryophanales > Paenibacillaceae > Paenibacillus > Paenibacillus sp. 01T431. The sequence continues at coordinate 623,799 of NZ_JBFTPT010000001.1, forward strand.
ATCGTCTCTTTTATATTCATTTCTCTATCTTATCTGTTAGCTTATCGTGTAGCGAATTACCGCATTTTCTAACGATGCGTTCGTAATTCAGAAGGGAGACATTACGTGGTTACAAACCGATCATTTAGCAGACGACTATTTATAGCGTGCAACTTTACTTTTCTCATGCTGACATCCTTCTTATGCCTCATGCCTATCATTCATATTTTGGCGATCTCATTCAGCTCTGGAGCTGCCGCGGCTGCTGGGAAGGTTATTTTATGGCCGGTTGAATTCACCACTGCGGCTTATGATAATGTATTTGGAAAACCGGAATATTTGCGTGCGTTCTGGGTATCGATTCAGCGCGTTGTTCTAGGAACCTCCATTAGTATGGTTTTGATGATTATAACCGCTTATCCATTATCCAAAGATCCCCGTCAATTTCGGCTTAGAACCTTATATGCTTGGTTATTCGTGTTTACGATTTTGTTCAGCGGCGGTCTGATTCCTTCTTATTTGACTGTAAAATCGCTAGGTTTAATCGATACGATGTGGGCGCTAGTCCTGCCAACGGCTATTCCGGTGTTTAATGTTATTTTATTGCTTAACTTCTATCGTAATTTGCCTAAAGAACTAGAGGAATCCTCGCGTATAGATGGTGCAGGTCATTTCACTACATTATGGAAAATATATGTACCGCTATCGTTACCAGCTTTGGCAACGACGGGACTTCTTACGATGGTGGGGCATTGGAATAGTTGGTTTGACGGCATGCTTTATATGAATCATACTGAGAATTATCCGCTTCAGACGTTTCTGCAGACGGTCATTATTAAGATGGATTTCCGCTTTATTAAAGCGGAAAATGCCGAATTAATGCTCAAGCTGTCTGATCGCACAAGCCGAGCGGCACAAATTTTTGTCGCAGCATTTCCGATTCTGATTGTGTATCCTTTTTTACAGAGGTTTTTCATCAAAGGAATCGTAATGGGGAGCGTAAAAGAATAGTGCCGGAATGGTCCACTACTACTAGCAGGAGTTAAAACGATGAAAAACCTATTCTTTTTGCATGATTCCTCCATATTCAAAAAAATTATGGCTGCCTTTTTGGCGGCCTTGCTGCCGCTGATGGCCATTACTTGGATGATAATAGAGAAGGGCTCGGAAAATATTCGCAGCGAGATCTCAGAATCGATACTGAATACGACTAGGTTTTATATGGACTCTCTCGACAAGGAAGCGGATCGAATTAGCCGTTACTTGCCGAACTATGTGATGGACAAAGATTTGATGGAAATTGCTACAACGGGCAATGACATGAGCTCATATGAGCGTTCGCGCAAAATATTGGATATCCAGCGAAGGCTTGAGCTTATGAAAAATTCAAGTCCGTTTATTAAAGAAGCTAAGGCGTATATTCCATTAATCAAGCGCACGATTCTGAGCAATGATTTTGAGACCTCTTTGAATGAATCGGAGTATACCGCCATGCAGGCTAATGTGAAATTGTATGAAGAGCCGTTCATTTTTTGGGAGAACCGATTGTTTATAACGATGCAATATCCTATTATTTCAGTTAAAAATCCGTTGTATATTGTAGGGGTTGAGCTCTCAACGAGCAAAATAAAGGACACGTTATCGCAAATTGGCGGAACGCGAGACGGACACAGCGTGCTTCTTAATTTGGAACGCGGCTGGGAAATTGAAAGCGGGGTAGACCCGGCTTTACTGGGGCAAATGAAAGCTTTGGCTGTTAAAAAGCAGCAATCAAAGTCCAATGAAGGTTACGAAACGGTTATCTACAATGGTAAGCGCTTTCTTACAGTATATAAATATTCTACGCTTTGGAATTCCTATTCGATTACCTGTATTCCCGAAGAGAAGGTTCTTGGATCATTGCAAATGTACAGAACATTATTTTTATGGGCTTGTGCTCTTTCGGTAGGTATCGTCTTATTTTTCACCTATTTCCTATTGCGCTTTATTTACCGGCCTCTTATGAAGCTGGTGCAAGCCTTTCGCCGTGTTCAGCAGAATAGGCTGGAGCCGATTGTGATTGACCGTGGAGGAGATGAATTCGGATATTTGTACAAAGCCTTTAATGACACGGTACGATCGCTCAATACGTTAATTAAGGAAAATTACGAGCAGCAAATTCGGAATCAGCGCTCGGAGCTGAAACGACTGCAATCGCAAATTAATCCTCATTTTTTATATAACTGTTTTTTTGTTCTGTGCCGATTAATTAAATTGGACAGTCAGAAGGAGAAGGCCTATCAATTTTGTTTATACATTGGGCAATACTTTCAGTTTATTACTCGCGATGATGAGGATGAGATCCCTCTCGAGCTTGAGGTAGAGCATTCGCGTACTTATGTTGACATGCAATCGATCTGTTACGGGGAACGGATACAGGTTTCTTTTGCAGGAGATGTCCCAGCTATTCACGTACCAAGGCTGATTTTGCAGCCTATTATTGAGAATGCCTATAAGCATGCTTTAGGCAATATGGTACTGCGCGGCGAATTGAAGGTACACAGTGACCAAACGGAAAATGAATTCACGATTTATGTGGAAGATAATGGCCAGAGCATTACGGATAAAGAGATTGAACAGCTTCAGAAGAAGCTGCGGCATTCAACAAATCATATCGAGGAAACAACAGGAATTATTAATGTGCATCGTAGAATTCAACTGCGTTACGGAGAGAAGTACGGCATTGCGCTGTCACGATCTGATTTAGGCGGATTGATGGTCACAATCAAACTGAGTGCAAGCTAGAGGAGGAAACAACATGTACAGACTGCTCATTGTAGATGACCTGCCCATTATTGTTGATGGTTTAGTAGAGCTGTTCGAGCAGACAGAGCATTTGCAGCTCGAAGTGATGAAAGCTTATTCAGGGGAAGAAGCATTGGAGGTATTATCCCAGCATCGCATGGATATCGTCGTATCCGACATTAAAATGCCGGGAATTGAAGGAATCGAGCTGTTGCAGGAAATAAAGGCACAGTGGCCTGCCTGCAAAGTTATTTTTCTAACGGGATATAACGATTTTCAATATGCAAGAAACGCCATTACTTACGGTGGTTTTGATTATATTCTAAAAATAGAAAGCGACGAGAAAATCATCCAGTCTGTCGAACGAGCCATCGAGAAAATAGAAGAGGAACAGGATCAAGTACAGATGATTACGAGAGCGCAAACCAGTATGAGACTGGCATTGCCCTCACTGCAAAAAGAGTATATATGGGGGCTTCTGCAGGGTAAGCATGCAGCGGAGAATCAGTTAAAGCAGGCCTTCAATGAATTAAATATTCCGCTCGATGCTGCCCTGCCGGTTTATGTACTCATTGCCAGAATCGATGTATGGAAGGAAATGTTCACTGCGCCGGATAAAGCATTATTAACCTATGCGCTGCAAAATATTGGCGACGAATATTTGTCTGCACAGGTAAGAAGCTATTCCGTTGTATTTGAGCTGTCAAAGATCGTCTGGCTGATTCAACCGAAAAGCTGTGATGAGTTATCTGCTGATACCAGTTCCAGCAATTTGGATTTTGTTAGAGCCTATCGCTATACGAGCGGCATATTGGAAACGATTCAAGGTACATGCAAGAGGCTGCTGGGAACGACCGTTTCTTTTCTCCTTGGCAGCGAAGTGACGGAATGGAATGATCTATCGGATCGTTTTCATGCGAACAAATATGGTTTGGTGCAAGGGCATGGATTGTTTAATGAGGTCATTATGACCGATAAAGACATTCAGAATCAAGAGACAGACGATAAAGCCGGCAGCATTCATGATAGCTTTTACCATGCTCGGGTTCAATTGCTGATGAGCTGTCTGGAAAATAACAATCGGGAGCAGTTCAAYAAATTGTATATGGAGCTTACTGCAATTTGGAATGTCCCAGGAACGCCTAATGAGCGCAAAATAGAAATGTATCATTCCCTCTCGGCAGTGTTTCTTTACTATATACACAAAAACCGGGACATTCGGGATTACATGAATACGCAGCTCGACTTGGAGAAGTTATACCGCTATGGGGACTCTACCTCATGGACGGAATTGATTCAGTATTATAGGCAAATGGCGGACTGTTTTTTTGAATGGAATACGCTGCGCGGCTCGCAATTGCCGACTGAGGTTGTGAATAAAGTACATCGCTATATCGAAGAGAATTTGTCTACCGATATTTCCTTAACCGCTTTAGCGGATTACGTAAGCTTAAATCCTTCTTATTTGTCCAGGCTTTATAAGCAAATAACGGGCATAGGCTTATCGAAATACGTGAACGACTATCGGAATTTGGTTGCCAAAGACTTGCTTCTGAACACATCCATGAAAGTTAATGAAATTGCGGCTGCGCTCGGGTACAATTCCGCGCTTGCCTTTATTCGGTTTTTCAAGAAGCAGAACGAGACGACACCGCAGGATTTCCGCATGGCAAGGTGCCAGTCGCAAATACAAGGTCAACAATAGTATATGGATTGTAAACAACGATCTCTGTCTCCTCCTGAACGCTCCCCTTACAATTGAGGTATAGAAAGCGCACAAGAGGAGGAGAAATTTTGAGAACATTAACAGCCGTATTACTAGGCGCAGGCAGCAGAGGGAGATACATTTATGGGCCGTATGCGGAGAAATTTCCGAATGAATTAAAAATGGTTGCTGTAGCTGAACCAAATGAAGAACGCAGAAATCGGTTTGCAGAAATCCATCAAATCGACCAAGAGCATGTGTATGACAGCTGGGAAAAAGTATTTGAGCAAGGGCGTATAGCAGATGTCATGATCATCTGTACACTCGATCGGATGCATTATATTCCGGCGATGAAGGCCATGGAGCTCGGTTATCACGTTCTGCTTGAGAAGCCGATGTCGCCTTCACTTACGGAATGCATTCAGCTTGAGCAGGCATCACTGCGGCATAAAAGGCTGCTTGTTGTTACGCATGTGCTTCGGTATTCACCATTTTGGTCTGGGATTAAAAAATGTATCGAGGACGGCGAGCTTGGCACGGTGGGTACGATTCAATTAACGGAGAATGTCGGTTATCAGCATATGACGCATAGTTATGTGCGCGGCAATTGGCGGAATTCAGAGGAGACTAGTCCAATGATTTTGGCCAAATCGTGCCACGATCTGGATATCATCTCCTGGCTTATGGATCAGCCTTGTACAAGCGTTAGCTCGTACGGCTCTTTACTGCATTTTAGATCGGAGAATGCTCCGGATGGTTCAGCGGAACGCTGCATTGATGGCTGCGCTGTCGAGAAGGAATGTGCTTTCTCAGCGATAAAGATGTATATGCAGGCGCCGGATCACGCTTGGGCGAGATATATGACGAATGATTTGTCACAAGAGGGTATTCTGAAAGCGCTGAAGGAAGGACCGTTTGGACGTTGTGTATACCGCTGCGATAACAATGTCGTTGACCATCAGGTTGTGAATATGCAATTCGAGAATGGAGCGAATGCATCGTTCATTATGTCAGGATTGACGCAAAGCGGTACACGCCGTGTTCAAATGATGGGCACAAAGGGTGAAATTATTGGCGATATGGAGAAAGGTTCTTTTACGCTGTATCGTTATGCAACGGGAGAACAGCTTGAAATTCGCTGCAGCGTCCAAGGGGATGGCCACGGAGGCGGAGATGATCGGATGGTCAGCTCGTTCCTGCGAAACGTTTGCCAATTTGACAGCAATCCTTCACATGGCTTGACCTCTGCAACGGCGTCGCTGCAAAGCCATCTGATAGCATTTGCGTCGGAGCATTCGAGGCTGCATGAGGGGCTTGCGATCAAAATGTCGGATATGCTTGAGAAGCAAGAGCTGCCTGCATAAGGTAAATAGGCAGGGTTGAGATAAGGTGTCTCCATAGTGGTCAGCTCGCTGGAGCAATAGTTCGCTTTGGACAAAAATGATGGATCATATGCTGCAAGACAATGGTACAAGAGCTGTTTAGCTAATCATGTACTGCTATTTCCTGTTCTGGTCGATGGCTGTTTGCTTTAAAGCATACGATGGGTAGGCGAACGAACGCTTTGGCTTACTGGTTAGCAAGAGCCTTGAGAAAAGAAATGTTGGGATCTCTAGTTATTCTTCATCTGCTAGTTGCGCTTATGTTTTTAATAGTTATTTCGCCGTCAGCGGCGCACAACATGCTAAGAGCACTCCCCTAACGAACTGTATTAAGCTTATTGTACAGAAAATTACCTGTTTTAAGTTTTAACGAATCTTAATGTCGTTATTTCATGCTTTATAAGATGTTATGCCTCATTTTTCTCGATATAATGCTTCTGGAGTTCGTTGGAATTTCAAAGCTATACGAATAGTCTAAATAAGAGCTGCTAGGTTCGTTAGCGATATATGCTTTAACGATGGCCGCTAGCAACAGAGCATTTTGAGCGTCAACAGTTGAGGCGGATTGTGTGAATACGCATAAATGCGAAAATAGAATGCGTTGCAAAATTAAACCTATCGTTTCCATACAAGGCACGATGAAATAGGGCGAGTCTCAAAAGAGATAAACTCACTGGAGAGATAGCTCGATTTCATTAATAATCATGCAGCTGATGAAAAAAATGGCGTCACAGAAATTTTTTCTGTGACGCCATTCCCTATTTGAGTCTATTTATTTTGAGATAGGCCCATTTATTTGTCCATGACAAGAGCAATCTGAGCGGTGAAAGGAGACAAGTAAACAAATGTATATCAAAGTCATAAGTTATCTCTTTGAAAGTCGGGTCAAGTTTCTTAAAGTAACAGTAAGAACATGGCCTGCAAGCTTCTACATCGGTTGCGATGGAATCTTAGGAAGGAGGATTGAGTGCTGCAAAAGACTTAAAGCAGGCTTGAAATGAAACCTATTGTATTGCATGTCTAGTAGTCTTTTTATTTGAGAATAGAAAGGGAGCTGTCATTAATGAAAAGAAGTAAAAGCTGGATAGCTATCGCATTGATAAGTGCCCTGTTGTTGACACTGGTTCCGGCAGTACAAGCGGAAGATGGACAAGATCAAGGACAGGATCAGGGACAGTCTGCATTCCGTAATCTTGCTGCGGGGCTTGGATATGAATGGTCCGAAGCTCCGGAGGCCAAGTACCCGGATGATCATAATAAGCTGACCGATGGCATTTATGGAAAGTTGGATATGTCGGACCCGGCTTGGGTAGGGCATGTGAAGAAGATGACACGCGAGGTTGTGTTTGATTTAGGGGAGAAGAAATCTATCTCGAGCATTAAAGCGCGATTTTTGCAGGATTGGCCTGACAACACTATGCTTGTGCCGTTGACGGTCTCAATGTACGTATCCGACGACAAAGAAAATTGGGGAACGCTTTCACACAATTCAACCAAGCTGCTTTGGGGGGATGGGCCGCCAAGAGAAGAGGTATATGACTGGAATGGAAGCAGAGATGGCATCAAAAGTGGGAATTCTGATGCGGAGATGGCTTATGCCCGTTATGTGAAAGTAACCTTCTCGATGCATACGAGAGCTTGGACCTTCATTGATGAAATCGAAATATGGGGCGCAGATGGAAAAGTGGAAGGAGCGGAAGAAGTTGCCGCTGAGCAGCCGAGCTACTTAGAGCCGGGAGAAGCAACGGCTGGCATTCGTAATCTTGGATTGCTCTATAACGGACAATATGCGAATGATAAGGGTACCTGGACGAAGGATCGGATTATTCCTAATATCAGTTACGTAGATCGGTCCGGGGAACCAGTGGATTGGCTTTTTGACGGCGTTCTTTATCTTGGACTTACATCGCCGGCCGGAAATGCGTTTGGCGGAGGAGCTACGCTGGAGGACTGGAAATGGTACCTGAACAAAACATTTGCAGAAACAGGCGATATGCAGCAGCTAAACGAAGCGGCGATGGAAGTTGGAAGCAAGCTGAATCAGCCTGATCATAAGGTAAAGGTTGTTTTAATGATTCCAGACCCAGGTGAGTATGTGAACGATTTCGGAGATATTGACGGTGATGGTATATCTGAAAGCTTCAATGCTTCTGAAGTTGGAGAAATGAAAGCGTATGCAAATAGAGAGAAAGCGATACAGTGGTGGTTAAATGAAGCGGAACAAAAATGGGCATCAAACCATTACTCTCATCTTGAGCTTGCCGGCATGTACTGGCTGGAGGAACAAATCAGTACAAGCGCGACAGGGCCGGATTTAATTCGTTCGACGAGTAATAAAGTGCATGCTCAGAACTTGAAGCTTTTCTGGATACCGCACTTCTTAGCTTACAAAAGCCATATGTGGAAGGATGTCGGGATAGATGCTGTAGCCTTCCAGCCAAACTACTTTTTCGAGCCATTGGATGAGGATCGTCTGGAAGACGCCACGAACATAGCGAAGCGGTATGGGATGGGCGTTGAGCTTGAGTTTGATGATCGTATGGTGACTGATGGCGTGTTTAGGGAGCGGTATGTTGATTATTTAAACAGCGGCGTCCAAACCGGCTTTATGCAATCAGCCTTTAAAGCCTACTACCAAGGTAATAATGCTGTATTTGATACGGCGGTAAGTGCTGATCCTGCAACACGCATTTTGTACGATTGGCTCTATCAATTTATAAAAGGAACGTATCAAGCGAACAACGCTGCCCCTCCAAAGGCAGAAGTACAAATGAATGGCCAAGTGCTTCAAAGCGGAGTGGCTATTTCGGAAAGAGAACCCATTTCGTTTACATGGAAATTAATCAATGATGATGGAAGTGGATTGAATAAAGTAACAGCTACCTTTAATGGCAAGCCTTACACAGAAGGAACGGTTATAAATTTGGCAGGCAAGCCAGGAAAACATGAGCTTGTCATTACCGTAGCAGCAGGCAAATCGGAAAAAACATTTTATGTGATTGAAGCGGGTACCAGCGCATCCGATTTGAAAACATTAATTGAAAGCTACAAGGAAACCAAACAATTCACAAATGACGAAGCAGCTCGCTCGCTGAACAATTATTTGGAGATGATGAGCCGGTTCGAAGGAAACGACAAGTCGAAGTTTACCAAGTACTTAAAAGGCTTTAATGCGAAGCTGGAGCTTCTGAAAAAAGAGCATATGATTACAGACGGGGCGTACAGCACGCTGAAGGAAGACGTCTATTACCTGCTTGGAAATTTGGCACAGAATAAAGCCGCGGAAGCATCTACAGTAGAAGCCGGTAATCCAAATTATGCTCCGGGGAAAGCAGTTGATGGATTCCCTTCAACAAGATGGGCAAGTGAACTGCTGAACAACACATGGTTCCAGGTCGATCTCGGTGAAGTGACGGAGATGGACACTGTAACGATTGATTGGGAATACGCTCGCGCAAAAACCTATAAATTACTCGTCTCCGATGATAAGCAAAATTGGAAGAGTGTGATCAAGGAAAATGACGGCGTAATTACGGCGAAGGACGGCAAAGAAACGGTTCATTTTGACCCGATCAAGGCTAGATACATTAAATTTGAAGGGATCGAAAGAGCAACATTTTACGGATATTCGTTCTATGAATTTGGCGTTTATCACTTTTCGGGAGCAGAGGAAGCCAAGCCTATTGAAGGCATTAAAACTACGGTAGATGCGGCATCCAAAAAAGTAACTTTAGACGGTCTGGTAATGAATGGCGATCTTGCAAACGTAAGTTTGAAAGTCGTCGATCCACAAGGCAAAGTTCACTATGAAGCGAAGAAGATGAGTGAAGCTGCTGGAAACTTTCAATTCGACTTTACACTTACAGGTGAACTAGAGGGAACCTATGAGGCCTATCTAGCAACAGATGATATGAGTGAGCCGGAGAAGATTACTTTTGAATACAAGAAAGAGATTGAGCTTATTAAGACGATAGAAGGCGTTAAAGCAGGACTGGATACTGCGGCAAAAAAGGTAACAATTGATGGGTTAGTGGTGAATGGCGATCATACAAAAGTAAGCTTGAAGGTGCTTGATCCACAAGGCAAGGTAAATTACACAGCCGAGACGACGAGTACAGAAACTGGAAACTTTCAATTCGCATTTACATTGACAGGTGATGTAGAGGGGATCTATGAGGCGTATCTAGCATTAGATGATATGAGCGAGCCTAAACGGGTTACTTTTGAGTACAAGAAAGCATCGACTGGCGGAGGAGGCGGGGACTCGGTCATTTCCACTCCTGACTTGTTCCAGCTGCAATCAGATGGTTCTGTCAAAGCGGAAATGAGCACTAAGCTTGATCCAAGTGGAACGATGGCTGTCGGTGTGGTCAGTGAACAAGACCTGCAGAAGGCGATAGCTCGGGCGAAAGCAGATAAAGACGGAAAGCTGAAAGCAATTATTGTGCTTAACAAAAACGGCGAGGCAGCGAAGTATGCTTTGGATCTTCCTGTATCCTTCTTGTCTGAGCATCCTAACTTGCTTATTGAAGTAACGACGCCTAAAGCAACGATCTTGCTTTCTGGACAGATGCTGGTGAAGTCAGCAGAGCTTGGCAAGGAGCTGCGGCTTATCATCGGCGAGCGGGACCTTAAAACGTTGAAGCAGGATGTACAGATCCAGATAGGTGAAAGAGCAGTCGTTGAGCTTTCGGCGCTATTGGATGGAAAGGCTTATACATGGACCAATGCAAAGGCACCGATTACCGTTACGGTCCCGTATTTGTTAACAGGCAGCGAGACAGCGTCAAGCATCGGTATATTGTCCATTAATGAACAAGGAACAGCATCAGCAATTGCGGCAGCAGCCTATTCCGACTCAGATAAACATATCAGGTTCCAAATAGACCGCATGGGCATCTATGCAGTATTTTATAAACAGCCCGCAGCAGCCTTTACAGATCTCGGCAAATACTCTTGGGCGCAGGAAGCGGTTGAGAAGTTGGCTGCCTTAGGTATTGTAAAAGGAACATCGGCTACAACCTTCAGCCCGGCTGTACAGGTAAGCCGAGCAGACTTTATTCTAATGCTTGTAAGAGCGTTAGGCTTGAAGGCGGAGGCAAGCGATGCATTCACAGATGTTCAGCCACAGGATTATTTTTATGATGCAGTGGCTATTGCCAAGAAGCTAGGTATCGTTACCGGCATGGAGGGTGGACGATTTGAGCCGAAGGCAAAGATAACAAGGCAAGATATGATGGTTATGGCAGCGCGGGCATTAAAGGCAGCGGAAGCGTTAGAGCTACCTAGCGATATTGCATCGCTCAGCAGCTTCAAGGATGCAGATAAGGTGCCAGATTATGCAGCCAGCAGCATAGCAGGCATGATTGAGCTAGGTCTCATTCAAGGAGATGGCGGCATGATCAAGCCAAGCAATCATACTACCCGTGCTGAAACTGCAGTGTTTCTTTACCGAATCTTGAATTTGCTATCAGCGAAAGAATAGATTAACGAGGCACTATGACAGGAAGCAGCTTAATCAAGCTAAAGAAGAGGAGCCCCATGCGGGGCCAATGTCATTAAGTTAACATAAGAGTCAGGACCGGGAATAAAAATAGAATCAGAAACGGCTTGGGAAAAAGTCCTGTGCCGTTTCTTTTTTTATGCAAGTATGAAAAAAGGGAACAGCAAACAAGCGGATGGATGATCAGCTTAAAAA